>NZ_JBQEPL010000004.1:0-295823 GCF_052045505.1 Sphingomonas sp. 22176 | reverse complement strand
CCCTTCATGGTGACGAACAAGGGCTATGGCATCGTGTGGGACAATCCGTCCGCCACAACCGTGTCGCCGGGCCTCAACAACAGCACGCACTGGCAGTCCAAGGTCGGGGAGCGCGTGTCGTTCTTCATCATCACCGGCGACACGACTGACCAGCTCTATGCGGGCTATGCCAAGCTGACCGGCAGCACACCCCTGCCCCCAAGGCGGCGTTCGGCCTGATCCAGTCCAAGGCCCGCTACGAAAGCCAGGCCGAGCTGCTCGGCATCGCGGAGGGCTATCGCAAGCGCAACCTGCCGCTCGACGTGATGGTCCTCGACTGGTTCTACTGGACCCGGATGGGGCGGCTCGACATCGACCGCACCTACTTCCCCGACCCGAAGGGCATGAACGACACGCTGCGCGGCCTGGGCATGCGTTCGATCATCAGCGTGTGGCCGCGGTTCGAGCGGGAATCGCGCTATTACGACTTCCTCGCTGCCAAGGGCTGGTTGCTGCACGACAAGCACGGCAGCGTCGTCGACGGCCTGCCCGTTCGCGCCGACCGCGCCGGCGCGCTGCTCGATTCTACCGCTCCCGAGGCCCGCGCGGGTTCTGGGGCAAGATCCGCGACAATATCGCCTCGCAGGGGTTCGACTGGTTCTGGCTCGACGAAACCGAACCGGATCTGGTGCCGGACGGCCATTTCTTTTCGATCGGGTCGGGTGACCGCTATCACAACCTGTTCCCGCTGGTGCACACCAGTGGCGTGGCGGAAGGATCGGCGCGGGATCGGCCCAACCTGCGCAACCTGATCCTTGCGCGCGCCGCCTATCTGGGCACGCAGCGCAATGGTGCGCTGTTCTGGTCCTCCGACGTGCAATCGACGTGGGAAGCGCTCCGCCGCCAGGTGCCGGCTGGCCTTGGATTCACCGCCACGGGCCTTGCCTATTGGAGCAGCGATACCGGCGGCTGGCAGTATCCGTCCGGCCCGAAGGCCGAGCGGCCGCCACTGCTCGATCCGGCGGGCGCGACCGCGATGCCGCCAAGCTATGCCGACTATCCCGAGCTGTTCACGCGTTGGTTCGCCTATAACAGCTTCACGCCGACGCTGCGCATCCACGGGCAACGCCCGGGCACAGCACTGTGGGAATATGGCACGGCCGCCGAGCCGGTGCTCGCGAACTTCCTGCGGCTCCGCTACGCCATGGTGCCGTATCTGTATTCGCTGGGGTACCAGACCTACAAGACGGGTGCACCGTTCATGCGCGCGCTGTTCATGGACTTCCCGAATGATCCGGCGGTGTCGACGATCGGCGACGAGTATATGTTCGGCCCGGCCTTTCTCGTCGCGCCCGTCACCGCGCAGGGCGTGACCAGCCGCGACGTGTATCTGCCCGCGGGCGCGGACTGGTATGATTACTGGACCAACCACCGCTACACTGGTGGGCAGACGGTCAAGGTCGCCGCTCCGATCGACAAGATTCCACTGTTCGTTCGTGCGGGCTCGATCGTGCCGATGGGTGTGCAGGTGCCGAGTACCGCGACGAGGCAGGCGCTCGACAGCATCCGCGTATACCCGGGCCGAGACGCCAGCTTCACGCTGTATGACGATGACGGCGTCACCAACGGCTATCGCAATGGCGGCGGCATCACCGCGACACTCCGCTGGGACGATGCGGCAAAACGCCTGACCGCGTCAGGGCGGCTGCCGACCGGACAGGACGCAGTGAAACTGGCGCGTGTGGTGGAGCCGGACAAGCTCTAGGGGAAGTATCCTCGAGCGGGCCGTGTACGGTGTGCTTGGTTTGTCGCTGAACTGGTAAAGCGCTAGCACGTTGGCGACCACCTGCCGAAGCCCCACCGCTCAGGTAGCACTCCCGATTTCTTAAGTGGCTCCCTGCTAACGCAGATATCCTACGGCTTTCATACGACCGCCGCCGATGATAAAACCGTTGGGCCGGTGGGTTAGAACGGCTCGTAGACGCGGCGGATCTAGGTTCCGCTCTTGTCGAAGGGACGTGGGTTCGACTCCCTCAGGCCTCACCACACGGAGGACTTTATGACGCACAAAAGCTCCGATACATCCTAGGAAGACTATTACGCTGAACAGGTGGCCGCTGAAGAAGCCGCCGATAGATCTTACGAAGAAGCCCTCCGGGCACTATCCGATAAATCGAGCGACCCTCGACATCCGAATTTCGACGCTGGACTTGCGACTGAGTGAGCAGCGTACATCGATAAGTTCGGGATCGACCCCGAGCGACCCTAACCCCTGAAAGTGGGCTGGTGCGAAGCTTGAAAATCAAGCATTCAGGCAGCTTCCGGCACTTGTGGTGGGAAACTGCATCGCCAGCCTACACATCAGTGAGAGCGCAAACCTGCGCCTTCCTCCATTCCGAGGTGCAACCACCTGCGCCTACGGTAGAGTCGGCACCATGGCCGACGAGATAAAGCCCACGACGACGGGCGACATCCGCAAGCTGCTCGCACACCTTCTAGCTGGCGCAGTGGGCGAAGATGAAGCGCACTGGCTCAAGCTGATCGGGCCGGTGACCGCACTGCCCATCATCGACGCTCCCAGGTCAAATTGGCAGATTGAGCCCAAAGGCAAGCCAGCGGAAATCGATGCGCGCGACGATCTTGAGGAGGCGCATCGCGTCTGCGAGCCCGGCAAGTACAGGGACATCCTCGGCGCGCGTCTCGCTGCGCTGTGATCCGGGCATGCGCTGCCGCCCCGGCGCAAGCGTTGCGGAAGGCGTAAGGCGGCGCTTTGCCCGGCGGCCGCGGCTGGTCTAAGCTGGCCGTCACGCCTCAGCTCCATCTGACCTTCACCCTCGATTTATCCGATGATGAGGCGGCGGCAGCAGCCGACACGCTCGGCCGCAATCCCGCCGATCTGGCCCAGCATCTCCAGCTCTACGCCCCGGCGGCGCTGCGCGAATATGCTGACATGCTCGCCGGGCAGGCGATGACCAGCGTCACCGACTTGCGTGAGCGTCGGCTGGTCGCGATCCTGATGGCCTTGCCGGCCGCCGATTTCCCGACTGATGAGCGGATCGCGCGGCTGTTCAACCTAACCAGTGCGCAGGGCCGGGCGCTGCTGCGCGCTACGCTGTCGCGGCACCGCAATCGCCTCAAGGGCGTGATGGAGGCGGCGGCGCGTCGCTTCATCGCGGCGTGCCAAGGCCAGCCGGGAGCCGAACGCGAGGCGCGCTTCCCGAACGCGGTGGTGATTGAGATGCTCAACGGTCAGCTCGCGGCCGCCAACTCGCCCCGCGCGCCGATCCGCCGCAGGCCCGACACGTTCGACACTTATGTGGTGGCGAACGGCGCGTTCAACGAACTGCAGGCGCTTTACCCATGAGCACTACAGAGCATCTCCCTGACGCCATTTCCGCGGCAAGCCTCGTCCTCGCGGTGCTTGCTGCGCTCTTTACCCTTTGGCTGCCCGCAGTTTCGGCCGCGCTGGCGATTATACCGGCGGCCGACAAGGAGGATCGGGGCCCCCAGCGCCCCAGGTCGTGATGATACTGCTCACCAAAGCGCTGCCGCTCGCCGGCGCCACGGTCGCCGCTACGCTTATTCTGCTGCCGCGCGGAATATCAATCATCGACGAGGCATGGGCGCGCTGGCGCGAGTTGAGCTTCGACGACGTCAAAGCTTTCTTTGTGCTCACGCTCTCGCTCATGTTGCTGCTCGCCGTGGTCTCGGTAGCGCAGCTCATCGGGCTCCTCGCCAAGTGCAAGGCTATAGGTCCCAAGTGATCTTAGCCTCACGAAGCGGTCCGGATTAGACCGGGCAGCCGAGCTGCTAGCGCTGTTCGGACACTGAGCTTGTCAATGCCCGGGATTGGAGAGCGAATCTTGCATTCGACACGCGTAAGCAGCGCGTTTGATATGGAACATTCGGCGAAAATCCACCCGCTTCCAGCTACGGTTTCGCAGTAAATATGCCGTTAATTGCAACATTGTGCAACTATCTACCGGATAAGCCGTTGAAAACGCTGGTGACCCCTACGAGAATCGAACCCGTGTTTTCGCCGTGAGAGGGCGCTTTCTCGGCGCCGGGTAGAAGCCTTTGTTGGAAAGTTTGCGCGGCAGCTCTCATGATGCAGATGGCAATTGCCAATATTCTCGAAAGGAGCCGGGTTCGAGAATGGCGAGCAGCACGATTTTTGTACGATCGGCTCAATCCAACCGCATGTGTCGTCAACCCGGATGGCCGATCAGAACCGCGCCTGTTGCAACTACCAGGCAGGCCGCAATCCGATAGCGGCTCAGGCGTTCGCGAAGGAAGATGCGTCCAATCACGGCGGCGAAGACGACGCTTGTCTCGCGCAGCGCCGACACGGGTCCCATCGCGCCACGAGCCATGGCGAAGATGACGATGGCGTACGCCAGAAGCGAGGCAAGCCCGCCACCAGCCGCTACCAGCATCTCCTGTCGCCCGCGCACCAGGGTGCGGGCATCGCGCAGCATGATGTAGCTCGCCGGCGCGAGCAGGCCCCACGACAGGCACATCCATACGGTGTAGCCCAGCGGTGCGCCTGACAACCGGACGCCCAGCCCGTCGGTCACGCTGTAGGCGCCGATGAAGCAGCCGGTTCCTAGCGCGAAGAGCAAGGTTTTCCGCCCGATGGCTCTGCCTTGGAAGGCCAGTGCGACGATCCCGCCCGATACCAGCAGCACTCCCGTCAGGCTGAGTACGTCGGGCAGCTCGCGCGCGAAGATTGCCGCGCCGAGCGAAACCAAAAGCGGCGAGGCCCCGCGCGCGATCGGGTAGGTCTGCCCGAGATCGCCTTCCCGGTAGGTCCGTACGAGGAAGAGGTTGTATCCGGTATGGAGCAGCGCTGACAAGGCAACGCAGCCCCAACTCGCCCTTGCGGGAATCGGTAAGAAGGGAGCCATCAGGGCACAGGCAACCGCGATGGCGATGCACATGATCGTCATCGACCAGAGCCGGTCGCCGCCTCCGCACAGAAGGGCGTTCCAGCTCGCATGGAGGACCGCAGCGACCAGGACGATCAGGCTGATACCGATGGACATGAGGGTCCTCGGCTAGCCGCACAGCCAAGCGCCGCGCATTACCGCGTCGCTTTCGTTCGCGCGGTGAGCTTGTTGCCGTCCGGATCCCGGAGATAAGCAACAAAGACACCGTTCGGGCGCTCGCACGGCGGCGTTTCTATGGAGGTGCCACCATGCGCGGTGCCGGCCTCGTGCCATGCGCGGACATGGTCCGCGCTCAGGGCGGCAATGCCGATCGTTCCGCCATTGGCCGCCGTCGCCGGGTGGCCGTCGATCGGTCGGGTGATCATCAATCTTCCACCGTCGTGTTCGTAGATGAGCCGGCCTCTCTCGTCCTTCTCGCCCGATTTGCCGCCCAGCGCCGCAAAAGTTGCGTCATAGAAGGCTCTGGATCGTGCCAGGTCGTTGCTACCGATCATGATGTGCGTGAACATATGTTCTCCCAGATTGGCTTTGAAAACAGGGAATTATCGGTGGCTTTTTCGCTGCTTCGTCCGAGCGGCGTCAAGGACGAGAATGGTCGGCGGATAGCTCCGCCGACCCAGGAGGGACCTTATTGCCGGCCATCCTGATAGGCTTCTTCGGGACGGACCCGGGTAAGCGTCGTCACTTCGATGAAGTAGCCGCCTTTTGCCCGGAAATAGAAGCACCAGGCGCCGTGCGCATCGCGCGGCGCCTGCGTTTCCCATCCGTCCCCGCGCAAGCGGGCATGCAGGGCATCCACGGCATCGCGGGTCTCTTGAATGAAGCCTATATGCAGTATGTCGAGCTGTTTGGGGTAGTCGAAGCCGTCAAGCTTGTTTTTGAAGTGATTGATGATCAACACCAGCCCGTCGTCATCCTGCAAGATTGCCATCTTTGTGCCGCGCACAACGAGGGTGTGCAGGCCGAAATACTGCTCGAACATCGTTCGATCAGCTTCGACATCATGGCTGTATAGGTTGAGGTGGTTCAGCTTCATGGTCATGCCTTTCCGTTGGTTAGACGGACACGAGCCGATCGCGGTCAGACAACGACGACCGGCCACGCACGAGGTGAACCCTCGCTGTATCCGGCCATGGCCAAGAGCGGCGTGACCCGCTCAAGCGTGACTGTCTCCGGGGAGACCGCAGGTTGTCACCATACCTGCATCGCTGTCTTTTTAGGCGCGTTGCAATTTAGGGGGCATAGTTTGGGCGTCAAGCCGGAGACGGGTCTTGCGCTAAGCAACTTACGATCAGGTTGCCGACGCTTTCGAGGTTTAGGCGATCCGCGCCGGGGGCCACTTCCCAAAATATGGCATCGAGCAAACATGGCGTCGCACATACATGCCCCCAAAGATGTCATTCTTCCCACCCGCCGCCCAGCGCCAGGAAGAGGTCGATCTGTCGATCGACGACGCTGGCGCGAGCGGTGGACAGGCTAGCCTGGGCGTCGGCGTACCCGGCCTGTGCGTTCAGGACGTCGAGGAAGGGTGTGCGGCCGAACCGCTGGAGCCTTTGAGCATCACGGCTCGCATGTGCGGCAGCGTCTGCCGTCCGCTCCAGATCCCGCAGCCGGTCCCTCGCCCGGGCATATGCCGATAGCGCCGTCTCGGTCTGTTGCAGCGCGGTCAGCACGGCGCCATCGAAGCCCGCCAGCGCGGCGTCGGCATCGGCACCGGCCTGATCGATCCGGGCACGGACCGCTTTCCTGTTCGGGAACGACCACGACACGAGCGGGCCGAGGCTGAACCCGAATGAAGTCGATCCCAAAGCGCGGCCTATCGAAGCAGCCGTGCCTGCCGATCCGCCGATGCTGACCCTCAGGTAGAGCTCGGCCTCCGCGATGCCGATGCCCGCAGTGGTCGCCGCGAGCACGCGCTCGGCCCTTCGCACGTCCGGGCGACGCCGGAGCAGTATCGCACCGTCCCCGGCGGGGATCGGCCGCGCAAGCGCGGGGACAGCGGCGCAGGCCTCGAGTTCGCGTGGATAATCGGAGGGCGTCCGGCCCATCAGCGCGGCCACTTCGAACAGCGCGGCCTTTCGGTCGGCAAGGATGTCCGGGAGGGCTGCCTCACTGGCGAAGGCGGCGGCGCGTGCCCGGTCGATGTCGAAGCGCGTGCCGCGTCCCCCGTGCGCCGTGCGCACCGCCACCGCCAAGGTCGCGCGCTGGATCGCGGCGATGTGCTGCGCCGCTGCCAAGGCCACCCCATCGGTGCAGACCCGTGCATAATTCCGGGCAATGGCTGCCGCGACCACAACGCGCACCTGATCGCGCGCCGCCACCGCCACTTCTGCTTGCGCAGTAGCGGCCTCGATCCCGCGCCGGATGCCGCCCGCGAGATCGAGCGGGTAGCTGGCATCGAAACCGAGCGCGTAGCTGAACGGCGCCGGCAGGGCGGCAGTGGGGCCGCCGATCCGGCCGCCCGATGCCTGGCCGCTAAGGCCGGTGCTTATGGTCCGTGCGGCAGCGGCTTCGCGAACAATCGCGCTCGCGCGGCGGAGATTGGCGTCGGCAGCGCGCAGGTCAGTGTTGGCGGCCAGCGCCTCCTCGACATAGCCGTCGAGCCGGGAATCGCCGTAGAGCCGCCACCAGCGCGGCGGCAACGCGGCCTGCGACACGCTCCCATCCTTGCTTCCCAGAAACGGTGCCGTCGCTTCAGGTCGGTTGACGATCGCGGCCGGGGGAATGCGATAGTCCGACTCGGCGACACAGCCGGCGAGGAGCAGGGCGGGGAGAGTGGTGACGACGCGCTTCACGACCGCCGCCCTCCTGCCGTCGTGGCGACGGCGGGAAGAAGCTCCACGGTCGCCGTTCGCCCCGCGATCAGGCGGGTGCCGGCAGGCACCCGATCGATATGCACGCGAACGGGAATACGCTGGGCAAGCCGAACCCAGGAGAAAGTCGGCGCGACCTTCGGCAGCAGATTGCCGGTATCGTCGCGCTGATCATCGGCGATCGCGGCGGCGATGCTCTCGACATGCCCGGCGATCTCGCCATCCTCTCCCATCAATCGGACGCGCGCGCGGTCGCCGATCGCCACCCGGCGCAGCTTGGTCTCTTCGAAATAGCCCTCGACCCGCAGCGAGGCCGTGTCGACCAACGCCATCGCCTGCGCGCCGGAGGCAAGATAGTCGCCGGAGTGGATGTCTAGGTTGGTGACGATGCCCGCGACGGTGGCGCGGATTTCGGTCCGCTCGATATCGACCTTGGCGATATTGCGGTCGGCGATGGCGCGGGTCAGCGCGGCCTCGGAGGTCCGGACCCTGGCAGCGCTCTGTTCGCGCGCCTCGGTCGCGACGAGGTCGCCCAACGCGACGTCGCGGCGCGCCTCCTTGCGCGCCTGTTCGAGCTGCGCACGCGCCTCGGCAATGGCGGCGTCCGTGCGCTCGATCGTCGCGGCGAGACGCGGCCTGTCGAGGACGATCAGGAGTTGCCCGGGCCGGACGGTCTCGTTGTCGCGAACCGTCACCTGCGTCACCAGCCCACCGACGTCGGTCGAGACGCGAACGACATCCGCGCGGATGCGGCCGTCGCGCGTCCAGGGCGTCTGCTGGTGCCGGTCCCAGAGCTGCCAGCCGATCAGCGCGGCAATAGCGACGACGGCAAGCGTGATGCCGTAGCGCGCGAGGACGGAGAGAATGGACTTCATAACAGGGTTCCGGTCACAGGCTGGCCCGCACGAGCAGGCCGTAGAGGAGGACGAACACGGCGATCTCGGTGAGCGCCGGCAAGGCGAGGCGGCGCGGCAGGCCGGTGACGGCGAGGAGCCGCAGGAGGAGCACTGTCGCGATTAGGGCAAGGCAGGCGAGCGCCAGCAGTCCCGGTACCAGGACGCCGGCAATGTCGAGGTCGCGGATCATGCCGCGCGCTTCGGATCGGTGGCGGCTGCGGCAGCTAGCGCAAAGCGTAGGTCGAGCAGCGGATCGACCAGCCGCCACCTGCCTTCGTCCGCGTCGGCCGCGATGCGCGCGATCAGCGTTTCGAGGCGCTGGTCCAATGCCGTGAGCGCGTCGGCATCGCCATCGCGCCCGTTTGCCCAACCCTCGGCAAGCGCCCCAAGCAGTTGGCGCGCCTGCTGGTCGATCTCGCCAGTGGCAGGAGCCAGCGCGCGGTGCAGCCCGGCGGCCGCATGCCCGATGCGGAGATGGCGCAGCATCGCGTCGAGCGTGTCGGGGCGCGAGCGCTTTGAGGCCGCAAGCCGAGGCAGGAGCAGGGCCGTGCGGTCGACCATCAGGCTCGTCCAGCCCGCCTCGGCTGGGCCATGGCCGCGCGCGCGCCGGGCGACGTCGCGGCGGCTCAGCCGCAGCAGGCGATCGATCGCCGCATCGGCAGGCACGGTCTGGAGCAGGGTCATGCTTGCCGCCCCGAACGCGGTTGCCACGAACAACGCTACGCTGCCGTTGAGCGCATCGGCCAAATCGCCGCTATACTGCGCGCCCAGCCCGGACAGGATCGGGATCGTTAGCGTAATGCCCAGCGCCATATAGGCCGTGGCCGGCCGCGCCTGCAGCGATCCCCCCCACAGGAACGGGGGAGCGAGCACGGCGACCAGCGTTGGGAAATCCGTAACGCGCGGCAGGATGACGAAGCTGTAGGCCAGGCTCAGCACGACGCCGTAGAGCGAGCCCAGCATGTATTTGCGCACATTGGGCGCAGGCGCGTCGACATTGCCGAACAGCGCGCAGGTGACGCCGAGCACCGATACCGCCAGCCCGCCGTCCGGCCAGGCCGACCAGATCCAGAACAGGCAGCCGGCCAGGATGCCGAGGGTCGCACCGATCGCGGCACGTGCTGCCATGAGCGGATCGCGGTGATGGACATAGCCCGTTGCCGACATGCCACCGAACCGCGGTGTGCGATTTCGCGCCGGACGGGCGTTCGCAAGCTCCCGCCCCAGCAGGTCACCCTCGTGGAGCAGCCCGACCAGTTCGGCGAGGTGGCCGGCGAGATTGCCGGTCTGCAGCCGTCCCTCGTGCGCCGGTTCGGCATAGACGGTCGCTCGTAGCTGATGCGCGCGGTCGATCAGATGGTGCGCGGTGGCGTCCGACTCCGGCGAGGGCGCAGCGTCGATCCACTGGCCGATGGCGTGCAGCAGCGCCGCCAGCGCTTCGTCGTCGCACATCGCTGACAACCGCGCCTCGATCTCCGTCGCCAGCGGGAGCAGCCGCGCCAGCCGATCGTGGAGGTGCCGCAACGTCGCACGGCGGGGGCGGGCGATCGCCGGGTCGTAGGGAAGATGCGTCGCCAGCCCATCCAGGGTAAGCAGGTCGAGCGCCAGCCGGTGGCGGTCGGCGCGCTGTCGCGGGTCCGTTTCGCCGCGCAGCACGTCGCCGGCCAAGCGCCGTGCATCGCGCAGCGTCGCTGTCGCCTTGGCCAGGAACTGGCCCGTCATCGGCCGAGGCAGCACGAATCGGTGGATCAGCACGGCACAGAGAATGCCAAGCCCGATTTCCTGCACGCGGACCAGCGCGGTGTCGAAGATCGCGTCCGGCTCGGCGACGCCGGGAAAGCCGATCAGGCTGGCGGTATAGCCGGCCAGCACGAAGGCATAGGCGCGCGGCGTGCGGTCGAGCAGCGACAGGAACAGGCAGAAGCCGATCCAGCCGGCCAGCACCAGGCTGCAAATGATCGGCTCGCCGACAAAGGTCGGGAGGATCATCACCGTCGCCGCGGCGCCGACCAGCGTGCCCGCCATGCGATAGACGCCGCGGCTGATTGATGCACCGGCCGAGCCTTGCGAGACCAGATAGGCCGTGATGATCGCCCAAGACGGGCGGGGAAGCCCGATGCGCAGGGCGATGTGATAGGCCAGCATCGCCGCCGCGAAGGTCTTGGCGGAGAAGAGCAGCGCCTCCGCATCGGTTCGCAGTGCCGGTGTGCGCAGGAAGGTGCCGATCGGCGGCAGCGTCAGACGCGGCCCGACCCAACCATAAGTGTAAAACAGCCAGATACCCATTGGCTTGTTGATAACGATTCTCAAATCGTTATAAATTCGGTATCCTGACAATCAGTCCCTGAATTCGGTCAATCGCATGCTGTCTCCGCAACCTGCCATCGCCGCCTTTGATCCCGACGCGACCGACCGGCCTGCGGTTGCCCGCAATCTCGATTTCGCGGACTATGCGGCAGAGGTGCCCGCGCATGTGCACCGCAAGGGGCAGATGATCCTGGCGCTGCATGGTGCGGTCACTTGCACCGCAAACGACCAGCTCTGGATCGTCCCGCCGAACTGCGCAGTCTGGATTCCGGGGGGCACGCCCCACAGTGCCCGCGCCACGCTCAACGCGCGGCTGAGCTACCTGTTCGTCGAGCCGGGGGTGGCAAGCCTGCCGGACCATTGCTGCGCGTTGTCGATATCCCCGATGATCCGCGCGATGATCGATCGACTGACAGAGGAAGGCGCCAGCTATCCGCCGGACGGCCATGGCGCACGGCTGGCGCGCGTGCTGCTCGACGAACTGGCCGAGATGCCACACGAGCGGTTCAACCTGCCGGTTTCCACCAACCCTAAAATCCGGGCCATTGCCGATGCGCTGACGTCCAACCCGTCGGACCGCGCCACCCAGGCGGAATGGGCGAAGCGCGTGGCGATGGGCGAACGGTCATTGTCACGCCTTATGATCCGCGAAACCGGTCTCACCTTCGGTCGTTGGCGCCAGCAGCTACATCTGGTCATCGCGCTTCGGGAACTGGCAGGAGGTGCATCCGTGCAAGGCGTGGCTGCGGATCTGGGCTATGAGTCCGTCAATGCGTTCATCACCATGTTTCAAAAGGCGCTGGGGAGTACGCCTGCGCGCTTCTTCGCCGCAAGGCGACATAATCGGGCTTGATGTTCAAGCTCGCGGAGCAGACCGGGATCTTGGGTGGTGGGATCGTAGGTCCGACGTGCGCCCGCGGCCGCGTGTGTGCGCACGCGCATATTTGACGCATATTAGATGAGTTTGGTGTTGAAGTGGCTAAGCCACTGAAATATGTCGCACCCGACAGCATTCAAACCTGTGACCTCTGTCTTCGCAGCGCTGTGCGTTGCCAGATCTAGCTGCTGCACCTCTTCAACGAGCAACAATGATCGCGACTTCAGATTCGCGGGATGCGGAATGCACCTCCGTTACCTATGCGTTACCTAGGTCCACAAAAGCGCCTATTAGGTAACGCGAATTTTCCAGCTGTTTATGGCGCGCCCGGCTGGATTCGAACCAGCGGCCCCAAGCTTAGAAGGCTCGTGCTCTATCCAACTGAGCTACGGGCGCGCATTGTGGATGCCTTTAAGCGCAGATTGCGCGGGGGGCAAACGCCTCGCATAGTGCAGTGCGATGAACATGCCATCCCGGCCCACCCACGTCACCGCCCGCAGCCTCGCCGGCGGGCATTTCCGCTATTTCGATTTCGTGATGGCGGCCTTCGTCGCGATCATCCTGCTGTCGAATGTGATCGGCGCGGGCAAGGTGGCGCAGATCTGGCTGCCCGGCGTGGGATATTGGCCGTTCGGCGCCGGCATCCTGTTCTTCCCTATTTCCTACATCATCGGTGACGTGCTGACCGAGGTCTATGGCTATGCCCGCGCGCGCCGGGTGATCTGGGCCGGGACGGCCGCCGTGCTGTTCATGGCGTTCATGTCCTGGGTCGTCGTGGAACTGCCCCCGGCGCCGGACTGGAAGAATCAGGCGGCGTACGCGGTGATCTTCGGGCAGGTGCCGCGGATCGTGCTCGCCTCGGTCTGTGCCTTCTGGGCGGGCGAGTTCGTCAATTCCTATGTGCTCGCACGCATGAAGCTGTGGACCGGCGGCCGGATGCTGTGGACGCGTACCGTCGGCTCGACGATCGCGGGCCAGGCGATCGACAGCCTGATCTTCTACCCGCTCGCCTTCTGGGGCGCCGAGGGATGGACCAACGCGCTGGTGGTGAAGGTGCTGTTCACCCAGTGGGTGCTCAAGGTTGGTTGGGAAGTGCTGCTGACGCCGCTCACCTATCTGGTCGTGGGGTTCCTCAAGCGCGCCGAAGGCGTCGACGTGTTCGACGAGGGTACCGACTTTACGCCCTTCGCGACCCGCATTTGAGCCCCGGCCGATCGCGCGTGGGGAGCGCTGCGAAGGCCTGAAACCAATTCTTTCTGGCGTTCGGTGAAAATCCCCGCATGCTGGTGGGAAATTGGTTGCCAAGGATTCCCGTGCTCGCGTTCAATCCGCTATATTCCATCGCCGGGGTACTCGTGGGGCTGCTGGTCGGCATGACCGGGGTCGGCGGCGGCTCGCTGATGACGCCGTTGCTCGTTCTCGCCTTTGGCTTCCACCCGGCCACCGCGGTGGGCACCGACCTGCTCTACGCCTCCGCCACCAAGACGGTGGGGGCGGGGGTGCACGGCCTGCACGGCACCATCGACTGGAAGGTCGTGCGGCGGCTCGCCTATGGCAGCGTCCCCGCGACGATCCTGACGCTGCTGTTCCTCTCAAGCGCGCAGGAGCATGCCAAGAATAGCGGCGGGGTGATCACGGTCACGCTGGGCATCGCCTTGGTGGTGACCGCAGTCGCCACCTTCTTCCGCAGCAGGCTGGTGCCGTTCATGGCGCCCAAGTTCGAGCGGCTCGGCGAGGCGCGAATCGGCTATGTCACCATCGCGCTCGGCGCGGTCCTGGGACTGCTGGTGTCGCTGACCTCGGTGGGGGCAGGGGCGCTGGGGATGACGGCTCTGCTAATGCTCTATCCGCACCAGGCGGTGAACAAGCTGGTCGGGTCGGACATCGCCCATGCCGTGCCACTGACCCTGCTCGCGGGGCTCGGCCACTGGATGCTGGGATCGGTGAACGGATCGCTGCTCGTGTCGCTGCTCGCCGGTTCGATCCCCGGCATCATCCTCGGCAGCCTGCTGGCGACGCGCACCTCGGACAAGGTGCTGGTGCCGATCCTTGCCGCGACGCTCGCGGTAGTCGGGCTGAAGATGCTGTTCTGACCATAAAAAAAGGCCGCGGTCCGGGGACCGCGGCCTTATATTCTTACGCCGTAGCGATCAGGCGACCGCGGCGAGCAGCCCTTCGAACAGCCGGCGGCCGTCGTCGCCGCCATGTGCGGCTTCAATCTTGCGCTCCGGGTGCGGCATCATGCCGAGCACGTTGCCGGCGGCGTTCACCACACCGGCAATGCCCCGCGCCGAACCGTTGATGTTCTCGCCGTAGCGGAACGCCACGCGGCCTTCGCCTTCGAGACGGTCCAGCGTCTCGGCATCGGCGAAATAATTGCCGTCATGGTGCGCGACCGGGATCGAGAGATGCTCGCCCGCCTGGTAGGCGCTGGTGAAGATCGACTGGCTGTTGTCCACCACCAGCGGCACGTCGCGGCACACGAAATCCAGCCCCGCGTTGCGCATCAGTGCGCCCGGCAGCAGTCCGGTCTCGGTGAGGATCTGGAAGCCGTTGCAGATGCCGATCACCGGCGTGCCGCGATTGGCCGCCTCGATCACCGCCTGCACCACCGGCGAGCGCGCCGCGATGGCGCCGCAGCGGAGATAGTCGCCATAGGAGAAGCCGCCGGGCAGGGCGATCAGTCCCAAGCCCTCGGGCAGTTCGCTGTCGCCGTGCCACACCATGTGCGGCTTGGTGCCGGTCACGCTCTCCAGCGCGACCGCGATGTCGCGATCGCAGTTGGAGCCGGGGAAGACGATGACCGCGGTCTTCACAGCTTTTCGATCCGGTAGTTCTCGATCACCGTGTTGGCGAGCAGCTTGCGGCACATCTCGTCGATCGCGGTGTCGCTCGTCGAATCGGCGACCTCCAGTTCGAAGATCTTGCCGGCGCGGACATCCTCGACGCCCTCGAAACCGAGGCCGCCGAGCGCGTTCTGAATGGCCTTGCCCTGCGGATCGAGCACGCCGTTCTTCAAGGTGACGATGATGCGGAGTTTCATGGGCGGCGCTATGGCGCGAGAGGGCCGAAGTCGCAACGGTAAAACGTGGAAACAGTCGTTTCCTCCACCGCGAAGCGGGGGAGGGGGACCGCCGCCGAAGGCGGTGGTGGAGGGGGCAAACGACAAAGGGCCCCGCTTGCGGCGAGGCCCCCTCCACCATTCGCTGCGCGAATGGTCCCCCTCCTCCGGAGCCATGCTCCGGGGGAGGAAACGCTATGGCTTACTTCCCCCGCTTCTTGCGGTGCGTCTCAAGGTCGAGCACGTCGGAGCCGTCGCCTTCCGGAAACAGGCCCAAGCGGCGGGCGACTTCCTGATAGGCTTCGACTTCGCCGCCGAGATCGCGACGGAAGCGATCCTTGTCGAGCTTTTCGCCGGTGGTGATGTCCCAAAGGCGGCAGCCGTCGGGGCTGATCTCGTCGGCCAGGATGATCCGGGGATAGTCGTTTTCCCAGATCCGGCCGAATTCGAGCTTGAAGTCGACCAGGCGGATGCCGATGCCGGCGAACAGGCCCGAGAGGAAGTCGTTCACTCGGATGGCCATGTCGGCCATGTCGTGCAGTTCTTCCTGCGCGGCCCAGCCGAACGCCAGGATGTGCTCGTCGGTGACCATCGGGTCGCCGAGTGCATCGTCCTTGTAGTAATATTCGACAATCGTGCGCGGCAGCGGGGTGCCTTCCTCGATGCCGAGCTTCTTCGCCAGCGAACCGGCGACGACGTTGCGCACCACGACCTCGATCGGCACGATCTCGACCTGGCGGATCAGCTGTTCGCGCATGTTGAGGCGGCGGATGAAGTGGGTCGGGATGCCGATGCCGCCGAGCAGCGTAAAGACGTGCTCGCTGATGCGGTTGTTGAGCACGCCCTTGCCGTTGATCGTGCCCTTTTTCTGGGCATTGAAGGCCGTTGCGTCGTCCTTGAAATACTGGATCAGCGTGCCGGGCTCCGGACCCTCGTAGAGAATCTTAGCCTTGCCTTCGTAGATTTGCCGGCGGCGTGCCATGTCGGCCTAGTCCCTTGGAAATGCGTTGCCCCGGCTCCACGGGATTTCTCCGCGTGACCGCCGGGGCTCTGGAAGGCTTCGCGCTATACCGCAAGGGGGGCGGGGGTGCAATGCGGCGCGGCACCGGCTGCGCGGCGTCGGCGGCCGCGCCGCTAATTACCCTAAATACCTCCTGTGTGCCCGCAGCCGTCCTAAAATGGGAAGGCTATGGGCAGCAACGGAACGGGACAATGACGCGCTTCGGCAAGGCGATGCTGGTCGGGCTGGATCATACGCCCGAAGCCGGCATCAAGCCATATACGGTGCAGGTGGCCGAAGGCCTTCGGCGCAATAATCGGCTGGCGCGGTGGCGGCATCTGGCGTTCTACAACTATGCCTACAATTATATCTTCTGGTTGCGCACCAGGTCCAACGACCCCGCCAGGCTGCGAAAATTGGGACGGATCGAGCGGTTGCTGCGTGCGCCGCTGGCGCGCATCGGCCGCACGCCGCGCGCGGCGGAGTTCCGCGAGATCGACTTCCACTTCGCCGAGAAGATGCTCTCGCCGGCGCTGGTAGATCGCATGGCCGCCGCGATGTTCGCGCCCCAGACGTTCAGCGATCCCTATCTGCCGGGGTTCGAGCATCGCGGTGCGCCCGAGGCGACCGACCATCCGTTCCTCTACATGGATCCGCAGCGGCTGTTCGAGGATCCGGCCTTCCTTGAAATCTGCAGCAACCCCGATCTGATCGCCTTTTGCCGCGAGACGCTGGGGCCGCGCGCGGCGCTGAGCTGGGCATGGGCGTGGATCTCGCAGCCGGCCGGCTTCGCCTATCAGAACCAGAACTGGCACCGCGACTGCGCCGAGCCGCTCAACTTCATTCGCGTGTTCGTGCCGCTTTCGCCGATCGCAACGCGCGAGGACGGTCCGCTGGAGATGATTCCCAAGACTTCGGGCCTGCGCGAATATTACGAGGTGCGTCGTTTCCGCGACGAGGATCTGGAGGCGCTCAAGCAGGCGATGGGCGCTGGCGTGGTGCTGGCCGAGAAGGGCGACGTCTATTTCGTCAATACCTTCGCGCTTCATCGCGGTACGCCGCCGCTGCACCGGCGGGGCATGCTGTCGCTGCTCGTCTCGATCGGGCCGTCGCACCGCACGCCCTCGATCCGCAAGCTGAAGCTGCGCGAGGTGCCGGAGCATCTGCGGCCGCTGATCGCCGGGAACCGCAGCTTCTTCCGCCATCTGGTGGGCTGATCCCGAAACAATTCGCGACATTGGCTGGATCATAAGGGGAACGCCCTTGGCGTTTCCCCCTCCTGCCTGCTATCCGGGATGGCGATGAGCCTCGACACCGACGTTTCCGAACCTTCCGGCGCCTCCGATGTGCCCTTCGACAGCGCGCTTTCCGAGCGTTACCTCGTCTATGCGCTGTCGACGATCACCGCGCGTTCGCTGCCCGATGTCCGCGACGGGCTGAAGCCGGTCCACCGCCGCCTTCTCTGGGCGATGCGGCTGCTCAAGCTGGATCCGGCGAGCGGGTACAAGAAGTGCGCGCGCGTCGTCGGCGACGTGATCGGTAAATACCACCCGCATGGCGACGCCTCGGTCTATGACGCGATGGTGCGCTTGGCCCAGACCTTCGCGCTGCGCTATCCGCTGGTCGACGGGCAGGGCAATTTCGGCAATATCGACGGCGATAACGCGGCGGCCTATCGCTACACCGAGGCGCGGCTGACGCAGGTCGCGATCGACCTGATGGACGGACTCGACGAGAACGCCGTCGATTTCCGCCCGACCTATAATGGCGAGGACGAGGAGCCGGAGCTGTTCCCCGGCCTGTTCCCGAACCTGCTCGCCAATGGCGCGGCGGGCATCGCGGTGGGCATGGCGACCAGCATTCCGCCGCACAATGCTGCCGAGCTGATGCAGGCCGGGGTCGCGCTGATCGACAATCCTGCGGCCAATGTGCTCGACTTCGTCAAGGGCCCCGACTTCCCGACCGGCGGCATCGCGGTCGACAGCCCCTCCGCGATCGCGGAGGCCTATACCACCGGCCGCGGCAGCTTCCGCGTGCGCGCCAAGATCGAGAAGGTGACCGAGAAGGGCGGGGGCTGGCACCTGATCGTCAGCGAGATCCCCTACGGCGTGCAGAAGGGCAAGCTGATCGAGGGCATCGCCGCCTTGGTCAACGACAAGAAGCTGCCGATCCTGGGCGACGTTCGCGACGAATCGGCGGAGGACATCCGCATCGTCCTCGAGCCGCGCAGCCGTACCGTCGATGCCGACACGCTGATGGACAGCCTCTACCGCCTGTCCGATCTCGAAGTGCGCGTGCCGCTCAACCTCAACGTGCTCGACAAGAACCGCACGCCGCGAGTGATGAGCCTGGGCGAGGCGCTCGCCGGCTGGCTGGAACACCAGTTCGTGGTCCTCCAGCGCAAATCACAGCACCGGCTGGCGAAGATCGCCGACCGGCTGGAGCTGCTGCGCGGCTACATCACCGCCTATCTCAACCTCGACCGGGTGATCGAGATCATCCGCACCGAGGACGAGCCCAAGCCGATCATGATGGCCGAGTTCGCGCTGACCGATCGCCAGGCCGAAGCCATCCTCAACATGCGCCTGCGCTCCCTGCGCAAGCTGGAGGAGATGGAACTCCGCCGCGAGCAGGAGAAGCTGGAGAAGGAACAGGCCGAGCTGGAGACGCTGCTCGGCTCGGAAGGCCGCCAGCGCACCTGGATGAAGCGCGCCCTGGGCAAGATGATCACGCGCTACGGCCTGGAGACGCCGCTGGGCGCCCGCCGCACCGCGATCATCGAGATGGCGCCGGCGCGCGAGATCCCGCTGGAGGCGATGATCGAGCGCGAGCCGATCACCGTCATCCTCTCGCAGCGTGGCTGGATCCGCGCGATGAAGGGGCATGTCGAGGATCTCGGCGGGGAGGCGCTGAAGTTCAAGGAAGGCGACGGGCCCTTCCTGGCCTTCCACGCCCAGACCACCGACAAGCTGCTGCTCGCCGCCGACAATGGCCGCTTCTACACGCTGGGTGCGGACAAGCTGCCCGGCGGTCGCGGCTTTGGCGAGCCGGTGCGGCTGCTGGTCGACCTGGAAGCGGAGCGGCACATCGTCACGCTGTTGCCCGCCAGCGCTGCGCCGAAGCTGCTGGTCGCGGCGAGCGACGGGCGCGGCTTCATCGTGAGCAGCCAGGAAGTCGTCGCCGAGACCCGCAAGGGCAAGCAGGTGGTGACGCCAAGGCCCGGCGCGCACCTCAAGCTGGTTCGCCCGGTCGGGCCCGAGGACGATTTCGTCGCGGCCATCGGCGACAATCGTAAGATGCTGGTCTTCCCGCTCTCCGAAGTGGCGGAGATGACGCGCGGGCAGGGGGTGCAGCTCCAGCGCTATCGCGACGGCGGCCTGTCCGACGTGATCACCTTCAAATTCGCCGACGGCCTGCGCTGGCGGATGGGGGGCGAGCAGGAGCGCTATCGCTCCGAACCCGACGTGATGCCGTGGCGCGCCGCACGCGGCGCAGCGGGGCGGATGCCGCCCACCGGTTTCCCGCGTGATAACAAATTTTGATTGATAAAACCTGCGGATGCGCCCGCGTCCTTCAGGCCGCTTTAACTAGTTTGCGGCTATGCCGAGGGGGATGGCGTTTCGAAGGGTCCGGGCTCTGAGTATGCGTACCGCGGAGCCTGCTCCGCGGGTCGAGGACCCGTCTTCGGCGCTGCCGGCGGGGACCGACGCACTGCTCGAACTGATGCCGATCCCGGCTGCCGTGCTGGAAATCCAGAACGGTCGCTACGTCTTTACGGCGGTCAATGGTCCCTTCCGTGTCGCAGGGCTCGGCTGCACTGCGCAGGAGTCGCCGGTGGTGCAACTGCTCGGCGCGAGGATCGGCCAGTTCCTTGCCTCCGATCTGCAGCAGGAGGAAATCGCCTGGCGCTTCGGCGGCGAGGTCGACAGCCGCCATTTCCGCGTGGTGCTCGCCCGCCGCGACCCGGCCGAGCCGCGCTGCCTGATCACGCTGATCGACCAGACCTCCGAACTCCGCACCGAGCAGAGCCTGCGCCGCGAAATGGCGACCGACAGCCTCACCGGCCTGCCGAATCGCGCCGGCTTCTCGGACGAGCTTGAAACGCGGCTCGGCGAAGCTGGGGCGACCGCGCATGCCGTGCTGGTGATCAACCTCGATCGCTTCAGCCGGGTCAACGCCTGCATGGGCGCGCTGGCGGGGGACGAGCTGCTGATCTCGGTTGCGCGCCGCATCAAGGGTGCGCTGCGCGGGCGCGACGTGCTGGCGCGGATCGGTGGCGACGAATTCGGCGTGCTGATGACGCTCGACGACGGGCCCGATGACGCCGCGCAGGTTGCCAAGCGCGTCCATGCGGCCTTCACCAATCCCTTCCGCCTTTCGAATTTCGAGATCCGGGTCGACTGCTCGATCGGTATCGCGCTCGGCTGTGATATCGATACCGATCCCGAGGATCTGGTGCGCAACGCCCAGCTGGCGGTGCGGCGCGCAAAGAAGAGCGGCCATACCGAATTCTACCACACCCGCGCCTTCGACCTGGCACGCGAGCAGTTCGCGATCGAGACCGAACTGCGCCGCGCCATCGAAAATGGCTGCATGACGCTCAACTTCCAGCCGATCTGCGACCTCGGCACCGGCCGGATCACCTCGTTCGAAGCGCTCGCCCGCTGGACCAATGACGATGGCGTGCTGATCTCGCCCAACGCCTTCATCCCCGTCGCGGAGGAGTCGGGCCTGATCGTCCCGCTCGGGCGCTGGGCGATGGAAGAGGCTGCGCGGACGCTCGCCGAATGGGACGTGCGCGCGGGCGGCAATTGCGGCGTGAAGATCGCGGTCAATCTCTCGGCGATCCAGCTGCAGCGCGACCAGATCGGCGCGATGGTCAAGAACGCGCTCGATCGCCACAAGATGCCCGGCTCGCGGTTCACGCTGGAGCTGACCGAAAGCGCGATCGTCAGCGATCCCGATCGCATCGCCCAGACCATGACCGCGCTGAAGGACCTCGGCACCACGCTGGCAATGGACGATTTCGGCACCGGCTATTCGAACCTCGCCTATCTGCAGAAGCTGCCGATCGACGTGCTCAAGATCGACCGCAGCTTCGTCACCGGCATGCTCGCCGATCGCGACAAGGTGGCGATCATCCGCGCGATCCTCAGCCTCGCCTATGCGCTGGGCATGCAGACGACCGCCGAGGGCATCGAGACGCCGGAGCTCGCCCAGACCCTAGGCGCGCTGGGCTGCACCTACGGTCAGGGCTATCATTATTCCCGGCCGGTCCCCGGCGACGCTGCCTTCGCGCTGATCGAGGCGTTCAAGGCCTGAGCCACCACGGCGTCGGCGATCGCGTCGACTCGCCCCGCATCGGGGAAGGCCTCCGCAATCCACTGATCTTCGATCGCACGCAGCGCGCGGGCGACGTCCGGGCCCTTGGCGAGGCCGCGTTCGACCAAGGCGCCGCCGGTGAGCGGCAGGCGCGGAATTTCCCACCCGGTGAGTGATGCCCAACCCTTGGCGGCTTCCGCATCGTCAGCCGCGAGCAGCAGGCGATCCTCGGCGGCCTCGCGGTCGATCCGATAGGCGAGGGCACGGGCGTCGTCGGTGCCGCCGTCGGTCAGCGCGAGCACCAGCCGCTTGCGCTGGGCATTGGAGAGCTTGAGCCGCGCACCGATCAGATCGCCCGCAGCCGGGTCGCGCGGCAGCAGCGCGGCGAGGCGACGGATCGGGTCGGGCGTAGCCCCGAGCTGGGCTTCGCGATCGGCTAGTTCGGCCAGCTTGGCGGTGGTGGTGATCTCCGGCACGACCGGTTCGAGGATTCCACGCTCCAGCATCAGCGCGGTCACGCCCACGGCGTCGCGGGCGACCAGCAGCTTGAGCAGCTCGTCGCGGATGCGTTCGCGGCTGAGCGCCATCAGGTCGCGGGCGCGGGCGGTGCAGGCGTCGAGCCCTTCGGGATCCGGCGTGTGGCCGAAGCGGGCGAGGAAGCGGAAGAAGCGCAGGATGCGCAAATGATCCTCGGCGATGCGCCGCAGCGGATCGCCGATGAAGCGTACGCGCCGGGCTTCCAGATCGGCCAGCCCGTCGAAATAGTCGAACAGCGCGCCGGTGTTGGGATCGGCATAGAGCGCGTTGATGGTGAAGTCGCGGCGTGCTGCGTCCTCACGCCAGTCGTCGGTGAAGGCCACGGTGGCGTGGCGGCCGTCGGTGGAGACGTCGCGGCGCAGCGTCGTCACCTCAACCGGGCCGCTGTCCAGCACCGCCGTGATCGTGCCGTGTTCGAGGCCGGTCGGCACCGCGCGGATACCGGCGGCGCGCAGCCGCGAGAGCACGTCATCCGGGGAGAGCGCTGTGGCCAGGTCGAGATCAGCGACGGGAATGTCCAGCAGCGCATCGCGCACCGCGCCGCCGACGAAGCGGCACAGCCCCTCGCCCGCACCCAGCACCTTGGTCAGCGCGTCGAGGCCGGGCCGGGTGCGCCAGTCGGTCTCCGGCAGCGTCAACGCGGCCATGCCATTCGCCGCGACAGGTTGACCAGCATCGCCGCGGTGGCGCCCCAGATTCGATAGTCGTTCCACATTATCTCGTAATAATGGCGCTCATGCCCTTGGTAGAGCGCGCTTTTCTTTTGATGGTTGGCGTCGTCGAGGAGGAAGTCGAGCGGCACTTCGAACACCTCGGCCACCTCGGCTTCGGACGGCACGAGCGTAAGGTCCGGCGGGACCACGCCGATCACCGGCGTTACCTGGTAGCCGGTGACGGTACGATATTGCTCGACCGTGCCGACCACCTCGACCAGCCGGCGGGGCAGGGCGATTTCCTCCTCGGCCTCGCGCAGCGCGGCGTCGACCGGATCCTTGTCCTCCGGATCGATGCGGCCGCCGGGAAAGGCGATCTGCCCGGCATGACGGCGCATATTGGCGTTACGGCGGGTGAGAAGGACGCCGGGTGCATCGCGATCGGTCACCGCAAGCAATACGGCGGCGGCGCTGGTCACCTGGGCGGGATCGAAAAAGGCGTGGTCGCCGGGGAGCAGGGTGGTCGCCTGGGCCGGCCCGCTCTCCAGCGCGCGCCGGAGCTGGTCGGCAAGCCTCATGCCTCTGGCTCGAGCGGGAAGAACACGCCCTGGCTCCACACACCTGGCGGTTTGCCGTCCTGGGTGAGCGCCAGTTGGGCGAGTTCGTAATAGACGTTGCGGCCGACCAGCGCGTCGAGCCCGCCGCGCACCGTCAGATAGGGGTGCGGGCCATCTTCGCGCGCTTCGATCCGCAGCGGATGCTCGGGCCCGGCGACGACGACATCCCCGGTGTTCAGCCGGAAGGCCAGGCGCGTCGCCTTGCCTTCGCCCTCGATCTTGAGTTCGACCGCGACGAAGGGCGCGTCCTCCACAACGATGTCGAGCTTTTCGACGGGCGTCACCAGCACGAAGCCCCCGTGGGGCTCGCGCCGGAGGATCGTGGAGAAGAGCCGCACCATCGCCGGTCGGCTGATCGGGCTGCCTTGGTGGAACCAGGTGCCGTCGCGGGCGATGCGCATCTCGCTGTCGCCGCAATGCGCCGGGTTCCAGCTTTCGACCGGCGGCAGGCGGTGCTCTTCCGCCAGGCGGGCGATCTCGGCGAGCGACAGGCTGGCGAAATCGGGGGGCGGCGTGTTGGGCATGGCTTCCCTTAGCGCGCCGCGCGGCTTTGTCGAACCCTTGCGCGCGCAGGTGCGCGCTCAGGCGACCTTGCGCAGGCGCGGCACGAGCATGCCAGAGCAGTTGGGCACCGCGGCGCCGCGCGCAAGCAGCCGGCGCGGCTCGAACGGACCGGGCAGGCGCCAACGGGCGGTGCGGTTCGCATCGAATCCGAAGAAGCGACCATAATATTCCGGATCGCCGATGAGCATCAGTGCCTCGGCGCCGGGGAGGGCACTCACATCGGCGGCATCCAGCATCTCCTGCATCAGCCTGCGGCCAATGCCGCCCTGCTGCAGATCCGGATCCACCGCTACCGGGCCGACCATGACGAGCGGCACCATCGGCCCCGAATCGCTCGCCAGCGCCACCGGCCAGCTCTGGATCGTGCCGGCGAGCTTGCCATCTTCGCTTAATGCGGCAAAACTGAAGGGGCGAATCGGCAGGGTGCCCTGCCGCACGCGATAGGCGGTACGCAGATGCCGCTCCGGCCCGAAGGCACGGTCGAGCAGCACCTCGACGGCGTGCGGATCGACCGCATCGAGCGCAACTATTTGAACCACGGCCTATCCTTCCCCGCCTCGGACCCGATGCCGAAAGGCGCGCGCCTTAGCGTCCTCGTGGCCGAGCGCAAGCGCGCAATTTTACCGATGTGCATGCAGAATCTGCACGGGAAGTGCCCGGGCTTTCGGATGCGGCACGATCTGCTATGGCGCGCGCCTGTTTCGCCCAGGAAAGGCCGCTCGATTGCCCGATTCATTGCAGCTTCAGGTCATGGACCTCGAGGTGGAGGTGCTCACCGGAGTCTATTCCGAGGAGACGCACCTGCCGCAGCCGCTGCGCATCTCCGTCATCGCCGATCTCGATCTGCCCGAGCGCTTCCTGCCGGACACGCCGCTCAGCGCCTCGAAAAGCTATATCGACCTGAAGCACGCTGCGACCGACGCGCTGCCAAAGGACGTGCACTTCACGCTGATCGAAGCAGTGGCCGACCATATCTGCGAGACGCTGTTCGTATCCGATTCGCGCGTGCGCCGCGTTGAGGTGCGGATCGTGAAGCTGGCGATCGCCGAGGCAGACGAATCGATCGGCATCACCCTGGTCCGCCACCGGCGCTGAGCGCCGGCGGCGGAGAGGGGGTTCAGGTGCAGGGCCCCAGATCACGCAGCACGACTTGGTAATCCTCGCGCGCTGCCTGCGCATTGTCGGGCGTCTCGGCGCTGACCGCTGCGTCCGGCAGGCTTTTGGGCAGTCCGCAGGCGAGCCGGAACCAGGCCAGCGTATCCGGCTTCGGCGCACCGGCATTGGGGTCGACGATATCGCCCAGCGACACGCCCCAGCGCGGCTTTTCGCCGGGACGGCGCAGGATCTGCAGCGAAATCGGCGCGCCGTTCGCGGTCTTCACGAATACCTGGGTCTCGCCTTCGCCGGGCAGCGCGCCGGGCACATGGAAGGCGTTGCCGATGCCGGTCACAGCCGGTGGCGCGTCGCTCGCCAGTACTTCACGAGTTATGCCGCGCACCCGCGCGTCAAGCTCGGGACTCCACAGATATTGACTGTCGACACCGGTCAGCTGGACCTCGCCGGGCTTGTTGCCGACGGCGCGCGCGAAGAGCAGCACGCGCTGCTTCTTCAATTTGGGTAGCTTGCCACGAGAATCGAGCGGCACGTCGGCAAGGTAGGAAATCTGGGTCGGTAGCGCGCTGCTACCGCGAATCAGTGCCAGCACGTCGGCGGTGACGTAGAGGCGGGCCCGTCCCGATGCGAGACCGGGCGCTGCATTTTCCTTGATCCGTATCATGTCGCTGATCCGCGCGTCGATCACCAGGGGTGCGTTGACAATCGCGGTAGCGACGGTGGCGTAACTGGGTAAGCCACTTTGCGCTTCTTGGCGGATTTGCGCGGTTTGCGGAGCGGGTTGCGCAAGCGCAGGAAATGCCGCAGCGCAACAAAACAGCAGGGGTAGAGCGGTTTTCATGTCGCTGCCGGTACCGGATTGTGCCGATCTTATACAGAAATAATTCTGCCATGGGCGCATTGTACGACCAATTCGTCCGACAAAGAGTTTGCGTCGTCGGAAGGCCCACGATACAGACTCGGTGCTCTCGCCATCAGGGGCGCAGTGTGACCCGAGGCGAGCGGACTTGTGCGCGGCTGCCAGCCGGCCAGGGTCGCAAGCAGGATTAGAGGGAGTGACGTTGCCGAATGGCTTACGCTGACCGGAATGTAAGTGGCAGTCGTGTGGTAGCGATCGTAATCGTCGCTATCATCGTGGCTGGCATGGGTTATGCCTTCGTCACAGGTCTGGCATACCAATATATCAAGAAGAAGGCGGAAGAGCTGAAGACCTTCGAGGTCGAAGAGCCGCCGCCCCCGCCGGAGGAGATTCCGCCGCCGCCGCCGCCGCCGGACACGCCGGTGCCGCCGCCCCCGACCCAGGTCGTGGTGCCGCCGGCCATCGTGCAGTCGGTGTCGCCTGCGCCGCCGGTCGCCACCACCAACATCATCCCGCCCCCGCCGCCGATCACGCCGCCTGCGCCTCCCGCGCCGACGGCTCCTCCGGCACCGCCGGCTCCGCCGAAGGTGGCCAAGGCGCTCCGGCCGCGTTCGTCGCCGGGTTCCTGGGTGACGAACGACGATTATCCGTCGGAGTCACAGCGCGCGGGTGAAGAAGGTGTCACGGGCTTCCGCCTCGACGTCGATGCGTCGGGTCGGGTGGTGTCGTGCACGATCACGTCGTCGAGCGGCTCGAGCCGTCTGGATACCCAGGCGTGCAACCTGCTCAAGCGCCGCGCTCGTTTCGATCCCGCCGAGGATGCGAACGGCAACAAGATTCCGGCTCCGTACGTGAACCGGTTCAGGTGGCAGATCCAGAAGTAACTCTCCGGTTTCCGGTCCGCCGGGCAAGGCGGACCGGCTTGCGCAAGAAGCTATCTTTTAGAGGAAAGACCCAAAATGCTCACGACCATTCTCGCTGCCGGTGCCGCCGCAGCCAAGGGAGACAACCCCTACGGCCTGATTCCGGCGCTGAAGGAAGGCGGCCTGATCTCGCAGTCGGTGTTCACCATCCTGGTGCTCATGCTCTTCGTGTCGCTGTACATCCTCTTCACCAAGCTGTTCGAGCAGCAGAAGATCATCAACCAGTCGAAGCGCGTCCGCGCTAGCTTCTGGAGCTCGTCGAGCCTGCGCGAAGGCGCTGCCAAGCTCGAGAAGAACTCGGCCTATCGCCAGATCGTCGACGACGGCCTGGAAGCGCAGGAGCAGTACAAGCTTCTGACCGATCCGGTCGAAGCACATGACTGGCTGCACGGCTCGCTGGCCCGTTCGGAAGGTTCGATCAACTCGGCGCTGGGCGGCGGTCTCGCCTTCCTCGCGACCGTCGGTGCGACCTCGCCGTTCATCGGTCTGTTCGGTACCGTTATCGGCATCTACCGCGCGCTCATCAAGATCGGTTCGGCCGGTCAGGCTTCGATCGACGCCGTTGCCGGCCCGGTCGGTGAAGCGCTCATCATGACCGCACTCGGCCTCGTCGTCGCCGTGCCGGCCGTGCTCGCCTTCAACTTCCTGCAGCGCCGCAACAAGGCGATCGCCGAGAACCTGAACGCGTTCTCGAACGACGTGCTCGGCTACCTGGCATCGGACGGCCGCGTGAAGCCGGCTACTGCCGCTGCACCGAAGAAGCCGGCCGTTGCCGCCGCTGCGAAGCCGGCGACCACGACCGCTGGCCAGACCGGCGGCACCCCGACCCGCCCGTAAGACCAAGGTCGCAGGGCTGCGCATGTCGCGTAGCCCTGCCGCCGGATCGCGATCCGGCGCACAAGAGGATAGGATAGCGCCCAATGGCGATTAGCACAGGCAGCGGCGGCGACGACGTACCGATGTCGGACATCAACACCACGCCCCTCGTGGACGTGATGCTGGTTCTTCTGATCATCTTCCTCATCGCCGTTCCCGTTGTGGTCCAGACGATCGACCTCGCGTTGCCGAAGGTGCAGTTCGAGCCGACCACGACCAAGCCCGAGAACGTCTCGCTCTCGGTCAAGGGTGGCCCCGACGGTTGCGAGATCTTCTGGGGTCTGACCCGGGTCAATCACACCGAGCTGCTCGACCGCGCGGTCGCCAAGCTGAAGGCTGAGATCGACCGTCAGGGTGGCCCGAACGCCGCAGGTCTTGAACTTCCCGAAGTTCATATCCGCGGTGACGTCAACACGCCCTATCGCTGCATCGGCGGCACCATCTACACGATGCAGATGGCGGGTTTCGTGAAGGTCGGCTTCATCTCGGAACCGGAGCCCGGTTCGAATACCGCCCGGCTCTGAACGGCCTCGCTTAAGGAGTTACGACAATGGCAATGAGCGCAGGCCGTGATGACGGCGAGCCGATGATGGACATGAACACGACGCCGTTGATCGACGTCATGCTCGTGCTCCTCATCATGTTCATCATCACCATTCCGGTCCAGACGCACGCGGTGAAGGTCGACCTGCCGCAGCCGAGCAACAACGCCTCGCAGCCCGTCGAGCCGGACAAGAACAAGGTCTATATCGACGCGCAGGGCCAGGTGTTCTGGAACAGCATGCCGATCAACGACGTGATGCTGCGCCAGTATCTGGACGCATCGCTGCAGCGTTCGCCGGAGCCCGAGCTGCACTTCCAGCCGGATCCGCAGGCGCGGTACGAAGTGGTCGATCGCGTTCTGGCGATCATCAAGCGGGCGAACGTCACGAAGCTCGGCTTCGTCGGCAACGAGCAGTACCGCAACGATTTCTGATCCGCGGCGCGGTCAGAGTATTTTGGGAAGGCGGCCCTTCGGGGCCGCCTTTTTTTGTGCCTGACGGAGTGGGGCCGCCCGCGGCGGGAGAGGGCCCTCGCGGGTGTGCCGCGACGTTCTTCGGTCCGCTGCACCCGCCACGAAGACGGCCTACCCTTAGGCACAAATGCGGGGTTGCAGGGATGTCGCGAACGTGTCACCTTTCAGTCATCCAAGTGTCACAAAAGTGCAACCTGGATGTAATGATGAGAGGAGGGCGTTATGTCGATCAAACTTGTCGCAGCGGCCGCGGTGTCCCTGCTGAGCCTGGCCTCGCCGGCGATCGCACAGGATAGAAACCTCGCGGCCCAGGAAATCATGACGGGTTCCTATGCCACGGCCGAGCAGAAGCTCCTCAACCAGATGCGCCTCGATCAGCGCCCTGAGTTGCAGCTGAACCTTGCGGCCATCTATTATGCCACCGGCCGGGTCGACGAAGCGCGCGCGCTGTATCAGGACGTGCTGCAGAAAGACGACGTGCTGATGACGGTGACGACCGACCGGGTCGCCGGATCGCACGCGATTGCGGAAACCGGATTGCGTTATCTGAGCCAGCGCCAGCACATCGCGTCGCGCTGATCGGGCCAGTCAGCGGGTGGCAACGTCGATCCGCGCTCGCCCTCGGGTAAAAAGGTGAAAGCGCGTCAGGCTCTGCCGGCGCGCTTTTCCTTTGATGGGCGATGGGGCGCTTAGAAGCTCGCCCAGTCGTCACCATCCGCCATGGCCTGAACCGGAACGGCGCGGGTGCCGCACGATGCCTTGGCCCCAGTCGACTGCGACGGCAGCACCGGACGGCGCAGCGGGGCCTGATGCGCACCGGTCTGGAAGGTGGCGGCATGGGCGTCGAGCCGGGCGACCTGCTCGGTGAGCTGGCGCGCAGCCGCCGAGGTTTCCTCGACCATCGCGGCATTCTGCTGGGTGGCGCGATCCATGTCGCCGATCGCGCTGCTGATCTCGCGGATCGCGGTCGACTGAGCGCGATTGTCCGCCGCGATGCCGCCGAGCAGCTGGTGGACCTCACCGACGGTGTCGACGATCGCCGCAAGGGCGTTATCCACGCGCTCGACCGCGCTGCGCGCGACCACGACTTCGGACTGGGTGACGGTGAGCTGGTCCCGCGCTCGCTTGGCCTCTTCCTCGGCGCGCATGGCGAGCGCGGAGACGAGGTCGGCAACGACCGCGAAGCCGCGGCCCGCTTCACCGGCACGTCCGGCCTCCACCGCTGCGTTCATCGCAAGCACCCGGGTCTGGAAGGCGATCTTGTCGAGGCCCTCGATGACGCTGTCGATGCCCTTGGCGCTGTCCGACACCCGCGTCATCGCCTGCACCGCCTCGTCGGCCGTGGCGCGGCCCGACCCGACCACGCCGATCGCCTGGTCGGCGCGCTCCACCGTCACGCCGGCGGCCGCGGCGGTCGCATCGATCCGCTGGTTCATCTGGGTGATCGCGGCGGCGGTCTGCTCAAGGCTGGCGGCATTGCCCTCGGTGCGGCGCGCGAGATCCTCGGACGCGCTGGCGATCTCGTTCGAGCCGGTGCGGATCGAGGCGGTGCCTTCGAGCACGGTGCCGATCAGTTCGCGGAGGCTGCCGATCGCCGAGCGGAAATGGTCGGCGAGTTTGGCATAGCCCGCCGGGAAGTCGTGGCCGATATCGGCGGTCAGGTCACCCCCGGCGATCTTGGCCAGTGCCTGGCCGAGCGCGTCCATGGCATGCTCGCGCGCCGCCTCGGCCTCGCGGTCGCGGCTTTCGGCCTGCTGGCGGGCGATCTCGGAAGCGCGGAAATGCTGGAGCGCTTCGGCCATCGCACCGATCTCGTCGGCGGCGGCATGGGCCGGGATGGCGATGTCGACCTTGCCGGCGGCGAGCGCACGCATGGCGGCGGTCATCTGCACCAGCGGCGAGAACATACGCCGTCCGAAATACCAGGCGGTGCCCGCGACCAGCAGCGAGATCAGCGCGGCCGACAGCGCCAGCGTCCAGCGCGCGCCGCCGATCGCGCCCATTACGTCGCTTTCGGGGATGCCGACGAACAGGATGCCGATCGTCTTGCCCGAGGAGTCCTTGATCGGATCATAGCCGGTGAAGAAGGGCTTGCCGAGGATGTCGGCCTTGCCGCGATAGGGCTGGCCCTTGTCGAGCACCGTCTCATAGGCGGCGTTGCGCGCGAGCGGGGTGCCCACGGCGCGGGTGCCGTCTTCCTTCAGGACGTTGGTCGCGACCCGCATGTCGCCGCGGAAGATCGTCGCGGTGCCGCCGACGAGGCGCTTCACTTCGTCGACCGGCGCGTCCCAGTTGTTGAGCTTGTGGCTACCGACATAGAGGTCGTCACCCTCGACGCGGAAGTCCGCACCATAGCCCTTGAGCACGCTCCAAGCGACGCGCATGTTCACTTCCTGGCGCTCGGCGGCGGTCCGCGCGGCCTGCTGCGTCAGCGCGTGATCCGCGACGAAGAAGGTCGCGATGGCGAGCAGGAGCATGCCGCCAACGGCGAGGACTGTCGTTTTGGACGCGAGCGAGAGGTTGTGAAAGCGCTTGAGCATGTTGATCCCGTCAAAATAGCCCGCGGTGCGTAATTCGCGCTCAATGCGGTAATCTCCGTATTCATTATAGTGCAGGGCGAAAGCCGGCGGTTTCAGCGCGACTTAAGGGCAAGTACGGAAAGTAGGGCGTAGGGGACTCGGATCTTGCATGAGGAGAGACGGAATGGCTGAAGAAGTCACCGGCGGGTGTCAGTGCGGCCGAATCCGCTACTGCGCGCGGATCGACAATGACGATGCCTATCTCTGCCATTGCCGGATGTGCCAGCGCGCGACCGGCGGCGTCTCGATCGCGTTCAAGGGGGTGGCCAAGGCGGACGTTAGCTGGGAGCGGGAGCCGGATCGCTACCGCTCCTCGCCGATCGCGGAGCGGGGCTTCTGCCGCGAATGCGGCACGCCGCTGACGTTCGAATTCCTCGACGGCGAGAATATGGACCTGACGATCGGCAGCTTCGACGCGCCGGGCCGCTTCCAGCCGCGCCACAACTATGCGGTGGAGAGCATGCACGAACAGTGGCTCGACACGACCGCGCTGCCCCGATACCGGACCGAGGACAACCCGAACGTCGTCAAACGATGGATGGACAGCATTGGCCGACTACCCGACTGAAACGCACCGCTTCGCCAGCTTCGATGGGCAGGAGATCGCCTGGACCGAGATGGGGGAGGGGCGGCCCGTGGTGCTGATCCACGGCTATTTCTCCACCGCCGAGGTCAACTGGATCAAATACGGCCATGCCGCCAAGCTCGCCGCGCGCGGCCGCCGGGTGATCATGCCCGATCTGCGCGCGCACGGGCACAGCGCCAAGCCGCATGATCCCGCTGCCTATCCGCCCGACGTGCTGATGCGCGACAATTTCGCGCTCATCGCGCATCTCGGCCTGACCGACTATGACCTGGGCGGCTATTCGCTCGGCGCGCGTACCGTGGTGCGAATGCTCGCCAATGGCGCCACGCCGGACAAGGTGGTGCTCTCGGGCATGGGGCTGGACGGGCTGGTCGCGACCAAGGGGCGGGGGGCCTATTTCCACCGGGTTCTGACCAATCTCGGCAGCTTCCAGCGCGGCAGCTCCGAATGGCTGACCGAGGCGTTCCTCAAGACCACCAAGGGCGACCCCGTCGCGCTGCTCCGCATCCTCGACACCTTCGTCGATACGCCGCGCGACGAGATCGCGGCGATCGCTCAGCCCACCGCGGTGATCTCGGGCGCGGACGATTACGACAATGGATCGGCCAAGGAAGTGGCGGACCTGTTGCCCTACGGCCTGTTCATCGAAATCCCGGGTAATCACATGAGCGCGGTCACCCGGCCGGAGCTCGGCGATGCGCTGGTGGAGTTCCTCGCTGGTTGACGGGGCAGGGGTGGCGCGGCAGGGTCCGCGCCATTCATGTTTTCCGGGGACTTAGCATCATGATCCGTACCGGCCTTTCGCTCGCGGCGCTCGCCGCGATGCTCGCCGCGCCCGCCCAGTCGCAGACCAGCACGACGCCTGCCGCGGCGCCGACCGCGTCCGAAGCCGCTGCGTTCCTGACCCGCGCACAGCAGGAAATGGCGGCGTTCACGCTGACCTCGTCGCGCGTCGCCTGGGTCAACGCGACCTACATCACCGACGATACAGATGCGCTTGCCGCCGATTACGGCGCCAAGGGCACCGAAATGGCGGTCCGCTTCGCGCTCGACGCCGCGCGCCTGCAAAAGGCACCGGGCCTCACCCCCGAACAGCAGCGCCAGCTGACCATGCTCCGCGCCGCGCTGGTGCTCCCTGCGCCGACCACGCCGGGCGCCGCCCAGCAGCTCAGCGACATCTCGACCAAGCTCGGCTCCTTCTACGCCAAGGGCAAGGGCACGCGCGGCGGCAAGCCGATCAACGGCAGCGACATCGAAGCCGCGATGGGCACCAGCCGCGATCCCAACGAGCTCAAGGAGATGTGGGTCAGCTGGAACGACGCGGTCGGCGCGCCGATGCGCCCCGATTACACCAAGCTGGTCGGCATCGCGAACCAGGGCTCGAAGGAGCTGGGCTTCGCCGACACCGGCGCGCTGTGGCGCTCGGGCTATGACATGCCGCCCGCCGAATTCGCGGCGATGACCGACAAATTGTGGGACGAGGTGAAGCCGCTCTACGTCGCGCTCCACACCTATGTCCGCCGCAAGCTCAACGAGAAGTACGGCGATGCGGTGCAGGCCAAGACCGGCCCGATCCGTGCCGATCTGCTCGGCAACATGTGGGCGCAGGAATGGGGCAACATCTACGACGTGGTCGCGCCCAAGGGCGCCGGCGACCTCGGCTATGACGTGGGCGACCTGCTCAAGGCGAAGCAGTACGACTGGAAGAAGATGGTCCAGACCGGCGAGGGCTTCTACTCGTCGCTCGGCTTCGCGGCGCTGCCCGGCACCTTCTGGGAGCGCTCGCTGTTCGTGAAGCCCGCCGATCGCGAAGTGCTGTGCCACGCCTCGGCCTGGGACATCGATGAGAAGAACGACGTCCGCATCAAGATGTGCATCAAGGTGAATTCGGACGACTTCGTCACGATACACCACGAGCTCGGCCATAACTATTACCAGCGCGCCTATCAGGCGCAGCCGGCACTCTACCGCAACGGCGCGAACGACGGCTTCCACGAGGCGATCGGCGATTTCGTCGCACTTTCGATCACGCCCGAATATCTGGTCCAGATCGGCCTGCTCGATCGCGCCCAGGTGCCGACCGCCGACAAGGATATCGGCCTGCTGCTCCGTCAGGCGATGGACAAGGTCGCGTTCCTGCCGTTCGGCCTGCTGGTCGACAAGTACCGCTGGCAGATCTTCGACGGCACCATCCCCACCAACCAGTACGAGGCGGGCTGGAACAAGCTGCGCCTCCAGTACCAGGGCATCGTGCCGCCGGTGGCGCGTGACGAAACCAAGTTCGACGCGGGCGCCAAGTATCACGTGGCGGGCAGCGTGCCCTATACGCGCTACTTCCTCGCCCGGCTGCTCCAGTTCCAGTTCTACAAGGCGGCGTGCGACCAGTCGGGCTGGAAGGGCCCGCTGCATCGCTGCTCCTTCTACGGCAACAAGGAGGTCGGCGCGCGGCTGAACAAGATGCTCGAGATGGGCGCCTCCAAGCCCTGGCCCGACGCGCTGCAGACCTTCACCGGCAGCCGCGAGATTTCCGGCAAGGCGATGGTCGAATATTTCGCGCCGCTCAAGAAGTGGCTCGACGAACAGAACAAGGGCCAGCCGCAGGGCTGGTAAACTTCTGCAAGACTTTCTCCTCTGATTTGTGCAGATACCCGCGCAAATCGGAGGAGAAGTTGATGCGTACCAAGAGCTTCGTTCTGGCACTGGCCCTCATCGCCCCTGGCGTGGCGAGCGCCCAGCGTTCCGGCCAGCCGGTCATGCTGGAAATCGTCGGCAATGGCGGGACCGATGTGAAACCGGGCAAGGTGACCCTCGAGGTCGGCTATATCGGCAAGGGCAAAACCGAGGCCGAGGCGAAGCGCGACAGCGCTGCGCTGCTTGCCAAGATCGAAGGTGTGCTGAAGGCGCAGGGGCTTTCGGCAGCGGCGATCAGCGACGCCCCGCTCGATAGCGTCATCAAGGCACAGGCCGACCAGGTGCAGAGCGAAGACGCCGACAGCGCCAGCGATGCGGCGCCGACCGTCACCGATCCCCATGCCCGTATCCTTACCTTCCGCACGACGGCGCAGGCCGAAGCGGTGCGGGACGATCTGCTCGTCAACGACTTCAAGATCGGCACGCTTCGTGCCGAGCCCGATGTGGCCGAGGTCGATGCCGCGTACAGGCAGGTGAAGGCGATGGCGCTGCGCAATGCGCGCACCGATGCCGAGATCTACGCCAAGGAAATGGGTATGCGCGTCGCCCGGGTTGTGCGGATCAGCGAAACCGGCAGCGGACCCATAACGCCGGGCCTGCAGACCAAGATCGAGCTGGCGATGAGCCAGGGGCCGCAGGCGGCGTTCCGCAACTTCAAACGGGCGGACGGCGCCACGCACGTCGAGAAGGCGCTGGTCGTCACCTTCGAGCTGCAGTGAGTGATGCTTAATTCTCCCCCGCGAGGGGGAGGTGGGCCGCGTTAGCGGCTCGGAGGGGGAGGATGCCGATACGATAGCTGTCGTGCTTTCTCCCCCTCCGTCGCCTACGGCGCCACCTCCCCCTGATGGGGGAGGATCAAGGGGTCAGTCCTCGGGATCCTTATCCGGAATCATGTTCTCGTCGGCAATCTCGGCGTTCCATTCTGCCGAGCTGTCGGTGCCGTCGGGCTGGTGCGCGGTGCCGGGCTGGTTGTCGGGCGTCTCGCGGGTCGGTTCGGGGTTCATGGCGCTCTCCTTGTCCCAAGGAAACGCGCCCGCCGCGACCCGGTTCAGTCTGGCATGCGGAACAGGAAGAAGGCGCCCGCTGCGATCAACGCGATGGCCCGGCTGGTGAGGATCACCAGCAGCAGCGGCGCACTCTTGAACTTCAGATGGCTATACTAGGCGAAGGTCATGAAGAGGTTGGAGACGAACAGCAGCCCGACCGGCAGCACGCAATCCAGCATCGGCATCCGAGATTAGCCTGAATAGGCGCCGCGCAGCAGATCCATCGATTCGTGGTGGGTAAGATCGAGATGCAGCGGCGTGACGGTGACGAACCCCGCCTCGATCGCATCGAGATCGGTATCGGGCGCCGCCTGGTGCGGCATCCGGCCCATCGCCAGCCAGTAATAGGGGAAGCCGCGGGGATCGAGCCGCTTGTCGAGCGTGACGCGGCCATAGTCGCGGAAGCCCTGCGACACGACCTTGATGCCCTGCACGGCGTCGGCTGCGATCGGCGGGAAGTTGATGTTGACCAGCGTGCGTGGTTCCATGTCGATGTCGAGCAGCGGCCGCAGCACGCGCTCGCCCCAGGCCTCGGCGGTGTCGAACGGCACCGCATCGCCCATGCCGCTGCGCGCATAGCGCTGGCTCAGCGCAATCGAGCGGATGCCCGCCAGCGCGCCTTCCATCGCCGCCGAGACGGTGCCGGAGTAGCTTACATCCTCGGCGAGGTTGCCGCCGCGGTTGACGCCGGAGAGGATTAGGTCGGGCTTCGCATCGGCCATCACTTCGCCGAGCGCGAACATCACGCAGTCGGTCGGCGTGCCCTTCACCGCATAGCGACCCTCGCCGTGGCGGCGGACGCGGAACGGCTCGGTGAGGGTCAGCGAGCGCCCCTTGCCCGATTGCTCCTCCGCCGGCGCGACGACGGTGATGTCGTCGGACAGCGTCCGCGCGATCCGCTCCAGCACGGCCAGGCCGCGGGCGTGATAGCCGTCGTCGTTGGTGAGGAGGATCCGCATCAGCCGCGCGGTTCAAGCCGGTTGAGGCCGCCCAGATAGCGCTGGAGCACGGTCGGCACCGCCACCGATCCGTCTTCCTGCTGGTAGTTCTCCAGCACCGCAACGAGCGTGCGGCCCACCGCCAGGCCCGAGCCGTTGAGCGTGTGGACGAAGCGCGTGCCCTTCTCGCCTTCGGGGCGGTAGCGCGCGTTCATCCGGCGCGCCTGGAAGTCGGCGCAGGTCGAGCAGGACGAGATCTCGCGATAGCGGTCCTGGCCCGGCAGCCACACTTCGAGGTCGTAGGTGCGCGCGGCAGTGAAGCCCATGTCGCCGCTGCACAGCTTCATCCGGCGGAAGGCGAGGCCGAGCTTGGTCAGCACGTCCTCGGCGGCGTCGGTCATCCGCTCATGCTCGGCTTCGGACTGGTCGGGGGTGGTGATCGACACCATCTCGACCTTCTCGAACTGGTGCTGGCGGATGAAGCCGCGCGTGTCGCGGCCCGCAGCACCGGCCTCGGAACGGAAGCAGGCGGTGAGGGCGGTGAGGCGGAGCGGCAGTTCCTCTTCGCTCAGAATCTTCTCTCGCACCGCGTTGGTGAGGCTCACCTCGGCGGTGGGGATCAGCCAGCGGCCGTCGGTGGTCTGGAACAGGTCCTCGGCGAACTTGGGCAGCTGGCCGGTGCCGAACAGCGCCTCGTCGCGCACCAGCAGCGGCGGCACGCATTCCTCATAGCCATAGCTGCCCGTCAGCGTGTCGAGCATGAACTGGCCGAGCGCGCGGTGCAGCCGGGCAGCGGCCCCGCGGACGAAGGTGAAGCGCGCGCCGGACATCGCCGCGCCGGTCTCGAAGTCGAGCCCGAGCGCCGGGCCGATCGCGTCATGCTCCTTCGGCGCGAATGCAAAGGCGGGAACGGTGCCGCGCTCGTGCACGAACACATTGTCGTTCTCGTCCGAACCGAACGCCACATCGGGATAGGGCAGGTTGGGGAGGGCGGCGAGCCGGCCTTCCAGTTCCTCGCCCACCGCCTTTTCCTCGGCCTCCAGCGCCGGCATCCGCTCCTTGAGCGCCGCCACTTCCGCCATCAGCGCGGCGGCGGCTTCCTCGTCCTTCTTCGCCTTGGCGGCGCCGATCGCCTTCGAGGCTTCGTTGCGGCGGGCCTGGCCGGCCTGCAGCTCGGTCACCAGCGCGCGGCGACGCTCGTCGAGCGCCAGCAGCGCCTCCGACTGCGGCTCCAGGCCGCGCTTGGCCAGACCCTGGTCGAAGGCTTCGGGATGTTCGCGGAGGAAGCGGATATCGTGCATGGCGCGAACCTATGGCCGGGGCCCGTTCCCCACGCAACCCCGCCGCCGCCCACCCGTTGGTTGCTCCTTACGTGAACAGCCAAAAGGAGAGCGCGATGCTGGTTCCTCATGATGCGATGGTGGTGGTGGCCGATGGCCGCAAGCTGCTGATGCTGCGCAACCAGGGCGACGCCGAATATCTGAACCTCGAAGTGGTGCGGAAGGAACTGCACCCGAACCCGAAGGACTCGGATCAGAAGACCGATTCGTCGGGCGCGGCCGCCTCGACACGCGGCGGCGGGCAGTTCGCGTCGTCGGGCGGGACGATGGGGGAAACCGACTTCCACCAACTGGAAGAAGATCGCTTCGCCGCCGAAGTCGCGGGCATGTTGAAGGAAGAGGCCCTGCGCAACAGCTTCGAATCGCTGATCATTGTCGCCCCGCCGAAGACGCTGGGCGAACTTCGCAAGCATTACCATGTCAGCGTCAGCGAACGGCTGAAGGGCGAATTGGCCAAGGATCTGACCGATCACCCCGTGCCGGACATCGAAAAGGCGCTCCAGTCCGCCTGAAGCCTCGTGGCGGGGGCGGCACGAGCCGCGTCCGCCACGGCCCTCTGATTTGTTACGCCGAAGGCTCGCCCTTGTTCGAATTCAAGACAAGACCCCTCGGTGGGAGGGCGTTCGTCCCGCCCAGAAACCGGAAAAGTGCAAGTCGTTCAGGCGATGCTAATTTCTACCAAGCTATAGGGAGTTCCCGCCAAAAAGCTTTCGCGGCATTGGCTTGTTAATGGCTGCTTGCGAAAGTATAGCGCCTGCGGGCAATGCAGTCTCTAGAGCGGCACGCCACCGGGGACTGGTGTGGAGAGTGGGAATGGCAACTGTTTTGGGCCGTTTTGACGAGCACGATAAAAGCGTTCCTCCGGCCGCGAATGACGGCGACGACGGGTATCGGCCGAGCGACGACGAACCCTTCATGAACCCGCGGCAGCAGGAATATTTCCGCAACAAGCTGAATGGCTGGAAGGACGCGATCTATCGCGAGGCCGCCGGCACGCTGAACCAGCTCCAGTCCGAGCCGCTGCGAGAGGCGGATCTCACCGATCGCGCGTCGAGCGAGACCGACTGGTCGATCGAACTGCGCACCCGCGACCGTCAGCGCAAGCTGATCGCCAAGATCGACGCGGCGCTGCGCCGCATCGAAGAGGGCGAATATGGCTATTGCGAAGTGACGGGCGAGCCGATCCCGCTGGGTCGCCTAGAAGCTCGTCCCACGGCGACGATGACCGTCGAGGCGCAGGAGCGGCACGAACGCAACGAGAAGATCAGCCGGGACGAGTGAAATCTACGTTGGAATCCGCTCCGGCAAAATACCGGGGCGGATTTCGGTTAATCCTTTCGTTAAGAGTTGTTGGTCTACTCCCTGCGGGTGCGAATCCGCCATTGAGAGCCAATCATGGACCAGCAGTCTTACATCCCCGCCACCACGCTTTCCGCCGATGACTTTGCGGGCAAGCGGAGCGGTGTCCGCGACAGCCTGTTGCTGACCGCGCAATTCCGCGTCGACGGCGAGGATGTCGGCACGGTGCGGGTGCGCAATCTTTCGGCGGGCGGGCTGATGGCCGAATATACGGGTCCGGTAGGCCTGCGGACGCCCGTGGAGATCGAAGTCCGCGGCGTCGGTTGGGTGAAGGGGAAGATCGCCTGGGCTGCCGAAGGTCGGGTGGGCGTCGCGTTCGACAACGAGATCGATCCGAAGCTTGCGCGCAAGCCGGTTGGCGGGGGCACCCAGACGCCTGCGTATGTGAAGCCCATTTTCACGCGCCGCTAAGCGCCGGCGGACCCCTTTCTCCGAAAAATCCCGCTCGTCACCTGCATGGCTCTAACGATCGGAATGTATGTCCCTGGCTCGCGCGGCAAGTGTCTGCCGCGCGAATCCAAGGTTTCGGTAAATAGTCCGTGAATGGGACGGCTATCGCTGCATCTCTTCCTTGACCCGCAGCTTCTCTTTCTTCAGTTGCGCTAGCAATATGTGATCGGGGAGGGGGCGCTGCGTTTCGGTGGCGATTCGCTGGTCGAGCTGCGAATGTTTGGCGTTAAGTGCCGAAAGATGCCCGGTGTGCATGAAGCAGTCCTCCTTCAATGACTCTGAGGGGAGCCAACTACATCATGTTTTGCGCCGCTTGTCGCGTGCAGAATCAACACTGATCGACAGACCGCGGAAAAGCCGCGATGGTTCGCATGCCGGGCAACGAACCGGTGAGTCGGGCGCACTGGGGGCACAGAATGGACGAAAGCGAGATCCGGCGGCGGTTGGAACCTCTGCGTGCCGAGCATCGCGACCTGGACGCCGCGATCGCCGCGTTGGCGGATACCGGCACCGGAGACCAGCTGCAGATCGCACGGCTCAAGAAGCGAAAGCTCAAGCTCCGCGACGAGATTTCGTTGCTCGAGGATCAGCTGATCCCGGATATCATTGCATGATTGTTCCATTTTGCTGCGATGCGGCAAAATTGGTGCGTTCCGCTCGGCGCGATCCTGTGGCAGCTAGACGGGCATGAAGCGCCCGGACGCCCTTGCCTTGCATCGCCGACTGGTCGACTCGCTTTATGTCGAGGCGATGGTGCTGGCGGATGAGGCGCGCGGCTATTTCGACCAGCTCGGCCGCGACGAGCGCGACGCGCTGGCGGCGCTCAGCCGGGTGGCGTTCTCCTGCGAGTCGCTCAAGGTTACGACCCGGTTGATGCACGTCATCGCCTGGCTGCTTACCCAGCGCGCTGTGGATGCGGGCGAGCTCCAGCTCGCCGATGCGCGCGCGCCCGGGCGGCGGCTGGGACCTGCGCCCGAAACCGACGCCGCGCTGCTCGAGGACATGCCGCTCCAGGCGGTGACGATCGTGCGCGCGAGCATGGACCTGTACCGCCGCGTCGCCCGGCTGGACTCGGCCTTCGACATGCCGACGGTGGCGGTGCCGAGCCCCGCGCGGCGGATGCTCGACCGGCTCGCCGGCGCCTTCTAAGCGACTAGAGCGCCAGCCGCGCCCGCGCGGCGGCATATTCCGTCCGCAGGCGCTCGATCCGTGCGCCCGCCGGCTCGATCGCGTGGACCGCGCCGATTCCCTGGCCCGAACCCCAGATATCCTTCCACGCCTTGGCGCCACCGAAGTTCATTGCGCTAGGATCGCTTTCGGGCAGATGCTCCGGATCGAGCCCGGCATTGACGATCGAGGCGCGCAGATAATTGCCGTGCACCCCGGTGAACAGATTCGAATAGACGATGTCCTCGGCGCGGCCGTCGACGATCGCCTGCTTATAGGCATGGACGGCGTTGGCCTCCTCGGTGGCGATGAAGGGCGAACCGATATAGGCCAGGTCGGCGCCCATCGCCTGGGCTGCCAGGACCGCCCCGCCGGTGGCGATCGAGCCCGAGAGCGCGACAGGCCCGTCGAACCACTCGCGCACTTCCTGGACGAGCGCGAAGGGGCTCAGCCGCCCGGCATGGCCCCCGGCGCCCGCGGCGACCAGGATCAGGCCGTCGGCGCCCTTCTCGACGGCTTTGTGCGCAAAGCGGTCATCGATCACGTCGTGGAGCGTGATGCCGCCCCAGCCATGCACTGCGTCGTTAAGCTCGGGGCGGGCGCCGAGCGAGGTGATCACCATCGGCACCTTCCACTTGGCGCAGCTCGCCACGTCCTCCTCCAGCCGCGGATTGGAGCGGTGGACGATCTGGTTGACCGCGAAGGGTGCGGCGGGTGTCTCGGGATGGTCGCGGTCCCAGGCCGCCAGTTCCTCAGTGATCTGGTGCAGCCACTCGTCGAGCTGGCTCTGCGGCCGCGCATTGAGTGCCGGGAACGAGCCGACGATCCCGGCCTTGCACTGGGCGATGACCAGTTCGGGGCAGGAGATGATGAACAGCGGCGAGCCGATGACGGGAAGCCGCAGACGATCGAAGAGAGCCGGTAACGCCATGCCCGAGTGATACCGCAGCTACGAAGCCTGTCTAGGCGGAGAGCTGCGACGCTACGGCATGGCTGCCCGGCGAAGGCGGCCGGGTGCGACCCAATGCCGGAAAGTGCGCGAATCAGTCGATTCGGGTGAGGCCCGTCGCATATTCGCGCTGCTTGGCGGCATAGAGCGCGGCACTCGCGCGCAGCATCGCGCGCTGGGCCTCGTCGAGCGGGCGCACGGCGCGGGCGGGGCTGCCCAGGATCAGATGGCCCGCGGGAAATTCCTTGCCCTCGGTGACCAGCGCGCCGGCGCCGACCAGGCATTCGGCGCCGATCACCGCCCGGTTGAGGAGGATCGCCCCCATGCCGATCAGCGTCCCGTCGCCGATCGTGCACCCGTGGAGCACTGCGTGATGGCCCACCGTGACGTCCTCGCCGATGGTCAGCGGCGCACCCGGATCCGAATGGAGCAGCGCGCCTTCCTGGATGTTGCTGCGGGTGCCGATGACGATCGGTGTGTTGTCGGCGCGGATCACCGCGCCGAACCAGATGCTGGCGCCGCTCGCCACCTGCACGTCGGCGATTAACTCGGCGCTCGGTGCGACCCAAGCATCCGCGGCGACCTGCGGCGCCTTGCCCCCAAAGGCGTACAGCGGCATGCGGCTTACAGCGCGAAGCTCTCGAAACCGGCGGGCAGCGGCATGTGCATGCCGAGTGCGAGTGCCAGCGCGACCGCGCCGAGCAGCAGCGCCAGCGTGGAGGAGAGCGAGAACAGGCCCCAGCCGACCAGAGTCACGATCGGTGCATCGGCGCGCTGTTCGCGGCGGTTGCGCTGCATCGTCAGCAGCACGAAGCCAGCGGCCATTGCGTACATGAACACGAAGAATTCAGCCATTGCATCCACCCGATCTCTGCTCGCTTTCAGGGCTAACCCGTTCAGCTTTCAGCATCAATCCAGGGGAATTGCGGATCGCCGCGATGCAGCATGCATCCGCCGCATTTTCTCGGGAACAAATCGCCCCTCAGAGCGTAACGCCGCGCTTCCAAATCGCGATCTCCCGCTCGCCATTGCGTTCCGCCGCGGTGGGCGTGCCCGAGGCGATCGCGACGATTCGCTGGAGCAGGGCGCTGCCCGCCGCCGCCATGTCCTCGGCGAGGACCTGGCCCGCATCGAAATCGATCCAGCCGGGTTTGCGCGCGGCAAGGTCGCTGTTCGAGGCGATCTTGATCGTCGGCACGGGGAAGCCGAGCGGGGTGCCGCGGCCGGTGGTGAACAGAATGACCGTCGCGCCGGCCGCGGCGAGAGCCGTGGACGACACCGCGTCATTGCCCGGGGCCTCGAGCAGAGCGAGGCCTTTGCGCTGGACGCGCTCCCCATAGCCCAGAACGTCGGTGACGATCGCGTGCCCGGCTTTCTGCACCGCGCCGAGCGACTTTTCCTCGAGCGTGGTGATGCCGCCGGCGAGATTGCCCGGGGAGGGGTTTTCCGACACCGGCTCGCCGTGGCGGGTGAAATAGGCTTTGAAGCCATTCACCAGCCCGACGATCTTGTCGAACACCGGCGCGCTTTCCGCCCGCGCCATCAGCAATTGCTCGGCCCCGAAGATTTCGGGAATTTCGGTGAGGATCGCGGTGCCGCCCGCGGCGGTGACCGCGTCGCTCATGCGGCCGACAAGGGGGTTGGCGGTTAGGCCCGAAAACCCGTCCGAGCCGCCGCATTTGACGCCCAGCACGAGCGATTCGAGCGGCGCCTCAGTCCGCACGGCGCGCTCCGCCTGATCGATGAGCTCACCGACCAGCGCGACACCTTCCTCAACCTCGTCCTCCGCTGCCTGCGCGCCGATCGTGCGCAGATTGGGCTGAGAAATACCCTCCAACATGCCGCGCATCTGATTGGATTCGCAGCCAAGCCCTACGAGCAGCACGCCGCCGGCATTGGGATGGTTGGCAAGCGCCGAAAGGATCGCCCGCGTGCCCGCCAGATCGTCACCCAGCTGCGAGCAGCCAAAGGGGTGCGCGAAGGCATGGATGCCGTCGACCCGGCCCTCGAAGCGCTTGGCAGCGCGCTCGGCGATCTTCTCGGCGGTGCGGCCGACGCAGCCCACCGTCGGCAGGATCCAGATTTCGTTGCGCGTGCCCACCCGGCCGTCAGCGCGCCGATAGCCGAGGAACGTCGGCCCCGCCTCGGCCGGGGCGGCTTCGAAGGCGGGCTGGTAGGCATAGCTGCCGCTCGCCGCCAGCGCGGTCGCGACATTGTGGGTGTGGACATGCTCGCCCACAGCGATCGCCTGCGTCGCGCGGCCGATCGGAAAGCCGAACTTGTGCACTGCTGCCCCGGCCTCGATCGGGCGCAGCGCAACCTTGTGGCCTTGGGGAATGTCGGCGGTGACGGTTATGCCCAGCGCGGTTTCGCCCGCTCGGAGCGGGCGCAGGGCGGTGGCGACGGGATCACGCGGGTCGATCTGGAACAGGGCTGCAGTCATCCACTCGGAGTATAGGGAGGGAAGGTCCGCCCGAATAGAGGCGCCGTGGCATCCTTGTTGTGGATTGCGACGACGTGCCTGCCCAATTCCGCATTCGTAGTTTCCCTGAGCGGTAAGTTCCATTCGCCTGTGTTTCGGGGCCGTTAAGCCATTGGGCTGTAAGGGGGGTATCAACGCCGTGGGGGAGTTGGATCGCGTGAAGGCACCACCGCCGCAATCGGCCCTGATCCGGGCGATGATGCGCAGTTTCCGTTGGACGATGCGGCTGAGCCGTCTGCAGGCGTGGATCGTGGTCTGCATGGCGATGATCGTCACGGTTTTCGCCGATTGGGCCAGCGGACCGGTGGTCTCGATGACGCTCGGCTATCTGTTCGTCGACATTCTTGCAGCGTGGACGCTGCGCGAGCGCGCCGGCATCCTGGTAGCGGTGGTCTCGATCGTGCTCGGATCCGCCTTGAACGGGTTCGGATCGCTGCCTTTTGCCGACCTGCAGGCGCTGTCTGCCCCGGTCCTCATCTGGAATACGGGGACGCGTGCCGCAGGCGCGATCATGATCGTGCTGATGGTGGCGACGCTGCGCCACACGCTCGACGGCGAGTTGTGGCGCGCCTCCACCGATTATCTCACCCGCTCGCTCAACGGGGGCGCGTTTCGCAGCCAGCTGGAGCGGGTGGCGCAGATCGGCCGCCGTCGCGGTTCCACGCTGCTGCTGCTCTACATGGATCTGGACGGCTTCAAGGCGGTCAATGACCGCTATGGGCATGCCGCGGGCGACGTGGTGCTGCGCCGCTTCGCCGACGAAGCGCGGGCGCGGATGCGGCCCGACGACCTGTTCGCCCGCTTGGGCGGCGACGAGTTCTGCGCCTTTTTCGCAATTGAGCGCGGGGTGCCCCCCGAGCAGGTCGCCGAAAGCCTGCATGCGCGGCTGAGTGACGCGCTGCGCTCCACCGGGCACGCGGTGACCTGCAGCATGGGTGCGGTGGTGATCGACGCGGGAGCGACGGAGGATACCGAACGGATGATCGGATTGGCGGACGAGGCGATGCTGGAAGTGAAACGCAACGGCAAGAACGCGATCCGCATCGCGTTCGATACGCCCGGTACAGTGAGGCAGGCGGCGTGACGCTCCATTTCTTCTCCGCCGCCTTCCGGCCCCAGGACGAGGGGAGTCGCCAGGGCGCGGTCGATTCCCTGCGGCCGATCCTTCCCGACGATTCCGTGCTGCACGAATTGCTGGGCGAGACCTGCAGGGTGGTGCGGACACCGATCGCGATGGTCACGGTCACCGACGGCGACGTGCAGCGCATGATCTGCGCGGTGGGGATCGAGCCGGTGGTACTGCCGCGTTCGATCGCATTCTGCTCGCATACCGTCGCCGCCCCGGACGGGTTGCTGAGCGTGCCCGACCTCCTGGCCGATCCGCGTTTCCGCGCCAATCCGCTGGTCACCGGTGGCCCAGCCGTGCGCTACTATACCGGCGCGGTGGTGCGGAGCGGGCCGTTTCCGATCGGCGCGTTGTGCGGGCTCGATCGTCGCCCGCATGGCCCTGCTTCCTTCCGGCAGCGCGCCGAGCTGCGCCGCCTCGCGGATGCCGTCGCCGAGCGGATCGGCGCCCAGCCACGGCGCTGCTGAACCCGCCGCTCGCCCGGCTGGGCGTCCGCTCTCCTTGGAATGGCGGGACATTGCCGCTAGGTCGCAGGCGTACCGTAACGGGAGAACGCCATGATCCGCACCGGCCTTATCGGCTTCGGCCTAGGCGGCACCGCCTTCCACGCACCGCTGATCGAGGCGGTCGACGGGTTCGAACTGGCGGCTGTCGGGTCCTCGCGGGCTGATGCGGTAGCAAAGGCCTATCCGGGGGTGCCGGCCGTCAGTCCGGAAGCGCTGATCGCCGATCCCGCGATCGAGCTGGTGGTCGTTTCGACGCCGAATGCCACGCATTTTCCGCTCGCCAAGGCGGCGCTGGAGGCGGGCAAGCACGTCGTGATCGACAAGCCGCTGACGCCGACGGCGGCCGAGGCCGAGGCGCTGATCGCGCTGGCCGAGGCGCAGGGCAGATTGCTGGTGCCGTTCCACAACCGCCGCTGGGACAGCGACTTCCTCGCGGTGCAGGCGCTGGTGGCGAGCGACCGGCTTGGCGAGATCCTGCTGTTCGAGGCGCATTGGGACCGCTTCCGTCCCGAATTGTCGCAGGCCTGGAAGGAAGCCGAGGGCGGCGGGCAGCTGCTCGACCTGGGGCCGCACATGCTCGACCAGGCACTGGTGCTGTTCGGCATGCCGGAGGCGGTGCAGGGTGATGTCGCCCGGCAGCGCGGCAACAGCCCGGTCGACGATTATTTCACCGTGACTCTGTTCTACGGCACGCGGCGGGTGGTGCTGGCGAGCTCGCGGATGATCGCGGCAGCGCGACCGCGCTTTGCGCTGCACGGGCGCGGCGGCAGCTTCGTGAAATACGGGCTCGATCCGCAGGAGGCAGCGATGCGGTCTGGGGGCTCGGTGTGCGATCCGAACCACGGTCTGGAGGACCCAGCACACTATGGCGTGCTGACGCTGCCCGACGGGTCTACCGAGACGATCGCGTCCGAGCGCGGCGACTATCGGGGCTTCTATGCTGGCGTGGCGGCGGCGATCCGCGAGGGCGCAGCGCCGCCGGTTGCTGCCAAGGATGCGCTTGCCGGGCTCCAGCTGATCGAACTTGCCCGCCAGAGCGCCGACGAGGGGCGGCGTATCGCTATCGGTTGAACGGCCGGCCCCGCACGCCGTTCGCAGCGCGCGGGGCCGAGCCGATCAGGGGTGCCAGCTCACCGGCAGGGTGCGCGCGGGCACAGTGACGGTCGTGGTGGCGACGATGTCTTCCGCCGACTGGCCGAGCAGCACCTTGTAGCTGCCGCCGGCGATCTTCCACTGGTGCGCCGCGCCGTCGAACACGGCGAGCAGGCGGGGATCGACGGTGACCGAGACGGTCTTGGAGGCGCCCGGCGCCAGCGCCACCTTCTGGAACGCGCCCAGCCGCTTCGGTGCTTCCCAGCCCGCACCCGAGACATAGACCTGCGCCACGTCCGCGCCGGCGCGGGTGCCGGTGTTGCGGAGCGTGAAGGTCACGGTCAGCTGGCCCTTGGGGGCGGTCGCCTTCAGGCCGGAATAGGCGAAGCGGGTGTAGGACAGGCCGTGGCCGAACGCGAATTGCGGCTTGTCGCCCTTCGCATCGTACCATTTGTAGCCGACCGCAGCGCCTTCGGCGTAGCGGGTCTCGCCGTCGTTCGGCACGCTCGGCTTGGGCAGCTGCGAGACGCTGCGCGGAAAGCTGGCGGGCAGGTGGCCCGAAGGGTTCACCTTGCCGGTCAGTACATTGGCGATCGCTTCGCCGCCCGCGGTGCCGGGATACCAGGCTTCGAGAATCGCGGCGGTCTTGTCGGCCCAGGGGGTGAGCACCGGCCCGCCGGTTTCCAGCACCACCACCGTCTTGGCATTGGCTCCAGCGACTGCTTCGATCAGCGCGTCCTGGTTATCGGTCAGCCCGAGCGAGACGTCGAACGACTCGCCGGCCCATTGCGTCGCGAATACCACCGCCACATCGGCCTGCTTGGCCGCCGCTGCGGCTGCCGCGGCGTCGGTGCCGTCGACATAGCTGATCTGTGCGCCCGGCAACTGGCGGCGCAGCGCCTCCAGCGGCGAGGACGGGTGGTACATCACCGGACCCGGCCAGACCTTCGGCTCGAGCCCCGGCACCGCATTGCCGCCCACCGGATAGACCAAAGACGAGCCGCCGCCCGCCAGCACGCCCTTGTCGGCATGGCCGCCGATCACGACGATGCGCTTGGCGCTGCCCACCAGCGGCAGCACATCGCCCTTGTTCTGGAGGAGAACGATCGCCGCCTCGGCATCGGCGCGGGTCACGTCTGCGTGCGCCTTGAGCATCGCCGGGGCGAGATCGAGCGGCGCGCTGGTAATCGGATGATCGAACAGGCCGTGCGCGAACATCGAGCGGAGGATGCGGTGCGCCATCTCGTCGAGGCGCGCCTTGCTCACCTCGCCCTTGGCGATCGCGGCCTTAAGCGGCTCGCGGAAATAGGGCTGCTCGTCGAACGGCCAACCGGATTCCTGCTCCAGGCCCGCGTTGGCGGCAGCGACCGTGGTGTGGGTGGCGCCCCAATCCGACATCACGAAGCCCTTCCAGCCCCAGTCGCGGCGCAGAACGTCGGTCAGCAGCCAAGGCTGTTCGCACGCCCACAGCCCGTCGACCTTGTTGTAGCTGCACATCACCGAGCCGGGCGTGCCCTTCTCGATCGCGAAGTTGAAGGCCAGCAGGTCGCTCATCCGCGCGGCGGTGCGATCGAGCACCGCGTTCATCTGGTTGCGGTCGGTCTCCTGGTCGTTGATCGCATAATGCTTCACGGTGGAGATGATGTGGTTCGACTGGATGCCGGCGATCTGCGCGCCGACGATCGTGCCGGCAAGCAGCGGATCTTCCCCGCCATATTCGAAGTTGCGGCCGTTGCGCGGCTCGCGCAGCAGGTTCACGCCGCCGGCGAGCATCACGTTGAAGCCCGAAGCGCGCGCCTCCGCGCCGATCATCGCGCCGCCCTTGAAGGCGAGAGCGGGGTCCCAGGTCGCGGCGGTGGCGATGCCCGACGGGAGCGAGGTGCGGCCGCGCTTGTTGACCGCGCTGCCCTGCGTGGCGACGCCCACGCCGGCGTCCGTCTGCCACTGCGCGGGAATGCCCAGACGCGGAATGCCGGGAATATAGCCGGCGGAGCCCGGGCGGGCTTCGGCCGGGGTCTTGAAGTTCTTGGGTGCGAAATCGGTGCCGAACAGGCCGAACACCAGGGTCAGCTTCTCGTCCTCGGTCATCTGCGCGAGGATCGCCTTGGCGCGCGCGTCGGGCGAGAGCTTGGCGTTGGTCCAGGGGCGCGAGGTCTGCTGCTGGGCCAGCGCGGGCGCGGTGAATGCCGTAGTGGCGGCAAGCGCGAGCAGCGGGGCTGCAAGCTTCAGGGTGCGTCGCTTCATGTCGTCCTCTCCTCCGAGATCGTTTGTCAACGTTGTCCGCTGCCTAGCATAAGAACGGCTGCCGACAAGAGCCGGCGGCCGATCCTTGGTGGCGAATGATGTCAGGCGCGGATGCGCACCGGCACCGACTTCGCCGCCGGCGTTTTCGAGGCGCCGTCGTGGTGGCGGAGTGCGATCAGCGGGTTGAGCTCGGGATAATAGCCGGCGACGCAGCCTTCGGGCAGGTTGAAGGGCAGCACCTCCAGCCCCTCGACCACGCGATCGACGCCGTCCGAATCGTCGCCGACCAGCGCCACGCGCTGGCCTTCCTTGAGCCCGGCGCGCGCCATCTCCTTGGGGCTGATCAGCAGCACGTCACGCTTGCCCTCGATGCCGCGCAGGCGGTCCGAATAGCCATAGACCGTGGTGTTGAACTGGTCGTTCGAGCGGAGCGTCATCAGCCGGTACACGCCGTCCTCGTCCGCGAAGCCCGCCGCGTTGAGGTGCTCCGGCACGGTGAACTCCGCCTTGCCGCTCTTGGTCTCCCAATCGCGCTCGCGCGCGCTGTTGCCCTTGAAGAAGCCGCCGGGCGTGAACAGCCGCTGGTTGAAGTCCTTGAACTTGTCCGGATAGGTCTTCTCGATCGCGTCGCGGACCAGCGCATAGTCGTTCGACCACGCCTCCCAAGGGACGTTGGGATTGGGATCGAGCGTTGCCTCGGCGATGCCGGCGACGATCGCCAGCTCGGGCTGCAAGTGCGGGCTGGCCGGCTTTGCCTCCCCGATCGAGCCGTGGATGCAGCTGAGGCTGTCCTCCATCGTCACCACCTGCGGGGTGCCGTCGCGCACGTCACGCTCGGAGCGGACGAGGGTGGGGAGCAGATAGGCGGTCTCGCCGCAGAACAGATGGCCGCGATTGAGCTTGGTGGCGATCTGGACGGTGAGCCCCATGCCGGTCCAGGCATCCTCCATCACTCGGTGATCGGGGATGGCGCGGAGGAAATTGCCGCCCAGGCCAAGAAAGGCGTTGATCTTGCCCGCGGCGATCGCCTCGCAGCCGGTGATGGTGGTGTAGCCTTCGTCCCGCGGCGGCTGGAAGCCATACTGTTCGGAAAGCTGATCGAGTGGCACCAGCTCGGGCTTTTCGGAGATGCCGACGGTGCGCTGACCCTGCACGTTGGAATGGCCCCGCACCGGCGATACGCCCGCGCCGAGCCGGCCGATATTCCCCCGCAGCAGCATCAGGTTCACCACGCCGGCGACATTGTCATAGCCGCCGACATGCTGGGTGAGCCCCATGCCCCAGATGCCGATCGCGCTTTCCGCCTGGATGTAGACTTCGGCGGCCTCGATCAGGTCGGCGCGGGGCAGGCCGGTTTCGGCCTCGATGGTCTCCCAGCTGGTGCTGCGGACCTTCTCGGCGAACTCCTCGAAGCCATGCGTGTGCTCGGCGATGAAGGCGCGATCGAGCACGCCGCCGCGGCGATCCTCCTCGGCCAGCACATGCTTGGCGATGCCGAGCATGGCCGAGATGTCGCTGCCGGGTTTGAGCTGATAATATTGGTGGGAGATTTTGGTCTTGCCGCCGGTGACCATCTGGATGCTTTGCGGGTCGCGGAACTCCAGCAGGCCCTTTTCGCGGATCGGGTTGAACGTCACGATCTTGGCGCCGCGCTTGCGGGCGGCGGTCAGCGTGTGGATGAATCGCGGGCTGTTGGTGCCGGTGTTCTGGCCGAAGAAGAAGATCGCGTCGCAATGCTCGAAATCCTCGAGCACGCAGGTACCGACCGGCGCCCCGATCGTCGACTTGAGCGCGACCGAGGTGGTCTCGTGGCACATGTTCGAGCTGTCGGGCAGGTTGTTGTGGCCATAGAGGCGGGCGAACAGCGCCCAGGCATAGCTCGTCTCCAGGCTCGCCTTGCCCGAGGCGTAGAAGATCGTGCTCTTGGGATCATAGCCACGCAGCTTCTTGCCGATCGCCTGATAGGCTTCTTCCCAGGTGCAGGGGAGATATTTGTCGGTGGCGCGGTTGTAGCGCATCGGGTTAGTCAGGCGGCCGGCCTGTTCGAGTTCATAATCGCTCCAGCCCTTCAGCTCGGTGAGGGTGTGCTGGGCGAAGAACTCGGGCGTCGCGCGGCGGGTGGTGAGATCCCACAGCGTTGCCTTGGCGCCGTTCTCGCAGAATTCGAACATGTGCGGCTTGGCGGGCTTGGTCCAGGCGCAGGAGGTGCACATCATGCCCCCGGGCTTGTTCTGCTTGGCGAGCGTCTTCAGCGCATCGGCGCTCGGGCGCTCGGCGCCGGCCACCAGCGCCATGCCGCGCATCGAGCCCCAACCGCCTTCGGCGCCCGAATAGTGAATCGTTCCGTCTTTCGCCCGGGCCATCGCCACGCTCCTTCAAACCTGTCTTTGCTCTATCCCCACCGGAGCCGCCCGCCTATCCTGAACCGATGGATATGTGGTTCGATCGCGTGACGCCCGACGGGTCGGAGACCCGGCTCCAACGCAGCTTGATCCCCGAAGTGCCGGTCGCGATCGAAATCAATGGGCTGGGCTATGCCGTGATGATGGCGACGCCCACCGATCTGGAGGATTTCGCCACCGGCTTCGTCGCGGCCGAGCGTCTTGGTGCGGCCGTGGAGGTGGAAAGCCACCAGGCCGAACAGGGTGTGGTGCTGCGCGTGACGCTCGCCGATCCCTCGACGGTGATCGAGCGCGTGCGGCATCGGACCACCGATTCGAGCTGCGGGCTGTGCGGGATCGACAATCTCGAAGCAGCGCTGCGCCCGCTGCCGAAGATCGAGGACGATAGCGCGGCGACGTCGGCTGCAATCTTCCGCGCGGCGGAGGCTCTGCGCGATCATCAGCCGCTCAACCGCGAGACCGGCGCTGCCCACGCTGCCGCGCTCTGCTCGGCCGAGGGCGAGATCCGGCTCGTCCGGGAGGATGTCGGCCGGCACAATGCGTTCGACAAGCTGGTCGGCGCGATGGCCCGGCAGGGGCTGGGCTGGGACGGGGGCTTTGCGCTGATCAGCGCGCGCTGCTCGTTCGAGCTGGTCGAGAAGGCGGTGCTGGCGGGTTGTCCGCTGCTCGCGGCGATCTCCGCGCCGACCGCTCTGGCCGCGGAACGCGCCCGCGAGGCCGGGTTGCGCCTCGCCGCGCTGGTACGGCCGGATGCGATGCTCCGGCTGGTGCCATGAAGCCGCTGGGTGCGATCCTGGCGGGCGGCCAGGCGCGGCGCTTCGGATCGGACAAGGCGCTGGCGGCGCTCGACGGGCGTGCATTGATCGACCATGTCGCCGGCGCGCTGGCTCCCCTTTGCGATGGCGTGATCCTGTGCGGTCGGGCAGGCGAGGGCGGTGTCCCCGATCGTCCGGCGCCGGGGCTGGGGCCCTTGGGCGGCCTCAACGCCGCGCTGCATGCCGCAGCCGAGCGCGGCGCGGCGCGGGTGCTCGTCGCGCCGTGCGACACGCCGCTGCTGCCGGCGTTGCTGCTGGAAGCGCTGGTCGCCCGAACCGGATCGAGCTTCGTCGCGCAGCTGCCGGTGCTCGGCATCTGGGACGCTGCGCTCGCGCCCTTGTGCGACGCCTATCTTGCCTCCGGCGCGCGGCCTTCGATGAAGGCCTGGGCGGCCCATGCCGGTGCCGTCGCAATCGATTGGGGGGCACCCATTCTCAACATCAACTCCTGCGACGATCTTTCGAACGTCACCGGGTTTTTTCCTTAGTTCCGCTTCTCATTCGCATGCGCTACGTCGTGCGCAATTTTCTGTCGGCGACGGCCGGCGGCAGGGGGATGGATGGAAAGCGTGTTTGCAGCCTTCTGGAGCGGCAACTACTCGCCCCACGGCTATTGCCTGTTCTGGCAGCCGCAGTTGCTGTGGACCCATATCGTCGCTGACACGCTGATAGCGCTGTCATATTTCTCTATTCCGATCGCGCTCGTGGCGCTGGTGCGCAGCCGCAAGGATCTGGCGTTCGGCTGGGTGTTCTGGTGCTTCGCGATCTTCATTCTCGCCTGCGGCATGACCCATGTGATGGGCGTGGTGACGCTGTTCAGCCCGCTCTACGGGCTTGAGGCGCTGATCAAGCTGGTGACGGCGGCCGCATCGGTGACCACCGCGATCCTGCTTTGGCCGCTGCTGCCGACGCTGACCAGGCTACCTTCGTCGGAAAAGCTGAAGGAAGCCAATGCCCGGCTCGCCGCGATGGTGGAGCAGCGTGACGCCGCACTCGCCGAGGTGAAGAGCGAAGTCGCCCAGCGCGAGAGTGTCGAGGCGGCGTTGCTTCAGGCGCAGAAGCTGGAGGCGGTGGGCCAGCTGACCGGCGGTATCGCGCATGATTTCAACAATCTGCTACAGGCGATCGCCGGCAATCTGGAACTGATTGCGCGCAAGCCCGACGATGCTGATCGCGTGATCCGCTGGACCTCGAGCGCGCTCGACGCGGTGGAGCGCGGCCGCCAGCTCACCGGGCAGTTGCTTGCTTTCTCCAGCAAACAGCGGCTCGACGTGAAGTCGGTGCGGCTGGCCGAGCTGGTCGGCGGCATGGCCGGGCTGGTCGAGCGCGCCGTAGCGCCGCTCGGGCGGGTGCGGATCGAACGGATCGATCCCGTGTGGAACGTGCAGACCGACGCGCTGCAGCTCGAACTCGCGATACTCAACCTCGCCTTCAACGCGCGCGATGCCATGCCCGAAGGCGGCGCGCTGACGATCTCGGCGGAACTGCGCAGCGGCAAGGTGGCACCCGATGTGCCCGCGGGCGACTATGTCGCGCTGCACATCGCCGATACCGGCATGGGCATGCCGCCGGAGGTGGTGGCGCGCGCGGTGGAGCCGTTCTTCTCGACCAAGGGTGTCGGCAAAGGTACCGGCATGGGCCTGTCGATGGCGTTCGGCGTGCTGCGCCAGTCGGGGGGAACGCTGCTGATCGACAGCAAGCTGGGGCAGGGCACCACCGTCACGCTGCTGTTGCCGCTCGCGACCGTCGAGCCACGCCGCGACGTGCAGGACGATTCCGCCCGCGACGAGCGGATCAGCCTGACGGGCATGAGGATCGCGCTGGTCGACGACGACGCGCATGTGCGTGCCTCGCTTGCCGAGATGCTGCGCTCGGCGGGCGCGGTGGTGGAGGAGGCGGCCGATGGCGCCGCAGGGGTGGCGCTGGTGCAGAACCGCCGCTTCGGTGCGCTCGTGGTTGATTTCGCGATGCCCGAGCTGAGCGGCAGCGAAGTCGCCACGCAGGTGGCTGCCAGTGATCCCGAGCTGCCGGTGATCCTGATCACCGGCTTCGCGGATTCGAACAAGCTCGACGCGATCGCCTCGCCCAACGTCACCATCCTGCGCAAGCCGTTCGATTCGCTCGAACTGCTGCGCAAGATCCGCGCGGTCGCCCGCGGCTGAGGCTGCTCAGGGCAGGGCGGCGCGCAGTTCCTCGATCCAGGCGGTTGCGACGCTGTCCGAGGGCGCGCGCCAGTCCCCGCGCGGGCTGAGCGCGGCGGCGCCCGAGACCTTCGGTCCGTTGGGCAGCGCCGAACGCTTGAACTGGCTGATCTGGAAGAAGCGGAACAGGAAGTTTTCCAGCCACTTGGCGATCGTCGCCAGGTCATACTGGTTGCGACCTTCGGCCGGGAAGCCGATCGGCCACAGGCCTGCCTCGGCATCCTTCCAGGCATGCCAGGCGAGGAACGCGACCTTGGACGGCTTCAGCCCGAAGCGCGCAATATGGTGCAGGAAGAAGTCGTGCAGCTCATAGGGGCCGATCCGGTCCTGCGTGCTTTGCATCTTGCCATCGGCATCGGCGGGCACGAGCTCGGGCGAGATCTCGGTATCGAGGATCGAGAGCAGCACGGTCGCCGCCTCGCCGACGAACTGGCCGCTCTCGACGCTCCAGCGGATCAGATACTGGATCAGCGTCTTGGGCACGCCGGCATTGACGCCATAATGGCTCATCTGATCGCCGACGCCATAGGTGGACCAGCCCAGCGCCAGTTCGGACAGGTCGCCGGTGCCGAGCACGAAGCCGCTGTTGCGGTTGGCGAGGCGGAACAGATAGTCGGTGCGCAGCCCTGCCTGGACGTTCTCGAAAGTTACGTCATACACGGGCTCGCCCTGCGCGAAGGGGTGGCCGATATCGGCGAGCATCTGACGCGCGGTGGGGCGAATGTCGATCTCGGCCGCGGTGACCCCGATCGCGCGCATCAGCGCCCAGGCGTTCGACTTGGTGCCTTCGCTCGTCGCGAAACCCGGCATGGTATAGCCGAGAATGTCGGTGCGCGGGCGCCCCAGCCGGTCCATCGCCTTGGCGGCGACGATCAGCGCATGGGTGGAATCGAGCCCGCCCGAAATGCCGATGATCAGCGACTTGCTCTTGGTCGAGGCGAGCCGCTGGCGCAAGCCCTCCACCTGGATGTTGAATGCCTCGTAGCAATCCTCCTCCAGCGCCGCGGGCGTGTTGGGCACGAAGGGAAAGCGGCGGGTCGGGCGGAGCAGCCCGCGGTCGGCAAAGTCGGGCTGGTGCGCGAAGGCGATGCGGCGGAAGCGGGTTTCGGGCATGCAGGCGTTGCGGGCATTGTCGTTGAACGTGCCGTCGCGCATCCGCTCCAGCCGCAGCCGCTCCAGGTCGAGATCGGCGTAGGTGATCGCATCGGCCAGTTCGAAGCGCTGCGAGGCGGCGAGCTTCTCGCCGAATTCATAGATCAGCCCCTGGCCGTCCCAGGCTAGGTCGGTGGTGCTCTCGCCGGGACCCGAGGCGGAGTAGAGATAGGCCGAGATCGTGCGCGAGCTCTGCGAGGCGCAGAGCAGCTCGCGTTCGCGGCCCTTGCCGATCACGATGTTGGAGGCGGAGAGGTTGCACAGCACCAGCGCGCCGGCCATCGCACCTTCGGTGGAAGGGGGCTGGGGTGCCCAATAATCCTCGCAGATCTCGATATGGAAGATGAAGTCGGCTAGATCTTCCGCCGCGAACAGCAGGTCGGGGCCGAACGGCACGGTCTGGCCGGCAACCGTGATCTCCAGGTCGCGCAGCCCCGAGCCCGAGGCGAACCAGCGCTTCTCGTAATATTCGCGGTAATTGGGCAGGTAAGTCTTGGGCACCACGCCCAGGATGCGGCCGCGGGCGATGGCGACCGCGCAATTGTAGAGCCGCCCGTTCCGCGCCAGCGCAGCGCCGACCAGCAATACCGGCTTCAGCGTGCGGCTTGCCTCGACGATCGCGGCGATGCCCGCCTGCGTGGAGGCGAGGATCGTGTCCTGCAGGTGCAGGTCGTCGATCGCATAGCTGGTGACGTTGAGTTCGGGGAAAACGAGGATGTCCGCGCCCGCGGCGTCACCCGCTTGCGCCAGCGCGATGGTCGCGCGGGCATTGGCGGACGGATCTGCGACGGTGCCGACGGGCGTGCAGACGCCCGCGCGGATCATGCCGTGACGGTGGAGCGCGAAGAACGGATGCGGATCGGCCATGCGTGTGTCCTATGCTGGGGACCATGGCCTGCCAACCCCGCGAGGGCGGGATGTATCCGCATACCCTACTCAAGCCCCTTCCTCGGAGGAGGGGCTAAGGGGCACTTACGCCTTGGCGGCGTAGATCATGCGGCCAGGCCCGAGGCGCTCGAACACTTTGGCCAGCTGGCGCTCGCCGACCGCGAAGCAGCCTTGGCTGCGGCCGAGCTTGCCGTGCTTCGGGACCATGTCCGGGTTCGCATACCAGGCCGAGTGGACGACGATCGCCCGCGCCAGCGCGTTGTTGTTGGTCGGGTCGAGCCCGATCAGCCGCTGCGAATCCCCATGCTTGCCGACATAATAATCGGCGGTGAGGAACGCGCCCTCGCAGGTCGCTTCCGAATTGATCTGGTTGGAGAAGCGCTGGAGCACGCCGGTATGGCCGGGATCGGAACCGATCCCGTGCGCGACCAGCAGCGGCTCCACTTCGCCGGTGCCCATGTTGACCAGGAAGAAGCGCGGCTGCGACGAAGGCAGCGAGAAGTCGGCGACGGCAATCCGATCATGGGTGTCGACGTGCATCGAGTGCCGATCGAGCGCAGCGGTTGCGCGCCTGAACAGATCGGGACGGATGCCGGCGGGGACGATCCGCGCCTGGGCGGCAACCTTTGGCGCCGGGTTCAACGAGGCGACCGGCGCCGGGTGGATGCGCGGCGGCGGTGCGGCAGCGGCCATCGTCGTGCCGATCGTGCGCGAGGCGCAGGCCGAAACCGCTGCGCCGCTCGCCATTACCAGTGCCGATTTGAGCAAAGCCCGACGGGTTTGTACCGAAGCGTTCGAATCCATGATGTTTGTTCTGCGCCCGCAAATTTCTGTCATGCCCTGGCAACCGTATAGCAGAAGCATCGTTAATGATGGTCCCGCTAATGCCCGTTTGTGGCGCGTTTCGGCGCACCTGCTACCCGGTTCACCGAGCCGTCATGTCGTTTCGGGACGGTGGATGTTTACGATTTGCCGAATCGCGCCGCATCGAACTGGCATCGTTGATCTGTTCCCAAAGCGAAAAATTCTGTGTCGCGCCGCGCGCGCGAAGCGCTAGAGGCGCGGCATGACCATGTCCTATGAACAGGCCATCGCGGCGCTGATCGAGGCCGGCAGGCGGCTCGATGCGCGCGGCTGGGCGCCGGCGACCTCGGGCAACTACTCGGCCCGGCTGGACGACGGCAGCATCGCGCTGACCGTTTCGGGCCGCCACAAGGGCCGGCTGACCACCGACGGGATCATGCGCGTGGATCTGGACGGCAATCCGCTGACCGAGGGCAAGCCCTCGGCGGAAACGGATCTGCATCTCGCCCTCTATCGGCTATTCCCGGAGGCCGGCGCCGTGTTGCACGGCCATTCGCCGCAGGCGGTGGGGCTCAGCCGCGCAACCGATGCCGGGGGCATCACGCTGGCGGGTCATGAAATGCTAAAGGCTTATCCCGGGCACACCACGCACGCGGCCGAGGTGCGGCTGCCCATCGTCGACAACAGCCAGGAGATGGCCGTGATCGAGGCGGCGATCCGCCCGGCGCTGCTGGCGCCAGGCGCCATTCCGGCGTATCTCATTCGCAGCCATGGGCTCTATGCCTGGGGCAAGGACGTGGACGAGGCCGAACGCGTGCTGGAGGCGACCGAATGGATGGTCGCTGCCGAGCTCGCCGAGGCCAGCTTCAGACGGACATGGGCACGATGAGCCGACTTCGTATCTTTTCGGACACCGATGGGGCGTCGCTCCTCGACACGCAGGATCCGATGACGATCGCTGAGGAACTGGCGATCCGCGGCGTGCGGTTCGAACGCTGGCCCTCGCGGGCGATCGCGGCGGATGCGGACCAGGACGCGGTGCTCGCCGCCTTCGCGCCCGAGGTCGATCGGCTGAAGGCCGAGCAAGGCTATCGCTCGGTCGACGTGATCCGGATGGTGCCGAACAATCCCGAAAAGGATACGCTCCGCACCAAGTTTCTGTCCGAGCATCGCCACGCCGAGGACGAAGTGCGCTTCTTCGTAGAAGGGGAGGGGCTCTTCACACTGCATATGAGCAATCGGGTCTATGCCGTTCTCTGCACGGAGGGGGATCTGATCTCGGTGCCGGCAGGCACGCCGCATTGGTTTGACATGGGGCCGAGCCCGCGCTTCACCGCGATCCGCCTGTTCATCAACCCCGATGGCTGGATCGCGCAGTTCACCGGCGACGCGATCGCCGACCGCTTCCCGCGCCACGAGCCCATCGCCGCCTGACGCGCGGCGCAGCGAGTATCTCCATGACCCAGACCAAGGCCGTCCTGCTCGACATCGAGGGGAGCACGAGCAGTATCGCCTTCGTGGCGGAGGTGCTTTTTCCCTACGCAGCCAAGCATTTGGCTACTTTTGTAGAAGCGCATTCTGAGGAAGTGGCGCCGATCCTCGCCGACGTTCCCGGTGAGGATAAGGTGGCAACCCTGCTCGGCTGGATCGCCGAGGATCGCAAGGCCACGCCGCTCAAGACGCTGCAGGGGCTGATCTGGGCGCAGGGCTATGCCGACGGCACGCTGCAGGGGCATGTCTATCCCGATACCCCGGAGGCGCTGCATCGCTGGTATACCGCCGGCATGTCGATCTACATCTACTCCTCGGGATCGACCGCCGCGCAGAAGCTGATCTTCGGCCATTCGATCGCCGGCGACCTCACGCCGATGCTTTCGGGTTATTTCGACACGACCACCGGACCGAAGCGCGAAGCTGAGAGCTATACGAAGATCGTGACTGCAACCGGCTTCGACGCAACGGAAATCCTGTTCGTATCAGACGTGCAGCCCGAGGTTGATGCCGCGCGCGCGGCGGGGTTGGGCGCGCTGCTGATCGATCGCGCCGGCGGCCCCGCCGACATTCACTCGCTCGCGGAGATTCGCCTGTGATCCTGGAAGGCACGCATACCCGATCGATCGCGCGTACCGCCGATGGGAAGGGCATTCGCATCCTCGACCAGCGCCAGCTCCCCTGGGAGATCCGCTGGGTGGAACTGCGCGGCCTCGACGCCGCGGCAGTGGCGATCCGCGAGATGTGGACGCGCGGGGCGCCGATGATCGGGGCGACGGCCGCCTATGGCCTTGCCATGGCGCTGGCGGTGGATGCCAGCGACGCAGGGCTCGACGCCGCCTATGCGACGCTGGTCGAAACGCGGCCCACCGCGATCAACCTGCGCTGGGCGCTCGATCAGGTCCGCAGGGCGGTAGAGGGGCTGCCCAAAACGGAGCGCGCCGCCGCCGCCTATGCGCGCGCCGACGCGATCTGCGATGAGGATGCCGAGCTCTGCCGCGCGATCGGCGAACATGGGCTGGACCTGCTTCGTGAACTCCACGCCAGGCACCCGGACCGCCCGCTGAACATCCTCACCCACTGCAATGCCGGGTGGCTGGCGACGGTGGACTATGGCACCGCCACGGCGCCGATCTATCTCGCCCACGACGCGGGGATCCCGGTGCATGTCTGGGTTGACGAGACCCGCCCGCGCAACCAGGGAGCGCTGCTCACCGCTTTCGAACTGCGCAATCACGGCGTGCCGCACACCGTGATCGCCGACAATGCGGGTGGCCTGCTGATGATGCAGGGGCAGGTCGACGCGGTGATCGTCGGGACAGACCGGGTGACTGCCAATGGCGATGTCTGCAACAAGATCGGCACCTATCTGAAGGCGCTCGCGGCGCACGACAATGGCGTGCCCTTCTATGTGGCGCTGCCCTACACGACCTTCGACCCGGCAACCGCCAGCGGTGCCGACATCCCGATCGAGGCGCGCTCGCCCGAGGAAGTCACCCGCCTCACCGGCCCCGACGAAGCGGGCCGGATCGCGACGATCCGGGTGACGGATTCTCCGGCACTGAACCCCGCGTTCGATATAACTCCGTCGCGGCTGGTGACCGGCTACATCACCGAACGCGGGGTGCTCGACCGGATCTGAACCCTCAGCTCAGCGTGGCGCGCCACGCCTTCACCCGCGTGAGGGCGTCGTCCAGCACCGCATCTTCCTTGACGAAGCAGAAGCGGACGACATTGGTCACCGGATCCTCGGCATAGAAGGCCGAGACCGGGATCGTCGCGACCTTGGCCTCGTCGACTAGCCGTTCGCTGAAGGTCACGTCGTCCATAGCCAGTCCGGAGGCGGTGAGGTCGACCGAGAGGAAATAGGTCGCAGCACTCGGCAGCACCGCGAACCCGGCGTCGCGCAACCCCTTGGCCAGCCGGTCGCGCCCGGCCTGGAAGCTATGGCGGGCGTCCTGTACCCAGTCGTCCTGCGTCGCCAGCCCCTCGGCCACCGCCCATTGCAGGTTGGGTGGGGTGGTGAAGGTGAGGAACTGGTGCGCCTTGGCCAGCACCCGGGCGAGGGGCGGGGCGGCGCACATCCAGCCGACCTTGAAGCCGGTCAGCGCGAAGATCTTGCCCGCGCTGCCGATCTTCACCGTCCGCTCGCGCATGCCGGGAAAGCCGATCAGCGGCAGGTGGCGCGCGCCGTCGAAAGTGACGTGCTCCCACACCTCGTCGCAGATCGCGGTGAGATCATGCGCGACGCAGAAATCGGCGAGCATCGCCAGATCCTCGGCGCCGGTCATCGTTGCGGCGGGGTTGAGCGGGTTGTTGAGCAGGATCAGCCGGGTCTTCGGCGTCACCGTGGCTTCCAGCGCCGCGCGATCGATCCGCCATTCGGGCGGGCTGAGGCGGACGAAGCGCGCCACGCCGCCGGCGCGGCGGATCAGCGGCACATAGGCGTCGTAGAGCGGCTGGAAGCAGAGCACTTCGTCGCCGGGCTCGATCAGCGCCAACAGTGCTGCGGCCAGCGCCTCGGTTGCGCCCGAGGTGACGATCACTTCCTCCGCCGCCAGGTTCAGCGCCTGGTGGCGGGCATAATGATCCGCCACCGCCTGGCGCAGTTCGGGCAGTCCTGCCATCGGCGGATATTGGTTCGATTTCTCCAGCACGGCGCGCGCGGCGGCGTCGAGCACCGCCTCTGGCCCTCGGCCGTCGGCAAAGCCCTGGCCGAGATTGATCGCGCCGTTCGCGCGGGCGCGGGCGGACATGGCTTCGAAGATGGTCGTGCCCATCGAGGAATAGATCGGGTTCATCGCAGACCGCTATGGCGGAGTGCGGTTGCGCCTTGCAAGCCGGGGCGGAACCGCCGCATGAAGAAGGCGGTTGATGACCGCGTGTGTCGAAGGAAGATGATGACCAAGAAACCGCCCGTGCCCGCCGAATCGCAGTCGCCCTATCCCAAGACCGAGGCGCCGCATGCCGGGGAAGGGGAGGCGCTCGCCGCCGCCAAGGAAATGGCGGAGGCTGCCAAGCGCCGGATGCCGAGCTCGCGCCAGATCGGCATGGGCGCCGCGATCGGCGTCGGCTCGGCCGCGATCGTCGCGGGCCTTCTGTACTGGAAGGGCGGGCGCAAGGAGCGCAAGTAACACCGCGACCTGTTGGCTGCGGCGGGGCGGGGTGGCGAGCCAGCCCGATCCCCCCGCAAGCGCAAAACGCGCCAATCAAGGCGCCGCGTGGTATTCCTGCACATCTGCGTACTATAACGTAGATCATGCCGGACCGCGTTTTCCTATCCGGGTTTTCCGAACCGGACCAGCGCCTTCCAAACGCTATTTCCGATGTTCCCTCCGAGCGTTCTACGCGATTCGACGGAGGTTGTTTCTGCGCGCGGTGACCGATCGGTAAGAGATCGTTCCTATAATGCGATAAACCACAGACCGGGGAACGGGATTGGTATGCGCGTGCAGGTTCGGTTTCTAGCCATTGGAGATGCTCGGGTCGCCCCTGCGGCCGTTTGCTGTCCGCCATTGGCGCCATGCGCCGAGCGCACATGACCACGCCCGCTTTCCCCACTTCGGCGATCGGCTCGGCCCAAGCGCAGGCCGCGATCGACAACAGCACGTTCGGGCGCGCCAGAAACTATCGGAAAGACCAGAAATGATTGCATCGATGAAGATTCCGAGGAAGCTCGCACTGTCGTTCCTGCTGATCTGCGCATCGGCAGCGATCGTCATGATCGTGTTCTTCATGAACATTTCGATGATTCGTTCGGTCACCGACCAGAACAATCTTAGCCAGCAGATCCATTCGAAGACGCTGACGCTGGAAACCGCGCTGCTGCGCCAGAACAGCCAGTTGCGCGGCTTCCTGGTTACCGCCGACCCGACGTACCTGAAGTCATATGACGAGGGCCGCGCGGAATATGACGAAACCTCGGCGGAGCTGGAAAAGCTGCTCACCGATCCGGCGCTGCTCGAAGGGCTGCGCAAGTCGCGGACCGAAACGCTGTCGTGGCGCGAAAAGTGGGGCGACCGGCTGATCCGTGAAGTGAAGGCCGGCAAGCGCGAAGAGGCGCAGGCCGAAGTCCGCGGCGCCGGCAAGGCCGTGCTGGTCTCGGCCGCGGTGCTGCCGCTGCGGGCGATCAAGGACGCGCAGGCCGAAGCGATCGAAAAGAACGGCGCGCGCCAGGAAGGCGCGATCAGCACCGCGACGACCGTGTTGATCATCGGCGCGATCGCGCTGATCGGCATCGCTATCGGTCTGGCGGTCATGCTCAGCAGCATCATCGCGCGCCCGATCAGCCAGCTTACCCGCACCATGGCGGATCTCGCCGCCGGCCGGAACCATGTCGAAGTGCCTGCCACCGCACGGGGCGACGAACTCGGCGACATGGCGCGCGCAGTGCTGGTGTTCCGCGATGCCGCGCTCGCCAAGGAAGCGTCGGATGCCGCCAGCGCGAAGGCCGAGGCGACGCAGAAGATGGTCGTCGAGACCGTCTCCTCGCACCTCGCCGAGCTGGCTCAGGGCAATCTGACCGCGCAGATCAACGTCGAATTCCCCGGCGAATACAGCGTGGTGAAGACCAACTTCAACAACGCCCTGTCGAGCCTGCGCGAGCTGATCGCATCGGTGATCGAGGCGACCACGTCGATCCGCACCGGCTCGAACGAGATCGCCCAGGCCAGCGAAGACCTCGCGCGGCGCACCGAAGCCAATGCCGCCAGCCTGGAAGAGACCGCTGCTGCCGTCACCCAGATGGACCAGCGCCTGAAGGCCACTGCTGCCTCCGCCGGCCGCACCGTGGAACGTGCCGACGGGACGATGGCGACGGTCGACAACGGCCGCAGCACCGCCGACGAAGCGGTGCAGGCAATGACCCGCGTGTCGGATAGCGCCAAGGGCATCGACAGCGTCATCGAGGGCCTCGACAAGATCGCCTTCCAGACCCGCGTTCTCGCGATGAACGCTGCGGTCGAAGCCGGCCGCGCCGGTGAGGCAGGCCGCGGCTTCGCGGTCGTCGCCGACCTCGTCTCTGCATTGGCGATGCGCGCCGAAGAGGAAGCCGGCCGCGCCCGCGACCAGCTGACCGCGACGCAGAGCGACATCGTCACCGCCGTGCAGGCGGTGCAGCGTGTCGACGGCGCGCTGGCCGACATCTCCAGCGGCGTGGGCGAAGTCCACCAGCTGCTCGGCAACATGGCCTCGGACAACCATGCGCAGTCGAGCGCGGTGACCGAGATCAGCGCCGCGTTGGGCGAGATGGACCAGTCGACCCAGCAGAACGCCGCGATGGTGGAGGAAACCTCGGCCGCCGCGCGTAACCTGGCGAGCGAAGTCAGCGTGCTTTCTGAACAGGCCAGCCGCTTCAAGGTGGGCAATGGCGCAGCCACGCAGATGGCAAGCTCGCGCGTTTCCCCGAGCCGGTTCAACGGCGGCAGCGTCAAGCCACTGCCTGCGGCCGCGGTCTCGGCGCTCGTCCGCAGCAACGGCGCGGACGACGACTGGCAGAGCTTCTGATCGTCGGAAGCACGTGATGACCCGGGCATGGCCGTTCGATCCGGTTGCGAATCGGACGGCCCCCGGCGACAAGATCCGACGCGGCTTCTGCCCGGGAAAATGGTAATGAACATGATCGCTCCCCGGACGGGTATTGTGGAGATCGCGCGCATGGCGCGGGTCGCCACCGAGCTAGGCTCGCCGTTCATCGGCGAAGTGCTGGCGGCAGGCCTGCGTCAGCTGGGCCGCGGCCCGCACAGCCAGGCGGTGATCACGCACTGGGACGGTGATCCCGCCGCAGCCGCACTCGCGATGCGCTTCAACGCGGCGCTGCACTTTCTCGCCCGCCGCGGCAATCCGCCGGCGCTGGCCGCGCTCTACCGACACGAACATGACGATTTCGACGGTGCGGTCGGCGAGGCGCTGTCGCACGAGGACAATCTGATCGCCGGCTTCCTGCGCCGTACCCCGCAGACCAACGAAGTCGGCCGGTCCGGCGCGATCGTCGCCGCGCTGATGCAGGTGCGTCACCGTTTCGGCCTGCCGTTCGAGCTGCTGGAAATCGGCTCGAGCTGTGGCCTGAACCTCAACCTGGGCCGCTATGGCTTCGATCTCGGCGGCGCACTCGCCGGCGACCGTCATTCACCCGTGCAGGTCGCCCCCGACTGGCACGGTCCCGCGCCGCAACCTGCGCCGCTGGAGGTCGTTTCGGCACGCGGTGTCGACCTCAACCCACTCAGTGCCGCCGACCCGGCGACCTGCGAGCGGCTGATGGCCTATATCTTCGCCGACCAGCCGCTGCGGCTGCACCGGCTGGAAGAGGCGCTCGGCATGGCGCGTCGCCACCCGCCCGAGATCGAGAAGGGTGACGCCTCCGAATGGCTCGCGCGCCAGCTCGCGGAGCCGCAGGCCGCGGGTGTCTGCCGCGTCGTCATGCACTCGATGGTGCTGCAATATCTGCCGCCGCGCGACCGCGCTGCGGTGGTCGCGATGATCCAAGACGCCGGGCGGTACGCCACGCCGGAGCGGCCGCTCGCCTGGGTCGGCTTCGAGTGGACCGAGACGCGCAGCGAAGTGCGGCTCTCGCTCAGCTGGTTCCCCGGCGGAGAGGAACGCCGCGTGCTCGCAACGTGCCACCCCTATGGCAACTCGGTCGACTGGCGCGGCTAGACCTGCACCAGCTGTTCGGTACGCCCGGCGCTGCCGAACACCTTCAGGTAGCGCTCGATCTCGGCAGGCTCGCCGGTCGCCTTGGCGGGATTGTCCGACAGCTTGACCGCGGGACGCCCGTTCGCCGCCACCACCTTGCATACCAGCGAGATCGGCTCGAGCCCGGCCGAGCCGTCGGGATCGCAGCCGCGGAAGTCGTTGGTGAGGTTGGTACCCCAGCCGAAGCTCATCCGCACACGCCCGTTGAAGTGGCGATAGGTCGCCTCGATCGATTCGACATCCATGCCGTCGGAGAAGATCAGCAGCTTCTCGCGCGGATCGCGACCATGTTCCTGCCACCAGCGGATGATCTGCTCGCCACCCGGGATCGGCGGAGCGCTGTCCGGGCGGAAGCCGGTCCAATCGCCCACCCAATCGGGCGCGCGGGCGAGGAACGAGGTGGTGCCGAACGCGTCGGGCAGTGCTATCAGCAGGTTGCCGCCATAATGGGCGCGCCACTTCTCGAGCACGCGGTAGGGCGCGTCGGCGAGGCTGGCATCATCGGGTGACAGCGCGGCCTCGACCATCGGCAGCTCGTGCGCATTGGTGCCGATCGCTTCCAGGTCCGCGTCCATCGCCAGCAACACGTTGGAGGTGCCGATGAAACGGTGGCCCAGGCCTTCCTTGAGCGCCTCGACGCACCAGCGCTGCCACAGGAAGCCGTGGCGCCGCCGCGTGCCGAAGTCCGACAGCACGAGATCGGGCAGCGTGCGCAGCCGCTCGACCTTGTCCCACAGCTTGGCCTTGGCGCGGGCATAGAGCACGTCGAGCGCGAACCGGTCGCGCCCGCGCATCGCCGCGCGCGAACGGAGCTCGTTGACGATGGTCAGCGCCGGGATCTCCCACATGGTCGTGTGAGTCCAGGGGCCGTGGAAATGCAGCACGAACTGGCCGTCTCGGCGCTCCAGTTCATATTCCGGCAGCTGGAACTCGGCGAGCCAGGCAATGAAGTCCGGCGCGAACATCTGGGTCTTGCCGTAGAAGCTGTTGCCCGCGAGCCAGATCAGCTCTTTCTTGGCGAAGCGCAGCGTCCGCGCATGATCGAGCTGGGCGCGCAATTCGGCCTCGTCGATCACCTCGGCCAGCCGCACCGACTTGGTGCGGTTGATCAGCGAGAAGGTGACTTGCGTCTCGGGATGGAGACGCCGGATCATCTGCAGCATCAGCAGCTTGTAGAAATCGGTGTCGAGCAGGCTGCGGACGATCGGGTCGAGCCGGAAATTATGGTTGTAGGTCCGGCTCGCAATATCGGTGAAGGTCATGAGCCGGTCTTATTCCCAGCCGCCGCCAAGGGCTAGGAAGATTGCGATCTGGTCGTCGGGCAATTTTGCCTGTGCCGTGGCATAGCTCGCTTCGGCCTGGGCAAGGTTGCTCTGCGCCTGCAGCAGCGCGAGGAAGTCGCTCCGGCCGAAACGGAACAGCCGGCCGGCCTGATCCGCCGCCGTTGCCGCGCTGTTGCGTGCTTGGCGGAGCGCTTCGGCTTGGTCGCGGTCGCGGGCATAGGTCTCCAGCGCCGTTTCGGTATCGCGCAGCGCGCTGAGCACGGTGGAGTCGAAGCGGGCAATGTCGGCATCGACCTGCGCGCCCGCCGCATCGATCCGCGCGCGGACAGCGGGGCGGTTGGGGAAGCTCCAGCTAATCAGGGGTCCCAGGCTGAACCCGAAGGATGTCGGGCCGCCGGCGCGATCGACCAGCCCGCTGAGTCCGGCCGAGCCAGCGAGGTTGATCTGCGGATAGAGATCCGCGGTGGCGACGCCGATCCGCGCGGTGTCGCCGGCGATGGTCCGCTCGGCCTGCCGGATGTCGGGGCGGCGGCGGAGCATGGCCGCACCGTCGCCAACCGGCATCGGCCGGGGCAGGGCAGGGAGCGCGGCGCAGCTTTCCACGTCGCGCGGATAGTCTGCCGCCAGGCGGCCGAGCAGCGCCGCAAGCGTGTAGAGGCCCGCGCGTCGCTGGGCGGCGAAGATCGGGAGGTTGGCTTCGCTGGTCTGCACCGCAGCCTGGGCGCGGGTCACGTCGAACGCCGTGCCGCGGCCGGCGCGTTGCAGCCGCTGGGTCGCGCCGAACGTCTGGCGCTGCAGGGTGACGATGCGCTGGGTCGTTGCCAGCCGGAAATTGGCCGCGCAGACATCGGCATAGGCGCGGGCAGTCGCAGCCGCGACGCTGATCCGCACCGCGTCGCGCGCAGCGGCGACCACATCGCGATCGGCGAGGCTGGCTTCAATGGCGCGCGCGATCTTGCCGCGCACGTCGAGCGGATAGCCGACCGAAATGCCGAGATTATAGCCAAGCGTTCCCGGCAGGGCGGCGCCGGTGCCGGAAGGGCGGGCAAGGGTCGTGCCGCCGGAAAGATCGGTGGTCAGCTGGCGCGAGGCATCGGTCTGGCGAACCACTGCTTCGGCACGGCGGAGATTGGCATCGGCGGCGCGCAGGTCGGCATTGGCGGCGAGCGCCTGCTCGACCAGCGCGTCCAGCCGGGGATCGGCGTAGAGCCGCCACCAGTGATCGGGCAGCGGTTCGTCGGCGAAGGCCTTGTCCTGCGCGGAGAGGAACTTGCCGGTCGCGGCCGGATCATTGGCAGGGCCCGCGACCGGCGGATGATAGTCGGGCCCGGCGCGGGTGCAGCCGGCGACCAGCGCGAGCGCGGCGAGCAGGGGAAGACGGCGCATGGTCACTGCGCCCTCGGGGTTGCGGATGGCGTCGGCGTGGGCGTCGGCGTAGGCGCGGGACGCATCGGCGCGGGCTGCGCAGCGGCGGCCGGCTGGATGGTCACCGTTGCGGTCCGCCCGGTAATCAACCGCACGTCGGTCGGGACCTGGGTCAGCTTCACTCGCACCGGAATACGCTGTGCCAGCCGGACCCAGGTGAAGGTGGGGTCGACGCTCGGCAGCAGGTTGCCGGCATTGCTGCGGGTTGTGTCGTTGATACCGGCCGAAATGCTTTCGACCACACCGTGGAGCAGCCGCGGCTCGCCCATCAGCTCCACCGTCACCGGGGCGCCGATGCGGATGCTGGGCAGCTTGGTTTCCTCGAAATAGCCTTCGACGCGCAGGCTGTCGGCATCGACCAGCGCCATCGCCTGCTGGCCCGCCGCGACATAGTCGCCCGGGTGGAGATCGAGATTGGTCACCGTGCCGTTGACCGACGCCTTCACCTGGGTACGCGAGACGTTGAGCTCGGCGCTCTGCACCGAGGTCAGCGCCTGGGCGAGCGCGGCTTGGGCGGTGGCGACGCGGGCGACGTTCTGCTCGTGAGTCTCGGCGGCAACGAGGTTGCCAAGGGCGAGGTCGCGCCGGGCCTCACGCTGCGCCTGGTTGAGCGTCGCGCGGGCGCTCTCGACACTGGCGCGAGCCTGGGCGAGTGCGAGCGAATAGCGCGGCTGGTCGATCACGAAGAGCAGGTCGCCCGCCTTGACTTGCTGGTTGTCGTGCACCGCCACTGCGGTCACCAGCCCGGCGATGTCCGGCGTCACCCGCACCACGTCCGCCCGCACGCGCCCGTCGCGCGTCCAGGGGCTGCGCGCATAATGCTGCCACAACCACAGCGCGACGAAGGCGGCGGCGACCACGATCAGGATCGTCGCGGCGCTGCGGCCGAGGGCGGGGAGGTAGCGTTTCATGGGCGGAATCCGATCGAGGGGGTGGCCCAGGCGAGCAGGCCGAGCAGGAGGATGAACAGGCACAGGTCGACGAGCGCGCGGTAGGCGACGAAGCGATACAGGCCCAAGGCGTTGAACAGGCGCGCGAGCACCATGGTCAGCACCATGGCGATGACGCCGAGCAGCAGAAGCGTCGGCACGAACACGCCGTCGATGGAGATTTCACCGGTCACAATTTGGCCTCCGGCATCGGGTCTGCATCGGGGAAGAGGTTGCGGCGCAGGGCCAGCAGGCCGAGCGCGGCAGTGCGGCGGACGGCAGCGTCGCTATCGTGCGCGATGGCGTGGAACGCGGTGTCGATATGGGCAAGCAAGCCGGGATCCTCGGGCTTTTCAACTTCCGGTTCGAGACGGCGATAATAGTCGCCGACGTCGCGGAGGACGTCGGTGAGCGGCGCCGAACGTTCGGGGGGTAGTTCGAGCCGCAGCGCGCGCAATTCCGCAATCGCCACACCGGTACGCAGGTCGCGCAGCGCGTCATAGAGCGGCTTGCCCGGTGATCGGCCGCTCAGCGCCAGCCGGGGTGCGAGCAGCGCGATGCGATCGAGCATGCGGTTGATCCAGCCGCGGATGTCGGGCGGCGTCATCAGGTTGCTGCGCTCGGCGATGTCGGCCCAGCCGGCGCGCAGCGTCCGCCGGATCGCCTGCTCGATACCCGCCGATTGCAGCAGCCGCGCCATCAGGATCGCGAAAGCCACGCCCATCAGCTGCGCGATCGCGCCGTTGACGAAGCTGGCAAAGGCGCTGGTGTACTTCGCCGAAATGAGCAGCGGACTGCCGAGGCCGAGCAGAGTCGGCAGTGCCAGCCCCATCCATTTGGGCGAATGCATCATCGCGCCGAGGATCAGCAGCGGCGGCGCCATCGCCGCGGCGAGCTGCACGAAACCGTCGAGCCGCGGCATGATCGCATAGCCATAGATCGCGCCGAGGATCGTCGCGACCAGCGTGCCCCAGAAGAAGGTGCGCAGCGGCAGCAGCGGATCGGGCGCGGCGGCGAACAGCGCCAGGAACACACCGGCGAGCATCACCGCGGTCGACCCATCCGACCAGCCGCTCGCGATCCAGATCGCCGAGCCGACGGCCAGAGTGAGGAAGGCGCCGAGCGCACCGCGCGCCGCGCCGATCCAGTCGATATGCAGCTCGCGGCCGCGGCGGCCTTCGAGCAGTTCGGCGACGCGCGGGCTCACCGGCCGGCGATCGAGCGTGGCGAGCTGCTCGGCGAGTTCCCGGCAGTCGCGATGCGCGGCGATCAGTGCCGCAAGGCGGGAGAGCAGGCTGAGCAGCAGCAGGTCGTGCCACGTACTGCCCGGATGCACTTCGGGTTCGAGGGCGGCGCAGCGCGCCTCCAGGATCGCGGCCTCGGCGGCGCGTTCGTCGCGGTCGCGATCGAGCGTGTCGAGCCAGTACTGGGTGTCGACGAGCAAGGCGGCGACCGGCTGCGGCAGCCCGCCATGCGCGAGCAGCTGCACCGTCCGGTCGTCCACTGCCGCACCCAGCGGCATCAGCAGCGACAGCTGGTCCTGCAACGCGCGCACGGTGCGTACCCGCGGGGTTGTCCGCGCCGTCTCATAGGGGAGGTGGATCGAGAGCTGGTGCAGTTCGGTGATGTCGGCTGCGAGCCGGCGGCGCTCGGCGTCTACTCCGGCAATCGGCTCCAGGGCGATCGAATCGCGCGACCAGCGCTCGGCGTCGTGGAGGATGGCCGAAACGCGGCTCAGCAGGAAGGCGGTGACCGAGCGGGGGAAGACTACGGCGTGCACCAGGCTGCCGCAGACGATGCCGAGCGTGATCTCCTGCACCCGCAGGCTGGCGACGGTGAAGATGGTGCCCGGTGCGTCGACGCTCGGCAGCACGATCAGCACGGCGGAATAGCCCGCCAGCACGAACATGTAGGAGCGCGGGGTCCGGTCGAGCAGCGAGACGAACACGCATAGCGCCAACCAGCTCGAAATGGCGAGCACCAGGAGCTCGGGCGTATTGATCAGCGGCGGCACCATCGCCACGGCCGCCGCAGCGCCGACGATCGTGCCGATGATCCGGAACAGCGCCTTGGAGAGCACCGCGCCCGCGAGCGGCTGCGCGACGATATAAGCGGTGAGGAACGACCAATAGGGACGGTCGAGCCCGATCGACAGCGCCAAATAGATGGCGAGCATCGCCGCCGCATAGGATTTGAGCGAGAAGACGGCGGCGTCGATGCCCCAGCGATCGGTCATGGCAGCGGCCGCCGTTCGGCGAGGCGCGCCGTCAGATGATCGAGTACCGCCAAGGTCGTCTCCAGCGCTTCGTCACTCACCCCATCGAGCAACTCGCTGCGCAACGCAGCCAGCCGCGCGTCGATCCGTGACGCAAGCGAAACGCCGGAATTTGTTAACCGAAGCTTGTTGGCGCGACGGTCGCGGGGATCGGAAACGCGCTCGACGAGGCCGGCGTCCTCCAGCGCGTGGAGCGTGCGGACCAGCGAGGCTTCGGTTACACCGACCGCGCGGGCAAGGTCCGCCTGCCGCGTATCCTCGCCGAGCCGCTGCAGATAGACGAGCGTCCATCCGGTCGAGCTCGAGATGCCGAGCGATGCCAGCGCGGCATCGCCAAGCCGCTGCCAAGCGCGGGACGCGGGGTTCATTCGCGTCGCAAGCGCGCGTTCCAAGGTGTGCCGATCGGCCATGAGGGCCATTAGTTAGGACGCTAACTAATCACGTCAAGCTCTCCGCTGATATAGGCAGGGCGTTTTTTATCCGGGGTGAGCCGCCGCCCAGTCCTCCGCGGCCTGCAGCACGCGTAGCGCATTGCCGCTCCAGATCTTCTCGATGTTGGCGTCGCCGTAGCCCGCCTTGCGCAGCCGGGCGGTGATGCGGGGGAGGGCGGTGATGTCTTCCATGCCGCGCACGCCGCCGCCGCCGTCCCAGTCCGCGCCGATGCCGACATGGTCCACACCCATCACCTCGATCGCGTGGAGCAGGCTGCGCATGAACAGCTCGAAATCGGCGGTGCCGCCGATCGGCCCCAGCGCAGCAATGTCCGCGACCAGCTTGCGCTGCTCGGCCGGAGGCAGCACCCACCAGCGCCGCTGCCGCTCGCCAATCGATTCGCCGCCGGGTACCGAAACCGAGGGCGCGAGATAGACGCTGTTGACCTGCAGCACGCCGCCCGCGGCCGCCAGCCTACGCATCCGTGCGTCGTCGAGGTTGCGGGGATGATTGAAGATCGCCTTCGGCCCCGAATGCGAGGCGAGGATCGGGGTCTTCGACAGCGCCAGCGCCTGGTCGAACACCTCGTCCGAGGCGTGGCTGACGTCGATCACCATGCCCAGCCGGTTCATTTCCGCCACCCATTGCCGTCCGAGCGGGCTGAAGCCGTGCCATTTCGGCTTGTCCGTGGCGCTGTCGGCGAACTGGTTTTTGCGGAAATGTACGGGGCCGGCGAGCCGGACGCCGAGATCGTGGAAATGGGCGAGCAGGCTCAGGTCTTCGCCCAGCGGGTAGCTGTTCTCGATGCTCTGGAAGACGACACGCTTGCCGCTGGCGGCGATGCGGCGGGCATCAGCAGGCGTGGTCGCCAGTTCGAGCTTGTCGGGGTGCGCGGCGACGACGCGCTGGATCCAGGTGGCCCGGGTGAGTGCGGCGTTGCGCGCGGCGGCGTAGCCGGCTGGGGTCAGCGGCCCCTGCGGCGTGTAGATGACGAAGAACCCGCCATCGAGCCCGCCCTGCTCCATGCGGGGAATGTCGACCTGGCTGCCGTCGAACGCGCGATCGTGCCAGCGAGCGAAGTCCCAGCCGGGATGTTCGAACAGCTCGGGTGTGTCGAGATGGGTGTCGAGTACCAGCATCTGGTCGTGCGCGAGGCGATCCACGGGCGTCACATCCTCTTCCGGCGCAAGCGCGAGCAGCAAGGGCAGGGCGAGGATCGACTTCATCGGCGAGGCTCTCGGAAGCGTAAGGGAGCGCCAGCGTCGTGCGCTGCCGCCGATCCGTCAACTCTCGCCTATTTCAGTCGCAGCGGAAGTCCGGCGGCAATGAACTGCACCTCGTCGGCCGTGGCGGCGATTGCCTGGTTGATGCGCCCGGCGGCGTCGCGGAAGCGGCGGGCAAGCGCGTTGTCCGGCACGATGCCCAGGCCGACTTCGTTGGCGACGAGGATCACCGGACCACCCGCCTGCGCTACGGCGGTGGCGAGCGCCTCCGTCTCTGCTTCGAGGTCGCGCTCGGCGAACATCAGATTCGAGGTCCACAGCGTCAAGCAGTCGACCAGCAGCACGTGGCTTGGCGCCGCGTTGGCGAGGATCGCGGCGGGCAGATCGAGCGGCACGTCCAGCGTCGACCAGCGGGGACCGCGATCCGCGACGTGCCGTGCGATGCGGTCCGCCATCTCCTCGTCGAACGCCTGCGCGGTGGCGATATAGAGCAGGTCACCTGGAAGGGACTCGGCACGCGCTTGGGCATAGCGGCTCTTGCCCGAGCGGGCGCCGCCGAGGGCAAACAGGCTGGTCATGCGGATGCTTCCTGGGCGAGCGCGATCAGCGCGGGAATGTCGACATGGGTTTCGAGCTCAGCGGCGATTGCATCGAGCGCGGTCTCGACGGAGGCGGCATAATCCATTCCGCTTGAGGCGATGCCGATCCGCGCGAGCAGCGAGCGGCGAAGCTCGGTGCTGGCGAAAAGGCCATGGAGGTAGGTGCCGAACACGCTGCCATCCGGGGCGATGGCGCCGTCGAGCCCGCTATCGAGCATTGCGAAAGGCTTGGCGGTGTCCGGACCCGTGGTGACGCCCATGTGCATCTCGTACCCGCGGATCTCGGCACCGAGCGCGGTACCCTGCGCGGGGCGCAGCGCCTTGTCGCGGGTAAGTTCGGTTTCCACGTCGAGCAGGCCGAGCCCAAGCGCGCTGCCGACGGGTCCTTCGATCCCGTGGGGATCGGCGATCGTGCGCCCGAGCATCTGGTAGCCGCCGCAGATGCCGAGGATCGCACCGCCGCGCCGGTGGTGCGCCATCAGGTCGATGTCCCAGCCTTGTTCGCGCAGCGCCGCGAGATCGGCGATCGTCGCCTTGGAGCCGGGCAGGATCACCAGTGCCGCGTCGCCCGGCAGCGGCTTGCCCGGCGGGATCATCGCCAGCGTTATGCCGGGTTCGAGCTTGAGCGGATCGAGATCGTCGAAATTGGCGATGCGGGGCAGCATCGGGCAGGCGATCACCATGCATCCGCCCTCGGCCTTCGCGCCGCCCTCGAGCACCACCGCGTCCTCGCTCGGCAGCCGCGACGCGTCGCGCAGCCACGGGATCAGGCCGTAGCCGCGCCAGCCGGAGCGTTGTTCGATCTGCGCATAGCCATCAGAGAAAAGCGCAGGATCGCCGCGGAACTTGTTGATCATAAAGCCACGGATCATCGCGGCATCCTCGGGATCGAGCACCGCGCGGGTGCCGACCACCGCCGCGATCACCCCGCCGCGATCGATGTCGCCAACCAGGATCACGGGCACGTTCGCGGCGCGGGCGAAGCCCATATTGGCGATGTCGCCGGCGCGCAGGTTGATCTCGGCGGGCGAGCCCGCGCCTTCCACCAGCACCAGGTCGCATGCGGCGGCGAGGCTGCGATAGCTGGTCAGCACCTCGCCGAGCAGCGCCTTGCGCGCCTCGCGGTAATTGCCCGCGTGGAGCGTGCCGCGCACTTTGCCGTGCACGACCAGCTGCGAGGTGCGATCGGCCTGGGGCTTGAGCAGCACCGGGTTCATGTCGGTATGCGGCGCCACCCGGCAGGCGAGTGCCTGCAGCGCCTGGGCGCGGCCGATCTCGCCGCCATCCTCGGTCACCGCGGCGTTGTTCGACATGTTCTGCGGCTTGAACGGGCGGACGCGGAGGCCGCGGTTGCTCAGCGCGCGGCACAGGCCGGCGACCAGCACCGATTTGCCGACGTCCGACCCAGTACCCTGCAGCATCAGCGCAGCCATGCGATCCCTCCGGCGACGATCCATAGCAGCCCGCAGGCGCGGATATAGAGGGCGAGCGCGCGGCGGATGTCATGCGCGGTCGCCTCGGTGCGGCCGTCTCCGATCCACGGCTTGTCGGCCACCACGCCGTCATAGGCGATCGGTCCCGCCAGCCGCAGGTCGAGCGCACCGGCCATCGCCGCTTCGGGCCAGCCGGCATTGGGCGAGGCATGCTTGCGGGCATCGCGCCACAAGGTCAGCCAGCCGCGTCCGCCTGCGATGCAGAGGATTGCGCCCGATAGCCGCGCAGGCACTAGGTTGAGCAGATCGTCGGTACGCGCTGCCGCCCAGCCGAAAGCACGCCAGCGCGGCTCGCGGTGACCAATCAGGCTGTCGGCGGTGTTGATGGCCTTGTACGCCCACAAGCCCGGCACGCCAGCGACAAGCAGCCAAAAGAGCGGCGCGACGATGCCGTCGCAGAAGCTTTCGGCAAGGCTTTCGATCGCGGCACGCGCGACACCGGGAGCATCGAGCCGCGCGGTGTCGCGCCCGACGATGTAGCCGACCGCGATGCGGGCTGCGGTTAAGTCGCCGCGGGCGAGCGCTGCAGCTACCGGCCGAACGTGGACATAGAGGCTGTGCTGGGCGAGGCCCGGAAAGGCCGCGACGACGAGTACCAGCCAGCCGAAGGAGGAATGCGCCGCCACGGATTCTATTGCGAGGCCGGCAACGATCGCGACCAGGAGGAGAAGGAATACCGTCGCGATACCGAGCAGGCGGCGGCGCCGTTCGGGGGCCTCGGGCCGGTTCCAGCGGTGCTCACAGGCAGCGATCAGCCGCGCGAAGCCGCCGACCGGGTGGCCGATCCGCGCGTAGAGCCAAGCCGGCCAGCCGACCGCCGCTTCCAGCGCCAGCGCAGTGAGCGCGACCGGCTCAGCCATGGCGGAGCGCCCGGTCGACACGGTACAGCGACGCCGCGTCGGACGGCACGCCGAAGCGCAGCCAGTGCGGCGCATAGTCGAACGGCCGAACGAGGATGTGTGCTCGGGCCAATTGCTCGAAGAGTGCCGCGGCGTTGGGGTGAGACACCAGTCGGAACAGCGGCGACTTCCCCTCCGGGCGCAAGCCATGCGCATCGAGCAGGCGGTCGAAGGCCGCCGCTCGGTCTGCAAGCGAGGTCCGCGCCGCGTCGATCCACGCCAGGTCGCGATAGGCGCGGGTGCCGATCGCCAAGGCCGAGGCGTCGATCGGCCAGTCGCCGAGCAGTGCGCGGTAGCGGGCGAGGATGGGGCGGGGCGCCAGGACGAAGCCGAGCCGCAGCCCGGCCAGCCCGAAGAATTTGCCGAACGAGCGGAAGACGATCAGCCTGCGCGTGTCGTCGACGAGCGGTGCGATGCTTGCCTCGGGGTGCGCATCGGCAAAGGCTTCGTCGACGACCAGCCAGCCACCTGCGGCGGTGCGCTCTTCCAGCATCCCCTCCAGGGGCGCTCGGTCGCGCAGCGTGCCGCAGGGGTTGTTCGGGTTGGCGAGGAGCAGCGCCGCGTCGCCGGGCACCGGCGTGTCGGCGGCGAGCGGCACGCTATCGGGGAACGCTGCACCATGCGTGCGGTAGCCCGGCACATGATGGCAGGCGCGCCCGCCCAGCAGCGGGCCCAGCAGCCGCAGCCCCATTTCGCTCCCGGGAAGCCCGCAGACATGTTCGGGCGCAACACCGAAATGGGCTGCTGCCGCAGCCTCGAGATCGGCCAGCAGCGACGGATCCGGCAAAGGGCCCAGGTCGATATCCAGATCGGCAGGCACCGGCCACGGCATCGGGTTGATCCCGGTGGAAAGATCGAGCCACGGCCCGTCGCCGTACCGCGCGCGGGCGGCCGCGAGGTTGCCGCCATGGTGGAGCAGCGGGTCGCTCATCCCAGATGCGGCGCGATCACCAGTGCCAACAGCAGGCCGGTCTCGACCAGCTCGATGCCCGCGCCATGTCCGTCGCCCGAGATGCCGCCGAGGAGGCGCTGCACCCGCCAGCCCCAAGCGGCGATCAGCACCGGTGCTGCAAGCAGGGCGGGCGCGGCGAGCGCGGCGGCGAAGGCCAGCAGCACCAGCCATACGATCAGGTCTGCCGGGCGCACGGCGCTGCGGAAGCGGCTGGCCAGCCCGTCGTGCAGCGGCGGCAGCCAGCGGGTCCACACCAGCGGGCCAAAGCGGGCGGCGGCGGGCACGAACAGGATGGTCCACCAGCCGGCGCTCGCCAGCAGTGCGTGGAGCAGCACCAGCTTGGCGACCAGTTGCAGCCCGATCGCGACCACGCCGAAGCTGCCGACATGCGGGTCGGCCAGCACCTCGCGCAACCGCTCGCGCCCCTTGTGCAGCGCGCCGCTCGCATCGGCGAGGTCCGCAAGCCCATCGAGGTGCAGCGCGCCGCTGACGCCGACCCACGCCGCCAGCCCGAACAATGCGCCCGTCCAGGGATCGAGCAAATTGCCCAGCCACAGGCCGATCAGCAGCACCAGCCCGACGACTAGCCCGGCTGCGGGGAACCAGCGCATCGAGCGGACGAAGGTAGCGCCGTCGGCCCTGATGGCAGGCAGCGGCAGGCGCGTCAGGAACTGGAGGGCGAGAACGAATTCTTTCATGTCACAAGTCCGATGATCTGGCCGACGCGCGGGGTGCCGGGCCAGACGCGCAGGCTCAGCAGCGCGGCATGGGGCAAAGCGATGTTCCAGAGTTGGGGAAAGTCGAGGGCGCACAGGGTGGCGAGCGCCGCGCGCATCGCGCCGCCATGGGTGACGACCAGGGTCGGGCGATTGATCGTGCCAAGCGCATCGCTGACGCGCGCGACGAGCGCCGACCAGGCTTCGCCGTCTGGGGGTGCATGATGGGCTGGGTCGGACTGGAACGCGGCGAGCGCCTCGGCGTCGATCGTATCGAAGGAAAGTCCTTCCCACGCGCCGAAATCGAGTTCGCGCCAGCGGGCGTCTTCGCAGGCTTCGAGGGACATCACGGCGGCAATCTGTCGGGCGGGCACCGAACTACGGGTGCGATCCGAGTGCACCACCGCTGCTACCGCCAGCCCCGCGGCACGCGACACGCACGCCTGCACCCCCGCGGCGAGCGGCTGCGCGTCGGTGCGGCCGATCAGCCGGCCCTCGGCATCGGTGATGCCGTGGCGGAGCAGGTGGAGCAAGATACCGCTCATGCGCCGTCGGCAACGCCCGCTTCGGCGAAGGTCGCCATGCTGTTATGCGCCGCCAGTGCCGAGCGCAGCACCGCCGCCGCGACCGCCGCACCGCTGCCTTCGCCCAGCCGCATGTCGAGCCGCAGCAGCGGCTCCAGCCCCAGCCGCGCGAGCAGCCGCGCATGGCCCGGCTCGGCCGAGCAATGGCCGGCGATGCAATGGTCGAGAATGGCGGGCGCCGCGGCGGCCAAAGGCGCGAGCGACGCGCAGCAGATGAAGCCGTCGAGCAGCACCGGTACGCCCGCATGGCGCGCGGCGAGTGCCGCCCCCGCGATCGCCGCCAACTCGCGCCCGCCCAGCCGCCGCAGCGTCTCGAACGGAGTGTGCGGCGCCTCGGCATGGACCTCGATCGCCCGGGCGATCACCGCACCCTTGCGGCCGACGCCGTGCGCGTCGAGCCCGGTGCCGGGACCGGTCCAGTCGGCCGGCGTGCCCCCGAAGCTGCGCAGGCACAAAGCTGCCGCCGCGGTCGAGTTGGCGATGCCCATCTCGCCCAGCAGCAGCAGATCGGTGTCGGGCGTCACCACCGCGGCACCTTGCTGGAGCGCGGACAGGCACTCGGCCTCGTCCATCGCCGGGCCGGTGGTGAAGTCGCGGGTGGGGCGGTCGAGCTCGAGCGCGACCACGTCCAGCCGCATCCCGATTGCGCCGGTCAGCGCGTTGATCGCCGCTCCGCCCGCCGCGAAATTGGCGACCATCTGCGCGGTCACTTCTGCGGGGAAGGCGCTGACGCCCTGCGCGGCGACCCCGTGGTTGCCGGCGAAGATCACCGCGCGCGCGGCGTCCATCGACGGGCGTTCGCGGCCCTGCCAGCCGGCGAGGAAGATGGCGAGGTCCTCCAACCGCCCCAGCGAGCCCGGCGGCTTGGTGAGCTGCTGCTGGCGTTCCAGCGCGGCATCTGCGACGAGCGCGTCCGCATCGGGTAGCGAGACAAGCGCGCGGTCAAAGGCGGCGACGCTCGAAAGATCGATCATGCCGCGCCTGCGCCGCTGCGGAGGGAAGAAAGGATGTGCACGTTGGTCGTCCCGTTCCAGCAATGACAATCGACCGGCCGCACGAACGTGCGCCGGCTTATTCTCGTCGCTCGAACGGAGGATTCCGCGCCGCGGCCGCACCCTGGACCAGGCGTGAGCGACCCCGTGCCGGCAGGTCTCCTGGCTTGCGGGTCACCGCGGTTCGGGCGCCTTCTCGGGATCACTCCCAATGGCCATTGCCCGCCCGCTCGCCGCATACAGTTGCAGGGGCAGCTGCGGCCTTGGGCGCCGAGGCGCCCGCACCGCATTCCCTTCTCGCCCGCAAGCGGGCACCGGCATGGGTTCGAAGGTAGAACCTTCGTGGACCCTCTAGCCGCGCAATCGGCGAGATGCCAGCGCCGCGGACGCTTATTGGTAGAGCTGGGCGGTGCGCGGCAGCAGCTGGTCGATGCGCACGATCAGGTCGAACAGCGGCTGGATCGCGTCGGCGCCTTCGCCCAGTTCCTGCACGGCGCGCAGCCGATAGGTGGCGGCGACGACCGCGCGGGTGGTGCCGGCGAGATCGGGCGCGCGGGCGATCACGGCTTCGCTGCGGTTCACGCGAACCAGCAGCCAGGCCAGCTTGTGCGCGGCGTCGATCAGCTGGATCCGCTCGGCGGTGAGGAAGGCCCAGCTTCCGGTCGCCTCGATCACGGCCGCCGAAAGGCCGTCGAGCGCGGCGAGAAGGTGGCGCGGCCCGAACGCCGAATCATCCGGTGCCGGGGACAGGTCTTGGCTCATGGTGTCGAGCTGGAGGACTGCCAGGGTGCCGCGATTCGCTCGGGTGCGACCGGGTAGGACGGAACGATGGAGGCGCGGCATCTGCATGATAATTTCCCCACGATACGGGACCTTGTATCGCTGTCGAAACGCGCCGCCCGTGACTCCCGTCACGCTGCGATGCGGCGGGGCGCCGTTGACCCTCCGGGTCGCCGTCCCTAGGTTTCTGCGCGATGTATGCAGGTGAACCCCCACTGAGCCTTCCCACGATCGTGCTGGTCGAGGACGATCCCCAGCTGCGCACGCTGACCGCCCGCGCGCTCCAGGAAAACGGTTATACGGTACGGCCCGCCTCCTCCGCGCCGGAGATGTGGCTGGCGCTGGAGCAGGGGCCGGTGGATCTGGTGCTGCTCGACGTGATGTTGCCCGGCACCAGCGGCATCGATCTGTGCCGTGCCATCCGCCAGAAGAGCTCGGTGCCGATCATCTTCATCTCGGCCAAGGGCAGCGAGACCGATCGCGTCGTCGGGCTCGAACTCGGCGCCGATGACTATCTGCCCAAGCCGTTCGGCACGCGTGAGCTGGTCGCGCGGGTGCGTGCGGTGCTCCGTCGGGGCGCGGGCGAGCGCGACACCGCAGAGCGGCCCAAGGGCGAGATCCAGTTCGACGGCTGGACGGTCAATCTGCCGCGGCGCGAGCTGCTCTCGCCGACTGGTGCGGTGGTCGACCTGACCGGTGCCGAGTTCGACTTGCTGGTCACCCTGTGCGACCATTCGGGCCGCGTGATCTCGCGCGAAAGGCTGATCGAATTGTCGCGCACGCGGCTTGGGGACAGCTCGGATCGCAGCATCGACGTGCTGGTCAGCCGGCTGCGGCGCAAGCTTTCCGATGCCGGCCACCAGGCACCGATCGTGACGGTGCGCGGCATCGGCTATACGCTCAACGTACCCGTGACGCGCAGTTGAGGGCGTTTCTCAAGCGTCCCTCCGGGCTGATCGGGCAGGTCTTCGCGATCCTGCTGCTGACCATCCTGATCGAATTCGCCGTATCGACCATGCTCTACGAGCGCGCCAGCCAGTTCGCGGTGCGGGACGACGAAGCGCGGCGGCTCGCCGAGCATCTGGTAATCGCGCGCAAGCTGCTGGCCGAGCAGCCCCCCGTGCGGCGGGAGAAGCTGGCGCTCGAATTCACCACCTCGCGCTACGAAGTGCGCTGGATGCCGCAGCTGCCCAACGGACTGCGTGAACAGCCCGATCTCGACCGACTTTACGAGCAGGTGGTGCTGTGGGAGCCGACGCTCGCCTCCGACGGCCTGCGGCTGCGGCTCACCTCGCAGGGCAGCAAGGCGCTGATCGTCGGTGCGGTGCCGATGCCCGACGGCAGCTGGATGTATTTCCGCACACGTGAGCACGTCCATGCCGCCGACCTTGGCCTGTCGCGCATATTGCTGGCGCTGGCACCGGCGCTGGCGCTGATCCTGATCAGCGGCATCCTGCTAAGGCGGATGCTGCTGCCGATGCGGCGGCTGGCGATGGCGGCCGATCGCTTCGGCACCGGCACCGTCCTCGAAGTCGAGGAGGCGGGGCCCAAGGAACTGCGCCGCGTAATCAGCGCGTTCAACCGGATGCAGGAGCGTATCCAGCGGCTGATCGCCGATCGCACCCAGGCGCTCGCCGCCGTCGGTCATGACATGCGCACGCCTCTGGCCCGGCTGCGGCTGCGCGCCGATGCGATCGCCGATCGGGACGTGCACGCGGCGGTCGAGACCGACATTACCGAGATGGAGGCGATGATTTCGTCGCTGCTCGCGTTCCTCGGCGGCGAAGGTGACAAGGAGACGCCCGCGCGCGTCGACCTTGCGGTACTGTGCGCGACGATCGCCGACGACAATGCCGATCACGGCCGCGACGTCGACTATGACGGGCCGGACCATTTCGAGCATGTCGTGCGCCCGCTGATGCTGAAGCGCGCGCTCAACAACCTCGTCGACAATGCGGTCCATTATGCCGGCCAGTGCTGCATCCGCCTGGTACCGGCCGAGGGCGCGGTGGCGATCCGCGTGGAGGACAAGGGCCCCGGCATCCCCGAGGAGGATCTCCAGCGCGTGATGCAGCCTTTCGTTCGGCTCGATGCGGCGCGGTCCCGCGACACCGTCGGCTTTGGACTCGGCCTGTCGATCGTCGCGCGCGCGGCGGAGGCAGAGGGCGGCAGCTTCCGCCTCGCCAATCGCGAAGGCGGAGGGCTTTGCGCCGAAATCCTCCTGCCGCGCGGAGGTCCAACGGCTTAGCAACGTTTTCTTACGAACGCGCCGCGATGCAGCAAATGGCGGCCAGTAGCTTGCATTCTTGAAGAGATGCCCGCGCCGCGGGTCTGTTACAGGAGCAAGCCGTGAACGAAGTGATCGGACGCGTCGTCGATTTCGAGAAGCAGGTCTTCCCGAACCAGCACGCCCTCTATTCCAAGCTCGCCACCCACGGGCAGAGCCCGAAGGCGCTGATGATCTCCTGCGCCGACTCGCGTGTCGTGCCGGAGCAGATCATCCAAGCGAACCCGGGCGACCTGTTCGTATGCCGCAACGCCGGCAACATCGTGCCGCCCTTCGCCACCCAGAATGGCGGCGTGTCCTCGACCGTGGAATATGCGGTCGCGGCGCTCGGCGTGCGCGACATCATCGTCTGCGGCCATTCGGACTGCGGCGCGATGAAGGCCCTGATGAACCCCGAAATGCTGGAAGGCATGCCGAACGTCACCGCATGGCTGCGCCACAGCCATGCCGCCAAGTGTGTCGTCGACGGCGGCTATGACAATCTGAAAGGCGCCGATGCGGTCCGCACCGCCGCGCTGGAGAATGTCGTGGTCCAGCTCGCCCATCTGCGCACGCACCCGTCGGTCGCGGCCGGTATCGCGCGCGGCGAGATCGCGCTGCACGGCTGGTTCGTCGATATCAGCGCCGGCATGGTGCTCGGGCTCGACGGCGAAGGCGGCCGCTTCGTGCCGATCCGTGAGGATCGCCCGATGCCGGTGGCGCTGCCGGCCGGCCAGCGGCTGGCGCGTGACATCGCCTATGCGGAGGCCGCTGAATGAGCACGGTCGCGGAAGCACCGAAGCCCAGGAGCTTCGTGCGCGACTTCACGGCGTCCATCGTCGTGTTCCTCGTGGCGATGCCGCTCTGCATGGGCATCGCCATCGCCTCGGGCGTCCCACCTGAAAAAGGCCTGGTCACCGGCATCATCGGTGGCCTGGTCGTCGGCTTCCTCGCCGGTTCGCCGCTCCAGGTGAGCGGACCGGCGGCGGGCCTTGCCGTTATCGTGTTCGAGCTGGTGCGCGAGCAGGGCCTGTCCGCGCTCGGGCCGATCCTGATCCTCGCCGGCGCCATCCAGGTGGTCGCGGGCGTGCTGCGCGTCGGCGGCTGGTTCCGCGCAATCTCGCCGGCCGTGGTGCACGGCATGCTGGCCGGCATCGGCATCCTGATCGTCGTCGGCCAGTATCACGTGCTGTTCGACGCCAAGCCGCTGTCGAGCGGCCTTGCCAACGTCGCGGCCATGCCGGGGCGCCTGCTCGGCCTTTCGACCGATCTCGCCGCCGCGGAAATGGCGCTGGGGCTGGGCCTGCTGACGATCGTGACGATGCTCGGCTGGGACAAGTTCAAGCCCGCCGCGGTCAAGCTCGTTCCCGGTGCGCTGGTCGGCGTGGTCGCCGCGACCCTGGTGGCGTTCAGCTTCGGCTTCGACGTGACGCGCGTCAGCGTGCCCTCGAACATCGTCTCGGCGATCGCGCTGCCGGAGAACGGCTTCTTCGCCAAGTGGATGGACCCGAGTGTGATCACCGCCGCGATCGCGCTCGCCTTCATCGCCAGCGCCGAGACGCTGCTCTCGGCCGCTGCGGTCGACCGCATGCACGACGGTGTGCGTACCAACTACAACAAGGAACTGCGCGCGCAGGGCATCGGCAACCTGCTGTGCGGCGTCGCCGGCGCGCTGCCGATGACGGGCGTGATCGTCCGCAGCTCGGCCAACGTCCAGGCCGGTGCGCAGACGCGACTGTCGGCGATCCTGCACGGCGCCTGGATTCTCGGGTTCGTCGCGCTGCTGCCCTGGCTGCTGCGCGAGATCCCGATGGCGGCGCTGGGTGCGGTGCTGGTTGTGACGGGTGCCAAGCTGGTCAACCTCAAGCATGTCCGCCACCTGCTCGCGCATTACGGCGTGCTGCCGGCGGCGATCTGGGCAGTGACCTGCGCGCTCGTCGTGACCCAGGACCTGCTGACCGGCGTGCTGGTGGGTATCGCGCTGTCGCTGCTCGAACTGGTGCCGAACCTCCGTCGCCTCGGCCTCAAGGTCGACCAGCAGGAGGAAGCGGGCGAACACCGGATCGCGCTGGCGGGTTCGGCGACCTTCATCACGCTGCCCAAGCTTTCGGACCAGCTGGAGTCGGTGCCCGGCGGCAAGTCGGTGCTGCTCGACGTGTCGCGGCTAGACGCGGTCGATCACAGCTGCGCCGAGCTGCTCAAGGACTGGCTGCAGCGCCGCCGTGCGGGCGGATCGCCGGTCGACGTGCAGGGGGCCAGCGGCAAGACCGCGGTTCTCGCCGGCTAAGAAGAGGCACACCCCGAAGAACTGGGGCGGCTTCCACTGTGGAAGCCGCCCCATTTTTTTGCTCAGATTTCCAGCTGGCTGCCGAGTTCGACCACGCGATTGGTCGGAAGCTTGAAGAACTCCATCGCGCTTTCGGCATTGCGCACCATCCAGGCGAAGAGCTTCTCGCGCCAGATCGCCATGCCGGGGCGCGAGGACGGGAGCAGCGTCTGCCGGGCGAGGAAGTAGCTGGTCTCCATGGGCCGGAACGGCGCGCCGCAATCCTGGATCGCGGCAAGCGCCAGCGGCACGTCCACCTCGTCCATGAAGCCGTAATGGAGGACGACGCGGAAGAAGCCGTCGCCCAGCGGCTCCATCGTCGTGCACTCGGCGCCGCGGACGTGCGGCACCGGCTCGATCGCGACGGTAAGCAGCACGATCCGCTCGTGCAGCACCTTGTTGTGCTTGAGGTTGTGGAGCAGGGCGGGAGGGATGCTGTCGGGCGTCGAGGTGAGGAACACCGCGGTGCCCTTCACCCGCGTGGCGGTCTGCGCTGCCGAGCGGATGAACAGCGCGATCGGCATGGCGCCTTCCTGCAGCCGCGCGAGCACCAGCCTACGCCCGCGCGACCAGGTTGTCAGGATCAGGAACGCCACCGCGGCGACGAGCAGCGGGAACCAGCCGCCATCGGGGATCTTGGTGATGTTCGAGGCGAAGTAGGCGCCGTCGATCAGCAGGAAGCTGCCCGTCACCAGGCCTGCGAGCAGCTTGTTCCACTTCCAAACCGCGAAGGTCAGCACGCCCAGCATGCAGGCGGTGATGAACATCGTGCCGGTCACCGCGATGCCGTAGGCCGAGGCGAGGTTGCTCGAACTGCGAAAGCCGAGCGCCAGCAGCACCACCATCACCAGCAGGCCCCAATTGACCAGCGGGATGTAGATCTGTCCCGCCGCCTTGGCGCTGGTGTGGAGGATGCGCAGCCGCGGCAGGAAGCCGAGCTGCACCGCCTGTTGCGAGACCGAGAAGGCGCCCGAGATCACCGCCTGGCTGGCGATCACCGTCGCCATGGTGGCGAGGATGACCAGCGGCAGGCGCGCCCAGTCCGGCGCCATCAGGAAGAAGGGGTTCTCGATCATCGCCGGGTTGCGCAGGATCAGCGCCGACTGGCCCAGATAGTTGAGCATCAGGCACGGAAAGGCGACGTAGAGCCACGACACCATGATCGCGCGGCGACCGAAATGGCCCATGTCCGCATAGAGCGCCTCGGCGCCGGTTACCGCCAGCACCACCGAGCCCAGCGCCAGAAAGGCGAGGCTGGGGTCGAGTGCGAAGAACTTGACGGCGTACCAGGGGTTGAGCGCCCACAGGATCTCGGGTGCCTGGACGATGCCGGAGATACCCAGCACCGCGATCACCGCGAAATAGACGATCATCACCGGACCAAACAGCTTGCCGACGGCGGCGGTGCCGCGCGCCTGGATCGCGAACAGCGCGACCAAGATCGCCACCGTCACCGGCAGCACCAGCGGGGTGAACCCGGCCTCGACCGTGGTGAGGCCCTCGACCGCCGACAGCACCGAGATGGCGGGGGTGATGATCGCGTCGCCATAGAAGAGCGCGGTGGCGATCACGCCGGTCATGACGATCGCGACGCGCCAGCGGGTGTCGCCCATCTTCCGGGTGATCAGCGCGAGCAGCGCCAGGCTGCCGCCTTCGCCCTTGTTGTCCGCGCGCAGGATCAGCGCGACGTACTTGATCGTGACGATCGAAGTCATCGTCCAGAAGATCAGCGACAGCACCCCGTAGATGTGCGCCGGATCCAGGGCCAGCTTGTGGTGGCCGATGAAACTTTCCTTGAGCGAATAGAGCGGCGACGTCCCGATGTCGCCGAACACCACGCCGATCGCCCCGATGGCCAACGCGGTGAACTTTTCCTGATGCGGATGCGCGGGGGCATCCCCGTCGCTCGCCAACTGCTCCACTGCAGGTCTCCGTGCCCCGACTGATTCGGGGTGCCACGCGGTACGCCTGCCGATTTTCGTACACTAGCGGAATCGAGGGGAGGCCAGGTCGGTTTCCGGCGGATTTCAGGACAGGTGTGGCACGTTTCCCCGTGCTCCAAAAGGAAAGGGCCGCACCGATCGCTCGGTACGGCCCTTTGCCTTGTTGGTAGAGTCGCTAGACTCAGCCCTGCGCTTCTTCTTCAGCAGCGGGGGCCTCGGTCGCGATCTCGCCCGGCTCGGCGTTGGGATCATAGTCCTCGGTGAAGCCGGTCTCGTCACGCTCGAACATCGCCGAGGTGACGTCGACGCCCTGCGCCTGCATCTCGGCTTCTTCCGGCGAACGTGCGACGTTGACCTTGACGGTCACCGCGACTTCCGGGTGCAGCGCGACGCGGACTTCGTACACGCCGATCGCCTTGATAGGACGGTCGAGCACGATCTGCGCCTTGTTGACCTTGTGGCCTTCGGCGGTCAGCACGTCGACCAGATCGCGAACCGCGACCGAGCCGTACAGCTGGCCGACGTTCGACGCCTGGCGGATCAGGGTCACCGAAACGCCCTCGAGCGTCTTGGATTCCTTCTCGGCCTCGACGCGACGGGTCGCGTTCTCGGCTTCGATGCGCTCACGGTTGGCTTCGAAGACCTTGCGGTTGGCTTCATTGGCGCGCAGCGCCTTCTTGCGCGGCAGGAGGAAGTTACGGGCAAAGCCGTCCTTCACCTTCACCACGTCGCCGATGTGGCCGAGCTTCTCAACGCGCTCCAGCAGAATGACGTCCATGGATCCGCTCCTTACTTAACGATGTAGGGCAGCAGGCCCAGGTGACGAGCGCGCTTGATGGCCTGGGCCAGCTCGCGCTGCTTCTTCGCGCTCACCGAAGTGATGCGCGAGGGGACGATCTTGCCGCGCTCGGAGACGAAGCCCTGCAGCAGGCGGACGTCCTTATAGTCGATCCGGGGCGCATCCTTCGCGGAGAAGGGGCAGCTCTTGCGGCGGCGGAAAAAGGGTCGTGCCATGGTCTATACGCTCCTTATTCGCCTTCGAAGTTGCCATCGCGGTCACGACGGCCGCGACGCTCGCGGTCGCCCTTGCGCATCATCACCGAGGGACCTGCCTCGTGGCCGTCAACCTTGACGGTCATGTAGCGGATCACGTCTTCGTTGATCTGCGTCTGGCGCTCCAGCTCGGCGACCACGCCGGCCGGCGCGTCGATCTCGAGCATCACGTAATGCGCCTTGCGGTTCTTGGCGATACGATAGGCGAGGCTGCGAAGACCCCAAGTCTCGGTCTTGACGACCTTGCCGTTGTTGTCTTCGATGATCTTGGTGGCGGTTTCCGCCAGCGCGTCCACTTGCGCCTGTGCCAGATCCTGGCGCGCAAGGAACACATGCTCGTACAGAGCCATTAGGTTCTCTTCCTGTTGGCCGATCGCTGACGCCGCCCCATGCGGTCGCCCCTCCGGCTGTCGTCTCGATAAAGCAAACGGAGCGGACGCATTGCTGCTCCGCTCCGATCGGTCGCCCTTACGCAAATGCGCGGGCGGTTGCAAGCGCAATCAGGCGGCGGCGACGCGCAGCTGCTGGCGGGCGCGGCGACGGCGCAGGGCACCCCCGGCCATGCCGACGCCGGCGATCATCATGCCCCAGGTCGCCGGCTCGGGCACGCCGGCCACGGCCTCGGAGCCGAAGAACACGATGTGCGACAGGTCCTTGGCATTCTTGCCGTGCGGAATGTCCATCGTGCTCCAGCTGCCGCTGCTCAGATCGGCGACCTTGTAGAGCGAGAAATAATTGCCGGCCTTCACTGCCATATAGTCGATCACATAGCCCGGCGTCGACCAGGTGCCCGACGAGGTGCTGGCGCCGGTGATCAGGCCCGAGGTGCTGTTGGAGTCGAACAGATAGTTGAGCGTGATGTTCGGGCGGGCGCTCGGCACGAAATTATTGTAGACGTTGTAGACCAGCTCGGCCTGCTTGTAGCTGTTCGGATTGAAGATGTTGTCGTTGCCGTTGATGTTGCCCAGGAACAGGCAGCCGCTCGACGAGGCGACGGAGCTGCAATTGAAGGGGACGATGATCGAAGCATTTGCGGCGCATGGCGCTGCCGCCATCAGGAAGGTCGCTCCGGCCAGAATGGTCTTCATCTTCATCTGAAATCCTCCCGCTATTGCATCAATGAACTTGGGAGGGTGGTATGGCTGACGCAGAAGTGTAACAACGATAACGATTCAGGTTAATTGTGCCAAAAGCAGCCATGTGACCCATATCGCTACAGATGCTGGGTCGGTCGCACCGAGGGCCGACTTGTCGGATGGATGGCGCGCGGCATCGGCTTTGTGACGGGTGTCGCCGAGCGGCAGGCTTGCGTCGGCCCCATGTCTCGCCGTAACGCGCTCGCCCATTCACGGCGCTTCCGCAGGAGATACAGTTATGCGCGCGTTTCTTTTCCCCGGCCAGGGCAGCCAGGCCGTCGGCATGGGCAAGGCCTTGGCCGAAGCGAGCCCCGCCGCGCGCGAAGTGTTCCAGGAAGTCGACGAGGCGCTGGGGCAGCACCTGTTCAAGCTGATGAGCGAGGGCCCCGAAAGCGACCTGACGCTCACCGCCAATGCCCAGCCGGCGATCATGGCTAACGCCATCGCGGTGCTGCGCGTGCTGGAGAAGGAAGGCGGCATCCGTTTGGCCGACAAGGCCGATTTCGTCGCGGGCCACTCGCTCGGCGAATATACCGCTCTGTGCGCCGCGGGGGCGCTGGACCTGTCCACCACGGCGAAGCTGCTGCGCAAACGCGGCGATGCGATGCAGTCGGCGGTGCCGGTGGGCGAGGGGGCAATGGCGGCGCTTCTTGGTGCCGATCTCGTCAAGGCGCAGGCGATCGCGGACGCCGCGGCCGAGGGCGAGGTCTGCACGGTCGCCAACGACAATGATCCCACCCAGGTGGTGATTTCGGGCGCCCGCGCCGCGATCGAGCGCGCGGTGGCGATCGCCAAGGAGCATGGCGCCAAGCGCGCGCTGCTGCTGCCCGTCTCGGCACCTTTCCACTGCCCGCTGATGCAGCCCGCCGCTGACGCGATGGCCGCCGCGCTTGCCGACGTTGCGATCCAGGCACCGCTGGTGCCGGTCTATGCCAATGTGACGGCAGCGCCGGTCGCGGACCCGGCGACGATCCGCACCCTGCTTATCGAACAGGTGACCGGCATGGTCCGCTGGCGCGAATCGGTGTCGGCGATGTTCGATGCCAGCGTGCATGATTTCGTCGAGCTGGGCGGCAAGGTGCTCGGCGGCATGGTCAAGCGCATCACCCCCGATGCGACGGTGACCAGCGTGGTGAGCATGGATGACATTGAAGCGCTCGTGAAGGCGCTCTGAGGAGATACGGGAAATGTTCGATCTTACGGGAATGACCGCCCTCGTCACGGGCGCTTCGGGCGGTATCGGTTCGGCGATCGCCAAGGCGCTCGCTGCACAAGGCGCGAAGCTTGCCGTGTCGGGCTCCAATGCCGAGAAGCTGGAAGCCTTTCGTGCCGGCCTGGGCGACGAGCATGTCGCTCTGACCTGCAATCTTTCGGACCGCGCCGCGGTCGATGCACTCGTGCCGCAGGCGGTGGAAGCGCTGGGCGGCAAGCTCGACATCCTCGTCAACAATGCCGGGGTCACCCGCGACAACCTCGCGATGCGGATGAAGGACGAGGAGTGGGAGCAGGTGATCCAGGTCAATCTGGAAGCCGCGTTTCGCCTGATGCGCGCCGCCGCCAAGCCGATGATGAAGGCCCGCTTCGGCCGCATGATCTCGATCACCTCGGTCGTCGGCGCCACTGGCAATCCGGGCCAAGCCAACTATGCCGCCTCCAAGGCCGGCCTGGTCGGCATGTCCAAGGCGCTGGCGCAGGAATTGGCGAGCCGCAACATCACCGTGAACTGCGTCGCGCCGGGCTTCATCCGGTCGGCGATGACGGACGTTCTGCCCGATGCGCAGAAAGAGGCGCTGCTCGGCCGTATTCCTGCCGGAAAGCTGGGCGAGGGCGAGGATATCGGCGCAGCGGTCGTCTATCTCGCCAGCAAGGAGGCGTCCTATGTCACGGGCCAGACCTTGCACGTGAACGGCGGCATGGCGATGCTTTGAACCGAACAGCCGGGGGGTGTGGAGTAGGATGAATATGCGTCTGGTTTTTGCCGCAGCACTTGTACTTGCCACCGCAGCCCCGGCGTGCGCCGCGCCGGCGGACCCTGCCTCGATCGTCTGCGTCGAACAAAAGCTCGATGCGGCGGTGAAGGCGCAATTGGCGTCGGACGTCGAGCACAACCTCGCCAATCCGGCGCAGCGACCGAGCTACGACCCGGCGGTCACCCGCGGCCTGAACGATGCCACCACCGCTTGTGCCAATGAGCGCGGTTGGAGCGGCTCCGCGGCTGCCGCATCGGGGGTCTATGCGCTCGCGGCCATCGGCCTGCCGGTGGCGAAGCAGGTCGTGCGTGCCAAGGGATTCGATCCCGCCGCACTGGAGCAGCAGTTCGCGGCGCTGCCCGAAGAAGAGCGTCGCAAGCCGCTGACTCCCAAGGCGACGCAGGATCTGATCCGCGCGGCGGTGACCGATGAAGCGCAGCAGACGCGGGCGAATGCGCAGCTGCTCGCGCAATATTTTGCGTTTCTTAACACGCTGGAATATGCTTCAGCCGACTTTTCCCGATAACGAGAGCGGGCCCTTGCGGCACCCTCTTGCAACCGCCCCGGCGGCATTCTAGGTGCGGGAAAACGGATTCAGAGCCCCATCACAAAGGAAAACAGGGACCATGGCCAACCAGGAAGAGATCACCACCCGCGTGCAGGCGCTCGTTGTCGACCATCTCGGCGTCGACGCCAAGGACGTGGTGCCGACCGCGAGCTTCACCGATGACCTCGGCGCGGACAGCCTCGACATCGTCGAGCTGGTGATGGCCTTCGAGGAAGAGTTCGGGGTCGAGATCCCGGACGACGCCGCGGAGAAGATCAGCACCGTCGGCGACGCCGTTGCCTACATCTCCGAGCATCAGCAGGGCTGACGCTCGAACCGCGCTCCCGGCCCGATGGGCAGGAATTGCGACTAGGCGGCTTCCCGTCCCGTGCCTTTGGCGATGCGGACGGGGAGCCGTTTTGTATTACGAACGAACCGAACAGAAATTGACTGGAGAACTGCCATGCGCCGCGTAGTCGTGACCGGCCTGGGCCTCGTCACCCCGCTGGGGGCCGATGTCGAAACCGCCTGGAAGAACATCCTCGCCAGCAAGTCCGGCGCGGGCACGATCACCAAGTTCGACGCGACGGATTTCCAGAGCAACTATGCCTGCGAAGTGAAGCCGGCGGATCATGAATATGGCTTCGACGCCGGCAAGCGCGTCGACCACAAGATCCAGCGCCAGGTCGATCCGTTCATCGTCTTCGGCATCGATGCCGCGGGCCAGGCGATCGAGGATGCCGGCCTGCTCAACATGCCGGAAGAGATGCGCTTCCGCGCCGGCTGCTCGATCGGCTCGGGCATTGGCGGCCTGCCGGGCATCGAGAGCGAATCGCTCGTCCTCGCCGAAAAGGGCCCGAAGCGCGTTTCGCCGCACTTCGTCCATGGCCGCCTGATCAACCTGATCTCGGGTCAGGTCTCGATCAAGTACGGCCTGATGGGTCCGAACCACGCGGTGGTCACCGCCTGCTCGACCGGCGCCCACTCGATCGGCGACGCCGCGCGGATGATCGCGATGGACGATGCCGACATCATGCTCGCCGGTGGTGCGGAAAGCACGATCTGCCCGATCGGCATCGCCGGCTTCGGCCAGGCGCGTGCGCTTTCCACCGGCTTCCGCGACGATCCCACCAAGGCCAGCCGCCCCTGGGACCAGGGGCGCGACGGCTTCGTCATGGGCGAAGGCGCGGGCGTGGTCGTGCTCGAGGAATATGAGCACGCCAAGGCGCGCGGCGCGAAGATCTACGCCGAAGTCGTCGGCTATGGCCTGTCGGGCGACGCCTATCACGTGACCGCGCCGCATCCGGAAGGCTCGGGCGCGTTCCGTTCGATGCAGATGGCGATGCGCAAGTCTGGCCTCGCGCTCGGCGACATCGATTACATCAACGCGCACGGCACCTCGACGCCGATGGGCGACGAGCTCGAACTCGGCGCGGTGCGTCGCCTGTTCGGGGATGACATCGGCGGCGCGTCGATGAGCTCGACCAAGTCGGCGATCGGCCACCTGCTGGGCGGCGCGGGCGCGGTGGAGAGCATCTTCTGCATCCTCGCGCTGCGCGACCAGATCGTGCCGCCGACGCTCAACCTCGACAATCCGAGCGACAATTGCGTGGGCATCGATCTGGTGCCGCACGTCGCCAAGGAGCGGAAGGTGAAGGCCGTGCTGAACAACTCGTTCGGCTTCGGCGGTACCAACGCCAGCCTGGTCATGAAGGCGCTCTGATCGATGGCGAAGGATGCGCGACCCCGATCCGGCAAGCGTGCGCCCGCACGCAGGAGCCGGGGTCCGCGCGTCCTTCTCGTCGCTGCGCTGCTGCTGGTCGCAGCCTTCGCCGGAGGGTGGTTCCTCTGGGCGGGGCCGGGGCCGGCAACGCAGGAACTGAGCGTCGTCGTGCCCGAAGGGGCAACGCTTTCGCGGGCGGCGCGCGAACTCGAGAAAGCCGGAGCGATCCATTCGCGCACGCTCTTCCTGACCTTCGCCAAGATGCTGGGCGGCGGCGGACCGATCCGCGCCGGCGAATATCGCATCGCACCGGGGACCAGCACGCGGCAGATCCTGGAGATGCTGCAGGACGGCAAGACCCTCCAGCGGCTGGTGACGGTGCCCGAGGGCATGCCGTCGATCCTCGTCGGTGAGGCGCTGGCCAAGGCGCCGGCACTCACCGGCACCGCCAAGACGCCCGAAGAGGGCTCGGTACTGCCCGACAGCTACGCCTATGTCCGCGGCGAACCCCGCGCGGCGGTGCTGGCGCGGATGCAGAAGGCGATGACCGCCTATCTCGCCAAGGCCTGGGCCGGGCGCGACAAGGGAGTGGTGGTAACCACCCCGCGCGAGGCGATCATCCTTGCCTCGATCGTCGAGAAGGAAACGGCCAAGCCGGCCGAGCGCACCACGGTTGCCGCAGTCTATGCCAATCGGCTGAAGGCCGGCATGCCGCTCCAGGCCGATCCCACGATCATCTACCCGATCACCAAGGGCAAGCCGCTCGGCCGCCGCATCCTCCAGTCGGAGCTGCACGCGAAGAACGGCTACAACACCTATGCGATGCGTGGCCTGCCCGAGGGGCCGATCGCCAATCCGGGCCGTGCCTCGATCGACGCGGTGCTCCACCCGGCGCAGTCCAAAGCGCTGTACTTCGTCGCCGACGGTACCGGCGGCCATGTCTTTGCCGAGACCTATGCGCAGCACCAGGCGAACGTGGCGAAGTGGTACGCCATCCGCCGTGCGCGCGGCGAAATGTAAGGAAAGCGTCGCGCGCTTGTCTCGACGGCGCGGCCATGTAACAAAGTCTCCCTGATCCAAAAAGATAGGGGGATTTGAATGCGTCGTGCTGCTTTTCTGTGCCTGTTGCTCGCCACCACCAGCCCGGCCTGGGCGCAGGAGAAGCCGGCGGCGAAGGGCCCGGACCATCGCGAGCAGATGAAGGCCGAGGCAGAGGCTGCCTGGGCCAAGCCGTCGGTGGATGAGACCACCGCGGTCAGCCACGGCGCGGTCACGGTCGGCGGCCAGCGGATCGCCTATACCGCCACCGCCGGCACGCTCACCATTCGCGACGACGACGGCAAGCCCACCGCCTCCTATTTCTACACCGCCTATGTGCGCGACGGTGCGGCGCGCGAGCAGCGGCCGGTGACCTTCTTCTACAATGGCGGGCCGGGATCGCCGACGATCTGGCTGCACATGGGCAGCTTCGCGCCGGTTCGGGTCACCACCGCCAACCCGGAATATATCCGCCCTGCGCCTTATGGCTTCGGCCCAAATCCGGATTCGCTGATCGACAAGAGCGACCTCGTCTTCATCGACGCGCTGGGCGCCGGCTGGTCGCGGCCGCTGGGGGAGAAGACCGGCAAGGATTTCTGGGGCGTCGATCAGGATGCCGACGGCTTCGCCCGCGCCATCCTGCGCTACACCAGCAAATTCGATCGCTGGCCGAGCCCGAAGTTCCTGTTCGGCGAAAGCTATGGCACGCTGCGCAACCCGGTGGTGGCGGCCAAGCTCGAGGATGCGGGGCTCAGCCTCAACGGCATCGTCCAGTTCTCGACGATCATGAACTATGGCGTCCGCCAGCCCGGCTACGACCAGAATTTCCTGACGCTGTTCCCGACCATGGCGGCGACTGCCTGGTACCATAACCGGCTGCAGAACCGCCCGGCCGACCTGCCGACCTTCCTTGGCGAGGTCCGCGCCTTCACCAGCGGGCCCTATGCCGCGGCGCTGGCCAAGGGATCGACCATCTCGGCCGAGGAGAAGGCGGCAGTGGCCAAGAAGATGGCCGACTATACCGGTATCAGCGAGGCCTTCATCCTGCGCGCCGACCTGCGCCTCACCCTGTCGCATTTCCAGACCGAGCTGCTCCGTGACCGTCGCCTCGCCGTGGGCCGTCTAGATTCGCGCTACCTGCTCAACATGACCGACGCCAATACCGACAGCCCCAGCGACGATCCCGCCTCGACCGCGGTCACCGGGGCCTTCGTCGCCACCTTCCAGGACTATGCGACGCGGGTGCTTGGCTACAAGACCGACATGCCCTACCGGATGACCGCGCGCGGGCCGGGGTTCGACTGGGACTGGAAGCATCGTGCGCCCGACGGCAGCGGCACCCATCTCGCACCCGACAGCGCCGTGGACCTGGCCTATACGATGCGGACCAATCCGTATCTCAAGGTGCTCTTCATCAACGGCTATTATGATTTCGCCACGCCGTTCTACGGGACGGAGTTCGACGTCAGCCACATGCTGCTCGACGCGCAGCTGCAGAAGAACATCCGCTTCACCTATTACGACGCCGGGCACATGGTCTACCTGAACCCGACGACCTTGCCGCAGATGCACCGTGATCTCGCCGCCTGGTACGACGAGGCGCTGCACACTGCCGGCTCCACCCAGCCGCCGGCGCGCCCCGGCGGCAAAGCTACCCAGAACTGATCGTCGGAGCGGGCGAGGGGCGGTCGGCATCGCCCGCTGCCATTAGGGCGCGCGGATGGTCGCCGCCCGGGCGGCGAAAGTTCCGAAAGTTCCGGGAAAGCGACATTAGCGCGCTCCCGGCCGCGGCGCGGGCGGGGCTGGTTCCAGCGCCGCCCGCGCTTCGCGTTCGTAGCGCTGCATCGATTCGCCATAACAGGCGGCGAACAGCAGCCGGCTGTCGAAGCGGCGGCGATGCCCGACGATCTTGCCGCGCCGCGTGATCGGCACCAGCCGCCCTCCCGGGCGATCTCCATCGCCAGATCGAGCGCCATCACCCGGCCCTGGTCGACCGCCGCATCCCAGGCGCGGGCGAAGCCGGCGGCGTCGGGGCGGGCGCGGAGCCGTCGCGCGCTCTGCGGCGTCATCCCCACCGCCCGCGCTGCCGCGGCGACGCCGCCATGGCCGGCAAGCTCGGTGATGAAGGCACGCTGGCGCTCGGCGCTCCAGCCATCGGCGCGGGGGCTGGTGGCGACGGGGGTGAACGCGAAGGGATCGTCGTCTTCGGCCTGCATGGGGCGAAGGATAGGCACGGATCGCCTGTGTAGGAAAGCGATTCGTTTCCGATTTGTTCTTTTTGCAAGCTGCATGGATTTCGCGTTTCGGCGGCGGCTGTGGCAGGGGAGGGGCATGACGCTCCAACCCCATATCCTCGTCGATGCCGATGCCTGCCCGGTGAAGGAAGAGATCTACAAGGTCGCGTGGCGGCTGGAAGTGCCGGTGACGATCGTGAGCAACGCGCACCTCCGCATTCCCCAGCATCCGCTGCTCACCCGCGTGGTGGTGAGCGACGGCTTCGATGCCGCGGACGACTGGATCGCCGAGCACACCGATGCCGGTTCGGTGGTGATCACCGCCGATATCCTGCTCGCCGATCGCTGCCTGAAGGCCGGCGCGGCGGCGGTGCTGGCGCCCAACGGCAAACCCTTCACGAGCAGCTCGATCGGCAGCGCGGTGGCGGTTCGTGCGATCATGGCCGATCTGCGCGCCGGTGGCGACCGCATCGGCGGGCCGCCGCCCTTCTCGAAGGAGGACCGCTCGCGCTTCCTCTCCGCGCTAGACGCGGCGCTGGTCCGAACGAAGCGCGCCGCCGCCGGATGATCTGCACTATTGGCGGCTAAGCCGTTGATCAATTGCGGGACAGTGGCGGAGCCGCTTGTCTTGACTCCACCGCGCTTTGGGATACTCCACCGTTAACTATCGATGCATGGGGATGCATTCAGGGGAGGTCTTGCGATGAAGAGTTGGGTTCTGTCGGGCGCAGCCTTGATGCTCGCTGCCGTTTGCGTCACGCCTGCCATGGCGGCGGACTTCTACCTCTTCAACAATTCTCCCAGCGGTACCGTCAAGCTCACGGTGAACGGGGCCGGCAGCATTAATGCCTTCCAGACCGGCTGGTTCGACAGCAACGGTACGCACTATAACGCGTGGACCAACTACTTCACCGGTAGCCTGACCAGCTCGGGCTCGACGACGGAGTATCGCTCCTTCTTCAGCTTCTTCCCGACCGGTCCAGGGACCAGTGCATCGCTGACCATCGGCAACGCGCTTGCCGGCGGCTATGGCAATGCGACGGCGCGGCCGCTCGAGCTGACGCTGTACGACGTCACCAGCTCGATTGTCGGGCTGCAGCAATATAATGGCGCCAAGGGGATCTTCGATGATCTTGGATCGGGCATCGTGCTGGGCAAGATGACCGTGAACGGCGCGGCTGCGGGCTATACGATCGACCTGAACCAAGCCGGCGTCGATGCGATCAACGCGGCCTATTACGGGGCCGGCCCCTTCACCGTCGGCGCGCGGCTGACCGCCAGCGCGGTGCCCGAGCCGGCGGCCTGGGCGCTGCTGCTCGGCGGCTTCGGGCTGATGGGTGGTGCGCTGCGCACGCGGCGGCGGCGAACGACGGTCCGCTACGCCTGAGCGGGCCGATCCTGCTCAGTGCAGCTTTGCGATCGACAGCCCGTCGAGCTTGGCGCGGTCCTTCACCGATTCCTCGCTGCGGGTCAGCGCCTTGGCGATGGCGCGCAGCGGCATGCCCTTCTTGGCGAGGGTGTGGAGCTTTTGCAGCTCGTCGGGGCGCCAGGGCTGGCGATGTCGTTCGAAGCGTTCGGCCATGGCGCGCTCTTAGTCGATCCTTGGGGTTTGGAACATGGGGCGGCGTCAGCCCAGCGCGCGCAACGCCGCTTCGACACGCACCGCGCCGGCCTCGCTTGCACTCGCAAGGTCGATCGGCCGCTCGCCCAGCGTTTCATCGACACTGTTGAGGAACGCCAGCGCAGCGTCCCGGTCCGGCAGGCACTGGAAGGCGAGCAGGGCGACGCGCGACTGGCGGGCGATCACCTCGGGCGCGAGCTTCGTCCGGGCAGAGCCACGGAAGCGGCGGCGATCGCCTTCATCGGAGGTTGCGCCGACGGCGAGCTGGGTGATCGCACCCATCAGGCGGCTTCCGCCATGTCTTGGGCGATCCGATAGGCGCGGATCCGCTCCGCATAGGCCGCGGCAAGCGCGCAGTGCGAGGCGCGCGATGCCACGCACGCAGCCGCCGAGGTGCTGCGCAGGGCGTTCTGGTATCGGGAAAGCAAATAGGCGAGGTCCATGGACATACTCGTGCGGCGCAAGCGAGAACATGATGGACCCAGTCGCCGGCGCTTACGGGCTGGAAGCCGGCGATACCGTTAAGATGGGGATTGCGCGGTCGTTTCGCAAGCGCGGCGGGCGCTAGGCGGGCGCGCGCTCGCCCTCGCGCAGCGTCAGCACCTCGACGCCGGTCGCGGTCACCGCGACGGTATGCTCGAACTGGGCCGATAGCTTGCGGTCGTTGGTCACCACCGTCCAGCCGTCGTCGAGCGTGGTCACCTTGCGGGTGCCCTGGTTGAGCATCGGCTCGATCGTGAAGGTCATGCCCTCGCGCAGCTTCATGCCGGTGCCGGGACGGCCGAAATGGAGGACAGAGGGCTCCTCGTGCATCTCGCGGCCGATGCCGTGGCCGCAATAGTCGCGCACGACGGAATAGCCGTGCTGCTTGGCGTGGCGCTCGATCGCGGCCCCGATGTCGCCCAGCGTCGCGCCGGGGCGGACCTGGGCGATGCCCTTCCACATCGCCTCCTGCGTCACCTTCACCAGACGGCGCGCGTGGGGTGAGACCTCGCCGACCATGTAGGTCTTGCTCGAATCGGCGATGAAGCCGTTCTTTTCCAGCGTGATGTCCAGGTTGATGATGTCGCCGTCCTGCACGATCGTCCCGTCATCGGGCACGCCGTGGCAGACGACATGGTTGATCGAGCAATTGAGCACGAAGCCATAGCCGTACTGCCCCTTGCTGGCGGGGCGGGCGGCGAGATCCTCGGTGATGTAGCGGTCGACCAGCGTGTCGATCTCCAGCGTCGACATGCCGGCAAGCGGCGTGCGATCGAGCATGGCGAATACCTGGGCGAGCAGCCGGCCAGCCTCACGCATCAGGTCGAGTTCCTGCGGGGTCTTGACCATCTCAGGCGGCCTCGAGCGCCGCGGCGCCGACCTGCGCCTCCGCCAGCTGGCGGCGCACGATCTCGTTGAAGGCCAGGGTGGGGTTCGCCTCGGCGAGCATGCCGATCTTCATCCAGTATTCGGCCTGGGCGTTGATCGAGCGGCACATGACCGCACTGGCGCGGCGGGCCTCCTCGTGGAGGTCGTCGGCGATTTTAACGATGCCCATGGGTGCTCCGCTATGGGTGGGGCTACGGAGCGTATATAGTTCGTATATTGGTGGAGGGCAAGGGTGCAGCTTGCCTTAGCCCCTCCTCCTTGGAGGAGGGGCTTAAGTGCTCAGTTTACCGCGGCAGCGCGGCGGCTTCGCGGGCCTTGGCTTCGACCTCTTCCAGCGACCCGCTGGTGATCCAGCTGCCGCCGACGCAGAGCACCGGATCGAACGCCAGCCATTCCGGCGCGCTCGCCAGGCTGACGCCGCCGGTCGGGCAGAACTTCGCCTGGTAGAAAGGTGCGGCGAGGGCCTTGAGCGCCTTGAGCCCGCCCGAGGTTTCGGCGGGGAAGAACTTGAAGTGGCTGAGGCCGAGATCCATGCCGCGCATGATGTCGCCGGCATTGGCGATACCCGGCAGGTACGGCACGCCGCTCTTCACGATCGCGCCGCCCAGGCGATCGGTGAGGCCGGGCGAGACGATGAACTCGGCATCCTCCTGCATTACCTGCTCGAACTGATCGGTATTCACCACCGTGCCCGCGCCGACGATCGCGCCGGGGACCTTCTTCATCTCGCGGATCGCTTCGAGCGCGGCGGGCGTGCGCATCGTCACTTCGAGCACGCGCAGGCCGCCCTTCACCAGTGCCTCGGCAAGCGGACGCGCCTTGGCGGCGTCGTCGATCACCAGCACCGGGATGACCGGCGCGGTACGCATGATGGCTTCGATCGAAGGACGAGTATCGCTCACTGTGCATGCTCCTGGGCGAAGGCGGCGGCAGCGCCGTACAGGCCCGGCTGGGGATGGGTGATCAGCTTGACGGGGATCGTCGCCATCAGGGAGCGGAAGCGCCCCTTGGCGACGAATCGCTCGCCGAACCCCGATTGCAGCAGATGGTCCTTCAGGCGCAAGCCCAGACCGCCCGCGATCACCACGGCCTTGGGACCATGCGCCAGCGCGAGGTCGCCGGCTACGGCGCCGAGGCTGAGGCAGAAACGGTCGAGTGCGGCCACCGCCAGGCTGTCCTTGCCGTCCAGCGCCAGCGTCCAGATCGCCTTGTCGTCGAGCCGGGCAACCGGCACGCCTTCGAGATCGGCCAACGTCTCGTAGATCGAGACGATCGCCGGGCCGGCGACGATGCGTTCCTTGGAGACGCGCTGATAGGTGCGGCGCAGGCGCTTCACCAGCGCATCCTCGATCGCGTCGAGCGGCGCGAAGTCGCTATGGCCGCCTTCGGTGGCGATGATGTCGTAGCCGCCGCGGTGACGGAACACCTGCGCGACGCCGAGCCCGGTGCCCGGGCCGCACACGGTGATCGAGCCCTTGTCGGGCAGCGGCGTCTCGGGCCCGCAGAGGTGGAGGAACGCTTCGTCCTCGAGCTGCGCCACGGCATGGCCGATCGCCTCGAAATCGTTGACGATCGTCCAGGTGTCGGCGCCCAGCCGATCGGGGATCAGCGGCGGGCGGATGATCCACGGATTGTTGGTGAGCTTGATCAGGTCGCCATTGATCGGCGAGGCAACCGCGATCGCGGCGGCCTTGGGCACTGGGCGGCCGAGCTTTTCGCCAAAGGCGCGCCAGGCGAGCTGCAGGCTGGGATGTTCGGCCACCTTCTGGGTGATCGGCTCGCTGAGCGAGACGACGCGGCCTTCCGCGACCTCCGCCACTGCGAAGCGCGCGTGGGTCCCCCCGATGTCGACGGCGACGACTTCCATCCGATTTTGATCCTCTCTCTGCCGCCCCTGTCAACGTTGCCAGTGGGCGGCCGTCCTTCTTCCCGTCCGCCGCGCGGATGTAAAGTCCGCGCGGTCGTACCGGATATGATTTACATGCGTTACAGTCTTACAGGCCCGCTTCGTGCAGCATCGCCGACGCGCCCTTTTCGGCTTCGTCGCAATAGTGGCGCATCATCGCGAACAATTCGCGACCGGTGCCGATCGCCGGCGGGGGCGCGGCCGCGTGCTCGCGCGCGTCCCACTCGTCGGCAGGCACCAGGGCTTCGAGCGTACCGTTCTCGGCGTCGAGGCGCAGCATGTCGCCATCGCGTACCTTGCCGATCGGGCCGCCGCCCAAGGCTTCCGGGGAGAGGTGGATCGCCGCCGGCACCTTGCCGCTGGCGCCCGACATGCGCCCGTCGGTGACCAGCGCCACCTTGAAGCCGCGGTTCTGGAGCACGCCGAGCTGCGGGGTTAGCTTGTGCAGCTCGGGCATGCCGTTGGCGCGCGGGCCCTGGAAGCGGACCACGACGATCACGTCGCGCTCCAGCTCGCCGGCCTTGAACGCTTCCAGCACGTCGAGCTGGTCCGAAAAGACGCGGGCAGGGGCCTCGATGATCCAGCGCTCGCGCTCGACCGCCGAGACCTTGATGCAGGCGCGGCCGATATTGCCCTTGAGGATGCGGAAGCCGCCCTCGGGCGAGAAGGCGGTTTCGACCGTGCGGACGATATTCTCGTCGTTGCTCTTCTCGCCATGCTCGGTCCAGACCAGCGCATCGCCGTCTATGTCGGGCTTGCGGCCATAGGCGGCCATGCCGTCCTTGGCGATGGTCAGTGCGTCTCCGTGCATCAGACCGCCGCGCAGCAACTCCTTGATGACGAAGGACGGCCCGCCGGCATCCTCGAACTGGTTCACATCGGCCGAGCCGTTCGGATAGACGCGGGTCATCAGCGGCACGACGCGCGAGAGGCGATCGAAATCCTCCCAGTCGATCGTGATGCCGGCCGCGCGCGCGAAGGCGGGGACGTGGATCAGGTGGTTGGTCGAGCCGCCGGTGGCGAGCAGCACGATCGCCGCGTTCACGATCGCCTTTTCGTCTACGACATGGCCGATCGGACGGTAATCGTCGCCGTTCCAGCCGATCTCGGTGAGGCGGTGGACGGCGTGGCGGGTCAGCTCCTGGCGCAGCTTGGTGCCCGGATTGGCGAAGGCCGAGCCCGGGACGTGGAGGCCCATCGCCTCCATCATCATCTGGTTCGAGTTCGCCGTGCCGTAGAAGGTGCAGGTGCCCTTGCCGTGATAGGCGGCGATCTCGGAATCGAGCAGTTCCTCGCGGGTCGCCTTGCCCTCGGCATAGCGCTCGCGGACCGCGGCCTTTTCCTTGTTGGCCAGGCCCGAGCGCATCGGGCCGCCGGGGATCAGCACCATCGGCAGGTGGCCGAAGCGCAGCGCGCCCATCAGCAGGCCCGGCACGATCTTGTCGCAAATGCCGAGCAGCGCCGCGCCCTCGAACACGCGGTGGCTGAGCGATACCGCCGTCGCCATCGCGATGGTGTCGCGGCTGAACAGCGACAGCTCCATGCCCTGATAGCCCTGGGTCACGCCGTCGCACATCGCGGGCACGCCGCCGGCGACCTGTGCAGTGGCGCCGGCCTCCAGCGCCCAGACCTTCATCTGTTCGGGATAGCGGTAATAGGGCGCATGGGCCGACAGCATGTCGTTGTACGACGTCACGATGCCGATGTTCATGCGGTTGCCGGCCTTCAGCGCATCGCGCTGTTCCTCGGTGCCGGCATAGGCATGCGCGAGGTTGGCGCAGCCCAGTTTGGGCCGGTCATTGCCCGATTCGCGCTCGCGGCGGATCAGCTCGAGATAGGCGGTGCGGCCCGCCTTGGACCGCTCGATCACCCGATCGGTGACGGCTGCGATTTCGGCGTGCAGATTGGCCATTTACAGGCTCCAGTGGATGTCGACAGGCAGTTCGGTTTCGGCGAGCACGCGGCCGATCGGCAGGGTCGAACCCGCGCCTTCGGAGATTGCGCGCTCCAGCACGTCCTTCTTTTCCTGGCCGGTGATCGCGATCATCAGCGCGCGCGCCGAGACGATCGCGGCGAGCGACAGGCTCACGCGAGGGACGGGCGCTTCCGGCGGCAGCGGATCGGGCATCACGCCCAGCGCGCGGCGCTCCTTGGGGCCGGTCAGTGCCTCGGCGAGATCGGGGCCGGGGAAGATCGAGGCGGTGTGGCCATCGGCGCCCATGCCGAGCAGGCAGAGGTCGAGCGGCCAGTGGAAGTCCTGCAGGCGCGCGTCCGCAGCGCGGCCCGCGGCCTTGTAGTCGTCGGCCTTTTCGCTGACGACCGGGATCACGCGGGCGCCGAGCGGCAAGAACACCTTGGCGAGGCCGGTGACGTTGGACATCGGATCGCCCATCGGCACGATGCGATCGTCGGTCGGGATGATCGTCACCCGCTTCCAGTCGAGCTTGGCCTTGCTCAGCTTGGCGTAGATCGGGCCGGGGGTGCGGCCGCCGGCGAGTGCGATGACTGCGGCGCCGCGCGCGTCGATCGCGCTTTCGATGATGAACTGGACGTCGCCGGCAAGGGCGTCGCCCATTTCGGCGGTGTCCTCATAGTCCCACCATTCGATTTCGGTCGTCATGTAAGCTCCTTCAATTTGGTGGGACCGCAGGGCAGCCGTCCGGCCGCGCGGAGTCCAATATAGGGATGGGGAGGCGCTTTCGCTCCCCTCCCGCTCATTCGTGCCAGTGCACCCCGTCGCGCTCGGTGAGCGCGATCGAGAGCGAGGGGCCCCAGCTGCCCGAGGCATAGGGCTTGGGCTTGAGATCATTCGCGTCCCAGCCGGCGCGGATCGCGTCGATCCATTCCCATTGCGCTTCCACCTCGTCGCGGCGGACGAACAGCGTGGGATCGCCTTCGATCAGGTCGAGCAGCAGGCGCTCATAGGCGATGCGGCGGGTGGTGCCGGCGAACTCGGCATCGAGGCTGAGGTTGAGCGGCACTTCGCGCAGGCGATACCCCTCGCGGTCGAGCCCGGGCTGCTTGGCCATCACCAGCAGCTGGACATATTCCTCCGGCTGCAAGCGGATGACCAGCGCGTTCGGCTGGAGCATGCCGCCGCGCTCGGCGAAGATCGAGTGCGGTACCGGCTTGAACTGGATGACGATTTCCGAGCGGCGCTCGGCGAGGCGCTTGCCGGTGCGCAGATAGAAGGGCACGCCCTGCCAGCGCCAATTGTCGACATGTGCCTTGATCGCCACGAAGGTCTCGGTGCGCGAGTCCTTGCCGAGGTCGGTGGCGTAATCGCGGACGATCTGCCCCTTCACCGCGCCGCCGCCATATTGGCCGACCACGGTGAGGTTCGGCGCCTCTGCCGGCGTGATCTTGCGCAGCGAGCGGAGCACCTTGACCTTCTCGTCACGGATCGAGGTGCCGTCGAAGCGGGCAGGGGGCTCCATCGCGATCAGCGCGACGAGCTGGAGCATGTGGTTCTGCACCATGTCGCGCAGCGCGCCGGTATCCTCGTAGAAGCCGGCGCGGCCTTCCAGGCCGACGGTCTCCGAGACGGTGATCTGCACGCTGTCGATCCCGCGGGCGTTCCACACCGGCTCGAACAGCGAGTTGCCGAAGCGCAGCGCCAGAATGTTCTGCACCGTCTCCTTGCCGAGATAGTGGTCGATGCGGAAGGTGCGCTCCTCGGGGAAGGCCTCGGCGACGATGTCGTTGATCTCGCGGCTGGAGGCGAGGTCGCGGCCGAGCGGCTTTTCCAGGCTGATGCGGACATTCTCACCGGCGAGACCTGCCGATTCGAGGCCCTTGATCGTCGGCCCGAACAGCCAGGGCGCGGTCGACAGGAAGATGGCGAGCCCGCCGGAGATGTCGCCCAGCTTCTCCTTCAGCGCGCCATAGCCTTCGGTCTGCGAGGCATCGAGCGTCTGATAATGGACGCGCTGGAGGAAGCTGGCGACAGCGCTGTCGTCCTTCCGATCGGCGGGCAGGAATTGGTCAAGCGCCTTGGCGGCAAAGGCACGATAGCCTTCGTCGTCATGCTCGGAGCGGGCGGTGCCGGTGATGGTCAGGCCATCGGGAAGCAGGCCATCGGCGTGCAGCGCGTAGAGCGAGGGGAGCAGCATACGCTGCGCCAGGTCACCGGTGGCACCGAACAGAAGCAATTTGCCGACGGGCTGCTGCATCATTTCCCTCTCGATTGGTTCGCCCCCGCGAGACACCAATGCGGCCGAAAGATCAAGCCGAAGGGGAGGAATAGGTATGCGAAGACGGCAAATTTTGAAGTTTGATTTCCCCTCCCGCGGAGGGGAGGGGAATTCGAATGGTCAGAGAACCAGCCCGGCGGTGGGTTCCAGTCCGGCCATGATGTTGAGGTTCTGCACCGCCGCGCCGGCGGCGCCCTTGCCGAGATTGTCGAGCGAGGCGATCAGCCGCGCCTGGCGGGTCTCGTCATTGCCGAACACGCGCACCGACAGGCGATCGGTGCCGGCATTTTCCTCGATCGACACCGTCGCCACATCGGCGGGCAGCACCTGCACCACCGGCGAGTCGCGATAGGCGTCGCGCAGCACGTTCTCCAGCTGCTCGACCGACGGCTTGCGGGTGAAGGCGAACAGCGGCAGCGGTACCTCGACGATCATGCCGCGATAGGTGCGCGCGACCGAGGGCAGGAAGATCGGCGGATGCTCGATCCGCGCATGCTTCTGCATCTCGGGGACATGCTTGTGCGCGAGCGACAGGCCGTAGGGGCGGAAGGCGGTTTCGGTTCGATCGGGGCCGCTACCCTCGAACTCGGCGATCATTGAGCGGCCGCCGCCCGAATAGCCCGAAACGGCGTTGATGCTCAGCGGGAAGTCGTGCGGGATCAGGCCGGCGCGGATCAGCGGGCGGACCAGCGCCAGGAAGCCGGTGGGATAGCAGCCCGGGTTGCTCACCCGTGCCGCCTCGGCGATCGCCGCCGCCTGGCCGGGCTCGAGCTCGGCGAAGCCATAGGTCCAGTCGGCCGCGGTGCGATAGGCGGTCGAGGCGTCGATCACCCGCGTCCGCTCGTTCTCGATCATCGCCACCGCTTCGCGCGCCGCATCGTCGGGCAGGCAGAGGATGACGAAATCGGCGGCGTTGAGCGCCTGTGCGCGCTTCTTCGGATCCTTGCGGTCCTGGTCGTCGAGGACCATCACCTCGATCTCCGGGCGGCCGGCAAGGCGCTCACGAATCTCGAGGCCGGTGGTGCCGGCGGCGCCGTCGATGAATACGTGCGCGATCATTCGGTCTCCCCCAAGGCCGATGCGTCGATATAGCCTACCAAGGCCGGGCCGGGGGCGACACCCCAGGCGTGGGTGCCGGCGATTTCGAGAACCTCGAACACATCGCCCTTCTGGAGCATGGTCAGCGCCGGCTCGTCGCCCTTGGACGTGGGGCGCAGCGGCGTCTCGAAATGGATCACCCGCGGCATCGGCGATGCGTAATGCGGCGCGAACACGCGGCCCGCGAGGCGGATATCGGCGATGTCGGGGCGGACGGCGTCCACCCGGGGATCGATCGCGGCCGAACGGCCGTCCAGCGCCAGACGCTTACGCGTCGGCGCGCTCTGGGACTGGCTCGCTGAGGTGGTTGCCAGCGAGGAAATGCCCGAACTCTGCAAGAAACTCTGCCCCTTCCGCGGTGCGCGCTACGAAGATGTTGCGCTTGTCGGTGTCGTCGCGCTGGCGGCGCAGATAGCCGAGCGTGCCCAGTCGATTCAAGGCACGCGTGACCACCGGCTTCGAGACGTTGAGCGCCCGCGCCAGACCGCGCACCGTATGGGGGCCGGGGTCCAGATATACAAGCATCAGCAGCGCCATCTGCCGATTGGTGAGATCGGGTTCTCCCGAGCGCACATAATCGATCAGCGTATTCTTCCACCCCCACAGGGTCTGTTCGGACATAGCGTTCACAAGCACCACTCGTTCGTTTCAGGCCCGGCACGGCATCGAACCGAAGAAACAAACGCGCATTTACCAACTAGGTTTCAGTGCGCGGGCGAAATGTTGTGCGAAAATCGCGATGAAAATGCCGATCTGCCATGGGGTTGTGCACGGGCGCTTGAGTCGGGGGCGGAACAGGCGGTTGATTGCGCCGGGCGGCTCGCCTATGTCGCGCCCTTCGCTAACGGGCACCGGATTTCATGTTCACCTTCCTCCTCGTCGTTCAGTTCATCATCGCTGCCCTGCTGGTGGGGGTGATCCTCGTTCAGAAGTCGGAGGGTGGCGGTCTCACCTCGGGCGGCAGCCCGGCCGGTCTCATGTCGGCACGCGGCGCGGCCGATTTCCTGACCCGCATGACCGCGATCCTGGCGACCGCGTTCATCCTGATGAGCATCGTGCTCGCCTTCCTGGCGGCCACCCGGCACTCCACCAAGATCGATGCGGGCCTGCAGAAGGCGCCTGCCGCGGTCGCCCCGCTCACGGTCCCGACCGCGCCGGCGCCGACCGGCAACGATACGGGCGCAACCGGCAACAGCGCGGTTCCGTTCAGCCAGTAAGCATCCGTAGTTCGCCGCGCTTGCGGCGGACACACCGTAAAAATTTGCGCAGCCGGCGGATTCTAACGCTTGCCGGTCTGCGCCCTTTGACGTTAGGCGTTTTCTCCCATGGCGCGGTACATCTTCATCACCGGCGGCGTGGTCTCCTCGCTCGGCAAGGGTCTCATGGCAGCGAGCCTCGCGGCGCTGCTTCAGGCCCGTGGCTATCGAGTCCGCATCCGCAAGTTCGATCCCTATCTCAACGTCGATCCCGGCACGATGTCGCCGCACCAGCATGGTGAGGTGTACGTCACCGATGACGGCGCGGAGACCGATCTCGACCTGGGGCATTACGAGCGCTTCACCGGCGTGACCGCGCGCCAGGCCGACAACGTCACCTCGGGCCGGATCTACAAGACGATCATCGAGCGCGAGCGCCGCGGCGACTATCTCGGCGCCACCGTCCAGGTGGTCCCGCACGTCACCGACGCGATCAAGGCCTTTGCTCAGGCCGAGACCGAGGATCTCGACTTCGTGCTGTGCGAGATCGGCGGCACGGTGGGCGACATCGAGTCGCTGCCGTTCATCGAAGCGATTCGCCAGCTCCGCAACGATCTCGGCCGCGGCCAGACCGTCAGCATCCACGTGACCCTGGTGCCGTACATCGCCGCCGCGGGCGAGCTGAAGACCAAGCCGACCCAGCACAGCGTGCGCGAACTCGCGGCGCTCGGCGTCCAGCCTGACGTGCTGGTGTGTCGCGCCGAGCGTCCGCTGCCCGCCGGCGAGCGCGCCAAGATCGCGCAGTTCTGCAACGTGCCGACCTCGGCGGTGATCCCGGCGCTCGACGCCAAGAGCATCTATGCGGTGCCGCTGCAGTATCACGGCGAAGGCCTGGACGGCGAAGTCCTCAAGGCCTTCGGTATCGAGCCGGGCCCGTCGCCCGATCTCAGCCGCTGGAGCGGCATCGTCGAGCGGCTGCAGAACACCGAGGGCGAAGTCACCATCGGCGTGGTCGGCAAATATATGGGCGTGCCCGATGCCTATAAGTCGCTCACCGAGGCGCTGGTCCATGGCGGCATCGCCAACCGGGTGAAGGTCAACATCCAGTGGCTCGACGCCGAGCTGTTCGAGCAGGACCAGAGCGAAGTCGCCGCGATGTTGGAGCCGATGCACGGCATCCTCGTCCCCGGCGGGTTCGGTGAGCGCGGCAGCGAGGGCAAGATCGCCGGCGTCCGCTTCGCCCGTGAGCGCAACGTGCCGTTCTTCGGCATCTGCCTCGGCATGCAGATGGCGTGCATCGAGGGCGTTCGCGCCCAGGGCATCGCCGACGCCTCGACCACCGAATTCGGCCCGACGGAGGAACCGGTGGTCGGCATGATCACCGAGTGGATGACCGCCGACGGCCTGCAGAAGCGCGAAGAGGGCGGCGATCTCGGCGGCACGATGCGGCTGGGCGCCTATCCGGCGAAGCTCGGCGGCAACAGCGTCGTCGCCTCGATCTATGGCAGCGATTCGATCAGCGAGCGTCATCGCCACCGCTATGAGGTGAACACCGCCTACAAGCCGGTGCTGGAAGAAGGCGGCCTGGTCTTCTCGGGCATGTCGCCCGACGGCACGCTGCCCGAGATCGTCGAGCGGCCGGACCATCCCTGGTTCGTCGGCGTGCAGTTCCACCCCGAGCTCAAGTCCAAGCCGTTCGATCCGCACCCGCTGTTCGCGGGCTTCATCGAAGCCGCCGTCAAGCACTCGCGGCTCGTCTAAGGGCGTGCTGCGACGGGCCTTCGTCGCCGGGCTGGCGCTGCTGGCGGTGTCCGCAGCGCCGGCACCGCCGCAGCCGCGGGCCGTTCCCGGCCAGGTCCGGGTGCGGCTGGTGACGAGCATGGGCGCGATCACGCTGGCGCTCGACGCCAAGCGCGCGCCCAAAACCGTCGCCAACTTCCTCGCCTATGTCGATGACGGGCGGCTGGAGGGCACCAATTTCTACCGCACCGCCCGGCGCAAGACCGAGCCGACCAAGGGCTTCATCCAGGGCGGCGTCGGCACCGATGCCCGCCGGATGCTCGACCCGCTGCCGCTGGAGCCGACCAGCAAGACGGGGCTCAAGCACCTGAACGGCACCATCTCGATGGCGCATGGGCCGAACCCCAATTCGGCCAACGGCAATTTCTCGATCATGGTCGGCGACAATCCGGGGCTCGACGCGCGGGGGGGCAACCTGGGCTTCGCGGCGTTCGGCCAGGTGGTCGGCGGCATGGACGTGGTCCAGCGCATCCTGGCACTTCCCAGCGGCGGCGGGCGCGACGTGATGAAGGGCCAGATGATCCTCAAGCCGGTGACGATCGTCCGCGCCGAACGGCTGGACGGGGTGGCGAAGCCCACCGGGCGGGTGCGGCCGTGGCTGCTGGGGTTGAAGCCTGCGGGGTGAGCAAAGGGCGGACCGGCGCTCGCGCGATCCGGTACGCGTATTCTCCCTTGATCGCGGTGCTCCATCCCCTCGCAATGATCTCCTCGCGTGTCGCGTCACGGCCGCCCGTGATGGCAACATTGAGGGAAGCGATGCGGTATTCGGGTGCCGATCCGACGATCGCCCAGCGTCCACGGTCCCTGTCTCCTAGAGACAGATAGACGGCTTCGCATTCCTCGCACAGGAGGATCATGGTCTGCTTGTCACCGCAAAGATAAAAGCCAAGCCAACCCTGGTGGTCACAGTGGTCGCAACTGCCGGCATGGATCATCAAGCCTTCCATCTGGCCCATGGTAAGTGCGCTGGTGCGCCTTCTGCAAGCAAGTACCGACGCGCAGATGATTATCTCAACGTTAAGTGTAATTTTGCACTGATGGGGATAGGCCACTGAAAGAGCAAGGCTCTCTCGACCGCACTTCTGTATTTCGGTAGGCGGCCTCGAAAAACAAGGTCCCATCCATGCTTGATGTCCGTATTCTTGGTACGCCACCGAACGACAACGCGCTGATGGCGCTCGCCGACAGCGGCCAGAGCCGGCTGCGGATGATGTTCGACTGCGGGGCCGACACGCTGCATACCGCCTCGCAGGCGGAGATCCAGTCCATCGCGCATCTGTTCCTGACCCATCTGCACATGGACCATGTCAGTGGGTTTGACGCGTTCTTCCGGATGAATTTCGCGCGGACGAACGTGGAGAACCATATCTGGGGTCCCGCAGGTACCGCGCGCATCCTGCACCACCGGTTCCAGGGCTTCTGGTGGAGCCATGCGCCCGAACTCGTCGGCACCTGGTTTGTCCACGATGTGGATGCGGGCTGCGTCCAGACCTATCGCTTCGAGGCCAACGAGGCCTTTGCCGAGATGCATGCGCAGGACGAGCGAACGCACAACGGCATCGTCCTGCAAACGCCCGAAGTGCAGGTGGAGGCTATCGACCTTGTGCATCATGGCCTATGCCTCGGCTATGTCGTGCGCGAAGCGGCGCGGCAGACGGTGGACATGGCAGCGATCGCCGCGATGGGGATGCGGCCGGGGCCCTGGCTGGCGGCGCTGAAGAAGCCCGAAACGCGCTCCGTGCAGATCGACGGCGTGGCGCATGACGCGGAGGCGTTGCGGACGAAGGTCATTCAGGCCGCTGCCGGCGACAGCTTCGCCTATCTTACGGACTTCCTCGCGGACGAGACGCAATGCGCGCGCATTGCGCCGCGACTGTCTGGCGTCCAGACCCTTTACGCAGAAGCGCAATATGCCGTTGAAGACGGCGAGCTTGCGCGCAAATACTACCATTCCACCGTGGACCAGATAGCGATGCTAGCGCGGGACGCAGGCGTCGAGCGCTACACGCTGTTGCATCTGTCTCGGCGCTATAGCCCCGCGCAGTGGATCGAGATGGCCGCCGCTGCCCGCGCGATCTTCCCAAATTCCGGGTACGTCGCCGAGTGGGGGCTGGAGTAGCGCCCACTCACAAAAGAAAAGGCGCCCGGGCCGAAGCTCGGGCGCCTCGTCGCGGCGCCTAAGGGAGGGGGACGCCGCGAGCGCGTGCGGCAGGTTACGCCGCGTTGGCCGTGCGATGGTCGATCGCGGCCGGCTCGCTGCCGGACCCCACCTGGATCTTCTTGGGCTTCATCGCCTCGGGCACCTCGCGCAGCAGCTCGATCGTCAGCAGGCCGTCGGCCAGGTTGGCACTTTCCACCCGCACAAAATCGGCGAGTTCGAAGCGGCGCTCGAAGCTGCGGTTGGCGATGCCCAGGTGCAGATAATTGCCCTGGTTGTTCTCATTCTCTCCGGCTTTCTTCCCGGCCACCAGCAGCAGGTTCTGCTGCGCGGTGATATCGATCTCGTCCGCCTTGAAGCCGGCCACCGCGATGGTGATGCGATAGCGGTCTTCGGCAAGTCGTTCGAGGTTGAAGGGGGGGTAGTTCTCCGAAGTTGCCTGACGGGCGCTGGATTCGAGCATGTCGAACAGCCGGTCGAACCCGATTGCCGAGCGACGGAAGGGAGTAAAGTCGAGCTGACGCATCTTCAGATTCTCCTGTGAGCAATTTGAACGTCGATAGTCTCGATGCCCGGCCAACTGCCGCGACACCGGTGCGAAGCCCGTTCGGCGCCTCGCTTCGCTGATCTGGTGTTGCGTTCCGCGGTTTCAAGGGGGCGCCAACGCCGGCTAGGCGGCCCTAAACATCTCCTTCCTCGCTAAACCCCATCGCCTCAGTGGAGATTGGGCGCAACGAACTAGGGGAACATGATGAGCCTGCCGCTGATACCGCTGCTGCTGCTATCCACGGCAATGCCTGCCGCGTCCGATCGCGACGCGCCAGTGCCTGCCGCCACCGCTGAACCGCAGCACCAGGACGGCGACATCGTCGTGACGGCCCGCCGGCGCGAGGAGCGGGTCCAGGAAGTGCCGGTGGCGATTTCGGTGCTCACCGGCGCGACGCTGGCAGAGGCGGGGGCGTTCAACGTGTCCCGCATCCAGCAGTCGCAGCCGGCGCTGCAATTCTATTCGAGCAACCCGCGCAACACCGCGATCAACATCCGCGGGCTCGGCGCGCCGTTCGGGCTCACCAATGACGGGATCGAGCAGGGCGTCGGCTTCTATGTCGACGGCGTCTATATCGGCCGGGTGGGCGCCTCGACCTTCGACTTCGTCGATGTCGATCGCGTCGAAGTGCTGCGCGGGCCGCAGGGTACGCTCTACGGCAAGAACACCACCGCGGGCGCGATCAACATCACCACGCGCAAGCCGAGCTTCACCCCCGAAGTGCGCTACGAGGCGAGCGTCGGCAACCACGACTTTCTCCAGCTGAAAGGCTCGGCCTCGGCGCCGATCGTCGACGACATGCTGGCAGTGCGGCTGTCGACCTCGGTGACCAAGCGCCAGGGCACGATCTACGACACCCGAAGCGACACCAATCTCCACCGGCTAGACAATTACGGGGTGCGCGGCCAGCTGCTGTGGCGCGCCGCACCCAATCTCGACCTGACGCTGTCGGGTGACTTCAACCTGCAGAACCCGCTGTGCTGCGTGCAATATTATGTGCGCACCGGCGCGACCCAGCGGCCGCTCAACCGGCAATATGCCGCGCTGGCGGCGGCGTTCGGCTATGCGCCGCCGAGCACCGATCCGTTCGACCGCAAGACCGATCTCGACGCCGACATCAACTCGCGCCAGGAGATTGGCGGCGCCTCGCTGGTCGCCAACTGGGATCTGGGCGCGGCGACGGTCACCTCGGTGAGCGCCTGGCGCTATTGGGACTGGCAGCCCGCCAACGACCGCGATTTCGTCGGCCTGCCGATTACCACCGTCTCGCAGAACCCGTCGCAGCAGAAGCAGGTGACGCAGGAGCTGCGGGTCGCCTCCAACGGCAAGAACAAGCTCGACTACACCGCGGGCGTGTTCGTCTTCCACCAGACGATCGACACCCAGGGTTCGCAGGTGCAGGGCCCGGCGGCGAGCCGCTGGCTGCTCAACCCGACCAGCGCGGCGGCGAACAACCCGGCGACACTCGACGGCCTCACGTCGAAGAACACGATCGGGTTCGACAACACCAGCTTCGCGGTGTTCGGCAAGCTCAACTGGGAAGTGGTGCCGAAGCTACGTTTCCAGCCAGGCCTGCGGCTGAACTACGACAAGAAGACTGGATCGTACCTCGCGGTAGTCACCAACGGCGCTGGTAGCACGACGCTCACCGCCGACCAGCGCGGGGTGCTGGCGCCGCAGAATTATTCGGCGCGGTTCAGCGACTGGAACGTCTCGGGCGACGCGACGCTCTCCTACGATTTCGCGCGCGATGTGCATGGCTATGCGACCTATGCGCGCAGCTTCAAGTCCGGCGGCATCAACCTGTCCGGCCTGCCGCTGGATGCCAACAACAACCCGATCCTCGCCGCCGCTTCGGTCAAGCCGGAGAAGGTCAACCATTTCGAGCTAGGCCTGAAGACCCAGTTCTTCGACCGTCGCGCGACCTTTAATCTCGCCGGCTTCTGGACCGAGGTGAAGGATTACCAGGCGACCGTCACCAACGGGCAGCTCGGCGTGATCCGCGGCTATCTCGCCAATGCCGACAAGGTGCGCGTGCGCGGCGTCGAGTTCGATTCGAACTTCCAGCCGACCGATCGCTTCAAGCTCTACGTCAACGGCGCCTATACCGACGCCAAATATGTCCGCTTCCGCGACGCACCGTGCCCGCCCGAACTGTCGGGCGGCACCACGGGTGCGACACCGAGCGCACCCGGCACCCCGGGCGGGGTGAGCCCGGCTAATTGCGACATTTCCGGCCAGGTGCTGCCCGGCATCTCGAAATGGGCGCTAGGCTTCGGCGGCGAAGTGAACGTGCCGGTGCAGGAAGGCCAGGTCTATCTTGGCTATGACGGCAGCTGGCGCTCGCGCTTCTCGTCCAACCCGTCGCCCTCCGCCTATACCTGGATTGACGGGTACTCGCTGTCGAGCTTCCGGCTCGGCTATCGCAAGGGCAAGGTGAACGCCTTCGCCTGGGTGCGGAACGCCTTCGACAAGCGCTATTTCGAGCTGCTCTCGGTGCAGTCGGGCAATACCGGGCTGGTCGTCGGCCAGCCGGGCGACCCGCGCACCTGGGGTTTCACGATCAGCGGTTCCTTCTGATCGTGACACGCACTGGCCTCCCGCCATGGCCGGGGGAGGTTGGCGGGCGGGGCAGGGCGACCTGCTCCGCCCGATAGCGTTGGGAAAGGGCGGCCCGTTTCGATACAGAAGGGTGCGCGCTGCAAGTAAGCTCGCCAGCAACACGGGCATAGTTGCGGCCAGAATGGCTCCGGAAAAGCAAACGCCCGGGCCGTTTCCGACCCGGGCGCCTGCGTGACGAATGCTCGTCAGCCCCCTTAGTAGATCCCCGCGTCAAACACTTGCGATTGCTCGCAAGTGGAGCTGGGAACCTTCCCCGAACCGTGGCCTTTTTTGCGCCTGCGCTTCGACGGTTTCTTGGTAGAAGGCCGGAGCGCCTTTGTCACCGGTCGACAGCTTGGCGTCAGCAGATTGCGGCAAGCGTGTGTCGAATCGGCAACAGAACGCTTCCCACGCCGCGCAACCGGCCCTAGAGGATCCCCATGCTACTCTCTCGCTACGAGCGAATGATCGCCCGCCGCTACCTGCTGCCCGGGCGCAGCGAAGCCTTCATCGCCGTCGTCGCCGGCTTCAGCCTGGTCGCCGTGATGCTCGGCGTCGCCGCGCTGATCGTGGTGATGAGCATCATGAACGGGTTCCGCGCCGAGCTGTTCGACAAGATCTCCGGGCTGAACGGCCATGCGGTGGTGCAGGGCTATAACGGCCAGCTGCGCGACTGGCGCCGAATCGCCGACGAGGCCAAGGCGATCCCCGGGGTCACGGCCGCGACCCCGCTGATCGAACAGCCGTTGTTCGCCAGCTATGACGGGCGTGTCGAGTTCGCGCTGGTCCGCGGGCTGCGCATTCAGGACATCCTCAACAACTCGACCTTGAAGGGCAAGGAAATCCTCGGCTCGTTCAAGAACCTCAAGCCCGGCGGCGAGCAGATCGCGATCGGCTCGCGGCTGGCGGAATCGCTGGGCGCGACGATCGGTTCGGAAATCTCGATCATCAACCCGCAAGGCTCCGCGACGCCCTTCGGCACGATGCCGCGGATCGTGAAATACCGCATCGCCGCGATCTTCGAGGTTGGCGTGTATGATTACGACAAGGCCTATATCATCATGCCGATGGAGGATGCGCAGACGCTGCTGCTGCTCGGCGACAGCGTCCAGATGATCCGCATCGACACCAACAATCCCGACAAGATCGAGCAGGTCATTCGTCCGCTCGCCGACAAGGTGGCGAATATCGGCCAGATCACCGACTGGCGGCAGATGAACCGCGAGCTGTTCGAGGCGCTGTCGGTCGATCGCATCGTGTCGTTCACGATCGTCTCGATCATCCTCGTCGTCGCGTCGTTCAACATCATCTCGTCACTGATCATGCTGGTGCGCGCCAAGACGCGCGACATCGCCGTGCTGCGGACAATGGGTGCGACGCGCGGCGGGCTGATGCGGATCTTCATGACCGTCGGCACCACCATCGGCGCGCTGGGCGTGGGGGCAGGGGGGCTGCTCGCCTGGTTCTTCATCACCTTCCGCGAGCAGGTGGTGTGGGTGATCGGCGCGGTGACCGGCCAGAAGGTATGGGACCCGCAGATGCGCTTCCTTACCGAGCTTCCCGCCAAGACCGATCCGCTGCAGACCTTCGCGATCTGCGCGACGGCGCTGCTCTTCACCTTCCTTGCCACCCTCTACCCTGCGTGGAAGGCGGCGAGCACCGATCCCGTCCAGGTACTGCGCTATGAATGAACCGGTTCTCCAGACGCGCGACCTGCGGCGCAGCTTCGAGCAGGGCGGCGTGCGGATCGACGTGCTCCGCGGGGTCGACCTTGCGGTGCAGCCCGGCGAGATCGTGGCGCTGCTCGGGCCTTCGGGCTCGGGCAAGTCGACGCTGCTCCAGGCAGTGGGGCTGCTCGAAGGCGGCTTCGAGGGATCGATCCGCATCGTCGGAGAGGAGGCAGCCAAGCTGCCCGCAGGCGGGCGCACCCAGATGCGGCGCGACAAGCTCGCCTTCATCTACCAGTTCCACCACCTGCTGCCCGATTTCGACGCGACCGAGAATGTCATCCTGCCGCAGCTGATCCATGGCGCGACGCGCGCGGCGGCCCAGGCGCGGGCGACCGAGCTGCTCAGCCAGCTCGGGCTCGGCCATCGGTTAACGCACCGCCCCAACCAGCTTTCGGGCGGCGAGCAGCAGCGCGTCGCGGTGGCGCGCGCGCTCGCCAATCGGCCACCGCTGGTGCTGGCGGACGAGCCGACCGGCAATCTCGACGAGGCGACCTCGGACCGGGTGTTCGGCGAGTTTCTCAATCTCGTCCGCAACGAAGGCTCAGCTGCGCTGGTCGCAACGCATAACGAGCGGCTGGCGAAGCGGATGGACCGTGTCGTGCGGCTTCACGAAGGGCGCCTGGAGGAAATGGCATGAGCGAGGCAATCACGCAGATCCCCGTGACGCTGCCGGACGGCACCACCAGCGACTTGTCGAAGTTCACCGGGCAGGTGCTGCTGATCGTCAACACCGCGTCCAAATGCGGGTTTACCCCGCAGTACAAGGAGCTGGAGCAGCTGTGGCGTGCCTATCGCGATCGCGGCTTTTCGGTGCTGGCCTTCCCGTGCAACCAGTTCGGCGCGCAGGAACCCGGCAATGCCGAGGAAATCGCCAGCTTCTGCTCGCTCACCTATGACGTGACCTTCCCGATCTTCGCCAAGGTCGACGTCAACGGCAGCAATGCGGCGCCTTTGTTTCAGGCGCTCAAGGCCCAGGCGCCGGGGGTGCTGGGTACCGAGGGGATCAAGTGGAACTTCACCAAGTTCCTGGTGAACCGCGCGGGCGAGGTGGTCGAGCGCTATGCCCCCACCACGGCCCCGAGCAAGATCGGTGCGGATATCGAGGCGCTGCTCTAAAGCTGCCGAAAAGCGGAAAAAAGCACGGCCGGAGCGGGAGGTGTGTGGATGCTCCGGCCGCGTGTTTCGTTTACCATATATTCATGATCGCGCAGGTGTAGATCGCTCCGTTTCGGCGGTATCGCTCGGCCGGGCGCAAAAGCTGTGGAGAAGCGCGGCTGCGGGTTGGCAATTCGGCGCGCGCGCTCCTAGGTTCGGGCATGGCGCATTCCGGTTTCGTCCCGCTTCGGGTTTTTTCCTGCTACACCATGCTCGAAGGGGCGATCGACCCCAAGGCGATCGCCAAGCACGCCAAGAACCACGGCTTCCCCGCCATCGCCGTAGCCGATCGCAACGGCCTCTACGCCGCGATGAGCTTTTCGGACGCCGCCAAGAAGGCCGGTGTCCAGCCGATCGTCGGCACGCTGCTGGCGGTGAAGCGCTCGAACCTCGCCGAGGGGCTCAACGTGCCGATCGACTGGCTGGCGCTGTACGCGCAGGACCAGACCGGCTATGAAAATCTCTGCCATCTCGTTTCGCAGGCGCATCTCGATCGCCCGATCGAGGAGGATGCGCATGTGCCCTTCGCCGCGCTCACCGGGCACACCGACGGGCTGCTCTGCCTGACCGCGGGCGCGGAGGGCGCGCTCGCCCGGCTCTATGCCGACGGGCAGGACAAGACGGCCGAGGCCTATGCGACGCAGCTCGAGGCGCTGTTCCCCGAGCGGCTCTATGTCGAGATCGCCCGGCGCAACAACGACGTGGAGACGCGCGCCGAGGCCAAGCTGGTTGACCTCGCTTATGCGCGCAACCTGCCGCTGGTCGGCACAAATCCGGCTTGCTTCGCCGAGGCCGATTTCTACGACGCGCATGACGCAATGCTGTGCATCGCCAACTCGACCTATCTTGAGACCGACGATCGCCCGCGCTCCTCGCCCGAGGTCTGGCTCAAGCCGGCCGAGACGATGAAGACCAACTTCGCCGATCTGCCCGAGGCGATCGAGAACACTCTCGTCGTCGCGCAGCGCTGCGCCTATGCCGCCCCCAAGCGCAAGCCGATCCTGCCTAGCCTCGCCGGCGACCGCGAGGGTGAGGCGACGATGCTGCGCGAGCGCAGCTGGCAGGGCTTGAAGGATCGGCTGGATTTCGCCGGCATCACCGATCCCGCCGAAGTGGAGGTATATAATCAGCGCCTCCAGTTCGAGCTCGACATCATCATCCAGATGGGGTTCCCAGGCTACTTCCTGATCGTTGCCGACTTCATCCAATGGGCGAAGTCCAACGACATTCCGGTGGGGCCGGGGCGTGGTTCGGGTGCGGGCTCGGCGGTCGCCTGGGCGCTGACCATCACCGATCTCGATCCGCTCAAGCTGGGCCTGCTGTTTGAACGCTTCCTCAACCCGGAACGCGTCTCGATGCCCGACTTCGACATCGACTTCTGCGAAACCCGGCGCGGCGAAGTGATCCGCTACGTGCAGGAGAAATACGGCCGCGATCACGTGGCGCAGATCATCACCTTCGGGACGATGAAGGCGCGCGCGGTGATCAAGGACGTCGGGCGCGTGCTGCAGATGAGCTATGGCCAGGTCGATCGCCTCGCCAAGCAGATCCCGAACCATCCGACCGATCCCTGGACGCTCGAGCGCACGCTGAACGGCGTGAGCGAATTCCTCGCCGAGTATAATGGCAACGAGGATGTGAAGCGCCTCGTTGACCTGTCGATGCGGATGGAAGGCCTGCCGCGCCACAGCTCGACCCACGCCGCGGGCGTGGTGATCGGCGACCGGCCGCTCGCGCAGCTGGTGCCGCTCTACCGCGATCCGCGCTCGGACATGCCGGTCACCCAGTTCGACATGAAGAATGTCGAAGGCGCCGGGCTGGTGAAGTTCGACTTTCTCGGCCTCAAGACGCTGTCGGTGCTCAAGAAGGCGGTGGTGCTGCTCGCCAAGCGCGGCATCGACGTCAATCTCGACCGGCTCGATTGGGACGACGAGGGCGTCTACGCCTTGCTCCAGCGCGGTGACACGGTGGGCGTGTTCCAGCTGGAATCCGAAGGCATGCGCCGCACGCTGACCGCGGTGCGGCCGACCAATTTCGGCGACATCGTTGCGCTCGTCTCCCTCTACCGCCCGGGCCCGATGGACAACATCCCGATGTTCGGCGCGCGCAAGGCCGGCCGCGAGCCGATCATCTATCCGCACGACCTGCTTGAGCCGATCCTGGGCGAGACCTACGGGATCTTCGTCTATCAGGAACAGGTGATGCAGGCCGCGCAGATCCTCGCCGGCTACACGCTGGGCGGCGCAGACATGCTGCGGCGCGCGATGGGCAAGAAGGTCAAGGCGGAGATGGATGCCCAGCGCAGCATCTTCGTCAAGGGCTGCAAGGAGGTTAACGACATCCCGGCGGCCAAGGCGAACGAGCTGTTCGACTTGATCGACAAGTTCGCCGGCTACGGCTTCAACAAGTCGCACGCCGCCGCCTACGCGCTGCTCGCCTACCAGACGGCGTGGCTCAAGGCGCATCATCCGCACGAATTCTTCGCCGCCTCGATGGCCTACGACATCCACCAGACGGACAAGCTGGCGGTATTCGCCGACGACATGCGGCGGCTGGGCATCGAGGCGACCTCGCCCGACATCAACGCCAGCGAGGCCGACTTTACCGTGCAGGCGCATGGTGAGGGTCTGGCGGTGCGCTATGCGCTCGGCGCGCTCAAGGGCGTGGGCGAGCGGGCGATGGAGCTGCTGGTCGAGGAGCGCGAGAAGAACGGCCGCTTCGCCAGCCTCGACGATTTCGCCAAGCGGGTCGATCCGCGCGTGCTCAACAAGCGCCAGCTGGAAACGCTGGCCTCGGCGGGCGCGTTCGACAGCATCGAGCCCAATCGCGCGGGCGTGCATGCTGCGGCGGAGACGATCCTCGCGGTCGCCCAGCGCGACCATGCCAGCCGGATGAGCGGGCAGGGCGGGCTGTTCGGCGATGCCGAGCCGGCGGGCGGCGGGATTACCGTGCCCAAGGATGCGGTCTGGTCGATGTCCGACAAGATCAACGCCGAGAAGGATGCCTTTGGCTATTATTTCTCGGCACATCCGCTCGACCGCTACGAGCATCTGTTCCGCGGCCAGGGCGTGCGCGACATCGCGACCCTGCCGGACATGCAGATCCCCGAGGGCGCGCGGGTCACGGCCCAGATCGCCGCGCTGATCGAAGATTGCCGCTACCGCACCTCAGCGCGCGGCAACCGCTATCTGATGGCGACGATCTCGGACCGCAGCGCGCAGATCCAGACCTCGTGCTTCGAGGAGCTGATCGCCAAGGACATGGAGGCCTGCGCCGCCGGCACCGGCTGCGCGATCCTGACGCTGGAGCTCGACAAGCGCCCGGGCGAGGATACCCCGCGTGCGGCGGTGAAGCGCGTGCAGCCCTTCGACACGCTGGCGGGCACCACCCAGCTGATCCTGGAGATCCGTATCGAGGATCCGAGCGTGCCGGCGCAGCTGGCCGCACTGGTCGGCGAGTTGCGCGGCGGTGGCAGGGGCGAGATCCTGCTCCACGCGCCGATCGAAGGCGGCGAGGCGACGGTGATGCTCGGCCGCGGCTTCCGGCTCGATACCGAGCTGGCGGCGCAGATCGAGACGATGCCCGGCGTCCAGGCGGCCTCGCTGATCCCGGCGAGCATGAAGCTGGCGGCAGCGGCCTGAGCGCGATCGCGCCCGTTTCTCAATTCCCCCTGCCAAACCCTCTATAAGACAAGAGGATCGGATCGGGCGCGCCGTCTTCGGGCGGCGCGCCTCGGGGGAACACGCGTGGCCTATCATCTCTGCCTGGTGCAGCCCGAGGGCTATGCCCATAGCGGCGCATTGCTCGAACTTGCCGAACTGGTGTTCCACGGCCTGAGCGATCTCGGCCATCCGGTCACCATCGCCCTCAACGAGATCCGCGAGCCAGGGCGCAACATTCTGGTCGGCGCGCATCTGCTCGATCACGAGGTGATCGATCGGCTGCCCGAAGGGACGATCCTGCTCAACAGCGAGCAGTTGCAGGCCGAGGGCGGCGGTTGGACCGGGGTGATGCTCCACGCCGCCCGGCGCTTCGAGATCTGGGACTACAGCCCGCGCAATGTCGCGCGGCTGGCGCAGGTGGCTGCCCACACCCGGCTGCTGCCGATCGGCTTCCATCCCGCGCTGGACCGGATCGCGCCAGCGGCGGAGCAGGACATCGATGTGCTGTTCTACGGCTCCATCAATCCGCGCCGGCGTGCGGTGCTCGACGGGCTGGCGGCGGCGGGGCTGCGGGTGGAGCATCTGTTCGGGGTCTACGGTACCGATCGCGACGCGGTGGTCGCGCGCTCAAAACTGGTTCTGAACGTCCATTATTACCCGACGCACATCTTCGAGATCATTCGCGTCTTCTACCTGATGGCCAACGGCAAGCCGGTGGTGAGCGAAGTCGCGGCCGATACCGCGGTGGACCCGGTATATCTGCCGGGCATCGCGGCATGTCCCTATGAGGGGCTGGTCGAGCGGTGCGTGGCGCTGGTGGGTGACCAGGATGCTCGGCGCTCGCTGGAAGTTGCCGCGCGGGCGGCGATCCGCAAGGTGCCGCAGGCCGAGCGCATGGCAGCGATGCTGGCGCTGCCGCTGGACGCGCTTCGCGCGGGGTGAGGGATTGCCGCCTCCACCATTCGCTGCGCGAATGGTCCCCCTCCCCCGAGCAGGGCGCCGGTGGAGGAAACACTGCCACCCATGCAGCATAGCGTCTCCTCCACCGTCAAGCGGGGGAGGGGGACCGCACCGCGCCAGCGGTGTGGTGGAGGGGCGCCCCGCATATCGACGAGCCGGTATGCCGCAACGCCCCAGCAACAGGATGTAACGCCCGACCCTCTCGACTCCAGCCGATGAAGGCGTATCCTGCGTCCAAACAGCCATGCAATGGAGAAGCATATGCTGGGCGGCATGCAGGATTTCGAGCTTCGGGTATCCACCTTGCTCGATCACGCGGCGCGAGAACACGGACCCCGCGAAATCGTAACGCGCTGGGCGGATGGCAGCGAGACACGCACGACCTGGGCGGGCATTTCGCACGATGCGCGGCGGATGGCGCAGGCGCTGGAGCGGCTCGGCATCCAGAAGGGCGACCGCGTCGCGACGCTGGCGATGAACCACAGCCGCCACCTCGTCGCCTGGTACGGCGCGACCGGCATGGGCGCCCTCATCCACACGATCAATCCGCGGCTGTTCGATGACCAGCTCGCCTTTATCGGCAACCATGCCGAGGACCGTGTGCTGCTCTACGACCGGATGTTCGCGCCCGTGGTCGAGCGGTTGAAGCCGCACTGGACGATGATCGAGCACTATATCTGCTTCGACGATCTCGGCCCCGACGGGTTCGAGGCGTGGATCGGCGCCGAGGACGGCGACTATGCCTGGGTGACCGGCGACGAGCGCGAGCCGATGATGCTCTGCTACACCAGCGGCACCACCGGCAATCCCAAGGGTGTGGTCTATACCCACCGCTCCACCGTGATCCACGCGCTTACCGAATTGCAACCGGCCGAGTTCGACCTGTCCACCCAGTCCGTGGTGATGCCGATCGTGCCGATGTTCCATGCGGTCGGCTGGGGGCTGCCCTGGGCGGCGCCGGCGGTGGGGGCGAAGATGGTGTTCTCCGCGGTCAACGATCCCAAGGTGCTTTGCGAGCTGATGAACCGCGAGAAGGTGACCCACTCGGCCGGCGTGCCGACGGTGTGGTTCGCGATGTTCCAGCATATCGACGCGACCGGGGAGGCGCCCAAGCACCTCAAGATCGTCACCATCGGCGGGTCGGCGGCACCGCGCGCGATGATCGAGCGGCTGATGAAGATGGGCATGCGGGTCAATCACGCCTGGGGCATGACTGAGACCAGCCCGATCGGAACCATGGGCGCGCCCTCGCCCGACTGGGACGAGCTCGGCTTCGAGGCGCAGGTCGATCAGGTCAGCAAGCAGGGCAAGGTGCCCTATGGCGTCGAACTGCGCACCGTCGACGACGAGGGCAGGGTGCTGCCGCGCGACGGCAAGAGTTCGGGCCGGCTGCAGGTGCGCGGGCCTTGGGTGATTGGGCAATATTATCGCGAGGAAAGGTCGGCGGTCGATGCCGACAACTGGTTCGACACCGGCGACGTCGCGGTGCTCCACCCGGACGGGGTGATGCAGATCACCGATCGGGCGAAGGACGTGATCAAGTCCGGCGGCGAGTGGATCAGCTCGGTCGAGCTGGAGAATTGCGCCGTGGGATGCGCGGGCGTCGCCGAGGCGGCGGCGATCGGGGTGCACCATCCGCGCTGGGAGGAACGGCCGATCCTGCTCGTCGTGCGCAAGCCGGAGAGCAGCGTGAGCGAGGCGGAGATCCTCGCGCACCTGGGGCAACACGTCGCCAAATGGTGGCTGCCCGACGAGATCCACTTCGTCGACAGCCTGCCGCATACGGCAACCGGCAAGCTGCTCAAGATGGAGATCCGGCAGCGCTACAAGGACTATTCGCTCAAGGCGGCGTGAGGTTGCGGCGGTGTGGTTCCGCCACGCCATCGGATGTCATCCCGGCGAAAGCCGGGATCCATTCGCCTCTCGGCAACAGCAGGAGCCGATACGTAGACCCTAGTGGATTCCGGCTTTCGCCGGAATGACGGTGCGGGGCAGAGCCTATCGGCCCCGCCCCATAGTGCTTACTTCCCCGCGACGATTGCCGCGCTTACTTCGCCTGCCTTGGCGTCGCGGAAGCGGGCGCAGGTGCGGATCGTCTCGATCGCGCGATCGAGGTTGAGCGTGCTGCCCTTGGTGGTCGGCCGCAGCTTGGCGTCGACCGCGTCGGCCTGCGCGTTCGAGCAGAGCGCACCGAACATCTGCGCCGCCCGTCCCGAGAACACGCCGCCGCCGCCGCCATTCTTCACGAACTCGTCGAAATGCGCGATCATGAAGTCGCTGGCGAGGTCGCGCGTATAGGGCGACTTGAGGAAGCCGGCGACGGTGAACAGCCGCTTGCGGGCATCGACGCGCGGATCCTGGAAGTCGTTGAGGAACCAGCGGGCGATGTCCGGATTGTTCGATGCCGTCACCCCCTGTCCCAGCGCCTCGAACAGCGCCGGCTTGCCGAGGCTCTGGGTCAGAAGCTGCTGGGCAAAGGGTACGCCACGCTCGTTGAGCGCGATCCCCGCCGCGACGCCGCGCCACGCCGGGTCGAGTGCCTTCTCGTCGCCCGCCACGAACGCATCGAACGCGGTCATCAGCTTGGTGCGGAGTGCCGCGTCATGGCCGGTGACCGCGACGAGGCCCACCAGGTCCTTGCGTAGCTCGCGCTGGTCGGCCTCTTCCTTGGCATAGGCGCCGGTCGCCGGATCGAAGCCGATCTTGTCGAGCATCGGCCCGTAGAGTTCGACGAACAGCTTGCGATAGGCGGGGAGCGCCTGGGTGGTGACCAAGCCGCGCTTCTCCAGGTCGCGCAGGTTGTGCGCGTTCTCGAAGACGATCTTGGTCGAGGCGTGCTTGGCGGTGGCGCGCGTGAGCGCGATGGTGCGCGTCACCGGGCTGCGGCCGGCATAGAAGCTGGCCCAGGCGCTGTCGTCGATCGCCAGCACCTCGGCGGCGGGCAGGCTGGGCGTGGCGGCGATCAGCGCATCCCAATCGGCCGGGTCGAGCTCGAAGCGATAATAGCCCCAGCCGCCCGCATTGGGCACCAGCGCGCCGCTGCCCTTGGCGGAGACGGTCATGCTCGGCTTGTCGAGCAGCGTGCAATTCTTGGCCTCGCCTTGGCGGAGGCACAGCGGCACGATCCACTGCTCGGCGGGCAGGTTGGCGCCGAAGAAGCCGTAGCGCGACTGGGTAGCGGTCAGCGTGCCGCCCTCGCGGTGCAGGGTGACCAAAGGCACGCCCTGCTGGTCGACGAAGCTCTTCAGCGACGCCAGCACGCGCGGATCATGCGCCGCATCGGCGAGCGAGGCGAAGAACTGGTCGGTGCTGGCATTGCCATAGGCGTGGCGCTTCATGTGCAGCCGCACACCCTCGCGGAACGCCTCGTCGCCCATATAGGCGGCGATCATCGCGACGACCTGGCCGCCCTTGCCATAGGTGATCTGGTCGAACGCCGCGTCGATGTCGCCGTCGTTCGGGATCGGCTGGTGGATTGGACGGCCGGCGGCAAGCGCGTCGAGGTCCATCGCGTCGAAGCCTTCCTGAATCGCGTTGAGCTCGATCTGCAGGCCCGGGCGCCATTCATTGCCGATGCGATAGCCCATCCAGTTGGCGAAGCTCTCGTTCAGCCAGATATCGTCCCACCATGCGGGCGTGACGAGGTCGCCGAACCACTGGTGCGCCAGCTCATGCGCGACGACCATGCCGAATTCCTGCTTGCGCTCGCTCGAGTCCTTCTCGTCGAGGAACAGGATGCCGTCGCCGTAAATGTCGGCGCCGGCATTTTCCATCGCGCCCGGCATGATCGGCGAGCCGATCTGGTCGAGCTTGGGGAAGGGGAAGGACTGGCCGAAGTAGTTTTCGAGCAGCGAGACGATCTTGCCGGATTCCTTGAGGGCGAAATCCAGCTGGCCGGCATTGGGCTTGGTGCCGACCACGCCCAGCGGCATCGGCGTGCTGCGCTGCGGGGTCGGCGGGATCATCGTCGCGGCAGTGGCGAACGGGCCCGTAACCAGCGCGACCAGATAGGTCGGCAGCGGCTTGGTCGGCGCGAACTGGTGGCGAACCAGCGTACCCGCCTTGCGGCTGCTCGCCTCGGGTGCGTTGCTCACCGCGGTGAAACCGGGCTTGGTAGTGATCGAAACGGTGAAGGGCGTCTTGTAGCCCGGCTGGTCGAAGGACGGGAAGGCGGCGCGCGCCTCGATCGATTCGAACTGGGTCCAGCTATACCAGCTGTCCTCGACCTTGACGTGGTAGAGCCCCTGGGTGCCGGTGCCGAAGGCGGCGTCGTAATCGAACACCAAAGTCACGCGGCCGGCGGGCAGCGTCTTGCCGAAATCGAGCTCGGCAAGGCCGGTGGCGCTCTTCTGGGTGAAGGTGGCGGTGACCGACTTGCCGCCGCTGCGCGCGATCGCCTTGGCGACGTGCAGGTCGCGGCCGTGCATCCAGATCGTCCGCGCGGGCGCCTTCAGGTCGATGTCGATCTCGGTATGGCCGTTGAAGCGATCCTTCTCGGGCAGGATAGTGAAATCGAGGCGATAGGCGATCGGCGTGGCCGCATCGGGCAGCTTGCCGGTGGGCACGGCGGGCGTCTGGGCGAGGGCGGCGACGGGCAGCAACAAGGCGGAGGAAGCGAAGAGAAGCGCGCGCATCGAGATTCCTTGGTCGAAGAAGGAAACTGCTTAGGTCTGCCGCTGCATTGCCGCAATAGCACAGCGGCACGCCCGAAAGGGTTGCCCTGTCTAAGTTCCGGGCTATGGTACCGCTATCAACGCGTTAGTGGAGAGGTTGTATGGCGAAAAAGCTGCGCTGGGTAGCGGTTGGGCTGCTTGCGGCGGCTACGGCGCAGGCCGCGCCCGCAGACCGATGGACGACCGCCTGGTGGACCTCGCAGCTGTCGCTCGACTCGCAAAATGCCTTGCCCGCGGCCGATCTCACCGATGCGACGCTGCGCCAGATCGTCCGGCTCCAAGGATCGGCGACGCGGCTGCGGGTGCGCTTCACCAACCGCTTCGGCACCGCCCCGCTGACCATCGACGGTGCGACCATCGCGCGGGCGACGGATGCGGCGAGTCCGCGGATCGACCCCGCCACGCTGCGCCCCCTGCGCTTTGGCGGCGCGACGGCGGTGACGATTCCCGCGGGTGCCGATTACTGGAGCGACCCGGTCGATGTGAAGGACGCGGGCGGCACCAATCTCGCTATCTCGCTTTACGTCGCCAACCCGCCAGCGCAGCAGACTGGGCACCCCGGCTCGCGTGCGACCTCTTATATCGTCCACGGCAACCACAGCGCCGACCCTGACCTGACGGGTGCCAAGACGGTCGACCACTGGTTCCAGATCGCCGGCATCGAGGCGGTGGCGCCCAAGGCACGCGCGATCGTGGCGTTCGGGGACTCGATCACCGACGGCTATGGCGTGAAGCCCAACACCAATGCGCGCTGGACCGATGCGCTTCAGCGCCGGCTCCGTGCCGTGCCCGGAATGGGCGAGGTCGCGGTGCTCAACGCCGGGATCGGCGGCAACCGGCTGCTCAACGACGGGCTCGGCCCGAACGCGTTGGCGCGGTTCGACCATGACGCGATCGGCCAGCCGGGCGTAACCCACCTGATCGTGTTGGAAGGCGTAAACGACCTCGGCACGCTGACCCGTGAGGCACCGGTGCCGGCGGCGACGCACAGCGCGCTGGTCGTGCGGATGATCGACGCCTATCGCCAGATCGTCACCCGCGCCCATGCCCGCGGCATCAAGGCGATCGGGGCGACGATCATGCCCTATGCCGGCTCGGGCTATTACCATCCTGACGCGCAGAACGAGGCCGATCGCCAGGCGGTCAACCGCTGGATCCGCACGCCCGGCAATTTTGACGCGGTGATCGACTTCGACGCCGCGATGCGCGATCCAGCCGACCCCAATCGGCTGCGCAAGGACTATGACAGCGGCGACGGGCTGCATCCCTCGGTCGCGGGCTATGCGGCGATGGCAGGGGCGGTGCCGCTGGCACTGCTGCGGTAGGGCGTGCTTCTCGACATGGCACCTGCTCAGCGGTACGATCCGGCAATGCCGAGAAGGTCTGCCTTTCTGATGGCCGCCGGTATGGCGATGCTGGCATTTTCCTGTGCCATTCAAGGCGATCGGGGCGGCGGGGCACGTGCGGGCTGCCGCGTTCGGCGGCGCGGTGTTCGCCTTCCTGCTTTTTGCCGGAGTCTTTCTTCGTCAGGCATTCCGAACGCCTGCCTGAGATTTCCTGCAGCTTAGAACAATTCGCCCTGCGGCCCGGCGGGCGGGCGGAATAGGTCGGTGCTGAGCCGCATCCGTTCGCCGTCCAGTCCGTAGCGCTTCACGGCGCGGGTGAAGCGGGTGCGGAGCAGGTCCGCCCAGGGGCCCTGGCCACGCATGCGGGTGAAGAAGCCGGGATCATTGTCCTTGCCGCCGCGGATCGACTGGATCGTCGCCATCACCTTAGCCGCGCGATCGGGGAAATGCGTGTCGAGCCAGGCGCGGAACAGCGGGGCGACCTCCCAGGGGAGGCGCACGGGCAGGAAGAAGGCGCCGCGCGCGCCCGCTTCCGCCGCGCGTTCGAGGATATGCTCCATCTCGTGATCGGTGACGTGCGGGATCACCGGCGACATCGAGACGAACACCGGCACGCCCGCATCGGTGAGGGTGCGGATCGCCGCCAGCCGCCGCTCGGGATGCGGCGCGCGCGGCTCCACCGTCATCGCGATCTTCGGGTCGAGCGAGGTGACCGACAGCATCACCGCGGCCAGCCCCTGCGCGGCCATGGGCGCGAGCAGGTCGACGTCCTTCACCACACGGTTCGACTTGGTGGTGATCGTCACCGGATGGCGGCATTCGGCGAGCAGTTCCAGGCAGCCACGCGTGATCCGCCAGGTCGATTCGATCGGCTGATAGGGATCGGTGTTGGTGCCGAACGCAATCGGCTTGCAGACATAGCCGCGCTTGCCGAGTTCGGCGCGGAGCAGGTCCGGCGCGGTCGGCTTCACGAACAGCTTGCTCTCGAAATCGAGGCCTGGAGAGAGATCGATATAGGCGTGGCTCGGCCGCGCGAAGCAATAGATGCAGCCATGCTCGCAGCCGCGATAGGGGTTTACCGATTGCTCGAAGCTGATGTCGGGCGACTGGTTGCGGCTGATGATCGTGCGCGGGCTTTCCACAGTCACGGTGGTGCGGAGCGGCGGCGGGGCGCCGTCGATCGCTTCCTGCGCGTCGAGCCAGTCGCCGTCCGCCTCGCGGGCGGGAAGGTTGAAGCGCGCGCTCGCGTCGTTGAACGTGGCGCCGCGGACGGGGCGACTCTTTGCCATTGCGCGATGGTAGGGCGAGCGATAGAACGAAGCAAGAACATTGAGGGGAATGGACGATGGCACGGCTGAACTATCTGGAATTGCCTGCGGGCGACGTGGGCGCGCTCAAGGGCTTCTATGGCGCGGTGTTCGACTGGCAGTTCACCGATTTCGGGCCGAGCTATGCGGCGACGATGACCGGGGATACCGATGTCGGGATCGACGGCGATGCGCAGGGGCGCACGCAGCTGCTGCCGGTGATCGCGGTCGACGATCTGGAGGCGACGCTAGCGGCGGTGGAAACCGCGGGCGGTGTGGTGACGGTGCCGATCTTCAGCTTTCCCGGTGGGCGGCGGTTCCACTTCCGCGATCCGCAGGGGCATGAGCTGGCGGCGTGGGTGATGGAGGGGTGAGCTGCTTAGTGCCCCTNCCCTGCTTTCGCAGGGGCACGGCAAGGAAAGGGGCACGACGAAAGTAGAAACCCCCTTACCGCTCCTGCAGCCGCCCCATCAGCTCGACGAAGTTGCAGGGCTTGTGGCGGATGTCGAGCTGGGTGGCGAGGATGCCGTCCCAGGCGTCGGTGACCGCGCCGGTCGAGCCCGGCAGCGCGAAGATATAGGTGCCGCGCGCGACCCCGGCGGTGGCCCGCGACTGGATCGTCGAGGTGCCGATCTTGGCATAGCTCAGCCAGCGGAACAGCTCGCCGAAGCCGGGAATTTCCTTGTCCCAGACCCGCGCCAGGGCTTCGGGCGTCACGTCGCGGCCGGTCACCCCGGTTCCGCCGGTGGCGAGGATCACCTCGACGGCGGGTGCCGCGATCCACGCTTCGAACTGCGCCGCGATCGCATCGACATCGTCGCGCAGGATCGCGCGGTCGCTGAGCAGATGCCCTGCCTCGGTCAGCCGCTCGACCAGCCTGTCGCCGGAGCGATCGTCGGCCAGCGTGCGGGTGTCGGAGACGGTGAGGACGGCGATGCGGACGGGGCGGAAGGCGATGCTCTCGTCAATTGCCACGCGCGACCTCGCTCGGCAGCTTGGCGGCGCTGATCGTGACGGCGGTACCGGTCGCGGGCAACTGGAACTGCTGCTGGATCGGCGCGGGCTCAACCGGCTGGGGCGCCGGGAAGGTCAGCGTCGGCGCGCGCAGGGTCTTGAGCTTGACCGCCTTGGCGCCGGCCATGCCGGGGAAGCGCGGCCACATGCCCCCGGCGAGCGCAATGCGGCTGGGCGAAGGCTTGCCGTCGTGCAGCTCGTACATCCAGTAGTTGCGCAGCACCGTCACGACATAGCCGCGCGTTTCCCAATAAGGGATGCTCTCGATGTAGAGCAGCGGATCGCCGCCGTCGCGCGAGGCCTGGTTCCAGGCATCGACCGGGCTCGGGCCCGCATTGTAGGCTGCGATCACCTTGGGGAGCAGGCCCTGCGTCTGCGGCATGTCGCGCAGCTGCTCGAGATAGGACTGGCCGATCTCCATGTTGACCGACGGCTTGGTGAGGTCGCTGGCGGCATAGGTCACGCCCCGCCTACGGCCCACGTCGATCGCGGCGCCGGTTTTCACCTGCATCAGGCCCATCGCGCCGGCGGCGCTGCGCACCTCGGTGCGGAAGCTCGACTCCTGCAGCGTGTGCGCGAACACCAGCGAGCGATCGACGCGCCAGCCACCATCGGGCGACCAGTTTGGCACCGGATAGCGCGCCTCGACGATCGGCTTGGCCCCGGCCGGGCCGTTATGCGCGAGCCAGATCTCGGTCTGGGGCAGGCTCAGCTCGGCGGCGAGGCGGGTGAGCGCGCCGTGATCGTCGGGCGTGCAGAACTTCGCCTGGTGGCGCAGCACCTGGTCGGCAAGCGAGGTCTCGCCGATCTCGGCCAGCGCGGCGGCGACGCGGACGTTCGGCCGGCGTTCGAGCGCGGCCCAGTCCTTGCTGACCATTCGGTCGCCTTCCAGCCGCTGTTCCTCGAGGCCGAGGCTGGAGCGAGCGAGCAGGCCGTAGAAGGTCTCGCCATATTGGCTTGCGGCGCGCAGCTTGGTCGCGACGCGATCGGGTCGGCCGCACGCCATTTCGGCGCGCGAGCCCCAGAACAGGCCCGCTGCGCGCAGCTCGGTATCGCCGGCGCGGGTGGCGACGCGCTCGAAGGCGGCGGTGGCGCCGGCGCAATCCTGCTGGCGCCAGGCGGCGAGGCCATCGGCCCAGTCGGCCTGCGCGGCCCATTCGCCCAAGCCCTGCTCGGCCTTGGCGGCCATGCGGCGGGCATTGGCGTCGTCACCGGCGACATAATAAATCCAGGCAACCTTCTGCTGCCACTCGGTCAGCGCCTCGGGCGTCAGGTCGCCCGCGAAGCGCGCGACCACCGCCTCGGCGGCGGGACCGTTGTCGGTCTTCACATAGGGCGACATCAGGATCGCGACTTCGGTCGCGGCATTGTCGCTGCGGACCGAGCGGGCGCGCTTGCGGATCGGGGCGCCGTCGAACCAGATCAGCCGCTGGGCGACCGGCAGCATGGGGAGGTCGTTCACGCCGCGCGCCTTGGCGAGGCGCACGAGCTGTTCGGCCTGGGGAAGCTCCGGCGCTTCGGTGATCAGCGCGACCAGCTGGTCTGCCTCGACGCGGGGGCTGCCCTTGGCGGTGTAGAGCTGGGCGCGGGCGATGGCGTGGAGCGGCCCCGGCTTCATCGAATCGAGCTTGATCTGGGCGTCGGCCCAGCGGCCGTTGCGGATGGCGTCGAAGACGAAGCGATAATCGGCGCGCTGATCGGCATCGAGCTGCGGCGGAATGCCGTCGCCCTTGTGCTTGGCGGCGGGGGTGGGGGCGTCCTCGTCGATGACCGCGGGGCTGGTGTCGTCGGACAACGCGGCCAGGGCCGGCGTGGCGATCGGCGCCGTCATCAGCGTGGCGGCAAGCAGGATGCGCAAGGTCAAAGGCTCGGTCCCCGGCTCAGCAGCAACAGATGTTTCCAGGTTTCGCTCTTGGCGGCCGGGCGCTCGATCAGCGAGCGCGGATGGTAGGTCGCCACAACCTGGGTATTGGTCTCGTAGCGGTTAACGTCGTGCGAACGAAGCTCCGGCGGCCAGGCATCTGGCCCGAGAACCGCACGGGTCGCCGCATGGCCGAGCAGCAGGAGCTTCGTCGGCTGCACGAACGACAGGAAATGGGTGGCGAGCTCGACCAGCTTCGGCGCCGCGTCGGCGGGCACCTGACCAGTGGCGGGGCGGGCGAAGCAGAGCGGCACCAGCTGTACCGACTCGCGGGAAAGGCCGACGGCGGCCAGCATCCGGTCGAGCAGGGCGCCGCCCGGACCGTTCCACAGCGTGTCGCTGTCCTCGGGCTCGGGCATGTCGACAAAAATCGTCCAGGCCGGATTTTCGACGATCGCGGGGGCGATCAGCGGGCTGTGCCATCCGGCCTCGGGCGCCGTTTCGCCGGTGCGCCAGGCGAGGAAGTCGGGCAAAGTCTGCGGGAGCGCGGGCGCCGGCGCCGCTACGGCAGGCTCAGGCTGCGGCTCGGCGCGGAGCGGCGCGGGCTTGGCGAACCAGTCGCGCACTTCGTCTTCCACGAGCACGTCAACCCCGGCGGAATCCCACCATTCGAGCGCGCTTGCGAGCGACTTGTGCCAGCTATTGTCTGGTTCTGCCCCCATACCCATTCTTTGAATCCCAGTTGACGGCGGGGTCAATCTGGCTTCATCGCCGGATAGACAGAACGTTGCGCGCGCGCGACGACAGGTGGCCGCGAGGGCCGTGTTAGTACGAAGGACTTAGGGGAACAAGGATGAGCGAACGGGAGTCGATGCCCTATGACGTCGTGATCGTCGGCGCGGGGCCTGCCGGTCTTTCCGCGGCGATCCGGCTCAAGCAGTTGGCGAACGAGGCCGGTGCCGAGCTCTCGGTATGCGTGCTGGAAAAGGGCTCCGAGGTCGGCGCGCACATCCTTTCGGGTGCCGTCGTCGATCCCAAGTCGCTCGACGAGCTGCTGCCGAACTGGCGCGACGATGGCTGCCCGCTGGCGCGCACGCCGGTGACCGAGAACCACCACTGGGTGCTCAGCGAGAAGGGTAAGTCCGCCTATCCGGAGTTCCTCACGCCGCCCTATCTCCATAACAAGGGCACCTACACCGGCAGCCTCGGCAATCTCTGCCGCTGGATGGCGGAGAAGGCAGGCGAGTTGGGCGTGGAGATCTTCCCGGGCTTCGCCGCCGCCGAAGTGCTGTACAACGACGACGGCAGCGTGAAGGGCGTCGCCACCGGCGACATGGGCGTCGCCAAGGACGGCGAGCACAAGCCGGACTATCAGCCCGGGCTCGAGATCCACGCGAAGTACACCTTCCTGTCGGAGGGATGCCGCGGACACCTATCGAAGCAGATGATCCGCCAGTTCGATCTGGATGCCGAGAGCCAGCCGCAGGTCTACGGCATCGGCATCAAGGAATTGTGGGACATCGATCCTGCCAAGCACGTGCCGGGTCGGGTGATCCACACCCAGGGCTGGCCGCTGACCGACGGCAGCAATGGCGGCGGGTTCATCTACCACCAGGCCGACGGCCAGGTCGCGATCGGCTTCGTCGTGTGGCTGGGCTACAAGAACCCGTGGCTCTCGCCCTTCCAGGAGATGCAGCGCTGGAAGACGCATCCCGAGATCGCTGAACTGCTCAAGGGTGCCAAGCGGGTCTCCTACGGCGCCCGCGCCATTTCGGACGGCGGTTGGCAGTCGGTCCCCAAGCTGGTCGCGCCGGGCCTGGCGCTGATCGGCGACTCCGCCGGTTTCCTCAACGTGCCGCGGATCAAGGGTACCCACACCGCGATGAAGAGCGGGATGATGGCGGCCGAGGCGGCCTTCGCCGCAATCCAGGCCGGGCGGACGAGCGACGAGCTGGCGGCCTATCCGGAAGCCTATGAGGCAAGCTGGGTCTACAAGGAACTGCGCGGCGTCCGCAACGTGGCGCCCTTGGTCAAGAAGTTCGGCGATACCTGGGGCACGCTGCTCGCCGGCGCAGCGATGTGGAGCGAGCATCTGGGGCTGCGCTGGCCGCTGACGATGAAGCACAAGCCCGACAATGAGGGCCTGCTCTGTGCCGACCAAGCGCCAAGGATCGACTATCCCAAGCCCGACGGCGTGCTGACCTTTGACCGGCTCTCCTCGGTGTTCGTCTCGAACACCAACCATGAGGAGGACCAGCCGGTCCATCTGACGTTGAAGGACAAGGATATTCCGATCGGGTACAATCTCCCGATGTACGCCGAGCCTGCGCAGCGTTATTGTCCGGCGGGTGTGTATGAGGTCGTAGGGGAAGGCGATGATCTGCGGTTCCAGATCAACGCGCAGAATTGCGTGCACTGCAAGACCTGCGACATCAAGGATCCCACCCAAAACATTAACTGGGTGGTGCCAGAAGGTGGCGGTGGCCCCAATTATCCGAACATGTAGCCTTGGTTTCGCGCTGCTGCTGGCGGCACCGGCAGCGGCCCAGACCGCGGATCTGACCGACTATGTCCGCGCCCGTGCCGCCGATGCGGCGGGCGCGGCGGGCGTTGCGGCGCAAGGCTATGGCCGTGCGCTGGCCGCGACGCCGGACGATCCGGTAATCGCGCTGCGCGCCTATCGTCAGGCGCTGATGGTCGGGGACATGGCGCTCGCCACGCGCGCTGCCGCAGTGATGGAAAAGGCAGGCGTCGCGCCGCCTGACACCGCGCTGGTCGACATGGCGGTGGCGCTCGCCGCGGGCAACCAGCCGGGCGCCGCCGATGCGGTCAAGCGGCTCAAGGGCACCCCGTTCGACTTCCTGATGCCGATCTTCACCGCCTGGCTCGCCCAGGCGCGCGGGCTGGACGGCGTCGCGGTGATCGACAATCTCGACCTGGGTGCGCTCGGCCGTCGCTATGCCGCGCCGCAGCGTGCGCTGATGTTGCTGGCGCAGGGCAAGGACACTTCCACCGTGCTGGAGTCGATGGCGACGCTGGTCGGCGACGGCGATGCCGATACCCGCATCGATCTGGCGACGGTGCGCGGCCGCGACGGTGGACGTTTCCTGCTCGAAGGCGGCGGGCCGGAACTGGAGGCCGTCGCGCACACGCTCGGTGCGCCGCAGCCGGTAACGATCGCCTATGGCCTCTCTCGGATGTTCCGCGCGATGGCGAGCGACCTGGGCGGCGACCGGATGGCGACGCTGACCATCGTTCTCGCCCGCTGCGCGCTGATCCTCGATCCCGGCGAGACCCGCGCGCGCATCGTGCTCGCCGATGCGATCAACGGCGCCGGTGCACCGGACCTTGCGCTGCAGACGCTGGCCGCGGTCCCCAAGGACAGCCCGTTCGCGCGTCGCGCCGCTGGCGTGCGTGTCGCCGTACTGCGCGATGCCGGCCGCGCCGATGCCGCGCTCGCCGATGCCAAGGCGCTTGCCGAGGATCGCAGTGCCACCCCGTTGGAGGTGGAGCGCTACGCCCAGCTGCTCACCGATACCGGTCGCCACGATGCAGCGGCCCGGGTCTATGCCGAAGCGCTGCGGCGCGGGGGGCAGGGCAGCGCCGATCTTCATCTCGATTACGGGCTGGCGCTCGAAAAGGCGGGACGCTGGGACCAGGCGCTGCCGGAACTGCGCAAGGCCGCCGAGCTCGCGCCCAACCGCGCCGAAATGCTGCGGACGCTGGGCGTCGCGCTGATCACCCATGGCGCCGACGGTGCCGAGGCGCTGCGCCTGCTCGAACGCGCGCACAAGATCGCGCCCGAGGATGCGGAGGTCGCCGATGCGCTCGGTTGGGCCTATGTTCGCCAGGGCGAGGTTGCGCGCGGCGCGGCATTGCTTGAAACCGCCACGCGCAGTGATCCGGCGGGTAGCGCGGCGAACGAGCATCTGGGCGACGCGTATTGGCGGCTCGGCCGCCAGTTCGAGGCGCGCTATGCCTGGCGGGCCGCGGCGATCCATGCGGCGCCTGCCGATGCCGAGCGGATCGCCCGCAAGCTGCGAGAGGGGCTGACGGCCGCCTCGTGATCGCGCTAGGGGTGGCGGCGATGCAAGATCCTCGCACCGTCACCGAGCCCGCGCGCGCCAAGCTCAACCTGGCGCTCCACGTTCGCCATCGCCGTCCGGACGGCTATCACGAGCTGGAGACGTTGTTCGCCTTTGTCGAGCATGGCGACACCGTACGAGTGACGCCCGCGGAGACCGCCAGCTTCACGCTGACCGGCCCGTTCGCGGCGGTGCTGGCGGGCGAGGGGGACAATCTCGTCACGCGCGCCGCAATCCGGTTTCGCGAGGGGTTCGGCGGCGGGGCGCATGCGATCGAACTGGAGAAGCACCTGCCGGTCGCCTCGGGCATCGGCGGCGGCTCGGCGGACGCGGCGGCGACGCTGCGGGCGCTGGCTGCGCTCCACGGCGTGGACCTCGCGGACCCGAAGCTGTTCGCGATCGCCGACGCGCTTGGCTCCGACGTGCCCGCCTGCCTGCTCGGCCGCACTGCGCTGGGCCGGGGGCGGGGCGAGCAGCTGGACCCGCTGGAGGGGCTGGCCGGCACGCCGACCTTGCTGGTCAACCCTGGCGTGGGCGTCTCGACGGCGGCGGTGTTCAAGGCGTGGGACGGCGTGGACCGCGGCCCGATCGGTGCGGGCGACCTGCTCGCCGTGACGCAAGCGGGGCGCAACGACCTCGAGCCCCCTGCGCGCGCCATCGCGCCTGCGATCGATGCCGTGCTGGCGGCGTTCGCCGCGCAGCCAGGCGTGCTGCTCGCCCGCATGTCCGGCTCCGGCGCGACCTGCTTCGCGCTGTTCGAGTCCGACGCCGCACGGGATGCCGCGGCGGCAGCCTTGCAGCGGCCTGAATGGTGGCTCGCCGCGACCCGACTTTGCTGAGGCGGTAAGCGAATCTTTACCGTTTTACGACAAGGCTGTGCGTGGCGGATCTGACGCGCTCGCGAACGTCTGCCCTTGGCCCGCGGGTGCGCTTCCCTCTGGGAAGTCCCCCCGCGCGCCATCGCGTGACTTGGCCGCGCGGATCGGGCACAGCCTCTCCATGATCGAAGTTCGTTGGGATGGGCCGATCGCCACGATCGCGCTCGCACGCGGATCGGCGCGCAATGCGGTGCCGATCGCTGGCTGGGAGCAGCTCGCCGCAGCCACCACGGGTCTGGACGCTGCCCGGGCGGTGATCCTCCGCTCGGACATGCCCGGCATCTTCTCGGCCGGCGCCGATATCGGCGAGTTCCCCCAGCTGCAAACCGATCCCGCCGCCCGCACCCGCTTCCGTCTTGCCATGCGCGCCGGGATCGAGGCGCTGGCGGCGCTGCCGATGCCGGTGCTCGCCGCGATCGACGGCGGCTGCTTCGGTGCGGCGGTAGCGCTGATCCTCGCCGCGGACGTGCGGTTTGCCGGGGATGGCGCGCAGTTCGCAGTGACGCCCGCGCGACTCGGGCTCGGCTATCCGCGCGATGACGTCGCCCGGCTCGCCGCGCAGGTCGGACAGGGGCGGGGGGCCGAGCTGCTCTTCACCGGCGAGGCGATCGACGCCGATGCGGCCGTGCGGATCGGCCTGGTCGAGCGCCGCGCACCCGATGCTGGTGCTGCGGCCACGGCGCTCGCCCAGAGCATCGCGGAGAATGCGCCCGCCGCCATCCGCCAGCTCAAGCGGGCGCTGCGCAAGCCTGCCGACGCCGATCTCGACGCCGCCTTCGAGGCCGCGTTCGGTGGCGCTGAGTTTGCCGAAGGGCTCGCCGCCTTCCAGGCACGCCGCAAGCCGGTGTTTGCATGAGCGTCGCGGAGATCCTGTCCGGCGGTGCGCAGGACGTGCTGCTGCTGTGCGACCATGCCTCGAACGCGGTGCCGCCCGATATCGATCTCGGCATCGATCCCGCGCTGCTCGACCTGCATATCGGCATCGACATCGGCGCCGCCGACGTGACCCGCGCGCTCGCCGCCCGGCTCGATGCCCCGGCGATCCTCGCCACCGTCTCGCGGCTGGTGATCGATCTCCACCGCGAGCCCGATCATATCGGCTTAATCCCCCACCGCAGCGACGGCCATGCGATCCCCGGCAACGAGACCGCCGATCGCGCCGCCCGCATCGCCCGCTTCCATGCACCCTATCACCGCGTGCTGCGCGACCAGGTCCGCCGCCAGCGACCCGCGCTGATCCTGTCGATCCACAGCTTCACGCCGTGCCTCGAACATGGCGGCACGCCGCGGCCCTGGGAGATCGGGATCCTCTACAACCGCGATACCCGCGCTGCCCGCCCGTCGGTGGAATGGCTCCGGGCGCAGGGCTGCGTCACCGGCGACAACGCGCCCTATTCGGGCCTGCTGCTCAACGCCACGCTCAACAGGCATGCCGAGGCGCAGGGCATTCCGTCGATCGCGATCGAGATCCGTAATGACCTGATCCGCGATGCTGCGGGCGTCGAGCGATGGGCCCAGCGACTCCAGCAACTTACGCTTTTTCTGCGCAACACTCTTGCGTCAAAGGGTGTTCCCGCGACATAGGCTTGCGCGCCATGACCAACCGATTCGACAAATCCAAGCTCCCCAGCCGCCACGTCTCCGTGGGGCCCGAGCGCGCGCCGCACCGCAGCTATTATTACGCCATGGGGATTCCCGAAGAGGATATCGCCAAGCCGTTCGTCGCTGTGGCGAGCGCCGGCAACGACAGCGCGCCGTGCAACACCACCCTCGATTTCCAGGCCGACGCCGCCCGCCAGGGCGTGATCGCCAATGGCGGCATGCCGCGCCGGTTCAACACCATCACGGTGACCGACGGCATCGCCATGGGCCATCAGGGGATGAAATCCTCGCTCGTCAGCCGCGAGGTGATCGCCGACTCGGTGGAGCTCAGCGTGCGCGGCCATTGCTATGACGCGCTGGTCGCCTTCGCGGGCTGCGACAAGTCGCTGCCCGGCATGATGATGGCGATGTTGCGCCTCAACATCCCGTCGATCTTCGTCTATGGCGGCTCGATCCTGCCGGGCCGGTTCGAGGATCGCGACGTCACCGTGGTCGACGTGTTCGAGGCGGTGGGCAAGTTCGCCGCCGGCAACTGCCCACTCAAGGACCTGACCGCGCTGGAAAAGGTCGCCTGCCCAGGGCACGGCGCGTGCGGCGGCCAGTTCACCGCTAACACCATGGCGTGCGTCGGCGAAGCGATGGGATTGTCCTTGCCAAACAGCAACATGGTGCCTGCTCCGTACAAGAGTCGTGAAGAGATTGCGATCGCTGCCGGCGCGCAGGTGATGAACTTGCTCGAGATGAACCTGCGCCCGCGCGACATCGCGACTCGAGCCGCCTTCATCAACGCCGCCCGCGTGGTGGCAGCGACCGGCGGCTCGACCAACGCCGCGCTCCACCTGCCTGCGATGGCCAACGAAGCGGGCATCGAGTTCGACCTGCACGACGTCGCCGAGGCTTTTAAATCAACGCCATACATCGCTGATCTGAAGCCGGGTGGCAAGTATGTCGCCAAGGATATGCATGCCGCGGGCGGCGTCTACATGCTGATGAAGACGATGCTCGTTAACGACCTGCTCGACGGCAGCTGCATGACCGTCACCGGCAAGACGCTGGGCGAGAATATTGACCAGGTCACCTGGAACCCCGACCAGAAGGTGATCTACGACGTGAAGACGCCGATCACCCCGACCGGTGGCGTCGTCGGCCTGCGCGGCTCGCTGGCACCCGAAGGGGCGATCGTGAAGGTCGCGGGCATGCACCGGCTCCAGTTCACCGGCCCGGCGCGGGTGTTCGATTGCGAGGAAGATGCCTTCCAGGCAGTCGAGCATCGCCAGATCAACGAAGGCGAGGTCATCATCATCCGCTATGAAGGACCGAAGGGCGGCCCGGGCATGCGCGAGATGCTGTCGACCACCGCGGCGCTCTATGGCCTCGGCATGGGCGAGAAGGTGGCGCTGATCACCGATGGCCGTTTCTCGGGCGGCACGCGCGGCTTCTGCATCGGCCATGTCGGTCCCGAAGCGGCCGAGGGCGGTCCGATCGCGCTGGTCGAGGACGGCGATACCATCCGTATCGATGCAGAGGCGGGCACGATCGACCTCGACGTTGCCGAGGACGTGCTGGCGGAGCGCCGCGCGCGGTGGCAGCCGCGGGTGAACGACTATCAGTCGGGCGCGCTCTATCGCTATTCGCAGAATGTCGGCCCGGCCTATCAGGGGGCGGTGACGCACCCCGGCGCCAAGGCCGAGCGTCATGTCTACGCGGACATCTAGTCTCGCGCTGACCTTGCTCGTGGCGGGCTGCGGTGCCGATCCGGCGTCGCAGCCCGCTGCGCAAGCAGGCGAGACGGTGGCGTGCGGTCCGGTTGGCGAGACGCTGTTGCCGGTCTGCACGGTGGAGCGGGATGGCAGCATGCTGATCCTGCACCATCCGGATGGCGGATTTCGTCGCTTGGCGGTGCAGGGCAATGTCCTCACCGCAGCGGACGGCGCTGAGCTGGCGAGCGTCACCCGTTCTGCCGGCGCGACCGAGGTGACGATCGGCGGGATGCGCTATCGTCTCGCAGGCAAGGGCGCTACAGCGGGGCAATGATCCCGCCCGGCGCCCCCATCCTCACTGCCGACGCGATGCGAGCTGCCGAAGAGGCGGTGTTCGCGCGCGGCGTTTCCCAAGACGAACTGATGGAGCGTGCCGGCGCGGCCGTCGCCCGCGAAGCCGTGCGCTTCGCGATGGGGCGGCCGGTGCTGGTGCTCGCAGGTCCCGGCAATAATGGCGGCGATGCCTATGTGATCGCTCGACATTTGCGCGCGGCGGGGCTCGATGTGCTGGTCGCGGCATCGGGTGCACCCAAGCCCGGCGCGGCCGAGCGGATGCACGCGCGCTGGGATGGGCCGACGACCTCGCTCTACGGCGCACCGGTGCGGCCGGTGGTGATCGACGGGCTGTTCGGTATCGGTGTTACGCGGCCTTTGGAGCGGAGCATCGCTGCCGTCCTCTCTGAACTCGTACGCGGAGCAGAGTTCACGCTGGCGATCGACCTGCCCTCGGGGATGGATACGGACAGCGGTGACGAACTAGGCGCGCCGCGCGGCGTGAACGCCACGATCGCGCTGGGAGCGCTCAAGCCCGCGCATGTGCTTGGCGACGGGCTGTCGCGCTGCGGCCATGTGCTGCTCGCCGATATCGGCATCCCTGCCGACGCGGCCTGGCAGACCGTGGCTCGGCCGCGGCTCGAGACGCCGGGCCCGCAGAGCCACAAATATAGCCGCGGACTGGTCGCGGTGGTGGAAGGCGCGATGCCCGGGGCCGGCCGGCTCGCCGCGCGCGCGGCGATGGCGAGCGGGGCAGGCTATGTCATGCTCGCCGGGCCCGAGCCCGCAGGGCCGGCGCCGGACGCATTGGTCCGCCGCACGATCGACGATGCCGATGACTTGGCCGATTTCCTTGCGAGCGACCGGATCGACTCCATCGTCCTCGGCCCCGGCCTTGGTCGTGATCGACGTGCCGAAGCGTTTCTGCGCGCGGGCTTGGCTGCCGACAAGCCGATGGTGGTCGACGGCGACGCGCTGAGTCTGCTCGGTACCAACGCTGCCACGACGCTGGCGGCCCGCGAGGCACCGGTGTGGATCACGCCCCATGGTGGCGAGTTCGACCGGATGTTCGGCGGCTCGGGCAGCAAGATCGATCGCACCCTTCAGGCAGCGGCGTCGAGCGGGGCGACGGTCGTCCACAAGGGCGGCGACACCGTGATCGCGGGCCCGGACGGCAGCGTGCGGGTGCTCGCGGGGGCCTCGCCGTGGCTTTCCACCGCGGGGACTGGCGACGTGCTCGCGGGCGTGCTTGGCGCGCAGATCGCGCAGGGCGGCAGCGGGGTCGATCCGGCCGCGGCGGCCGTCTGGCTGCACGGACGCGCGGCGCGGCTTGCAGGTCCCGCCTTTTTCGCCGATCAGCTCGTCGCTCAACTGGCGGAAGCGTGTTCGGAATGTCTGTGAGCGAAGTCGAAGTGGTGCGCGTCGCCGCGCGGGGCGATGGGGTGACCAGCGACGGCCGGCATTTCCCCCTTACCGCGCCCGGCGACTGGGTGGGCGAGGACGGCGCGATCCGCTTCGGCCCGCACCACCAGGCGCCGCCCTGTCGCCACTTTCCAAGCTGCGGCGGCTGCCAACTACAGCATCTCGACGATGCGACGTGGAGCGGTTTTCTCGCCGAGCGCGTGCGTACGGCGCTGGCGGCGCAGGGGCTGGAGGCGGAGATCCGCACGCCCTTGCTGTCGCCGCCGCGCACCCGCCGCCGGGCGACGCTCCATGCCGAGCGTCGCGGCAAGCAGGTGCGGATCGGTTTTACCGAGGCGGGCAGCCACAAGCTGGTCGACCTCGTCGAATGTCATGTCCTGGCGCCCGAGCTGTTCGCCCTGCTGGCGCCGCTGCGTCGGCTGTTCGCGACGCTGTTGCCCGATGCGCGGCGGGTGAACGTGCATCTGGCGCTGAGCGATCAGGGCCGCGACGTACTGGTTGAGGGCATCGACCCGCAGGGACTCGCCGCAGCCGAGGCGATCACCGCCTTCGCCGAAACCGAGAAGCTCGCCCGCTTCGCCATCGACGAAGGCTTCGGCCCGACCGCGCGCTGGGAGCCGGTGCCGGTGACGATCACGCTGGGCGGTGTTGCGGTGCCGCTGCCGAGCGGCAGCTTCCTTCAGGCGACACCCGAGGGCGAGGCGGCACTGGTTGCGGCGGTGCGCGCCATCGTTGGTGATGCCCGTACCGTAGCGGACCTGTTCGCTGGCCTCGGCACCTTCACCTTCGCGCTGGACGGCGCACGCGTCTATGCCGGCGAGGCCGCGCGGGACGCGATCCTGTCGCTCAAGGCGGCGGCGGGTGCCACGGGGCGGCAGGTGTTTGGCGACCATCGCGACCTGTTCCGGCGCCCGCTCATGACTGCAGAGCTGGACCGGTTCGATGCCGTGGTGCTCGATCCGCCGCGGGCCGGTGCGCGCGAGCAAGTGGGCGAGCTGGCCCATTCCAAGGCTCCCATCGTCGCCTATGTTTCGTGCAATCCCAGTACGTTCGCGCGGGATGCCGAGGTTCTGTGCAAATGTGGCTATCGGCTCGAATGGGTGCAGCCGGTCGGGCAGTTCCGCTGGTCGACCCATGTCGAGCTGGCGGCGAAGTTCACCCGCTAGGATATTCCGCGCGCAGGAAAAACAGGCCGTCGGGTGGGGCGTTCAGCCCCAACTTCGTGCGATCGCGCGCTTCCAGCACGTCGCGGACGTCCTGAGGCGCCCATTTGCCCTGACCGACCAGCGACAGGCAGCCGACCATCGAGCGAACCTGGTGGTGCAGGAACGAGCGGGCTGACGCGAAGACGCTGATGCGCTCGCCATCCTGTACTACGTCCAGGCGGTCGAGCGTCCGCACCGGGCTCTCCGCCTGGCAATGGGCCGATCGGAAGGTGGTGAAGTCGTGCCGGCCGACGAGATGGTCCGCGGCGGCCTGCATGGCGGCTGCGTCCAGCGGCCCGGAAAGGCGCCAGGCGAGCCCCTTTTCCCAGGTGAGTGGCGCGCGGCGGGTTATGATACGATATTCATAATGGCGGCTAAGGCATGAGAAACGTGCGTGCCACTCCTCCGAAACTTCTTGGCAGGCGAGGATCGCGACCGGGTGCGGGCGGATTTTGGCATTGAGGGCCTCCATCAGCCGGAACGGGGCAATCGTCTTGGCGATGTCGACGTGCGCGCGCATCCCCAGCCCATGCACCCCCGCATCGGTGCGGCCGGCGGCGTGGACCACCACGGCCTCACCGGTCACCGCGTATGCCGCTTCCTCGATCGCCTGCTGGACGGTGGCGCCGTGATCCTGCCGCTGCCAGCCCATGAAGGGGCGGCCGTCGAATTCCACCGTCAGGGCGAAGCGTGTCAAAGCTGGGTTCCTGCCGGGATGGGGAAGCCACGGAGCAGCTCGCCCACCGTCATCACCCCGCGGCCAGCCCGCTGGATCGAGGTCGGGCGGATCGAGCCTTCGCCGCAATGGATCAGCAGGTTGTCGCCGACCGTGCCCGCGGGGCCGCTGGCGTCCACCAGATCGGCGGCGTGGATGCGGAAGCGCTCGCCGTTCAGCTCGAGGAAGGCGCCGGGGGCGGGGTTGAACGCGCGGACGGCGCGCTCAACTTCTACCGCGCTCTTGGTGAAGTCCAGTCGAGCTTCGGCCTTGTCGATCTTGGAGGCATAGGTGATGCCCTCCTCGGGCTGCGGCTCTGCGGGATAGGCGTCGAAGTCCGCGAGCACCTGTACCATCAGCCGCGCACCCATTGCGCTCAGCTCGGCCCGCAACTCGCCGGCGGTCTTGCGGTCAATCGGCGTGCGCCCTTCCAGCCGCACCGGGCCGGTATCGAGCCCGGCTTCCATCTGCATGATCCCGACGCCCGTCTCCGCATCGCCGGCGAGGATCGCCCGCTCGATCGGCGCCGCACCGCGCCAGCGCGGGAGCACCGAGCCATGGACGTTTAGGCAACCGAGCCGCGGCGCCGCCAGCACTGCCTTGGGCAGGATCAGGCCGTACGCGGCGACCACCGCGACGTCTGCATCCAGCGCCGCCAGCGCGGCTTGCTCCTCCGCGCCCTTGAGGCTGAGCGGCGTCCGCACTTCGATCCCCAGCGCCTCGGCGCGGGCATGAACCGGGGAGGGGGTCAGGGCCTTGCCGCGCCGGCCGCCGGGACGGGGCGGTTGGCTGTAAGCCGCGACTATCGTGTGCCCGGCATCGACCAATGCATCGAGCACCGGTACGGCGAAATCGGGGGTTCCCATGAAGAGGATGCGCATCTGTTCCCTCAACCGCTTGGCAGGCGCGCATGCAAGCCCCTATGTGAAGCGCCATGGCCTCTCCCGAAATCGAAGCGCTGACCCAGGCCCTGTCGCGGCTGCCCGGTTTCGGGCCGCGTTCGGCGCGGCGGGCGGTGCTCCACCTGCTCAAGAAGCGCGAGACGACGCTCGACCCGCTGCTCGCGGCGCTCAGCGCGGTCAGCCAGAAGCTCACGACCTGCCATATCTGCGGCAATGTCGACACGCACGACCCTTGCGCGATCTGCGCCGACCCGCGCCGCGACGACCGTTCGCTGTGCGTGGTGGAGGAAGTCGCCGACCTCTGGGCGCTCGACCGCGCGCGGCTGTTTCCCGGCCGCTTCCACGTTCTGGGCGGCAAGCTCTCCGCGCTTGACGGCGTGCGCCCCGAGGATCTTCGCATCGACGCGCTGGTCCGCCGGGTAGGCGCGGGCGGGATCGACGAGGTCGTGCTCGCGATGAACGCGACGCTGGAGGGCCAGACCACCGCGCATTACGTCTCCGAGCGGCTGGAGGCGTTCCCGATCCGCGTCACCCAGCTCGCCCACGGCCTGCCGGTGGGCGGTGAATTGGACTATCTCGACGAGGGAACGCTTGCCCAGGCGCTCCGGGCGCGCCGCCCGATTGCTTGACGCTGGGGGACCGCTCTCCTAAATTTACGGAATGGCCATCCTCCCCATCGTCGAAGTTCCCGATCCGCGTCTGCGTCTCGTCTCCACCCCGGTCGAGGCGGTCGACGACGACATCCGCACGCTGATCGGCGACATGTTCGACACGATGTACGATGCGCCCGGCATCGGCCTCGCCGCGATCCAGGTGGGCGTGCCCAAGCGCCTGATCGTGATGGACCTGCAGGAGGAAGAGGATGAGGAGGGCAAGCCGATCCGGCACCCGCGCGTCTTCATCAACCCCGAGATCCACGAGCCGGCCGAGGAAGTTTCGGTCTATACCGAGGGCTGCCTGTCGGTCCCCGACCAGTTCGCCGATGTCGAGCGCCCCGCGCGCTGCCGGGTGACCTGGCTCGACGAGAAGGGCGAGGCGCATGATGAGGTCTTCGAGGGCCTGCTCGCCACCTGCATCCAGCACGAGATGGACCATCTGGAGGGCATCGTGTTCCTCGACCATCTCTCGCGGCTCAAGCGCGACATGCTGATGAAGAAGCTCAACAAGGCCCGCAAGGCGGCCTGAGGGCGCTCCATTCCCCTAATGCCGTCATCCCGACGAAAGTCGGGATCCATTCGCCACTACGCTGGGGCTCGAGCCGCGACGGTGACCCCAATGGATTCCGGCTTCCGCCGGAATGACGGGGAGGGGCGAGGGCGTCCCGTCACTTATCCACCGAACCCTCGCCAACCCGCGCCGAACCGACCGCCGGCACCCTTGCGGCCCGCTCCCCCGGCGCGTAAGTTCGCGTCCTGTTCCCGGGAGATTTGGCGTTGGATCCGTTCGTCGTTGCCTTTGTGATGGTTGCCCTGGTCGTGGGCGTGGTGGTCGGCTGGCTGATCGGCGCGCGGGGCACGAGCGAGGCGCGGGCCGAAAGCGCCCGGCGCGAAGCCGATTTCAAGGCCGCCATCACCGATCTCGCCATGGCCGAAGAACGCGTCGGCCAGCTCCCCCGCCTGCGCGAGGAAGCCGCGATGCTCCGCAACGAGCGCGACGCCGCCCGCATCGAGCTGGCCGAGCTCAAGGCCAAGGCCGGCGCCTTCGAGGAGCGGCTGACCGAATTCGTCAATGCGCGCGAGATGATGGCCGGCCAGTTCCGCGAATCCGCCGCCAAGATGCTCGACGAGACGCAGCGCGCCTTCCTGGAACGCGCGGAGGCGCGCTTCCACCAGGCTGGCGAGAAGAACGAGGAGCGGCTACGCACGCTGCTCCAGCCGATCGACACCACGCTCAAGCGCTATGAGGAAGGCCTGCAGCGCGTCGAGAAGGACCGCACCGACAGCTATGGCCAGCTGCGCGAGGCGATCAGCGCGGTGCATTCGAGCCTGGGCGAGACGCGCGCGGAAACCTCCAAGCTGGTCAACGCTCTGCGCGCCGCCCCCAAGACGCGCGGCCGCTGGGGCGAGCAGCAGTTCCGCAACCTGATCGAGATCGCCGGGCTTTCCGGCCATGTCGATTTCGCCGCCGAGGTTTCGGTCACCACCGAGGACGGCATGCTGCGGCCGGACTTCATCATCCGCCTGCCGGGCGACCAGCAGCTGATCGTCGACGTGAAGTGCGTGCTCGACGGCTATCTCCAGGCGGCCGAGGCGACCAGCGCCGAGGAGCGCACCGCGGCGCTCAAGGCCCATGCCAAGGCGATGAGCACCCATGCCGACGCGCTGTCGCGCAAGGCCTATTGGGCGCAGTTCGAAAAGGCGCCCGATTTCGTGATCATGTACATCCCGGGCGACAATTTCCTGTCCAGCGCGCTGGAAGTGGACATGGAGCTGTGGGAGCGCGCGGCGCGCAACCGGGTGATCATCGCCGGCCCCTCGGCCTTCCTGCCGCTCGCCCGCACCGTCGCCTCGATGTGGCGCCAGCAGAAGCTGACCGAGGATGCCCGCGAAGTCGGCAAGCTGGGCAAGGAGCTGTACGAGCGGCTGGCGACGGCGGCGAGCCACCTCAAGCGCGTCGGCGGCGGGCTGAACAGCGCAGTGGAGAATTACAACAAGTTCGTCGCGAGCTTCGAAGGGCGGGTGATGGTCTCCGCGCGGCGCTTCCAGGCGCTCAACGTGGATATCGGCAACAGCTCGCTGGACGCGATCGACACGGTCGACGTGATCGCGCGGGCGCCGACGGCGGAACTGCCGGCGCCGGAGGGCGGGAATATGGCGGAAGAAGCGACTGCGGTGGAGTGAGGGGGAGCTTATGCAGTCTTCAGGCCGGCTAGCTGATTGTGAGGGTGTAGAGCAACTCAGAGAAAGTCTTCAGCTGAGGTTGTCTCGATTAATTGGAAGTGCTGACGATAGATCGCTTCTAAGGCTGGTTTGGGCGGTCGATGTTGCCCAGAGCGGCGGTGCGCCTATTGCCAGATCTCTCCTTCCACGTGATTTCCCTATTGGAGACACGGAAGGTGGACTATCTAATGACTCGATCATTTTCCCATGGGAAATGGAGACTCTAGTAAATGAATTACTTTTCCATGATAAGAATTATCATAAAGCTGTAGATTTGACGACGTGGGATGGTTTTTATCAGATTGTTAAAGTTTTACGAATTATTGAAGAATGCGACTATAAAATTAGAGGTGATAATGTAAACGCGTATTTTGAGTTATTTGGATTGGCTTCTCGGCAATTTGAATGGCAAAATAATATTCCTAATCTGTCGCAATTTTATCGTAGCTTGCACATATTTGGTCAAGGTATTTGCGCTGATTACTTCAAAAGAAGCAAAAATATCGGCATTGACGAGTTGGTGCTCGTCGGATTTGCCCTGTCAGGTTGGTTTTCTGTTAGCTCAGAATTTAATAAAATAGAAGATTTGTCTGGGCTTGGCATCGGGCCGGAGGTTGCGGCTGCAGCTCTGAAGGTCTTGGCGGCGCCTCTTGAGCAGGTGCGGGGTATGGCTCAACGGGAGCGCAAGATGTCAGCCATGATAGCATATCGGCCGAGTGTATTACGACGATTTCCTTGTGTTAATATCGCAAATTTTGGGTATAGAATTATCGCTCCATTGCCGAGGTTGATATTCGATAGGATAACGACTGGCTTATACTATGACGTTATCTCCGGCGGCGGTGCCGTAAATAGTGAATATGGTCAGCGTTTCGAATCATATTCTATTAGTTATATCAAGGCAATGCTTCCTAACGCAAATGTGGAAAGCGAATCCAGATACAAGATTGGTGGCGATAACTTTCTCACGCCTGATATCCGATTGTCTTCACATGAGGGTGCGGAGATAGATTTGGCAGTCGAATGCAAAGCGACACGAATGTCGTTTGATGCAAAGTTCTCTGATGAGCTTATAAACGATCGTGGGTATGACGAAATTGCCAAAGGTATCTTTCAGATTTGGAGATATTACTCACACTGCCGCCGAGGAATTGGCGGGCGGAAATTTTCGAAGGACGGTGTCGGGCTCATTTTGACGCTCGACAGTTGGATGGTCCTTGCCAACTCTATATTCGATGACGTATTCTCAAGGGCCGAGAAATTGGCCTTAGAAAAAGATCCTTTGATAATGTCAGAGGATAAAATCCCAATTGGATTCTGTTCGGCCTCTGACTTAGAATCTTCGCTTCGATTCGGAACAAGAGAAACGTTAATCTCGGCGATAAAAGTGGTGGCAAAGCCGGAGAATAGGGGTGGATTTTTGCAAAGAGCTCATGAGGTTGTTGCGGGAGATGTAGAGTCTCTTCGAGATTATCCTTTTAAAGACGTATCATCCTACCTGCCGTGGTGGGACCGAGTTGCTGGTTAGAATCAGTGAAATAGATGCACATTCGCTGACCAGCCCTCCAGCTTAGAAGCTTCGCCCCGTCGCCCTCACCAGCACCAGTGTCTTCCCTTCTCTCCCCGTCAGCAGCAGCCGGCCGCGATGACTCTGGCGGACCGCCAGGCGCTGGTCGAGCAGCGCGAGCAGCGCCTTCTCCTGCCGCATCAGCGCCGGCGAGCAGGCGCGGCGGGTGGTGATCACGCCGCCGGTGGTGAGGTACCCCCGTTCCACCCGGTAGTTGCCGCCCAGCGCGTTGCAGCCGGTATAGCCGCTGATCCGCAGGCCCTCCAGCTTCAGTCGGGCGCGGCTGCCGGGGACGACGGGGTGTCCCTCAATCCCGGTCACGCGCCAGTCGCCCAGCAGCAGCTGTTCCTCCGCGTCGAAGCCGTGCGTCTCCGCGCGCGGGGCCTCGCGCACCGGCGGCGGCTCGGGCGTTTGCGCGGCGGCGGGGAGGGCTGCGGCCAGCGCCCAGGCGAGCGCGGCGGCCGCGGCGAGGCGGCGGCGGTCAGCCGTGCCGGAACTGGTTGCGTACTTCATAGGCCATCACCGCCGTTGCCACTGCCGCATTGAGGCTGTCTGCCTTGCCGAGCATGGGGATCTTTACCAGAAGATCGCACGCGGCTTCCATATGCGGCGGCATGCCTTGCGCTTCGTTGCCGGTGAGCAGGAAGGTCGGCGTGGCGTAGCGCGGGGCCTGGTAATCATGGTCGGTATCGAGGCTGAGGCCGACGAGCTGGCCGGGGCCCGCGCGCAGCCAGGGCTCGAACTCCTCCCAGCGGGCGCGGGCGACCGGGACGGTGAACAGCGCGCCCATGCTCGCGCGCACCGCCTCGACCGAGAAGGGATCGACGCAATCGTCGAGCAGGATCAGCCCGCCGGCGCCCACCGCGTCGCCGGTGCGCAGGATGGTGCCGAGATTGCCGGGATCGCGCAGCCGCTCGGCGACCAGCCAGATCGGCGCGGTGCTGCGGTCGATATCGGCGAGGTCCAGCGCGAATTCCGGGTACACGCCGACGACCGCACCCGGATTGTCCTTGCCGGAGAGCTTCGACAGGATGTCGGCATTGGTCTCGATCGCCTCGCCACCCTGCGCCTCGGTGGCGGTGACCAGCGCCACGACCAGCGGGTGGCGGGCGGTCTCGGCGGTGTAGAACAGATAGTCGGGGATCCGGCCGGCCTCGCGCGCCTCGGTCAGGATGCGCAGGCCCTCGGCGAGGAACAGCCCCTCTTCGCGGCGGTGGCGCTTGTCGCGCAGGTTGCGCATGCGCTTGATGAGGGGGTTGGAATAGGCGGTGATTTCGCGTGGCATCCGCGCGCTATAGGGCGGGATGGGGGCGGGGGCTAGTTGGGGGGCTTCTTAGCCTGCGTTCCCCTTCCGCTTGCGGGAGGGAGCATCAGGTGAACAGCGCGGGGCGCTGTTCACCTGATGCTGGGAGGGGCTGGAACCTAGCAGCGCTTCTTCCACGTCAGTCCCTCCCCCGACCCCTCCCGCACGCGGGAGGGGAGCGCATGTGGAGAGGGTTATTCCTCGTTGAACCGCGCTTCGACCAGTTCCACCAGCGCCTGCACCGCGCCTTCTGCGCCGTCGCCTTCGGCCCAGATCGTGATCGTGTCGCCCTTGGCGGCGCCGAGCATCATCAGGTCGAGGATCGAGGTGCCGGCGGCGCTGTTGCCGTCCTTCTCGACGGTCAGCTCGCAGGGCTGGGTGCTGGCGAGCGTGACGAAGGCCATGCTGGCGCGGGCGTGGAGGCCGCGGCGGTTCTCGATGAGCACCTCGCGCGACACCCGGCTCATTGCGGCGGCCCCAGCATTTCCGACGCGACCGTCACGTACTTGCGGCCGGCGTCGCGCGCGGCGAGCACCGCGTCGGTGACGGACATGGTCTTGCGGGCGCTGCCCAGGCGGATCAGCATCGGCAGGCTGATGCCGGCGATCACCTCGACCTTGCCCGCCTTCATCAGCGAAATGGCGAGATTGGAGGGGGTGCCGCCGAACAGGTCGCTCAGCACGATCACGCCTTCGCCCGAATCGACCGCGCCGATGGCGCTGGCGATGTCGGCGCGGCGGCCCTCCATGTCATCCTCGGGGCCGATGCAGATCGCGGCGACCTGCTCCTGTTTCCCCACCACATGTTCCATCGCGACGACGAACTCCTCGGCGAGTCGTCCGTGCGTCACGAGCACCAACCCGATCATTCTATTCTCCGCCCCTAGCCATGGACACCGGCGCCCCCTCCAGGGAGTCCTGTGGCGCGGTCTGCAAATCTCTGTGCGTCACCGTGGGCGAAAATCCTTCGTCGCGCAACCGGCGGGCCATCCGTTCGGCGACATGGACCGAGCGGTGCCGTCCGCCGGTGCAGCCGAACGCGATCGTCACATAGGCTTTCCCCTCCGCCTGGTAGCGGGGGAGCAGCAGCAGCAGCAGCGATTCGATCTGCGCCATGGCAGCATCATAGGCCGGGTCGGCCTGGATATAGGCGGAGACGTCGGCATCGAGTCCCGTGCCGGGACGAAGCTGCGGGTCCCAGTGCGGATTGCGCAGGAAGCGCATGTCCAGGACGAGATCGGCGTCGCGGGGCAGCCCGCGCGAGAAGCCGAACGAGGTGACGCTGAAGGTGGTCTTGCCGCCATCGGCCGAGAAGATCCCGCGGATCGCCTGGGACAGCTGGTTGGCCTTCATGTCGCTGGTATCGAGCAGCCGGTTCGCCCAGCGGCGCAGCGGCCCGAGCAGTTCGCGCTCGCGGGCGATGCCGTCCTCGGCGGGGCGGTCCTGCGCGAGGGGGTGGCGGCGGCGGGTTTCGGAGAAGCGGCGGATCAGCTCGGCGCCGGTGCATTCGAGGAACAGCGTGCCGACGTCGAGGCCCTGGTCCTCGCGCAGCTTCTTGATGCGCTGGACGATGCTCTCGGCATCGAAGCCGCGGGTCTGGGTGCCGAGGCCGAGTGCCAGCGGGCGCTCGTCGTCGCCGCCATCGGCGCCGGGCGCGGTATCGAGCAGGCGGTTGAGGAGGAGGAGGGGGAGGTTGTCCACCACCTCCCAGCCGAGATCCTCGAGCGTGCGCAGCACGGTCGACTTGCCGGCACCCGACATGCCGGTAACAAGCAGGATATGTTTGGGGCGACGCCGTTGCATGATGCTCTCGTTATAGCTTGGCGGGAGCGCGGACGGGTCGATGGGCGTATTCATGCGCGGGCCGCCAATGGCAGCCGCACCACGAAGCGTGCGCCCTGCGATCGATCCTCCCGCGATTCCACTATTATGCTTCCCTGATGGCCTTCGACGATGGTGCGGGCAATGGCAAGCCCGAGCCCCGAATGCTGGCCGAACGCCTCGCTGGAGGGGCGCACCGAATGGAAGCGCCGGAAGACCGCCTCGCGCGCCTCCTCAGGCACGCCGGGGCCTTCGTCCTCGACCCAGATGGCGAGGGTGTCGCCTTCCTCCTCGGCCGAGATCGCGATCAGGCCGCCGGGGGGCGAGAAGGACAGGGCGTTCTCGATCAGGTTCTCGAACACGCGCTCAAGCCGCGTCGGGTCGCCCATCACTTCCATCGACTGGCCATGCGGGCGATCGAAGCGGAGGCGGATTTCCTCGGGCACGCCGCGGGTCTCGCGCTGGCCGATCAGCGCGGCGATGAGGTCGCCCAGGTCGAAGGGCTCGAAGGTGGTGCGGCTGAGCTGGGCGTCGATGCGCGAGGCTTCGGAAATGTCGGTGATCAGCCGGTCGAGCCGGTGGACATCGTCGCGGACGATGTCGAGCAGCTGGTCGCGCAACCCCGGGTCCTTGACGGTCGACAGCCCTTCCACGGCGGAGCGGAGCGAAGCGAGAGGGTTCTTCAGCTCATGGGTGACATCGGCGGCGAAGGTCTCGGTCGCGTCGATGCGCGCGCGCAGGGCGCCGCTCATGTCCGAGAGCGCACGGGCGAGCATGCCGATCTCGTCGCGGCGTTCGGGGAGGCGGGGCACGACCACCTCGCGAGCACGACCGAGGCGGACGCGGATCGCCGCCAGCGCCAGCCGGCGCAGCGGGCGGACGATGGTGCGGGCGAGGAACAGCGACAGCAGCACCGAGACCAGCGAGACGATGCCGAGCACCACGCCTAGCCGATATCGCTCGATCCGCACCGTCTGCGTGATGTCGCGGGCGTTGACCGCGGTCATCACCACGCCGAGCCCGGTGATCGGCGCGGCGGCGGTGATCACGGGGGTGCGATCGGGCGCGCGCCAAACGCTCGCGGCGGCGGCGTGGGTCTCCAGCGCGGTGCGGACGTCGGGCCAATCGAGCCCGGCGTCGCGCGGGCGTTCGCGATAGAGCGGCGCGCGGTCGGCACCGGCCACCTTGTCGATCACCGCATCCAGGAAGCGCGCGATGGTCTGGCCCATGGGATCCTTGTCCGGATCGCGCAGTACCAGGTTACGCAGGCCGAGCTCGCGGCTGTCGCTCAGCAGCTTGCCCTGCGGATCATAGAGGCGGATGCGCGTGCCCATGTCGCGGGCGAGGCTCAGCACCAGCAGGTCGCGGCGCTTGTCGGTGGCCGAGGCTAGCGCCTGGGCGATCAGGCGCACCTCGCGGCTGGTCTGCTCGACCCGGTTGTCGACGATCCGGCTGCGATAGCTGTCGAGATAGAAGAAGCCGCCGCACAGCAGCGCCAGCGCGAAGATGTTGACCGCCAGGATCCGCGGCGTGAGGCTGACCCGGCCCGACCATCGCAGCGCCAGGTCGTGCTCGTCATTCATCCGAGAAGCGATAGCCCGCGCCATACAGCGTCTCGATCGCGTCGAACTCCGGGTCTACCTGGCGGAACTTGCGGCGGACGCGCTTGATGTGGCTGTCGATCGTGCGGTCGTCGACATAGATGTCGTCCTGATAGGCCGCGTCCATCAGCTGGTTGCGCGTCTTGACGATGCCCGGGCGCTGGGCGAGCGTTTCGAGGATCAGGAATTCGGTCACGGTCAGCGTGACGTTGACGCCGCCCCAGGTGACCTTGTGCCGCGCGGGGTCCATGCTCAACCGGCCGCGCTCCAGTGCCTCGGCGGGCTCCGCAGGTGCGGCGCCTTCCGCCACCGGCATGGTCGGCTCGGTACGGCGCAGGATCGCGCGGATGCGGGCGATCAGCAGGCGCTGCGAGAAGGGCTTGGCGATATAGTCGTCCGCCCCCATCGCCAGTCCCAGTGCCTCGTCCAGCTCGTCGTCCTTGCTGGTGAGGAAGATCACCGGGATCTGGCTCTTCTCGCGCAGGCGGCGGAGCAGTTCGAGCCCGTCCATCTTCGGCATCTTGATGTCGAGCACCGCGAGCTCGGGCGGGTTCTCGATCAGCGCCTTGAGTGCGCTTTCGCCGTCCGAATAGACGCGGGTGAGGAAGCCCTCGGTCTGGAGGGCGATCGACACCGAGGTGAGGATGTTGCGGTCGTCATCGACCAGCGCGATCGTGGCGGTCATCCGGAAACCCGGGGCTGGCGCAAAATCAGCATCGACACCCGTTAGACCAAAGTTTCTTCCGCCTCAACCGACCGACAACGCTTACCCGGATTGACCCCCTCCGCGCCCCCATGTCAGGAGGCGAGTCGAAATAAAGTTGCGCGACCAAGCAATCATCTGCTTTGTCATATAAACAGCGCGACAGTCTTTTGAGGAGGGTGTTTTGAACATGCGTCAGTCGCGCCATGGTTTTGGCGAGCAGGGGATTGCCACCTCGGCAACCCTCCACTGGAACCTGATTACCGCGCCGCTGGTCGAGCACGCGATCCGGCGCGGGGAAGGCAGCCTGGCCGTCGAAGGGCCACTGGTTGTTGCTACGGGAAAACATACCGGGCGATCGGCGAAGGACAAGTTCATCGTCCGCGATGCCGAGACGGAGGCCAATGTCTGGTGGGGCAAGACCAACCAGGCGATGACGCCCGAACATTTCGCCGCGCTCAAGGCCGACTTCCTTGCCGAGCTGGGCAAGCGCGACGAACTGTTCGTGCAGGACCTCTATGGCGGCTCGCAGCCCGAGCACCGCGTGCGGGTGCGGGTGATCAACGAACTCGCCTGGCACAATCTCTTCATCCGCACGCTCCTGGTCCGGCCAGAAGCGGAAGCGCTGGCGGATTTCGCCCCCGAATACACGATCATTGACCTGCCGAGCTTCCGCGCCGATCCCGCGCGCCACGGCACCCGCAGCGAAACGGTGATCGCAGTGAACTTCACCGACAAGCTGATCCTGATCGGCGGCACTGCCTATGCCGGCGAGATGAAGAAGAGCGTGTTCGGCCTGCTCAACTATCTGCTGCCCGAACAAGGCATCATGCCGATGCATTGCTCGGCCAACATTGGCCCCAAGGGCGACACGGCGATCTTCTTCGGCCTGTCGGGTACCGGCAAGACCACGCTCTCCGCCGATGCCAGCCGTACGCTGATCGGCGACGACGAGCATGGCTGGTCGGACACCGCGGTCTTCAATTTCGAGGGCGGCTGCTACGCCAAGATGATCCGCCTCTCGCCCGAGGCCGAACCCGAGATCTTCGCCACCACGAAGCGCTTCGGCACGGTGCTGGAAAATGTGGTGATGGATCCGGAGACGCGCACGCTCGACCTCGACGATGCGACGCTCGCCGAGAACAGCCGCGGCTCCTATCCGATCGACTTCATCCCCAATGCCTCGGCAGACAATCTCGGACCGGTGCCGAAGAACATGATCTTCCTCACCGCCGATGCGTACGGCGTCCTCCCGCCGATCGCGCGGCTGACGCCCGAGCAGGCGATGTACCATTTCCTCTCGGGCTACACCGCGCGGGTGGCGGGCACCGAAATCGGCGTCACCGAGCCCGAGGCGACCTTCTCGACCTGCTTCGGCGCGCCGTTCATGCCGCGGCACCCGTCGGTTTATGGCAATCTGCTCAAGAAGCGTATCGCCGAGGGCAATGTCGCGTGCTGGCTGGTCAATACCGGCTGGACGGGCGGCAAATACGGCATCGGCCACCGCATGCCGATCAAGGCGACGCGGGCGCTGCTCAACGCCGCGCTCGACGGCAGCCTCAATGCGGCCGAGTTCCGTGTCGACCCCCATTTCGGCTTCGAGGTGCCGGTGGCGGTGCCCGGCGTGGACACGGCGATCCTCGACCCGCGCGAGACCTGGCCCGACAAGGCCGACTATGATGCGACGGCGGAGCGGCTGGTCGACCAGTTCGTCGAAAATTTCGCTCAGTTCGAGGACCATGTCGAAGCCGGCGTCCGCGCCGCCGCGCCCAAGGCAAAGGCGCTCGCCTGAACGACGCGGCCGATCTTCCGCCGCGGTGCTTCCCCAGCGCCGCGGCGATCGTCCGGATCGGGGAGGGGCTGCTCGCCTGTACGCTGTCGCGCGAGGACTGGACCATGAGGCGCATCTCGCGGCGTGCCTGTATCTGTTGACCGAGCAGCCCGACGTGGATGTGGATGCCGAGATCGGCGGCTTCATCCGCCGCTTCAACGAGAGCGTCGGCGGCATCAACGATGATAGCAACGGCTATCACGAGACGATCACGCGCACCTGTGTCGCGGGGGTGCGGCTGTATCTGGCCGAGATGCCTGAAGCCGATCTGCTCGCGCGGGTGAACGGGCTGCTGGCATCGCCGATGGGCCGACGCGACTGGGCGCTGCGTTTTTACAGCCGGGAGCGGCTGTTCTCGGTGGCGGCGCGGCGGGACTTTGTGGAACCCGACCTCGCGCCGCTGCCGTAAGCACCCCTCCCGCGGACGGGAGGGGCAGCTTCGATATCAGGCCTTGCCGGCCTCGACGTCGGGATCGAGCAGGCGGTGGAGGTGGACTACCACATAGCGCATCTCGGCATCGTCGACAGTGCGCTGTGCTGCAGCGCGCCATGCCTTTTCGGCGCTCGCATAATCGGGGAAGATGCCGACCACGTCGAGCTTCGAGGGATCGACGAAATCGAGGGTCGTCGGATCGGCAACGCGGCCGCCGAAGACCAGGTGAAGCTTGCTCATTACGCCTCCTGGGGGTGGGGGGATGCTGCAGCCCTTACCGGCACTGCAGCATCGCACTCAACCCCCTTATAGGCGGCTCAGCGCTTGGCCGTCGCGTCCTTGGCCGCGTCGATCACCGTGCCGAACAGCGCCGAGACGCGTTCCTTGGTGGCGTCGCTGTTCGGGATCAGCGATTCGATCTGCTCGCGGCCGCTGTCCTTGGCAGCCTGCACCGCCGCGGCGGCGCCGTCCGCCAGCTTGCGGCCGATCGGCTGCAGCGCCGCCTTTTCGCGCTCGAAGCGCGGCAGCAGCATGCCGATCACCACGCCCAGCGCGACGCCGCCGGCGAGCAGCAGCGCGGGGTTTTCGGTGAGGCGCGATCCGGTTTCGGTTTCGGTTTCGGTGCTCATGGCGTCATCCTTCTGCATTGCTGTCTTTGGGATCCGAAGTCTTTTTGGGCTCGGCGGTGTCGTGTTTGCCCTTGCGGAAAATGTCGATGATCCAGCCGCGCGCGAGCACCAGGCCGATGCCACTGGTGACCGCGGCAGCGAGCCACGGCCGTTCGCGGACGGCTTCGGTGCCCTCGCGCGCGATGATCGTCACGCTCTGCTTGGCATTCTCCATCGCTTCCTGTGCGATGTTGCGCGGCTTCAGCCGTTCCTGGATCGTGCCGACCGTTCCCATCAGCTTGTCGCGGGCGGCACGCGCACGGGCACGCGCCGCGTCGGGATCGCGGGGTAAAGTCATGCTTGCGCTCCCATCGCCTTGCGGATGCCGCGCGCCGCCACCCAGCCGAGCAGGGCAGCGACGACGAGGCTGACGCCGACGACGATCAGTGTCGCCCAGCCGGGGCCGACCAGCGTCGCCAGCGTCAGGATCGCGCCGACGATCAGCCCGATCGCCGCGGCCAAAGCGAGCGCGAGGGCAAGGACGGCGGCGATCGCTGCGCCTTTGACCTCGGTAACCTTGGCCTGGGCGACGGCCTTGAAATAGTCGACCTCGGCGCGGGCATAATCCTTGGCGTCTTCGGTGAGCTGGCCGATCAGCTCACCGATGCCGGCGTCTTCCGTTCGGGGGGCGTCCATGCCCTGTGCTGCCCGTCCTTAGCTCTGGGTCGTGCCGGGGGATGCCGACGGACCGCTGCCGAAGCCGGCGGGCTCGACCTTGAGGTCGTCGGTCGACGGCGTGTTGCCGGTCGGAGCGGTCGTGGTGCCGGTGCCGGTCGTACCCGAAGCCTCGATGCCCGACTTGATCACCCGCGCCAGTACGAAGCCGAGTGCTGCTGCGGTGCCGACGGCGATCGCCGGGCTCTTCTTCACGAACTCGGTCGCTTCATCGACCAGCTCGTTCACTTCCTTTCCGCGCAGCGAGTCCGCGAAGCCGGCAATGCCGTCTGCGGCGGTGCGGGCATATTGGCCGTACTGCTCGCCAAGCTTGGCATCGACATCGCCTGCCGCCGTGCGCATCATCTCGGCGACTTCGTCGAGCGCGCTGGTCGCGCGGTCCTTCCCGGTGCCGGCGAAGCCCAGGATGTGCTCCTTGGCCTGATCGGCGTACTTGGCCGCTTCCTCGCGAATCGTGTCGGAGGCGTTGCGCGTGAAGCTGCTGTGCTCCGCGCCCGTGCCGCCTTCGGTACCGCCGCTTGCTGCGCCGGTTTCACCCATGTTCCCTGCGAGCGGATCGCCCGCAATGTTGGCCGTTTCGTCTGCCATGATCAAAAACCCTCCATGTCGCGTCGAAACAACAACGGCCCCGTTTGCGAGTTCCCTTGCGAACCGCTAGAGGCACCGCGCGCCTCATTCCAGATATGTTACGGAGACCATGACGTGACCGCAATCATCGACGTCCACGCCCGCCAGATTCTCGATAGCCGTGGCAACCCCACGGTGGAAGTGGATGTCCTGCTGGACGATGGCAGCTTCGGCCGCGCCGCCGTGCCTTCGGGCGCCTCTACCGGTGCCCATGAGGCCGTGGAAAAGCGCGACGGCGACAAGTCCCGCTGGCTCGGCAAGGGCGTCGAAGGCGCCGTCGATGCGGTGAACGGTGAGATTGCCGAGGCAGTTCTCGGCCTCGACGCCGAAGACCAGGCCGATCTCGACCGCACCATGATCGAGCTCGACGGCACCGCCAACAAGGGCCGCCTGGGTGCCAACGCCATCCTCGGCGTCAGCCTCGCCGCCGCCAAGGCCGCAGCCGATGCGCGCGGCCTGCCGCTCTATCGCTATGTCGGCGGCGTCAACGCGCACGTCCTGCCGGTGCCGATGATGAACATCATCAACGGCGGCGAGCATGCCGACAACCCGATCGACTTCCAGGAATTCATGATCGTGCCGGTCGGCGCCGAGAACATCGTCGAGGCGGTGCGCTGCGGTTCGGAAATCTTCCACACGCTGAAGAAGAAGCTGCATGAGAAGGGCCTGGCGACCGGCGTGGGCGACGAGGGCGGCTTCGCGCCGAACATCGCCTCGACCACCGAAGCGCTCGACTTCATCATGAGCAGCATCGAAGCCGCCGGCTACAAGCCCGGCGACGACGTGATGCTCGCGCTCGACTGCGCTGCCACCGAATATTTCAAGGACGGCGTCTACAAGATGGTGGGTGAGGGCAAGACCCTCAGCTCGACCGAGAATGCCGAGTTCCTGGCGAAGCTCGCCGCCGACTATCCGATCTTCTCGATCGAAGACGGCATGGCCGAGGACGACTGGGAAGGCTGGAAGACCCTGACCGAACTGCTCGGCGGCAAGGTCCAGCTGGTCGGCGACGATCTGTTCGTCACCAATCCCGAGCGCCTGCTGCGCGGCATCGAGGGTGGCTATGCCAACTCGCTGCTCGTCAAGGTCAACCAGATCGGCACGCTGACCGAGACGCTCGAGGCCGTCAGCCTCGCCCAGCGCTCCTCCTACACCGCGGTGATGTCGCACCGTTCGGGCGAGACCGAGGACGCGACGATCGCCGATCTCGCGGTCGCCACCAACTGCGGCCAGATCAAGACCGGCAGCCTCGCGCGCTCGGACCGGCTCGCCAAGTACAACCAGCTGATCCGCATCGAGGAAGAGCTGGGCGACGCGGCGGTCTATGCCGGCCGTTCGGTGCTGCGCCGCGCCTGAACTAGGTAGGAACCGCAATCTTGCTAAGAGCCGATCGATCAGCGAAAAACACGGGCATGAAGCGCGCTTCGCCCATGTCCACGCTGCTGCGCCGCGCGGGGCTTCCCGCCGCGGCGCTGATCGCCATCGGCTTCTTCGCCTATAACGCGGTTCTGGGGCCCAACGGGATCGTCGCCGCCAAGGAAGTGCAGCACGAGCTTGCCGCCAAGCAGCGCGACTATGCGCTGCTCGACAAGAAGCGTGCCGAGCTCAAGAATCGAGTCGATCTGCTCGATCCGAAGCGTGGCGCCGATCCCGACATGGTCGACGAGCTTGCCCGCAAGCAGCTCAACGTCGTCCGCCCCGACGAAGTGATCATCCCGCTCGACAAGAAGTGACTGCCGTAGCGGCACCTGTTGCCAGCCGCGGCGGAGCGTCTTAGTGCGGATGTACGTGGGCCGAACCCGCGCGTTGGTTGCAAGCTTTGCAAGAACGCGCGTATAGGCACCCGCCTTTCCCCTCCCCGGATGAGGAATATCTGATCGTGGCCAAAGCACCGGCACGCAACGCACCGACCCCACCCGCCGTACCGAATCGCGAGCGGCCCAGCGAACCGGAACGGTTCAAGGCCTCGAAGGAAGAGCTGCTCGAATTCTATCGCCAGATGCTGCTGATCCGCCGCTTCGAAGAGAAGGCGGGCCAGCTCTATGGTCTCGGCTTCATCGGCGGCTTCTGCCACCTCTATATCGGCCAGGAAGCCGTTGCGGTCGGCCTGCAGTCGGCGCTGGACGGCGAGAAGGACTCGGTGATCACCGGCTATCGCGACCATGGCCACATGCTCGCCTATGGCATCGACCCCAAGGTGATCATGGCCGAGCTGACCGGTCGCGGCGCGGGCATCTCGCGCGGCAAGGGCGGCTCGATGCACATGTTCTCGACCGAGAAGAAGTTCTACGGCGGGCACGGCATTGTCGGCGCGCAGGTCTCGCTCGGCACGGGCCTCGCCTTCGCGCACAAGTATAACGAGGATGGCGGCGTCGCCATGGCCTATTTCGGCGACGGCGCCGCGAACCAGGGCCAGGTGTACGAATCGTTCAACATGGCCGAGCTGTGGAAGCTTCCGATCATCTACGTGATCGAGAACAACCAGTACGCCATGGGCACCAGCGTCAACCGCTCCTCGGCGGAAGACCAGCTGTACAAGCGCGGCGAAAGCTTCCGCATCCCCGGCATCCAGGTGGACGGCATGGACGTGCTCGCCTGCCGCGGCGCCGCCGAGGAAGCGCTCGCCTGGGTGCGCGCCGGCAAGGGTCCGATCATCCTCGAGATGAAGACCTATCGCTATCGCGGCCACTCGATGTCCGATCCGGCCAAGTATCGCAGCCGCGAGGAAGTCCAGTCGGTCCGCGACAAGTCGGATCCGATCGAGGCGGTCAAGCGCGAGCTGGAAGGTTTCGGCGTCAAGGAAGACGAGCTGAAGGCGCTCGAAGCCGAGATCCGCAAGATCGTGAACGAATCGGCGGACTTCGCCGAACAGACGCCGGAGCCCGATCCGGCCGAACTCTATACCGACGTTCTGGTGGAGACCTACTGAGATGGCGATCGAACTCAAGATGCCGGCACTCTCGCCGACCATGGAAGAGGGCACGCTCGCCAAGTGGCTCGTCAAGGAAGGCGATGTCGTGAAGTCCGGCGACATCCTCGCCGAGATCGAGACCGACAAGGCGACGATGGAATTCGAAGCCGTCGACGAAGGCACGATCGCCAAGATCCTGGTCGCCGAGGGCACGGATAACGTGAAGGTCGGCACCGTGATCGCGATGATCGCGGGCGAGGGCGAAGATGCCTCGACCGCCGCTGCCGCGCCGGTCCCCGCCAGCCAGCAGGCCGAGCCGACTCCGGCGCCCGCAAAGGCACCGGAAACCGGCACCGCCCAGCTGACCGCCGCGGTCGAGAAGACCCGCCCGGCCGATCCCGCCGTACCCGCCGGCACCGAGATGGTGAAGACCACCGTCCGCGAAGCCCTGCGCGACGCGATGGCCGAGGAAATGCGGAGCGATCCGCGCATCTTCGTGATGGGCGAGGAAGTCGCCGAGTATCAGGGCGCCTACAAGGTGACCCAGGGCCTGCTCGACGAATTCGGTCCCAAGCGCGTCATCGACACGCCGATCACCGAGTACGGCTTTGCCGGCGTCGGCACCGGTGCGGCGATGGGCGGCCTGAAGCCGATCATCGAGTTCATGACGTTCAACTTCGCCATGCAGGCGATCGACCACATCATCAACTCGGCGGCCAAGACCAACTACATGTCCGGCGGCCAGATGCGCTGCCCGATCGTGTTCCGCGGCCCCAACGGCTCGGCGAGCCGCGTCGGCGCGCAGCACAGCCAGAACTACGCCCCCTGGTATGCCAGCGTCCCCGGCCTGATCGTGATCGCGCCCTATGACTCGGCCGATGCCAAGGGCTTGCTCAAGGCGGCGATCCGCAGCCAGGATCCGGTCGTGTTCCTTGAGAACGAGCTGATGTACGGCCGCAGCTTCGACGTGCCGAAGCTCGACGATTACGTCCTGCCGATCGGCAAGGCCCGCATCATGCGCGAGGGCAAGGACGTGACGCTGGTCAGCTACTCGATCGGCGTGGGCGTGGCCCTCGAAGCCGCCGAGAAGCTCGCGGCCGAGGGCGTCGACGCGGAGGTGATCGACCTGCGCACGCTGCGTCCGCTCGACAAGCAGACCGTGCTGGAGAGCCTGAAGAAGACCAACCGCATCGTGGTGGTCGAGGAAGGCTGGCCGACCTGCTCGATCGCGTCGGAAGTCGCCGCGTTCGTGATGGAAGAGGGCTTCGACGACCTCGACGCGCCGGTGCTGCGCGTGACCAACGAGGACGTGCCGCTGCCCTACGCCGCGAACCTCGAAAAGCTCGCGATGGTGACCGCCGACAAGGCCGTCGCGGTCGTGAAGAAGGTCACCTATCGCTGATCTTCGGCTAAACGAATGACAAAGGCCCGTCCGACACTCCGTCGGGCGGGCCTTTTTCGTCAGGCGCTGTAGAGGTCGCAGGTCGAGCGGTTGGCGGCCGGCGCGGGATTGTAGACCTGGCCGTAATCGCGATTGTCGCGGACCACGAACGAGGCGACGTAGCGCATCGTCTTGGTGCTGGTGAACCAGCCTTTGCCGACCAGCGGCGTGTAGAGATAGTTGATCTCGACGAACATCACCCCGGAGTCGGTCGGCGCGCTCACCTGCGCGCCGTTCTCGCCCATCCCGTTGGGGGCGAGCGTGCCGGGGTGCTGGCTGCTGTTGTCGCCCAAGCTGGCGGTGTTGACGCCAGCATCGGGGTCATAGGTGACTCCGTCGGCCTTCACCGTCTTGCCATAGTGCGAGTCGTAGGTTGCGCCGCTCTTCGCGCCGATGCAGCGCTGCCAGTGGATGCGCTGGGTACCGCCGCTATTCTCCAGGCTGGACAGCGTGATGCGGCCATTGGCGGTGAGGTTAAGCGGCGTGCCCTGCTGCTTGGCGGCGAGCAGCACGTCGTTGAGGTCGACCTCGCGCAGCTGCGTGAAGCCGGTGCCCTTGAACTCGCCGACGCGGCTGGCATTGTCGGCCAGTGCCAGCGCGATCTGGCTCAGCCGCTGGTTGGTGATCGCATAGTTGGTCAGCTCGATCGCCCACAGTCCGGCGGTCAGCACGATCGGGAGCCCGAGCGCGAATTCGAGCAGCGCAGCGCCCGAGCGCGCGGCGATCAGGCGGCGGAGCAGCGGGCGCACGTTCATGAGCACGAGATCTTCTGCGGCATCGGGATCGACTGGGTGCCGTAGGGCTGGTTCTTGAAGCGGGTCGCGGCGGTGAGCACCACCTGGTTGCTCAGCCCGATCAGCCGCGCGACCGGGAAGATGCGCGTGTAGGTCGCCGTTACCTTGTAGATGGTGACGTCGCTGGCGCCGCCCTGGCCGGCGCGGCCGGGATCCATGTCCCACTGGCCGTTGCCGTTGATGTCGGTGAAGCACTCGCCGAAATCATATTTGTTGTTGCCGTTGCTGTCGACGAAGTCCTCGGGCTTGATCACCGAGAAGCTAGAATAGAAGAGCCGGCTGGGGGTGACGGTCGCGTTGCCGGCGACCTGACGGACGGTGGTAATCACCCGATCGTCGATTTTGCCGGTGTCGGCCGCCTCGATGGTGGAGTCGCGCGCCGCCTTCTGCACCGCGCCTTCGAGCACCGCCTGGACATAGGCCTGGTAGCACAGGTCCATCAGCCCCATCAGCAGCCCGAGCAGCACCGGCAGCAGGATGGCGAACTCGACCAGCGTGCCGCCGCGCTCGTCGGAGGCGAGGGGGCGCGTCATTTGCTGACCCGCAGCATCGCCACGCGCTTGGCGATCGTCTGGAAGGCTGCGTCCAGCGCGCTGTTGTCCGCCGCGTAGAAGGCCTGGCCCGACGTGGCGCATTGGGTAAGCTCGTTGGTCAGTGTCTGGCCGAAGCCGACGACGAAAATCGAGATGTTTCGCGCCTTGGCGGCTGTGCAGGCGGCCAGGAAGCGCGCATTGTGTGCGTTAATCTGGTCTTGGTTGGTGCCGCAGGAACCTGCGCCCTTGCTGACCACGCGCTGATCATACGCCTCGATGCCGTACATGCCGTAGAGACACATGTTGGGCTGCATGTCACCATCGGTCATGAAGACAATGTAGCGCTTCGGCGCGTTCCGGCCCGGCCAGGCTGCAGTGTCCGCAGCAAACAGCCCGGTCGGCGAAATCAGCCGTGTTCCCCAGATCATGCCAGTGTCATGGTAGGTGCCGCCCTGCGGCACAAAGTCGGTGGCATTCACATAGGCGGTGACATCCGCCTCCGTCATCTCGGCGAGACGTTGTACCGGCTTTCCGCAGGATACCCATCCATTGGAAATGTTGAAGTAGAAATTCATCGGCGTGTACGTGTACAGCGCGTATTTATTGTCATATGGCACCGCATAATCGCCATACGGATTAACGCTGTTGCCAGAATAGTTCACGCTATTGCCGGCATAGGCGGTGCTATACCCGCCCCGATAATAGATGACGTCCTGCCACATCGGCCGCCATCTTGTGCTATCGTTCGTGGGTTTCAGGTCGGGGTCGAGGTCGCCTGGCAGGTTTTTCTGATCGATTGGCAGCGTTTTCGAGGTGTCGCGCTCTTCCAGACAGCCTAGCCAGCTAGACGTTGCGCCATTGATCTTGCTGGGGTCCGTTACCGTAGTGCCAAGCTTGTACTGGCTCGTATCAAGATTCACCTGCGTGTAGGTCCAGGAGACGCGCAGGGGTTGGGTCGTTACCGTGCAGTTGCCGACCTTAGCATTCGGGCTGTTCGGGACCCAGCTTACCGTGGCCCACGATGCGGTCCCGCTAGTCGTATAGTTCGGGCTGGCCGGCGTCCGGCCGGCCTGCGCGTTGCATTCGCTCTGCGTCTTGTTGGCTTGCGCCGGAGCGGTCGAGGCATTGCCATTGTTGATGTCGTACGGACGCCGGCTGTCGTACGTCCAACTATTGACGATATAGTCCGTCGACAGTGACGTGACGGCATAACCGGCATTGACCGTCGACGTGTAGGTAACGAAACCGTACCGTAGATGGGTCGTCGGGTCGACTGCGGCCTTCAAGGTTTTGTAGAAGTTGACGACCGCCTGGCGCAAACCGGCAATCTTCGATCCGGACTTCTCCGTGACCGCGTAGCCGGTGCCCTTGTAGCCCGTGGCACCGTCAATTGAGGGACGCGTATAGGCATAGGGAGTCTGGCCACAGCCGCCGGTGCCGTCAGAGGTGAGGCACGCCATCGAGCCCGTCGTATCCAGCACGAACATGATGTCGGTATCCGCCACGTCGTAGCGGGCCTCGCAGGTCACCGTTAGCGCCTGGTCGCGGAAGCCCATCATGCCCGTCAGCGTCATCGGCACCGTCGCGGTGGCGGTGCCGGCGACCTGGTTCTCGCTGGTCTTGGACGGCGTGAAGTTCACCGACTTTGTGCCGAACAACCCGATCTTGAAGTTGTTGGAAAAGAAGGCGTCGGCCTGCTTCGTCGCGTTGTCGTCCAGCGTCATCGAACTGCTCGAGATCATGAACCGCCGTCCGGCCAGCGCACCGGCGTCGCATGCCTGCTGCAGCCGGTTCTTGACCATGTAGAGCCGCGCGGTGTCGACCGCCGAGCCGGCGATGAACAGCAAGGGGATCAGCGCGATCGCCATCATCGCCAGCGTGTTGCCGGCGACGTTGCCGCGCAGGCGCGCGAGCAGCCCGCCCCTTGGGACCGTCCGGGAGAGGTACCGTTGAAACCGCTCGAGAACCGTTCTGCGCATGGCGATCGATCGAAACCCCAGGGCGCGGCAGCCTTCGCTCTTCCGTCGCCGATCCTCCCGCCATAGAGGGAAGGGGTGAACGCTTCCCTAAACATGCCCCCCGAAGACCCTGAGCGGGCGCTGATCCTCTCCTATGCGCCGGCTGCCGAGCGTCCCGCGCTTGCCGCGCTGCTGGCGCTGGACGAGGCGCTGGCCCAGCTGCTGCGCACCACCAGCGCACCGGCGGTCGGCCAGTTGCGGCTCGCCTGGTGGCGCGAGGCGCTGGCCAAGCTGGACAGCGCGCCGCCGCCCGCCGAGCCGGTGCTGCGCGGCCTTGCCGCCGAGCTGCTGCCGCGCGGCGTCAGCGGTGCATCGCTGGTGCCGTTCGTCCATGGCTGGGAAGTGCTGGTCGAGGAGGAGGCGCTCGATGGCCTGGCACTCGCCCGCTATGCGGCGGGGCGGGGGAGCCTGTTCGTGGCGGCGGGTACTGCGCTCGGCGCCGCGGGCGATCCGCTGGCGACCGGCGGCGAGGGCTGGGCGCTGGCCGATCTCGCCCGCCATCTCGGCGATGGCGCGGAAGCCGATGCCGCCCGTAGCCTGGCCGCCCCGAAGTTGGCCGACGCACTCGGCCGGCGCTGGAGCCGCAATGCCCGCGCGCTGGGCGCGATGGCACACCGCGCGCGGATGGACCTCAACGTGGCCGCCGATGCACCGCTGCCGATCGGCGCACCCAAGCGAGTCGCGCGGCTGCTCTGGCACCGCCTCAGCGGCCGCTAGGTCTTGGCTGCATCCCCTTGAAGGTGTAGGGTCTCCTCTCCTCGGGGGAGGATTGGGGCATGTGGCGATATGCGGTGGGCGCCGGTGCGGCGCTGTTGCTGGCGTTCGGTGGATTTCTGTTGTTCCAGCATGCGCCCGGGCGCGGGCCGCTCGCGGCGGTGCTGCAGCCGGCACCTGCAGCGGCGGGTACGGCCACGCCGCTCCCCGACGCTGCGCCCGAGGCCGATGCTAAGACCCGCGAGCAGAAGCGCTTCGATCGCTACGACAAGGACCGCAACGACGCGGTGAGTCGCGAGGAATATTTCGCTGCACGCCACAAGGCGTTCGCCAAGCTCGACACCAACGGTGACGGCAGGCTGAGCTTCGAGGAATGGGCGGCCAAGTCGATCGCCAAGTTCACTGGTGCCGATACCGACAAGTCGGGCACGCTCACCCGCACCGAGTTCGCGATCACCGCCCCGCCGCGCAAGCCGCCGGGCGCGCGCTGCGCCTGCGCCAAGCCCGCCCCTGCACCAAGCCCCGCCGCCAAGGACGGGGACGACGAGAACTAGGGCGTCAGCCGACTCGCTCGAAATGGCCGCGTTCGAACCCGCCGGCCATGAGCGCGACGATCCGTTCGGCGACGACTTCGGGTGCCTTCACCGTTGCCGGATCCTCGCCCGGAAAGGCGCGCGCGCGCATCTTGGTGCGGGTGGCGCCGGGATCGACGATGCCGACCCGGACCTGGCTGACATTCTCCAGCTCGTGCCCATAGCTGAGCAGCAGATTCTCGAACGCCGCCTTGGACGCGCCATAGACGCCCCAGTACGCGCGCGGGGTGCGCCCGACGCTGGAGGTGACGCCCAGCACCCGCGCGGCCGGCGCCTTGCGGAGCATTGGATCGAATGCGGCGAGCATCGCGCCCTGCGCGCTGACGTTGAGCGCCAGCACCTTGCCGAACTCGGCGAAGTCGATCGCGTTCACCGCGCTCAGCGTGCCGAGCATGCCGGCGTTAAGCACCAGCATGTCGAGCGTCGGCCAGCGCTCGCCGATCGCGCCGGCAAGTCGGCCGATCGCGTCATGCTCGGCCAAGTCGAGCGGCGCGATCGTCGCGCTGCCCCCGGCCTGGAAGATCGCGTCCTCCACTTCCTCGAGCCCGCCCGCGGTACGGGCGGTGAGGATGACATGGGCGCCGGCGGCACCCAGCGCGATGGCCGTTGCCGCACCGATGCCGCGGCTGGCGCCGGTGACGAGGGCGGTCTGTCCCGCCAGCGGACCGTCGCTCACCGGCTCAGCCGACCTTCTCGGCGAGCAGCGCCAGCTGGTCCGGCGGCGGCGCCAGTTCGTCCTGGTCGGTCAGCGTCGTCGGATAGTCGCCGGTGAAGCAGGCGTCGCAGTATTTCGGATGGATATCCGCGCGGCGTGCCTCGCCCAGCGCCTTGTACAGGCCGTCGATCGAAACGAAGGCGAGGCTGTCGGCATGGATGAAGTCGGTCATGCCGCCAACGTCCATCTTCGCGGCGAGCAGCTTGGCGCGCTCGGGCGTGTCGACGCCGTAGAAGCAGCTGTGGCGAGTCGGCGGCGAGGCGATGCGCATATGCACTTCCTTCGCGCCGGCATCGTGCATCATCTGGACGATCTTGAGGCTGGTGGTACCGCGCACAATCGAGTCGTCGATCAGCACGATACGCTTGCCCGCGATCAGCTCGCGATTGGCATTGTGCTTCAGCTTCACGCCCAGGTGGCGGACCTTGTCGCCCGGCTGGATGAAGGTGCGGCCGACATAGTGCGAGCGGATGATGCCGAGTTCGAACGGAATGCCCGACTGCTGGGCATAGCCGATCGCCGCCGGCACGCCCGAATCGGGCACCGGCACGACGAGGTCTGCCTCGACCGGCGATTCGATCGCCAGCTGCGCGCCGATCGCCTTGCGCACCGAATAGACCGAGCGGCTGTCGCTGATCGAATCGGGGCGCGAGAAGTAGACATATTCGAAGATGCACGGCCGCGGCGCCTGGGGTGCGAACGGCTTGTGGCTGGTCATCTCGCCATTGGCCTTGACGATCACCAGTTCGCCCGGCTCGACGTCGCGGACATATTGCGCATCGCACACGTCGAGCGCGACCGTCTCGGACGCAAACACGATCGACTCGCCCTGGCGGCCCATCACCAGCGGACGGATGCCGAGCGGATCACGGCAGGCGATCATGCCCTCGGGCGTCATCACGATCAGCGAATAGGCACCCTCGACCTGCTTGAGCGCATCAATGAACCGGTCGATCAGCGTGCGGTACTGCGAAGTGGCGACGAGGTGGATGATCACCTCGGTATCCGAGGTCGACTGGAAGATCGCGCCGCGGCGGACAAGATCGCGCCGCAGCCGCATCGCGTTCGAGATGTTACCGTTATGCGCCACCGCGAAGCCGCCGCTGGCCAGCTCGGCATAGAGCGGCTGGACGTTGCGGATCGCCGACCCGCCGGTCGTCGCGTAACGGACATGGCCGCAGGCGGTGGTGCCGGCTAGCGAGCGGATCACGTCGTCGCGATCGAAATTGCCGGCGACATGGCCCATCGCGCGATGCGTATGGAACTGATTGCCGTCCCAGCTGGTTATGCCCGCCGCCTCCTGGCCGCGGTGCTGGAGCGCGTGCAGTCCCAGTGCGACCATCGCGGCCGCGCCTTCGCTGTTGGAAACGCCGAATACGCCGCACTCTTCGCGCAGCTTGTCGTCATCGAACGGGTGTGTGGTAATCATTGGCCCTCGGGGGGGAACGGGGACGATGGGCGGGCATATAAGCGCTTCGTCCCGCTTTGTCTCCGGTCTGTAACAGGGAAAAGGACCGTTTACCCTTTTTGCAGGTTAACCCCCTGAGAAAGGAGAGCGATCATGGCCAAGGACCACGGCACCCAGATCAAGAACGACGACCTCTACGAGAAGCTGCGCGACGAGGGCGCCTCGAAGGAGAAGGCTGCGCGCATCGCCAACGCGCAGGCGAACAAAAGTCTTGATTCGGGTGGCGGCAAGCTGGAGCAGCGCAGCAAGGCCGAGCTGTACGACGAAGCCAAGGAGATCGGCATCGAGGGACGGTCCAAGATGGACAAGGACGCGCTGGTGAAGGCGATCCGTATGCATTGAGCCTCACTCACATTGGTGCGCGTCCGTCATCAGCCGGGAGAGCGCGCCGCGGGCCATCGTTGCGGCAGCTGCCGGGGCGCGGTGCAGATAAGTGACGTAATAGGCGGTGAGGTCGCGCTCGACATTCGCGACATCCGCCTTGGTTACGTCCTTGCGTGCGGGCAGCAACTTGGCCTTGCCGGGCTCGAGCGTCCCCAGCCGCGCCGCATCGACGTCGCGGTTGAAGCTGCTGTACGCCATATAGCGGATCGTGCCCTCGCACTCCGGCCAGCTATGGAATAGCTTGGTCTGCAGCGCCCCGAGCGACGGCAGGGGCGGCAGGGTGTCGCCGCAGTCGTTGCGGAAGACGAAATTGTCCATCGTCGATCCGAATACCGGGCCGGTGGCGTCCAACAACCTGGGGTGCCGCACGATCGCGCCGCAGGGCAGGGTGCGCGGCGCGCCCGAGAGCCTGGGCTCGTCGACATAGGGGCCGAGCACGTTGAGGAAGGTGGCGAAGTGGCGATCCGAGCGGAACAGGTCGTCGATCGTCTTCACCGTGACGCCGTCTGTGCCGGGCTCGCGCAGGATCGAAGCGCCGAACGATTGGTCCGGCTTGGTCTGTAGGCCGGTGAGATAGGGCTGGAGCAGCGCGGCAATGCGGGTGCGGCTTTTCGCGCGTTCGGGCGCGGACCAGTTGGCGTCGACCGGCGCTTCCGACCAGAGCTGCACCGCCTCGAGGATCGGCGCGAAGGCAGGGTCGCCGCGCCGCAGGATCGGCAGCGCGGTGGCTGGGGCCTTGAGGAGCGCTGCGATCGCCAGTTCCTGGTTGCGCAGGGCATAGCGGTCCAGCAGGCAGGCGGCGAACGGCGGCTTGCAGGCGCGCATCTCCTGCAGCGCGGTGCGCTGGGCGGCGAGCTGGTTGGAGGGGCCGCTGCCGAACGCGTTTTCCTTGGCGATCGCGAAAAGCTGCGCCATCTCGCGATCGAGCGCGCTGAGCTTCGGGTCGGCGCAGATCGCCTTCTCCGTCAGCGCCGCGGCGGTCGAGCAGGCGAAGCTAGGGCCCGTCTGCGCCGGAACGGGAGCCGCCGCTAGGGCGAGCGGGGCCAGGGCAAACAGGAACACGATACTCTCCCTTCGAATACAGGACGCAACGATGCCCTAAACTGCTCCACGCGGACATGCGAGGGATGACGCTCGCCGCGAACCCGGCTACAGCGCGCCCGTGACCGACATCCGCGAAACGGGCGCCACGCTCGACCCGAAATATGACGCCAACGGCCTGATCACCGCCGTTGCCACCCATGCCACCACCGGCGAGGTGCTGATGCTCGCGCATATGAATGCCGAGGCGCTGGCGGTGACGCTGGAGACCGGCAAGGCCACCTTCTGGTCGCGCAGCCGCGGGCGGTTGTGGACCAAGGGCGAGACCTCGGGGCATTTCCTCCACGTCGTCGAAGCGCGGATCGATTGCGACCAGGACGCGCTGTGGCTCCGCGTCGAGCCGCACGGCCCTGCCTGCCACACCGGCGCGCCGAGCTGCTTCTACCGCCGGATCGAGAACGGAGCGCTGGTGCGCGACGCATGAGGCGGGCGGGGCTGGCGTTGCTGCTCGGGCTCGCCGCGTGCGGCGGGCCGGCGCCTGCGCCGCCCGCCGGCACCGCGGTCGATCTCGAAAATGCCGCGATCCAGCGCGGGCTGGTCCGCGATCCCAAGGATGTGAGTATCGCCGGTGCCTATGCGCGCGGGCCCGACCGGCTCTGCATCATCCCGGTCGGCGCGGCGCACCGGATCGGCATCGTCATCGACTATGGCGAAGGCAATGGCTGCCGCGCGACCGGATCGGTGCTCCGCGACGGGGAGGGGCTCACGCTCACCCTCGGGCCCGACGGCGGCTGCCGCTTCACCGCCCGCTATGACGGCGACCATCTCGCGCTGCCGGGCGCCTTGCCCAAGGCCTGTGCGCAGCTCTGCACCGGCCGCGCGGCGCTGGCGGGGGCGCAGTTCGCGCGGCTCGGCGAGTCGGTGCCGGAGGCGCAGGCGATGCGTGACGCCGAGGGCCATGCGCTCTGCGGGCAGTAGACGCGGCGCTTGCATGTGATACCCTCTCCCGAGGCTGCCGGAGCCGACAGGCAGCCATGTCAGGAGAGCGCCGATGCGTGTTCTAGTCCTTGCGAGCGCCGCCTGCCTGGTGGCTGCCCTCCCAGTCTCCGCCCAGATCTGGGGCGGGCCCGTACCCTCGAGCGGCGGCGGCAGCTTCGCCGGGCGCGGTATTCATGTCCCGACGCAGCCCCGCACTGCGCGCAGTGAGATACGTGCCGGCGAGCGGAGCGGACAGCTCGCCCGCGGGGAAGCGCGACAGCTGCGCCGGGAGACCACCGGCAACAGCAACATCGCCGAGCGGCTTTCCAGTGATGGGCTCACCGAGAGTGAGGCCGCCGAGCTGCAAACGCGTGCCATCCTGCTCCACGAGGACATCGTCCGCGCCCGCTACAACGGTGATGCCACGCCGCCGAAGAACTAGCGCCTACCACTTGACGTTCACGTAAAGGTAAACTACAAAGGCAGTATGACCGCTGCTGCCGCTCCGATCGAGGCCCTGGCGCCGATCGAACCGCGTCCCGACCGCGACGCCTTTTCCATTTCCGACCTGTGCGCCGAGTTCGGGGTAACCCCCCGCGCGCTGCGCTTCTATGAGGACGAGGGGCTGATCTCGCCCGAACGGCGCGGCACCCAGCGCATCTACACGCATCGCGATCGCGCCCGGCTCGCCTGGATCCTGCGGGGCAAGCGCGTCGGGTTCAGCCTGGGCGAGATCAAGGAGATGATCGATCTCTACGATCTTGGCGACGGCCGGCGCGTGCAGCGCCAGGTGACGCTGGAGCGGTGCATGGACCGCATCCGCCATCTGGAGGCACAGAAGCGCGACATCGACGCGCATATCGCCGAGCTCGCGCAGTTCGTCGACCTGATCAAAAGCAAAGACAACGAGCACTAAAGACAACGAACGCTGAGGAACCTGAAATGCCGCAGTTTACCCCGCCCGTGCGCGACACGCGCTTCGTCCTCGATCGGGTCATCGGGCTCGATCGCTACACCGACCTCCCGCACTTCCAGGCGGCGACGCCCGACGTGGTCGACGCGGTGCTGGAGGAGGGCGGCAAGTTCGTCGCCGAGGTGTTGTTCCCGATCAATCATAGCGGTGATCAGCAGGGCTGCACCCGTCACCCGGACGGCAGCGTGACGACGCCCGATGGCTTCAAGGAAGCGTACAAGCAGTTCGTGGAGAGCGGCTGGGGTACGCTGAGCGCGCCGGCCGAGTTCGGCGGCCAGGCGATGCCGCATGTCGTGGCGACCGCGTTCGAGGAATATATGATCGCCTCCAACATGGCCTTCGCCATGTATCCGGGCCTCACCCACGGCGCGATCGCCGCGCTGCTGGTCAAGGGCTCGGAGGAGCAGAAAGCCAAGTACGTGCCCAAGATGATCTCGGGCGAGTGGGGCGGCACGATGAACCTGACCGAGCCGCAGTGCGGCACCGATCTGGGCCTCATCAAGACCAAGGCCGAACCCAATGCCGACGGCTCCTACAGCATCACCGGCACGAAGATCTTCATTTCGTCGGGCGAGCATGACCTGACCAGCAACATCATTCACCTGGTGCTGGCCAAGACCCCCGGCGCGCCGGACAGCACCAAGGGCATCTCGCTGTTCGTGGTGCCGAAGTTCCTGGTGAATGACGACGGCTCGCTCGGCGCGCGCAACGGCGTGAGCTGCGGCTCGATCGAGCACAAGATGGGCATCCATGCCAACTCGACCTGCGTGATGAACTATGACGGCGCCACCGGCTGGCTGGTCGGCGAGGAGATGAAGGGTCTAGCCGCGATGTTCATCATGATGAACGCGGCGCGTCTGGGCGTCGGCCTGCAGGGCCTCGGCATCGCCGAGGTCGCGATGCAGAACGCGGTCCAATATGCCGGCGACCGCCGCCAGGGCCGTGCGCTCACCGGGCCGAAGGAGCCCGCGGAGAAGGCCGACACGCTGTTCGTCCATCCCGACGTGCGCCGCATGCTGATGGAGGCCAAGGCGCAGATCGAAGGTCTGCGCGCGCTGTGCCTGTGGGGCGCGCTCCAGGTCGACATGGAACATGCCGCCGCCAGCGAGGAGGAGCGGCAGCTCGCCGGTGACCTGATCGGGCTGCTGACTCCGGTGATCAAGGGCGTCGGTACCGATATCGGCTACAAGGTCGCGACCGACTGCCAGCAGGTCTATGGCGGCCATGGCTATATCGCCGAATGGGGCATGGAGCAATATGTCCGCGATGCCCGCATTGCGATGATCTACGAAGGCACCAACGGCGTGCAGGCGATGGACCTGGTCGGCCGTAAGCTGGCGCTGAACGGCGGCCGGGCGGTGCAGGCCTTCTTCCGCGTGGTGGGTGAAGAGATCGCCGTCGCAAAGGGTGACGCGAAGCTCGCGGGCTTCGCCGAGGCGCTGGAAAAGGCGCTGGGCCATCTCCAGGGTGCGACGATGTGGCTGGCGCAGAACGGGTTCAAGAACCCGAACGAAGTCGGCGCGGGCGCCTATCCCTACATGCAGCTGACCGGACTGGTCGCGCTCGGCCTGATGTGGCTGCGCATGGCCAAGGCCGCGAGCGAGGCGCTAGCGCAGGGCGCCGAGGACGTCGCCTTCCTCGAAGCCAAGCTGGTCACCGCGCGCTTCTATGCCGAGCGGTTCCTCCCCGATGCGAGCGGCCTGCGCCGCAAGATCGAGGCGGGCAGCGAGGCGGTGATGGCGCTCGACCCGGAGATGTTCAAGGCAGCCTAATCGCTGCTGGGAACCGGCGAGGCCGGCGTTGCGGGAGCCGCAGCGCCGGCTTTGTTTTGTGCGGGCGGTGTCTTGCGGCGGACGCCGTCCAGCGGCGCGGGCTCGGTGGTCGGTGACGGCGTCGGCATGGCGGCCGGGGCAGGCTGTGGCTGGCGGCGCATGCACTGGGCCGTACTCGGACGGCGGAACTGCTCACAGTTCCACAGCGCCTTCACATACTGGACCTTCTCGTCGCGCAGATAGCTGAACGACATCGCCGCCGCCTGGTCGCCGGTCGGCGGCAGACGGGCGGGCTTCTTGGACGGGTCCAGCCACGCCATGAACTTGCAATAGGGCCGGTCGCCGCAGGTGCGCAGCGCGAGGGCCGGGTAGAGGTCCGGGACCATGTCGTCGGGCAGGGTCACCAGGAAGACGTTCTGATCACCTGCCACCGCGGCGGGAACGGCGCTCGCCGGGATCGCGCCGGCGGCCTTGTTGGCGTCGAACAGCAAGCCCGTCGCACCCGGATCGCCGGCCGGCCCCACAGCCTCCGTGGTGCCGCCCAGATGCGCGGGGGAGAGCTTGGCGAGTAGGGGGATGTTGGGCTCAGCGGCGACATAGGAGCGGTTGAAGGCGGGCGGGGTGCCCCACCAGCCCGCCCAGCGGAAGAACAGGTGCGTGTGCAGTTCGACGATCTTGTCGAGGCTCGCGCTCCAATAGGGCACCACCCAATCGGTATGATAATGGGTCGCGTGGCCTACCGGACGGAATACCGTGCCGTGCAGCGCCATCTGTGCGATCTCGCGGGCGCGAGCCCAGGCCACCGGCGTCGGCGACCATCGGGTGAGCGCGCCGTCGCAGCTGAAGGTGAACTGGCAGCCGGTGCTGCGCTCCGATCCCTGGAATACCACGCCGCACACCGTCTTGGGAAAGGCGGGGTGGCGGACGCGGTTGAGGATCACCTGCGCCACCGCGCGCTCGCCCAGCGCATCGTCGCCCGCTTCGTAGATTTCCGCGGCGGCGAGGCAATCGACCGCGCGCGCCTGGCTGTCCGCTGCCCCGACCAGATGGAAGGGGCGCGCGGCCGGGTTGGGATCGGTCGAGAACGGGATCGAGGCGTTGAAGGCACGGGCATCCTCGGGATCCAGATCGGCGATCGCGACCGGCTCGACCGGGGGCAGCTCTTCTTTCGGTACCACGCGATTGGGCAGCACCACCGGTGGTACCCGGCGGGCGCGGTGCGGCATCCTGGGCGCGTCGAGCACCAGCAGCGCCGGCACCACCAAGGCGGCAAGCGCGACGATGCCGAGAACGAGGCGGAGCCACAAAGAAGGAGAAGCAGTGGGAAGAGCAGGCGTCACAGGCGGTTGCGATGTTCCGAAATCAGGGTGGCCGCCTGTATCCCAAAGCGCCTGAACTGGGAACAACACAGTTCCGATCGCCAGCGAAACGGAACCGATGCCGCAGTGCAACCGTATTGCGGGCGGGGGCGCAACGCGTTTGCGCATAAAAGAAGGCCTGTTCTCCGGATGCATCAACCCGCGCTCGTCATCGCGCTGATCGGTGCGCTCGGCATCGGTGCCCAGTGGATTGCCTGGCGTACGGGCTGGCCCGCGATCGCCCTGATGCTGGTCGCGGGTGTGCTCGCGGGGCCCGTTGCCGGCTTGATCGAGCCGCACGCCGTTTTTGGCGAGCTGCTAGAGCCGATCGTCTCGATCGCCGTCGCGCTGATCCTGTTCGAAGGCGGCCTGAGCCTCAACTTCCGCGAGCTGCGCCGCACCGACGGCGCGGTCACCCGGCTAGTGCTGCTGGGCGTCCCGATCGGCTGGGGGCTGGGCACGCTGGCGCTCTATTATGCCGCCGGGCTGGTCTGGCCCGTCGCGACGCTGTTCGCCGGCATCCTCGTCGTCACCGGGCCCACGGTGGTGCTGCCGCTGCTGCGCCAGAGCAATGTCGCCCAGCGGCCGCGGGCGATCCTGAAGTGGGAAGCGATCGTCAACGATCCGATCGGCGCGCTGTGCGGGCTGATCACCTACGAATATCTGCGCCGCTCGGGCGATGGCGGTACGCTGCTCAGCGTGCTGGGCTCATTGCTCGCCGCGAGCATCGTCGCCGGGCTGATCGGTTATGTCGTGGCCAAAGCGATCGGCTGGGCCTTCCAGCGCGGCCATGTGCCCGAATATCTCAAGGCGCCGGTGCTGCTCGTGGCGGTCATCGGCGTGTTCGTCGGATCGAACCTGATCCAGCAGGAAACCGGGCTGATTACCGTCACGGTGATGGGCGTGGCACTCGCCAACATGAAGCTGGACTCGCTGCGCGACATCCACCCGTTCAAGGAGAATGTCACTGTCCTCCTGATCTCGGGCGTGTTCGTGCTGCTCTCCGCCTCGCTCGATTTCGAGGTGCTGCGGCATTTCGAGTGGCGCTTCCTCGCCTTCCTCGCCGCGCTCTTGTTCCTGGTGCGGCCGATCACCGTGCTGCTGAGCCTCGCCTTCACCAAGGTGCCGTGGAACGAGCGGCTGCTGGTGGCCTGGATCGCGCCGCGCGGTATCGTCGCGGTGGCGATCTCCGGCCTGTTCGCGCTGCGGCTGGACAAATTGGGGTATAGCGACGGCTCGATCCTCGTCACCCTTTCCTTCGCCGTCGTCGTTGCCACCATCGTGGCGCACGGCTTCTCGATCGGGCCGGTGGCGAAGCTGCTCAAGGTGACCGGCGCCACCGAGCGCGGGTTGCTGATCGTCGGCGGCACGTCGTGGAGCCTCGCGCTCGCCGACCAGCTCCGCCAACTCGAAGTGCCGGTGACGATCTGCGACACCAGCTGGCAGCGGCTGCGGGCCGCGCGCTCGGCCGGCATCGCCACCTATCACGGCGAGATCCTCGCCGAGGCGACCGAGGACCGGCTGGACATGTCGCAGTTCCAGGTGCTCGCCGCGACCAGCGACAACGAGGCCTATAACGCGCTGGTCTGCAACGAATTCGCCCATGAGATGGGCCGCGACAATGTCTACCAGCTCGGCAGCGGCGGTGATGACGAGGATGTGCGGGCGCTGCCGGAATCCCTCCGAGGACGCGCACTGTTCACCAGCGGCCACGGCGTCGACGAAATCGTCGAGCGCGAGGGCGATGGCTGGACCTTCCGCAAGACGCGGCTGACCGAGCAGTTCGATTTCGACGCGGCCAAGGCAGACCTGCCGGACGCGGCCGACATGCTGCTGCTGGTGCGCAAGGGCGGGCTGCTCCGCTTCTTCTCGCACGCCAGCCGACCGACGCCGCAGCCCGGCGACACGATCATCTCGTACGTGCCCCCCATGCCGGCGGCGCGACGGCTTCAGGAGGAGGTTGCATGAGCAGATGGGCGATGCTGGCGCTCGCGGTGACGTTGGCGGGCTGCAATGCGCGGGAGCCCGCGCGCGACAATGCCGCGGCCGAGAACAAGAGCATCCTCGCCGAGGACGACGGGCTGGCGAACAACAGCGCTGCGGAGGCGCCCAAGTCGATCCTCCGGCCCGAAGTGGTGCCGGACGAACCGGAGAAGCCCGAGCTGAAGCCGCTGGATCTCGTGGTGCCCTTCGGCGCGGCGGGCCTCAAGTTGGATGATGCCGGTCGTAAGCTGCTGGACGAACTGCTGGCGAACCCGACGACCGCCGCAGGTGGCGCGATTACGATCAGCGGCCACACCGACACGCGGGGCAATGATCGCGACAATCTCACCGCCTCGCGCAAGCGGGCCGAGGCGGTGCGCGATTATCTGCTCTCGAAGGGCGTGCCCGCCGCGCGGATGACGGTAGTCGCGCTCGGCGAGACCCGCGCGCTGGTGCCGAATGCCAAGCCGGACGGCAGCGACGATCCGGAGGGGCGGGCGAAGAACCGGCGCGTGGAGGTGCAGGTCGCGCTGCCTGCCGCCGCGGAGACATCAGCGGCGGCACCGGACAACGGAACCGCCGAGGCTTCGGCAGTTGATTCTAAGGCCCAGCAATAGACCCTAACGCGCTGTAATATGGGTAGAAGCCGGGATCCAACGCCCTCAGCGTTACGGCTCCTGCTGCAACCGAATGCGAATGGATCCCGGCTTTCGCCGGGATGACGCTGGAGGGGGTGGCGCCCCTCCACCTCCGATCAGCTCTCGGGCAGGAAATCCGGCACACTCAGATAGCGCTCGCCGGTGTCGTAGTTGAAGCCCAAGACCCGGACGCCATCAGGCAGGTCGGGCAGCTTCTGCAGGATCGCCGCCAGCGTGCCGCCCGAGGAAATGCCGACCAGCATGCCCTCTTCGGCGGCCGAGCGGCGCGCCATGTCCTTGGCGACGGCGGCATCGACCTTGATCACGCCGTCGATCGCGTCGGTGTGCAGGTTCTTCGGCACGAAGCCCGCGCCGATACCCTGGATCGGGTGCGGGCCCGGCTGGCCGCCCGAGATCACCGGCGACAGTTCCGGCTCGACCGCGAACACCTTGAGGTTCGGCCATTCCTTCTTCAGCGCCTCGGCGACGCCGGTGATGTGGCCGCCGGTGCCGACGCCGGTGATGATCACGTCGATCGGCGTGTCGCGGAAGTCGTTGAGGATTTCCTGCGCAGTGGTACGCACATGCACGTCGATGTTCGCAGCGTTTTCGAACTGCTGCGGCATCCAGGCGCCGGGCGTGCTCTCGACGATCTCGAGCGCGCGCTCGATCGCGCCCTTCATGCCTTTCTCACGCGGGGTGAGGTCGAAGCTCGCGCCATAGGCGAGCATCAGCCGGCGGCGTTCGAGCGACATGCTCTCCGGCATCACTAGGATCAGCTTGTAGCCCTTCACCGCCGCGACCATCGCTAGGCCGACACCGGTGTTGCCGCTGGTCGGCTCGACGATCGTGCCGCCGGGCTGGAGGCTGCCGTCCTTCTCTGCCGCCTCGACCATGGCCAGCGCGATGCGGTCCTTGATCGAGCCGCCCGGGTTCGAGCGCTCGGACTTAATCCAAACCTCGGCGCCGGGGAACAGCTTGTTGATACGGACGTGCGGCGTGTTGCCGATCGTCTCGAGGATCGAATGGGCCTTCATGTCGTCATCTCCTTGGGAGGAACTTCGAGGGTGGCCGGAGGATCGAAGGTTCGAGCCCGCTTGAGCTCAGGGAATAGCTTCGACCACAGCAATGTGACAAGGATCGCGCCGATACCGCCGCCGATCACCGCGGCAACCGGCCCGATCAGCGCGGCGAGGAAGCCGCTTTCGGCTTCGCCCAGCTCGTTCGAGCCGGAAATGAACAGCGTGGAGACCGCGCCGACGCGGCCGCGCATCTCGTCCGGCGTGTAGAGCTGGATCAGCGACTGGCGCACGTACACGGACACCATGTCGGCCGCGCCCAGCACGAACAGCGCCGCGAGCGAGATCAGCACGGCGGGCGACAGGTCGGTGCCCACCGCCTTGGGGCCGAGCACGGGCACCAGCAGCGGAGCAGCAGCGCCGAACACCACCGTCGCCACGCCGAACAGCGCGACCGCGACCAGCATCTTCACGCCCACATTGGTCTTGAGCGGGCGCCACGAGAAGAACAGGGCCGTCACCACCGCACCCAACGCAGGCGCGGCGCGAAGGTGCCCGAGGCCCTCGGATCCCACCTGCAGGATATCGCGCGCATAGACCGGCAGCATCGCCGTCGCGCCGCCGAGCAACACCGCGAACAGGTCGAGCGAGATGGCGCCGAGCACCAGCCGGTTGCGGCGGACATAATGGAGCCCGTCAACCATCTGCGACCAGGGGCTGCCGGTGAACTTGCGGTTGGCGACCGGCACCGGGCCGATCAGGAACAGCATCAGCAGCGAGACGAGGAACAGCCCGCTCGAGACGGCATAGGCGAGCCACGAGGCTGCCGCATAGAGATAGCCGCCCATCGCCGGGCCGATCACGGTGCCGCTCTGCCAGGCGAGCGAGCTGAGCGCGATCGCGGTCGGCAGCACGGCCTTGGGCACGAGGTTGGGTGCCAGCGCACCCAGCGCCGGGCTGGCAAAGGCGCGGGCAACGCCGAGCAGCGCCGCGATGCTGAACAGGGCGGGCAGGGTGATCGTCTGCTGCCAGGTCAGCCAGGCGAGGGCAAGCGCGCAGCTCGCCTCCAGCGCCACGGCGGCCCGAGCGATCCAGCGCCGGTCGATCCGGTCCGCCACCCAGCCCGCGAACAGCGACAGGAACAGCAGCGGCAGGAACTGCGCCACGCCGATCATGCCCAGCTGGAACGCCGCTTCCTTGATGCTCATCGTGCGGCGGGCGATGTCATAGACCTGCCAGCCGATCACGATCACCATCGCCATCTGCCCGAGGGTGGAGGCCAGGCGGGCGACGAAATAGGCGCGGAAATTGCCGATGGCGAAAGGATGCGGTGACATAGCCTCGCTCTTGGCGCGGGGCCGGGGCCCGCGCAATGCTTGCGTGGATTGGGGTCGGTAAAGCTTTACCCTATCTGCGCTGGCTGAGCGTCGTCCGCCTCGGTCTTCGCCGGGTTGCGGACGGAGGGCCGAAGGCGCGCGAGGCTGCAGATGCCCGCAACCAGCGCGAGACCCGCGGCGACGAGGGCGGGCGTGCTGCCTGCACCTACGCCCATGGCCAACAGCGCGGCGACCAGCGTCGCGCCGGTGGTTTGGCCCACCATCCGAGTCGTCGAGATCAGGCCGCCCGCCGCCGCGGCGCGCTCGACCGGCGCCGAACCGATGATCAGCCGCGCGTTGGGCGACAGGAACATGCCGAAGCCCGCGCCGGTCAGCGACATCCGCCAGGCGATGTCGAAATAGCTGGGATCGCGCGGCAGGAAGCCGAGGGCGATCAGGCCCGAAATGGCAATCGCCATGCCGATCCCGCCCAGCGCACCGGCCGGATAGCGATCGGACAGCGTGCCGGCGAGCGGGGCGACGAACATCGTGGTCAGCGGCCAGGGCGCGATCACCGCGCCGACCTCGGACGGGGCAAAGCCATAGCCGTGCTGCAGGCGGAAGGGCAGCGAGAGCAGCAGCGTCATCGTCGCGATGAAGGCAGTGAAGGCGCCGACCGTGGAAAGGGCCAGCACCGGCCGTGCGAGCAGGTCCACCGGCAGGATCGGCTCGGCCTCGCCGCGTTCACGCCGGACGAAGATCACGCCCACGGCGATCCCCGCGATCACCACAGCCGCGGAGACGATCGGGCTGTCGCCATGCACGCCGCTTTCGAGCCCGCCAATCACCAGTCCGAACATCGCCGCGCAGAGCACCGCGCCGAGCACGTCGAACGGCGCCTCGGACCGCGGAACGTCGGGCAGCGATCGGCCGAGCAGCAGGCTCGCGATGGCGAAAGGGACGGCGGAGGCGAACACCCAGGGCCAGGGTCCTACCGCCAGCACCAGTCCGCCGAGCGTGGGCGCAACCGCGGCGGAGACCGATACCACCACCGAGTTCACGCCCAGCCCCCGCCCCAGCTGGCGCTTCGGATAGATCTGGCGAACCAGCGCCGAGGAGACGCTGAGCGCCGCCGCGGCACCCGCCGCCTGCGCCGCGCGCACGATCAGCAGAAAGGGAAGGCTCTTGGCGAAGAAGCACAGGATCGTCGCGACCGTGAAGACGATCTGCCCCCATTGGTACAGCCGCTTGAGGCCGATGCGGTTGCCTAGGCCCGAGAAGGGCAGGAGCAGCATCACCAGCACCAGCTGGTACACCGTCACCACTGCGACGGCGGCGGACGAATCCACGTGCAGGTCGTGCGCGATGGTGGGGAGGGCCACAGTGGCGATGGCGCCGTCGATCACGACCAGCGCCGTGCCGAAAGACACGGCGGCGATGGCGGTGAGGCGGCGGGGCATGGGGAGACCGTCGATTTGCATCGCGGCCTTAGTGCACCAGCACGCGCTCGGTTCCCAGAGGGGAACTTGGCAGCCAAACCATGGTTTAGTCGAAAGCGAAACGACGCTTTCAGGAGATCGAAATGGGTAAGGGCATCCTATTGTGGCTGTTGGGGATTCCGCTTCCCATCATCATCCTGCTGCTGATCTTCTGGCATTGAGGATAGCAGGTCCGGCGGCATCCCGCCGGACCTGACCGGCCGCCTTCAGCGGCGGCTCGGCACCAACGCCAGCCGCGCGGCTGGCCCCGGCAGGTGCAAATGCAGTCGGTCCTTCACCGCAAGCTTGTGCTTCTTGAGCTGCGCCAAGCGGAAGGCGTCCGGCAGGCGGCGGCGCAATTCGCTGCGGATCTCGCGCTCGAGCATCCGGTGGGTGGCGATCAGGCGTTCAACAATCGTCATGGTAACGGCTCCAAATCGATGATTGCATCGATCGAGCGGCCCGATGGGAGGGTGGTGCGAGGGAGTGGGAGAACACCGCCGATCCTGCACCGAGCACGCTCGATGCGGTCCGACATCACGGGGCTTCAGGTGAAGCCGCCGCCAGAGGGGCCCGGTCCCGCAGGTTCAACATAGGTCTGGCTCGTCGGAGGACAAGGGGCTTCGCGACGAATCGTGCAAAGCCCCGAATACGCGCCTCAGCGGCAGCGCACGTCCTGGTTGTTCATCTGGTTGTTGCGGTCGACCGAGTTGCCGATCGCGCCGCCCGCAATCGCGCCCAGCAGCGTGCCGACGGTGCTCGAATGGCGGCCGGAAATGACGTTGCCAAACAGGCCGCCAGCCGCTGCGCCGACGATCAGGCCGGTGGTGCCGTCGGGTCGCTTGCAATAATAGCGACCGTCATCGCCGCGATAGACGCGGTCATTGGCGCTCAGCACGCGCTCGTCGCTGCCGGGGCGATAATAGCGCGACGGCTCCCAATTGCCTTCGTCGCGGGCGTCGATGCGCGGCGGCGGGGGCGGGGCATGGGCGAGCCAGTCGCTGTAATTGGCGTAGCGCTCGGACGCCTGCTGGAACAGGCGATATTCACGGTCGAACCGATCCCGCGCCGCCTCGAAGCGGGCGCGCTCCTGATCGGGCGAGGAATATTGCTGCGCCGAGGCCGGCGCTGCGACCGAAAGGCCGGCGGTAGCGAGCGCAACCAGGGCCAGGACATGCTTCATGCGAGTCTCCTTCATTCACCCGGCCGGCGCACTGGCCGGGAACGGGGCTTCCATCCGCCCTTGCGCGTGAAGCGCGGCTGAACGAAGTTATAGCCGAAACAACGCTGGGAGAGGCGTGTCCCATGGTATATGCGCTTTGCGCTTGCTGCTATGCAGCATTGGTATCATATTTGTCTCATGAACGTTAGCGCTGCCGTGACCGAAGCTCCCGTCAACAACACCCCCTTCGTGCTGGAAGGCATCGTGCGCCTGCGCTGCCTGCAGGTGACCTACAACCGCACGCGGATGATCGTCGCGCCGTACATCCTCTACACGCGCAACGAGTCGCTCTACGCCGATGCGCAGATCGTCTCGCGCGAGGGCATGCTGCCGCGCGAGCCCAAGATCGCCACCTTCAAGGTCGATGGCCTGAAGGAAGTCTCGGTGCTCGACCGGGCGTTCGAGATCGGCGAGATGTTCGACCCCGAGCTCGACAAATATGTCGGCACGACCCTGATGAAGGTCGAGCCCGAGGCCTGACAGGCGCTCAGTCGGGCACGCTGACGAAGCTGTCCATCACCCGCTTGCGCCCTGCCTGCTCAAAATCGATCTCGAGCTTGTTGCCCTCGATCTCCGCGATCACGCCGTAGCCGAACTTCTGGTGGAACACCCGCATGCCGAGCGACAGGTCGCCGCGCGGCTTGGCGCCAAAGCTCACAGCAGAGGCGCGGCTTTCCAGCACGCGCGGCTGGTCGCGGGTGAAGGTGCGCGCGGTGAAGCCGCCGCCCGGGTTCTTGGTGTCCACACCCGCCGCACGCTGCCAGCCGGGCCCGCGCCCGGCGCCGCGCGCGACATCGGCGAAGGGGTCGCTCCGCTCGCTCCAGTTCGCCCGCCACAGGCTCTCGCCGCCGGTCATGGTCGTTTCCGACTCGACATGCTCGGGCGGCAGCTCGCCGACGAAACGGCTGGGCAGGCTGGACGTCCACTGGCCGTAGATGCGGCGATTGGCCGCGTGGAGGATAATCGACCGCTGCCGCGCCCGGGTGATCGCGACATAGGCGAGCCGGCGCTCTTCCTCCAGGCTGGCGAGCCCGCCTTCGTCGAGCGCGCGCTGCGAGGGGAAGATCCCTTCCTCCCAGCCGGCGAGGAAAACGGTGTCGAACTCCAGGCCCTTGGCGGCATGGATCGTCATGATGGTGACCTTGGCCTCCTCCGCCGAGGCCTCGTTGTCCATTACCAGGCTGACATGCTCGAGGAAGGCCGAGAGGCTCTCATATTCCTCCATCGCGCGGACGAGTTCGTTGAGGTTCTCCAGCCGCCCTGCCGCCTCGGCGGTGCGATCGGCCTGCCACATCGCGGTATAGCCGCTCTCGTCGAGGATGATGCGGGCGAGATCGGGATGCTGGAGGTCGTCGCCCATGCTCCGCCAGCGCGCCATGTCGCCGATCAGATTGCCGAGCGAACGTCGCGCCTGCGGGGTCAGCTCGTCGGTGTCGAGGATGCGCGCCGCCGCGGTGGTCAGCGGCAGGCCCTGCGACCGTGCGAACTGATGGACCTTGGCCAGTGCCTTGTCGCCCAGCCCGCGCTTGGGCACGTTGACGATACGCTCGAAGGCGAGGTCGTCCGCCGGTTGTGCTACGACCCGCAGATAGGCGAGCGCGTCCCGGATTTCCTGGCGCTCGTAGAAGCGGAAGCCGCCGATGATGCGGTAGGGCAGGCCGATCGCGATGAACCGGTCTTCGAACTCGCGGGTCTGGTGCTGTGCGCGGACGAGGATCGCGGTCGCGTCGAGGCTGAGCCCGCCGCGCTGCAGCCCCTCGATCTCCTCGCCGACGCGGCGGGCTTCCTCAGGCCCGTCCCATACGCCGAGCACCTTCACCTTCTCGCCGACATCCACCTCGGTCCACAGCGTCTTGCCGAGGCGCCCGCCATTGTTGGCGATCACCCCCGACGCGGCGCCCAGAATGTGCGGCGTGGAGCGGTAATTCTGCTCCAACTTGATCACAACGGCGCCGGGGAAGTCCTTCTCGAACTTCAGGATATTTTCCACTTGCGCGCCGCGCCAGCTGTAGATCGACTGGTCGTCGTCGCCGACGCAGCAGATGTTTTTGCGCTCCTGCGCCAGCAGCCGCAGCCAGAGATACTGGACTGAGTTGGTATCCTGATACTCATCCACCATGATGTAGCGGAAGCGCTTCTGATATTGCTCCAGAACCTCACGATTCGTCTTAAGAATGGTGAGCATGTGGAGGAGAAGATCGCCGAAATCGCACGCGTTCAGTAGCCGAAGCCGCTCCTGATACTGGGCGTAGAGCGATTGGCCGCGGCCGTTGGCGTAGCTTTCGGACTCACCGGCATCGAGATCGGCGGGGATCATGCCGCGGTTCTTCCACCCGTCGATCAGCCCGGCGAGCTGGCGCGCGGGCCAGCGCTTCTCGTCGAGATCGTTGGCGATGATCAGCTGCTTGAGCAAGCGCAGCTGGTCGTCGGTGTCGAGGATGGTGAAGTTGCTCTGCAATCCCACCAGTTCCGCATGCCGGCGGAGCATCTTTGCGCCGATCGCGTGGAAGGTGCCGAGCCACGGCATGCCCTCCACCGCATCGCCGACCAGCCGGCCTACACGCTCGCGCATCTCGCGCGCCGCCTTGTTGGTGAAGGTGACGGACAGGATTTCGGATGGATAGGCCTTTCGCGTCCACAGCAGGTGCGCCAGCCGCGCGGTAAGCGCCGCGGTCTTGCCGGTGCCCGCGCCGGCCAGCACCAGTACCGGGCCTTCGGTGGTGAGCACGGCCTCGCGCTGGGGTTCGTTCAGGCCCTGGAGATAGGGGGCGTCCTGGGGAGAGGGGGCAAGCGACATGCGTGAACAACTAGGGAACGTCGCCGCGCGGGGCAAGCACCCGAAAGGCCGCGTGCATCCGTAACGCTACGGAAGCTGCAGCCTTCATATCTTCGCTACAATGAAGCAGGCCCTTTGGGCCACGGAGAGAGCATGCGCCGCCCGCCGAAGAAGACTCGCCACCACGTCATCCGGCCGATCGAGGCCGCGGTGATGCTGGGTATCGCCGCGCTGGTCGCGATGGTCTGTGACCACATCAACATGTTCGAACGGCTGCTCGCCTTCATGGAAGCGCACGAAGCGTGGCAGCTGGACGAATATTTCTTTACCTTCGCGCTTTCGGGTATCGGTTTCATCGTGCTGGCGGTGCGTCGCGCCGGCGACCTCGTTCGCGAGATAGACCAGCGCGAAGCCGCCGAGGCGCGCGCCAATCAGCTAGCCCGCCACGATCCGTTGACCGGGCTCGCCAACCGGCGTGTGCTGCAGGATGAACTGCCTCAGCTAATCGAGCGCGCCGCCGACGAAAGCACGCAGTGCAGCCTTTTCTGTATCGATCTCGATCACTTCAAGCCGGTCAACGACGTCCATGGCCATGAGACCGGCGACGCCGTGCTCGTCCAGGTCTCCGAGCGGCTGGTCAAGCTGGCGCGCGGCGGCTTGCTCGCGCGCATCGGCGGCGACGAGTTCGTGCTGGCGCTGGCCCATGGCGACGGCAGCGATACCGCCAAAAGACTGGCGACGCGGATCATCCGCAGCCTCAGCACGCCCTATCAGGTCGGCGATCGCCGGATCGAGATCGGCGCGACGATCGGCATCGCGCGAAGCCCCAACCACGCGCTCGACGCCGACGACCTGCTCCGCGCCGCCGATGTCGCGATGTACGAGGCGAAGCGGGCGGGGCGGGGCACCTGCCGTTTCTTCCAGACCGAGATGGACGCGCGGCTGCGCGCCCGGGCCGCGCTGGAGGCCGATCTGCGCGGCGCGATCGAGCGAGGGGAGGTGCTGCCCTATTACCAGCCGGTGATGGCACTCGCCGATGGCAGGGTAGTCGGCTACGAGGCGCTGGCCCGCTGGCAGCACCCGACCCGGGGCATGATCGCGCCCGACGAATTCATCCCGATCGCCGAGGATCTCGGACTGATCGATCTCCTCTCGGTGCGGCTCCTCCACCAGGCCTGCATCGCCGCGCGCGGCTGGGCGCCCGACACGACGCTGTCGATCAACATTTCGCCGATCCAGCTCAAGGATCCCTGGCTGTCGGCGCGGCTGCTCGCGGTGCTCAGCGAAACCGGCTTCGCGCCGGGGCGGCTGATCGTCGAGGTGACCGAAAATGCGATCATCGAGGATATCGACGCGGTGAGCGAGCTGTTCCGCTCTCTCCAGCGCACCGGGATCCGTATTGCGCTCGACGATTTCGGCAAGGGCTATTCGAGCCTGTCGCATCTGCGCCAGCTGCGCTTCAACCATCTCAAGATCGACAGCTCCTTCGTCCGCACGATGGACTCGGCGGAGAGCCGCAAGATCGTGCGCGCGGTGGCGGGCCTGGGACGGGCACTTGGCATGCCGGTTACCGCCGAAGGGGTGGAGACGCTGGGCGCCGCCGACGCGCTGCGGGAGATGGGCTGCGAACAGGCGCAGGGCTTCTACTACGGTCGTCCCAAGGCCGTCGCCGATCCCGCGCCGCACGCCGCCGAGGATCGCGGCGACGAACCGGCCGAGGTGGATCGCGCATGATGCGCCGGTGGGCGTGGGCGATCGCCGCGCTGGCCGTGCCGCTTGCCGCACATGCGCAGAACGGCCCCGAGCAAATCGAGCAGCTCGAACCCGAAGCCGGCGAATGGCAGCTGCAATATTCGGGTGCCTATGGCGGCGCCGACAGCCATGAGCTCGAGACTGGCCGCGGCGTGGGCCGCCACTGGGCGTTGGGCGTCGGCGCCGAGGTCGAAGCGGTGGACGGCCATCTCCAGCTGGATGGCTTGTCCGCGGTCGCCCTGGTCCGCCTCGTCGAGCCGGAGGACCGGCCATTCGGGCTCGGACTGATGGGGCAGGTCTCGGTGGACCGGGCCGGCCGCTATGCCGGCGCCGAGCTGCGCGCGATCGCCGAGTCCCGCAGCGCGCGCTGGTGGCTCCAGGCCAATATGATGCTCCGCCACCGCCGCGAGGATGGCGAGGCGGGGACCAACCTCGCCTATGTCGCCTCGATCCAGCATGGGCCCGCCCCGTTCTGGTACGGGATCGAGGTGTCGGGACGCGCCGCACGGTTGGGCGGTGACGCGGATGCGGCACCCGCCGCGCAGCAGTATGTCGGGCCCAGCGTAACCTATCGCAGCGCGCGTTCCGGGCTGGAGCTCGGCTTTGCCTGGATGGTGCGCGTGGCCGGCGACGGCGCGCCTTCGGGTCCGCGGGTGTTCGCCCAGCTCGACTTTTGAACGGCGCGCGGCAGATGCGTCGTCATTAACCTACATTCCATCGCAGCGCGCCGCACGGTGGATTGCTCTGGCGCAATGCGGCGCTTATGGGCGGCGCCAGATAGACCCATGGCAAACTGGTTTTCCTCTCGCCGGACGAAGGTCCGGCTAGCAGCGGTGCTGACGCTCGCTATCGTTGCAGCAGTGGTCGCGTGGCGCGCCCCGCAGAAGCGCGACCCCGGCTGCGTGCCCGGCCGTCAGGAGGAGCGGGATCAAAGCGGCAAGGTGGTGCGTATCCGGCACACCGAATGCCTGCGCTGAGCAGGCCCGTGTGTCCCACGCTTTGTCATCACCCCGTCACATGCCATCCCCAAAGGCGCTAATATCATGGCGACGCTAGCAATGGACCAGGCTTCGTCGGCAGAATTGCCGCGAAGTCCCCGATTCACCGATAAAACCCATCCTCTAGCCAAGCTCCTGTTCGTCGCCATTCTGGTGGGCGGTCTGGCCTTTGCCGGATGGAGCATCGTCGTCGACACCCGCGAGGCGGGCGAGCAGCTCGCACTGGGCGTATTCGCGTTTCTGGGGCTCGCGCTGCTGATCGCGCTGGGATTCGAGTTCGTCAACGGCTTCCACGATACCGCCAATGCGGTAGCGACGGTGATCTACACCAACTCGATGCCGGCGCAGCTGGCGGTGGTATGGTCGGGTTTCTTCAACTTCCTGGGCGTGATGACGTCGAGCGGCGCGGTCGCCTATGCGATCGTCACGCTGCTGCCGGTGGACCTGATCCTCAACGTCGGCTCGGTTGGTGGTTTCGCGATGATCTTCGCGCTGCTGCTCGCCGCCGTCCTCTGGAACCTGGCGACCTGGTATGTCGGCCTGCCCAATTCCTCCAGCCATGCGCTGATCGGATCGGTGCTGGGCGTCGGCTTCGCCAACCAGCTGATCCTTAGCGGCTCGCGCGGCGGCACCGCCGGCGTCGACTGGAGCCAGGCGGCCAAGGTGTTTTCGGCGCTCTTCTGGAGCCCGCTGATGGGCTTCGCCTGCGCGCTGCTGCTCATCGTGGTGATGCGCGTCGCGCTGTCCAAGCGGAAGACGCTGTTCCGGGCACCCGAAGGCGATGCGCCGCCGCCGCACGGCATCCGTGCGCTGCTGATCGGGACCTGCACCGCCGTCTCTTTCTTCCATGGCTCGAATGACGGCCAGAAGGGCATGGGGCTGATCATGCTGATCCTGATCGGCTGCGCCCCAACCGCCTATGCGCTCAACCGCACGCTGCCGACGAGCGCCACCGCTGCCTTCGTCCAGACCTCACAGGCCGCCAATGCCGTGTTCGTCCCTCGCAGCGGCGGCGTGGTGCTGACCCCGGCCGAGGCGCGTGTCACGCTGACCGACGCGCTCCAGCACCGCAAGGCGGAGGGGGCGAAGGTCTATGCCGCACTCGAGGCGCTGTCCCAGTCCTTGACCGAGCAGGTCGCCGGCTATGGCTCGCTGAGCAAGGTGCCGGCGCGCGCCAGCTCAAACGTGCGCAACGACATGTATCTCGTGCTCGACACGACCAAGCTCGCCACCAAGAAGCCGGAAGGGTTCAAGCCCGAGGAGCTGAAGGCGGTAAAGGCCTATCAGGACGGGCTGGAGAGCGGCACGCGCTATATTCCGCTCTGGGTGAAGATCGTCGTAGCGCTGGCGCTGGGCCTGGGCACGATGATCGGCTGGAAGCGCATCGTCGTCACCGTCGGTGAGAAGATCGGCAAGCAGCACATGACCTATGGCATGGGCGCCGCCGCCGAGATCGTCGCGGCGGCAACGATCATGGGGGCCGATCATCTCGGCGTGCCGGTTTCGACCACCCATATCCTGTCGTCCGGCGTGGCCGGTGCGTCGGTGGGGAGTGGCGCCGGGCTGCAGGCGCGGACGATCGGCAACATGGCGCTGGCTTGGCTGATGACGCTGCCGGCCGCGATGCTGCTCTCGGGCGGGCTCTACTGGCTGATGCTCACCGGCATCCGCCTCTTCGGCATCCACTGATCGGAAGGGCGGGACGAGGGTCCCGCCCTTCTCGCATCAGCCGCGCAGCAGATCGTGCGCGGCGAGGTGCAGGCTGGCCCGCACGCCGGTGGTATCGGCGCGGAGATCCGCCTTCACATGATCGACGGGGTTGTAGGCGGCGACCAGCACGCCCGCGAGCAGGCTGAAGACGGCCGCATAGACCAGACGCTTGATGGGCGATTCGCGCATATCCGACTCCCTATTTCCGGTGCAGCGAGTGCGGGGTTTCGATATCGTGCCGAAACTGTCGCTCCGCTGAACGCGACTTGACCCGCGCGATGACTGGCCCGAGGGAGGCGGCCGGAGGATCGCACATGGCCCATGCCGCCACGCCCGCCTCCCACCGCCGCATCCTGTTCGCGAGCCTGGTGGGGACGTCGGTCGAGTTCTACGATTTCTATATCTACGCGACGGCGACGGCGCTGGTGTTCGGCCCGCTGTTCTTCCCCGCGCAGGAGCCGTGGCTGCAGCAGGTCGCGGCCTATGCCAGTTTCAGCGTCGCCTTCTTCGCGCGACCGCTGGGCGGGCTGGTGTTCGGCCATTTCGGCGACCGGCTCGGGCGCAAGTCGACCCTGGTCGCCTCGCTGATGCTGATGGGCGCCTCCACCGTGCTGATCGGCTGCCTGCCGGGTCACGCGATGATCGGCTGGGTGGCACCGCTGCTGCTGTGCCTGCTTCGCTTCGGCCAGGGGCTGGGGCTGGGCGGCGAATGGGGCGGGGCGAGCCTGCTCGCGGTGGAATATGCCCCCAAGGGCTGGGCGTACCGCTATGGCAGCTTCCCGCCGCTCGGAGCGCCGGTGGGCTTCATCGCCGCCAACGGGCTGTTCCTGCTGCTCGGCGCCTTCCTCACCGACGACGCCTTCCGCGACTGGGGCTGGCGCCTGCCGTTCCTCGCAAGCGCGGCGCTGGTAGGCCTCGGCCTCTGGGTCCGCCTGCGCATTGCCGAGACTCCGGCCTTTGTCGAGGCCGCCGAGCATGCCCCGCCGCCGCAGGTGCCGCTGGGCGTGCTGCTGCGCAACCATCTCGGCGGGACGCTGGCGGGAACGCTCGGCACCGTTGCCTGTTTCGCGCTGTTCTACGTGGCAACGCTGTTCGCGATCGGCTTCGGCACCAAGACGCTCGGCTACCCACGCGCGGCGTTCCTCGGCGCCGAACTGGCCGCGATCCTGTTCATGGCGCTGGGCATCGGCGTTGCCGGCTGGCTGGCCGACAAGCGCGGTGCGACGTTGGTACTGGCGCTCGGCTGCATCGCGATGGTGCCGCTGGGGCTGGCGATGCCGGTGCTGTTGGTGCGGGGCTCGCTGCTCGCAGTGTTCGTCTGGCTCGCCGCCGGGCTGTTCGTGATGGGCTTCGTCTACGGACCGCTGGGCGGCTGGCTGCCGAGCCTGTTCCCCGCGCAGGTCCGCTACACCGGCGTGTCTGTGACCTTCAATCTGGGCGGTATCCTCGGCGGTGGGCTTACGCCGTTGATCGCGCAGACCCTGGTCGAGCGCGGCGGCATCGGCATGGTCGGCTGGTATCTGGCGGGTGCCGCCGGGCTCAGCCTGATCGGCCTGCTGCTGACGCGTCGCCGCTAAGCCGCGAACTCGGCGGTCGCGTAGGGCGAGAGCACCCGCCAGCCGAGACGCTGGTAGAGGTATCGCCCCTCGTCGGTTGCGACGAGCAGTTCGGGGATGTCGGGGCGGGTGCGGGTCGCGCGGAGCGCTGCCATCACGCCTGCGCCCAGTCCTCTCCGCCGATGGGCCGGGGCGGTGACGATCCGATCGAAGACGAACGCCGTGCCGGTCTCCGCCGCGTAGCCCGAGGCAGCCATGTCGCCGTCGTCGCAGAAGACAGCGACATGGGCGACCGAGCCCACTACCGACGTCTCGCACCGATAGCCGGCCGGTAGCGCGCGCGCCGCTGGCCAGGTCCCCGACTGCATGAAGAAGGCGGGGGCGTGGAGATGCCAGCCATCCGGCAGCAGTCGACGCAGCATCTCGTCTTTGCCGCACAATTTGATCAGCCATCCGGGCTGGTTGATCTCGCGAGCCAGCGCGGAGAGGTTCGAACTTGGCGCGGCGAAGACCCAGCGACAATGTTCGCTGTCGGAGCCGGTATCGACCCGGTAGCCACCCCGATCCGCCTCCGGTGCCGGCACGCCGCGGGCGAGCGACCTGCCGGTCAACCAGGCATGAAGCAGGGCAGGCGACACAGCGTCCGTGCCCTGCGCGGTCATTCGGGGCGGAGCAGGGTCAGTTTCGCCTTGCCGTAGACTCGGTCGGCATCGACGACGAAGCCGGCAAGCTCGACATCCTCGGTCTTGCCCGTCTCGATGCTGATCCAGGTGCCTGGGCCGGTCCAGCCGAGCCGTGCCAGCTTGTCGAGCGCAACGATGCCGGCGCCGGTGCCATAAGGCGGGTCCATCAGGATCAGGTCGAGCGGCGCGCGGGCAGGGCCCAGCGCCATCACCGAACCCGGGCGGACATCGGTGCCCTTGGCGCCGAGCTTGGCGATATTGGCCTTGAGCGCGTCCAGCGCCGCACGATCCTGCTCGACGAACAGGCACGAGGCGGCGCCGCGCGACAGGGCCTCCAGCCCCAGCGCGCCCGAGCCGGCGAAAAAGTCACCGACGGCGAGTTCCTCGAAGCTGCCGAGCCGCGACGCGAGCATCGAGAACAGCGCCTCGCGGGTGCGATCGGCGGTGGGGCGGGTGGTGTCGCCTTTGGGCGCGGCGAGCGGTCGGCCGCGCCAGTCTCCAGCGATGATCCGCATCAGCTGCGCCCCCGCGGCGGACGGCCGGGGCCACCGGGCCGCTGCGGACGATTGCCGCCGTTACCGCCATTGCCGCCCGGGCGCGGCCCGCGCGGACGATCGCCGTCAACGCCACCACCGGAGCGTGCGGGGCCATCGCTGCGGAAGTTGCGAGGCCGTTCGCCGTCCCCGCCACCGAACCTGGACGGACCCCGGCTGCGCTCCGCCGAGTCGCCACCGAAACGCGACGGCCCACGACCCCGCTCCGCCGAGTCGCCGCCGAAGCGTGAAGGACCTCGGCCTCGCTCCGCCGAATCTCCACCGGCGCGCGAAGGACCTCGGCCGCGCTCAGCGGAGTCGCCACCGAAGCGCGAAGGACCACGGCCGCGCTCAGCCGAGTCCCCACCGAAGCGCGAAGGTCCACGGCCGCGCTCGGCCGAGTCCCCACCGAAGCGCGAAGCTCCACGGCTGCGCTCGGCCGAATCGCCGCCGAAGCGCGACGGTCCACGGCTGCGGTCGCCCGATCCACCTGCCGGCTGTGCAGTGCGGGGGCCACGCGGCCGTTCGCCTTCAGCACCGCCAAAACGGGATTGGCCCGTGCGGGGTCGATCGCCTTGGGCGACGCCAGGACGTCCCGGGCGCGCGGTGCGCCCGCGCTCGCCGCCGTCCTGATCCCGCGACCAGGGGCGCTCGGCACCCTGCTCACCGCGCGCGTCGCGGCGACCGCGGGGCCGATCGACCATATCGCCGGCACGCGGCTCGCGAGTGTCGCGGAAGGACTTGGCACGCGCAGCGCGGGCGGGCTTGCCGACGCCGCCCTCGCTGCCTTCGCGCACGCCGAGCCGACCGCCGGTGCGCGGGCGTTCCTCGCCGTCCTTCGGCTTGGCCTGGGGGGTGGCGCGGGCGGTGAACACCGGACCCTTGGCCACCGGCACGGGCTTGGCTATGCGGCGGCGGCCTTCGGGTTCGATCTTGGCCGGCTTCTCGGCCGGCTCGATCACCCGCTGGCGAACGGCGAACTGGAGGTTCGACGCCGCCTTGCCGCCGCCGGGCTTGCCCAGCACGGTGCGGAAGGTGATCAGGTCGGTCTGGCGGATCTCGTCGACATCGCCGGCGGGCAGGTCCCCCAGATAGAAGGGGCCGTAGCGCGTGCGGATCAGCCGGCTGACCTGGAGACCCAGGAATTCCAGCACGCGGCGGACTTCGCGGTTCTTGCCCTCGGTCAGCGTCATCTCGATCCACAGATTGGCGCCGGTGCGACGTTCGATATTGGCGTTGATCGGACCATACTGGATGCCCTCGATCTCGATGCCGAGCATCAGATCCTCGAGCTGTTCCTGGCTCACCTGGCCATAGGCGCGGGCGCGATAGCTGCGCTCGACGCCGGTCGACGGCAGCTCCAGCTCGCGCTTCAGTTCGCCGTCGGTGGTGAGCAGCAGCAGGCCTTCGGTATTCAGATCGAGCCGTCCGACCGGAATCACCCGCGGCAGGCCCTCGGGCAGATTGTCGTAGATCGTGGGACGGCCGGTGAAGTCGCGTTCGGCGGTGAGCAGGCCGGCGGCCTTGTGGTAGCGGAACAGCCGCGCCGGGGTAGCTTCCGCGACGGGATTGCCGTCGACGGTGACGCCGTGGAGCGAGGTGAGAATGGTCGCTGGGGTATCGAGCGTGGTGCCGTTGAGGGCGATCCGGCCCTCTTCGATCATGCGTTCGATCTCGCGCCGCGAGGCGATGCCGGCACGGGCGAGGAGCTTGGCGATACGCTGCGGCGTACCGGCGGTTTTGATAGGCTTGGAGTCAGACACCGCAGCGCTATAGCGATTTCGGCGGGGCTGGCAAAAATTTATACGGTGCCACTTTGTGACTCGCGCGTTACGGGCTGTGCCAAGCGGTTGATTCGGGGGCCCTAACAGGATGTTGTTTGGTAGGAAGAAGCGGCGGATCGAACATCTGCTCCTCGTCGAGGACGAGCCGCTGGTGGCGTTCGATACCGAGCATTTCCTCCGCGAGTCGGGCTTCACCATCGTCGCGACCGTCGACTCGGTGGCGGATGCGACCCGGATCGTCGACTCGCACGACGTGCTCGACCTGGTGCTGGCAGACATCAACCTGGCGGACGGCAGCGGGATCGAAGTGGCGCGCACGGCTTTCGCGCGCGGCGTGCCGGTGCTGTTCGTGACCGGGGCATGTCCGTCAGACGCGCGTGCGCTGGCGGCGGGATGCCTTGCCAAGCCCTATGCGCAGCGCGACCTGATACTGGCGATCGATGCGATCGAGGCGGTGCTGGAAGGCGGCAAGGTGCCGCGCCGCCTGCCCAGCAGTTTCAACCTGTTCCTGGGCGGCTGACGCCGATCAGTGGACGAACAGGGTCACGACCACCCCGGCCCAGGCGAACACCGAGGCGAGGACCGCCAGTTTCGCGACCATTTCCTGCGGCGAGGCCTGCTTGGTGGCGGTGGCGGCGCGGGTGCGGGTACGAGACATGGCGAACTCCTTTGTACGACGCCGGCGTTATAGCACCCTTTCCTGAACAGAAGCCTGACCGGAGGGGCGAGTCGCACTGTTGACGGCCATGTTGTCGCACGAAACCCACGCATCGACCGCATCGTGGAAAACGCGGACCCCTTTTTCCAGTGCGCCGAGCGTTACCTGCTCGATCGCGCCCGCTTCTAACCCCTGCTGAGCGAGCGCGCAGGCGCGGAAATCCTCCGAGGCGAACACACCTCCGTCCAGCAGCTCCCAGCTGCGCTCCCAATGGTCGCGCGCCTTGTCGGTGGCGGGGACCTCAGGAATCAGCATGAAGTCCTCGACCCAGACCTCGTCGACCGCGCGCGGCATCAGCACCATCAGGTTGATGTAATCGGGGCTGACGGCGAGCACCGCGCCGGGGAACATCTGGTAGGTATAGGTGATCGCACCGCGCAGCGTCGGCCAGTCCTCCGACTCGAGCTCGGCGATACTCGCCGCCCGGCCGACGGCGGAGCGCTGGTGCGGGCCGATCCGGTCGGCCGCGGAGATGCCGTCCTGGAAGAAGGGCGCGATGCTGTCGGCGTGGAGACGCTGGATGTGGTAGCTCTCCAGGAAGGCGTCCATCACCAGCTTCCAGTTGGCGGGTACGCGGTGGGTGCGGCGGCGAAAGCAATGTTGCCCGGCGAGATCGAAGGCGGCAAAGTCCTGCGCCAGGGTGTCGGCATGGCTGAAGTCCGCCGCTTCGTCGAAGGCGAACCAGATCAGCCCGCCTGCTTCGTGGGTGGGGAGGCGGCGGAGCGCGAAGTCGGCCTTGTCGAGGCCGGGGAAGGCCTCGGCGCGGGGGATGCCCGTCAGGCGGCCGTCCAGCGTGTAGCTCCAGGCATGGTAGGGGCAGACGAGGCGGGGCGCGGTCACGGCCTCGCAGCCTTCCAACAGCCGGGTGCCCCGATGGCGGCAGACGTTGAGGAAGACGTGTGCCGCACCCTGCTTGTCACGGGTGATCAGCAGCGGCTTGCCGAAGCCGTCATGCGGCACGGCCATGCCGGGCTCGGGCAGCAACGCGGAAGGGGCGAGGACGAGCGGCGCGCGGTCGAAGATGCGCGCGCGCTCGGCGGCGAAGCGTTCGGGGCTGGTGTAAACGCTTGCGTCGACGTGGGTTATCGGGCCCGCCCCGGCGTCGCCGCCCTGCGCCAGCATCGCCGCCAGCGCGCGCTGGCCCTGGGTCGGTGCGTTCATGGCTATCCTCTCCCGAATTTTCGGCTAGTTTCGCGCCTCCATGCCGAACCAACAAGCCCCCATCGCGGCGAACGACCGCGCCAGCACCTTCTATGTCCTTGCCCAAGCGGCGCTTGTTGCCGGGTTGGCCCTGCTCGCGGTGCCCTGGGCCCGTGTCGGCGGCGCGGTGCTGCCGGGCTATGGCTTCGCCGCGGGCTGGAGCGAGGGCGCCGCCAAGCTCGCGCCGTCGATGACCTTCCTGCTCGGCCTGCTCGCGATGGGCGCGACGCTGGTGCTGAGCATCGCCTGGCGCCGACGGGGCGGGGCGAGCCTGCTCGTCGCCGGAAGCATCGTCGGGGCGGCGCTGCTGGCGCTCGCGGTGTTGTTCACGCTCTTCTCGCCGCCCAAGTCGCTGGCGGGCGCGGTGCTGTCGCTCGACTGGGGCGGGGGTGCGGCGCTTGCTGCCTTTGTCGCGGCATTCCTGCTTGCGCGGACGGCAGCGCCGGCGGACTGGCGCGCGGACCTGCCCGAAGGCGTGCGGCCCTATTTCGCGAAGGGGCCGCTGGCCTCGTTTGCGCTCGGCGTCTCCTCCGGCTTTCCCTTCGCGATGATCGGCGCGACGCTTACCACCCGGCTAGCCCAGACCGGCATCGACAAGTCGACCGTCACTGCCTTCACCCTCGCCATCCTCGTCTACAACTTCAAGTTCCTCTGGGCCTGGATCGTCGACAGCGTGCCGATCCCGATTCTCGGGCGACTGGGGCAGCGCGTGTCCTGGCTGATCGTCGCGGGCGTGCTGGTCGTGGCGGCGACGATCAACCTGGCGCTGGTCGTGCCGGACCCTGCGAACATCTGGCCCACCGTCACCGCCGCGGTGCTGATGGGTGCGGCGGGCGCGACCTATGACATCGTCATCGACGGCTACCGGATCGAGGTCCTCCAGCCGCACGAGCTCGGCTATGGCTCGGGCATGTCGCAATATGGCTGGCGGATCGGCTCGGTCGCGGCGGGTGCGATCGCACTGGTGGTTGCCGGACAGGCGGGGTGGACCGCCGGCTATGCCGCCTGCGCCGTCTTCGCGCTGCCGGCGATCCTCACCGGCCTGCTCGTCGGCGAGCCCGAGCGGCACCGCGCGCCAGCCGAGCGCCGCAGCATCGCGACGGTGGCGGCAGGCATCTGGCGGCCCTTCCTCCAGTTCTTCGCTCGCGAAGGCGCGCTGATCGTGCTGCTGTTCATCCTGGTCCACAAGATCGGCGATACGCTGGCCAACCTGACCTTCCGGCTGCTGTTCAACGATCTCGGCTTCTCCAACGACGAGATCGCCTTCTACGACGTGTCGCTCGGCTTTTTCGCCTATATGCTCGGTATCTTCCTCGGTGGCGTGCTCTATGCGCGCATGGGGATGAAGCGATCGGTGATGCTCAGCCTGATCCTGATGGCGGTCTCCAACCTCAGCTTCGCGGCGCTCGCCGCGGCGGGGCATTCTAACATCGGCATGGCGGGCGCGATCGGCTTCGAGAACATCGCCAGCGGCATCGGCGGGGTGACGGTGATCGCCTATTTCTCGGCGCTGACCGACCTGCGCTTCACCGCCGCGCAATATGCGCTGATCTCGGCGGGGGCGAGCATCGTCGGCCGGTTCATCACCGGCACGACCGCGGGCAGCCTGATCGAGGCGATGGGCTATGTGAACTTCTACCTGTTCACCACGGTGATCGCGCTGCCGGGTGTGGCGCTCTACTGGTGGATGATGCGCAGCGGGCTCGTCGACCGCTCGATCGGCAGCGCGGGCCAGGAGCGCTAGGCGCTCAGGGCTCCAGCGGCAGCGCGAGGTCGGCGAAGCTTTGTGCCAACGCGTGTGCGGTCGGCAGCAGGCCGGTCGCGTCGCGGACGCCGATCAGGTCGGCGAGCAGCAGCGCCGCGCCCTGCGGGTTGGTGCGGACCTTGCCGAGCGCGCTGACCAGCGCCGCCTCGGACGCGGTCATGCGCGGGCAGCACCAGGGTGCGATCTGCACCGGGCCGGTGGCCATCGCCGACATCTCGTGCATCAGCGTGCGCAGCAGCATCAGCGGGCGGCGAAAGCCCTTGCCGAACGCGACCAGGAAGGCGTGCGCGGTGCTGGCATCGTGCAGGCCGTTGCCGCCGGTCTGGCGGACGCCGAACAGCAGCAGCCGCACGCCCGGATCTTCGGGCTGGAGCTGGGGCAGGGCGGTGACGAGGGTCTGGACGGACGGCTGCATGTGATTCTCCGATGGGCGTCGGAGCAATCATCGCATTCTGTTATTAATAGTCAATCGCAATAAGGTGAGGCGCGGCGTCAGTCGGGCAATTCGCCGTTCGCCTCCAGCACCACGCCCGCCAGATAGAGCGAGCCGAGGATGAGGACAGCGCTCGGGGGGCCGCCTTCGATGCGTTCGGCGGTGGCGCGGAGCGCGTCCGCCACGTTCTCAGCAGTACCGCTCAAGGGCACGCCAAGCCGCTCGACCAGCGCAGCAAGCTCGGCGGGCGCGTGATGGGCATGGCCGGGGATCGGCACGGTGGTCACGCTGGCAAGCCGGGCGGCGAGGGGGGCGATCAGCCCCTCCGGGTCCTTGTTCGCGAGCATGCCCAGCACGAGGTGGCATGGCCGGTCGGCGGCAACCTCTGCGACGGTGCCGGCAATCGCAGTGCCGGCGGCAGCGTTGTGGCCGCCATCGAGCCATACCGGGGTTCCGGCCGGGAGCAGCGCGGTCAGCGGGCCGTCGCCGAGCCGCTGCATGCGCGCCGGCCAGCGGGCGCTGGTCGCCGCAGCGGCGAGCGCGGTCTCAGGAGCGGCAAGCGTGTCCTGGTGGCGCAGCATTGCAATCGCCAGCGCGAGATTGCCGGGCTGGTGCGGGCCGGACAGCGTCGGCAGCGGGGTTTCCACCATACCCTTCGCGTCGCGGTAGATCAGACGATCGCCTTCCACCGCACATTCCCAGTCCGCGCCTTCCGCGAGGACCGGCACCCCGGCTGCCGCAACCACCGCGGCGATCTCGGGAGCATAGCGCATCGTCACCAGCGGCACGCCGGCCTTGGCGATGCCGGCCTTTTCGCGGGCGATCTGCGGCAGCGTGTCGCCGAGGAATGCCTGATGGTCGATGCCGAGCTGGGCGATGCCGGTGGCGATTGGGGCGGGGACGACATTGGTGGCGTCCAGACGCCCGCCGAGGCCGACTTCAATCACGCAGGCGTCGGCAGGCGTGCGGGCGAAGGCGAGGAAGGCGGCGGCGGTGGTCACCTCGAAGAAGCTCGCGCCGATGTCGCCGCCGGCGTCGAGCACTTCGGCCAGCAGCGGGGCAAGGGTGGCGTCGTCGATCAGCGTGCCGGCGAGGCGGATGCGCTCGTTAAAGCGGACGAGATGCGGGCTGGAATAGACATGGACGCGCAAGCCCGCGGCTTCCAGCGCAGCACGGAGGAAGGCGCAGGTGGAGCCCTTGCCGTTGGTGCCGGCGACGTGGAGCACCGGTGGCAGGCGGAGATGCGGCTTACCGACGCGCTCCAGCAGGCGGGTGATGCGGCCCAGACCGAGGACGTCGGCGCCGGGGGAGAGGAGGGTCAGCCGGTCGAGCTGGGCTTGCACGGCGGGATCGGTGGAGCGAGCGAAGTCAGCCACCGTTCCCCTCCCGCTTGCGGGAGGGGCTAGGGGAGGGATCGATGTGGAAGAAGCGGAGCGACGCTGCGGTCAGCCCCACCCCCGACCCCTCCCGTAAGCGGGAGGGGAGCGCAAACTGGTCGCACATCCCCTGAAGCATTACGCTGCCGCGCGTGCCTCGCAGAGCAGGCCGATTAGCTGGCCCAGCGTGTCGCGCAGGTCGCGGCGGTGCGTCACCATATCGACCAGGCCGTGGTCGCGATAATATTCGCTGGTCTGGAAATCGTCGGGCAGCTTCTCGCGGATGGTGTTCTCGATCACGCGGCGGCCGGTGAAGGCGAGCGTCGCGCCCGGTTCGGCGATCTGGACGTCGCCCAGCATCGCATAGGCCGCCATCACGCCGCCCGAGGTCGGATCGGTCAGCACGACGATATAGGGCAGGCCCGCATCGTGGAGCATCTCGATCGCCACGGTGGTGCGCGGCATCTGCATCAGGCTGAGAATGCCCTCTTGCATGCGCGCGCCGCCCGAGGCGGTGAAGACGATGTACGGCGCCCGCGCCGCGATCGCGGTCTCGACGCCGGCGATGAACGCCTCGCCCACCGCCTGGCCCATCGATCCGCCCATGAAGGCGAAGTCCTGCACGCCGATCACCGCCTTGTGGCCGTGGATCGTGCCGCTCGCGTTCTGGAACGCGTCGCGGTCGCCGGTGGTGGCACGGGCTGCCTTGATCCGCGCCGTGTAGGGTTTGGAGTCGCGAAACTTCAGCGGGTCCTCGGCCACCTTCGGGCTCGGCAGCAGCTTGAAGCTGCCGGCATCGAACAGATGCTCGAAGCGCTTGGCGGCGCCGATCCGGTCATGGAAGTCGCAGTGCGGGCAGACGTTCTGGTTCTCCTCGAACTCCTTCATGAACACCATCTGCCCGCATCCCTTGCACTTGTGCCAGAGATTGTCGGGGCTCTCCTCGCCACGGGTGGTGACGTTGGCGAGCGCGTTGCGGACGCGCGTAATCCAGCTCATGCGACTTCCTTGCGTGCGGCGACCAGCGCCGTCTTCAGCGTAGCGATATAGGCACGGACGGGCTCCGCCGCATCCGCGCCGTGACGGCCGACCAGCTCGACGATCGCGCTGCCCACCACGACACCGTCGGCAACGCGACCGATGGCAGCCGCCTGTTCGGGGGTGCGGACGCCGAAGCCCACCGCGATCGGCAGGTCCGTCGCGGCCTTGAGGCGGGCGACCGCGGCTTCGATCGAGGCGGTGGCCGCCTGCTGCAGCCCGGTGATTCCGGCGACCGAGACATAATAGAGAAAGCCCGAGGCCCCCTCCAGCACCGCCGGCAGGCGCGCGGCATCGGTGGTGGGGGTAGCGAGGCGGATATTACCCAGCCCGGCGGCGCGGAGCGACTCGCCGAGGCTGTCGTCTTCCTCGGCAGGGATATCGACGCAGATCGCGCCGTCGACGCCCGCGTCGCTAGCAGCGGCGGCGAACCATTCTGGCCCGCGGCGGGTCATCGGATTGGCATAGCCCATCAGCACCAGCGGCACGTCCGGATGGCGCGCGCGGAACGCCGTGGCGATCGCGAGCACATCGGCGGTGGTGGTGCCTGCGGCGAGGCTGCGCAGGTTTGCCGCCTGAATCGCCGGGCCGTCGGCCATCGGATCGGTGAACGGCATGCCGAGCTCGATCACGTCCGCCCCGCCCGCGACGAGCGCGTCGAGGATCGCGGCGGTGGCACCTGGCGTGGGATCGCCGGCGGTGACGAAGGTCACCAGCGCGGCGCGGCCCTCAGCGGCGGCGCGGGCAAAGGCGTTGGCGAGCCGGGTCACATCTTCACTCCCAGCGCGTCGGCGACGGTGAAGATGTCCTTGTCGCCACGACCGCAGAGGTTGGCGAGGATCACCTTTTCGCGCGGCATGGTGCGGGCAACCTTGGCCACCGCGGCGATCGCATGGCTCGGCTCGAGCGCCGGGATGATGCCTTCGGTGCGGCAGAGCAACTGGAAGGCATCGAGCGCCTCGGTATCGGTTACCGCCGTGTATTCGACGCGGCCGATGTCGCGCAGCCAGGCGTGTTCCGGCCCGATGCCCGGATAGTCGAGACCCGCCGAGATCGAATGCGCCTCGGTGATCTGGCCGTCCTCGTCCTGCAGCAGATAGGTGCGGTTGCCGTGGAGGATCCCCGGCGACCCGCCCGCGAGGCTAGCAGCGTGGCGCTTCTCTAGGCCTTCGCCGGCTGCCTCGACGCCGAGCATCTTCACATCGGCATCGTCAAGGAATGGGTGGAACAGCCCGATCGCGTTCGACCCGCCACCGATCGCGGCAACGAGCAGATCGGGCAGCTTGCCGGTGCGCTTGAGCATCTGCTCGCGCGCCTCGCGGCCGATCACCGACTGGAAGTCGCGGACGAGCTCCGGATAGGGGTGCGGGCCGGCGGCGGTGCCGATGATGTAGAAGGTGTCTTCCACATTGGCGACCCAATCGCGCAGGCCCTCATTCATCGCGTCCTTGAGCGTCGCGGCGCCGCTCGTGACCGGCACCACTTCGGCGCCGAGCAGCTTCATGCGGAACACGTTGGGTTGCTGCCGCGCGACGTCGGTCGCGCCCATGTAGATGACGCAGGGTAGGCCGAAGCGCGCGCAGACGGTGGCGGTCGCCACGCCGTGCTGGCCGGCGCCGGTCTCGGCGATGATCCGCGTCTTGCCCATGCGGCGGGCGAGCAGGATCTGGCCGATGCAATTATTGATCTTGTGCGCGCCGGTATGGTTCAGCTCGTCGCGCTTGAACCAGATCTCGGCACCCATGCCCTCGGGCGCGTTCTCGCGCAGGGCGTCGGTCAGTCGCTCGGCATAGTAGAGCGGGCTCGGGCGCCCGACATAATGTTCGAGCAGGTCGTCGAACTCGGCCTGGAAGGCGGGGTCGGCCTTGGCGGCGGTGTATTCGCGCTCCAGGTCGAGGACCAGCGGCATCAGCGTCTCGGCGACGAAGCGTCCGCCGAACTGGCCGAAATGCCCGCGGTCGTCGGGCTGGGCGCGGAAGGAGTTTGGTGCGGTCATGATCGGGCCACGGCTTTAAGGAAAGCGGCGATCTTGTCCACATCCTTGATGCCCGGCGCGGTCTCTATGCCCGAAGAGACATCCACCAGCCCGGGACCCGTGACGCGGATCGCCTCGCCGACATTGCCGGCATCGAGGCCGCCGGAGAGAATCCAGGGCAGGGGATGGGCGAAGCCGTCGAGCAAGGTCCAGTCGAAGCGCAGACCGGTGCCGCCCGGCACCTTGGCGCCCTCGGGGGCCTTGGCGTCGTAGAGCAGCCGGTCGGCGGCGCCCCGGAAGCCGGCGGCGGGGACGAGGTCGGCGCGAGTCTTCACCGCGAGCGCGGCCCAGGTCTCCAGGCCGGTGCGCGCCTTCACCGCGGCGGCGCGCTCGGGCGTGACCTTGTGGAGCTGGATCACGTCGAGCTGGCCCCCGGCGATCGCGGCATCAAGCATGCCGTCCTCCGGATCGACGAACACGCCGACGCGGGCAACATGCCCCGGCACGCGCGCGGCGAGACCCTGTGCCTTGTCGAAGCTCAAGTGGCGCGGGCTGGGCGGGAAGAAGACGAAGCCGATATGGCTCGCGCCGCCGGTGGTGGCGGCATCGAGGGTCTCGGGCGTGGACAGGCCACAGATCTTGGCGGTTGCGGGCATGCGCGCCCTCTAGGCGCTAGACCAGCTTCTTGGCCAGCACCGTCATGAACAGCGGCGGGTCGAGCGGGATCGGGAAGTCGCAGCGCTGCCCCGTCTCGGCATAGCCGCGACGAAGATAGTACTCGATCAGCTTGCGGCGTTCTTCGATCACCGTCATTTCCATGCGCGTGCAGCCGAAGACGTCGCGAGCATGCGTCTCGGCGGCAGCGATCAGCTGGCGACCGAGCCCGCCCGCCTGGCGGAGCGGATCGATGCAGAGCAAGCCCAGATAGGCAGTCCCGCCGCCGCGGTTCACGACGTTGACGCAGCCGATCGCGGCGCCATCTTCCCATACGCTCAGCAGCACTTGGGCCGGGTCTTCCACGATTGCGGTCAGCGTTGCGAGATTGGTGCGCGGCCCCTCGATCAGGTCCGCCTCATGCGTCCATCCCTGACGCGCGGTTTCGCCGCGATAGGCGCGCTCGATCACGGGATGGATTGCCGGCAGGTCGGCGATCGCGGCAGGGCGGAAAGTGAGGGGCATGGGCGTTCCGGAAGTTCCTCTCCTTTGTAGGAGAGGAAACCCGTTAATTCTCAAAGCGTCGCGGCAATTGCGCGAGCAGCCGCGTCCGGATCTTCGGCCTGGGTGATGGGCCGGCCGATCACCAGGATCGAGGCCCCCGCATCGACCGCGCTGCGCGGCGTGACGACGCGCTTCTGATCGCCGACATGCGCATCGGCCGGTCGGACGCCGGGAACGACGAAGAAGCCATCCTTCCACGCCGCATGGGCCGCCTTCACCTCTTCGCCCGAGCAGACGATGCCGTCGACACCTGCCGAGCGTGCGAGCTCCGCCAGCCGCATCACCTGCTCGTGCGGATCGGGCTTGAGGCCGATCGCGGTCATGTCGTTACCGTCGAGGCTGGTGAGCATCGTCACCGCGACGACCTTGGTGCCCTCGGGCGCGGCCGCCTTGGCGTCCTCCAGCATCGCCCGGCCGCCGGCGGCGTGAACGGTGAGGATCGCGGGGTTCAGCGGCCGCAGCGCCTGGATCGCCTTGGCGACGGTGTTGGGGATGTCGTGGAATTTAAGGTCGAGGAAGATCGGCACGCCGATCTCCGCCATCTCGTGCACGCCGTGGCGGCCGTTCGCCATGAAGAATTCGAGGCCCAGCTTGATGCCGCCGACATGGTGGCGGACCTTCTGGGCGAGCGCCTTGGCCTTTTCCAGCTCGGGCGTGTCGAGTGCGACATAGATGCGGCCGCTCATGCGCGCGGCTCCTCGATGGCGACGGCGTCGGTGACGGGCTCGAAACGCGGTGCGGGCGTGGCCGGGATCGCGCGGAGATCGGCAAGCGCCCGCTCCAGCCCGGCGAAGCGCTGGCGCATCCGCCAGCGCAGCGTCTGATAGGCGACCAGCATCGGCAGGAAGCCGGCGAGGAACACGATGATCAGCAAGAGCGGCAGGCTGATATCTGCGACGAGACCGCCCCAGAGCTGGATGCTCACGCGCTGCTCGCCATTGTAGATCACGAACCCGGCGATCACGCCACCGAGCAGGAGCCACAACAGCACCTTCAGAAACCGCATTCCGCTCCCTTCCTGGCAAATCCTGCGTGCCTTCTAGGCCCGAGCGTGCCCGCTTGCCAAGGCTCAGCCGATTTCGGTGCGCAACTCGGCGATCAGTCCCGGGATCGCGGTGAGCGCGGGGGCCTCCTCGTCGAGGATCGCCTGGAAGGCGCGGCGCTTGAACGCGGCGATGTGCTCGGCATCGGGCCGCGCGTCGGACTCGAGCGTGGAGAGCACGATGTCGATCAGGCGGTCGGCGCCGTTGAGGCGACCCCAGAGATAGTCGTTCTCGCGGTATGCGCGGCTGAAGAACGCGCCGAAATTGTTGAACTGGTTGCCTTTCAGCATCGCCGCCACGCCGCCGGTGCGGATCGCCTTGGCGTCCTCGGGCGAGATCCGGTCGACGCGGATCGGGTCGAACTCGTCCATGCCTTCGCCCTGGAGCAGCGGGTAGGTGGCGATGTCGAAGAAGGGGAAGCCGAGATAGGCGAGCAGCATCGGCCGCCGCAGTTCCTTCGACAGCGCGCTGAAGCCGGCGGAGAGCACCTCGTCGGTCTGTCTGTCGAGCGCGCGGAGCTGCATCCGTTCGGCCAGCGTATCGAGCACCGTGGCGGGATCGCCCGCCAGCCGGTCCTGGAGATCGGCGAAGGTGTCCGAGCGCTTGAGCTCCAGATAGGCCGCGAGCGCGCCGTAGATCGCATCGCGCATCGGCCGCATCGCCCCGCGCTGGGCGGATTGCTCCAGCTCGGCCAGTCGCCGGGCGAGCAGCCGCAGCCGCCGGATACGGAAGCCGAGATCATGGCCGCGCAGGAAGTCGAGCGCTTCGGGCGAGGCGCCGCCGGGCAGGTTGGCGCCGAAGCGGTCCGCCCCGCGCGTCCGCACCGTTTCGCGAAGGCGCCGCCCGAGCGAGCGGAGTCGTTGTCCGTCCTGCTGTCCGGCAAGCGCCTGAAGCAGCCGCGCGGTGCGATCGATCGCGCCGTCGACCTTGAGCAGGGCATAGGCGGTATGGCCGTACCCGGCCTTGGTGGCGGCGGCGACCTGGGCGCGCTTGCGCCACGCAGCGAGGCGCTTGGGCGTCGGGTAATCGAGCCACAGCGTGTAGCCGAACAGCGACTCGACCTGTGCTTCCACCTCTGCCCGGATTTCGGAGACGATGGCGAGCATCCGCTCGATCCGGTCCGAGCGCGCGGCGATGACATCGAGATTGTCGCGGATCGGCTGCTTGCGCGGCAGTTCGGACAGCGCGCCGATCAGCGTGGAGAAGAAGCCCGGGCGCTCACGGCGCGGCCCATAGAAGTCGAACCGCATGTCCGGCGTGGGATCGAGGAATACCAAGCGGCGATCGACCTGGCGGCGGGCAGGGCGCTCGCGCAGCGCCTCCATCGCCGGGCCGAACGGCGCATTGGCGAGCACCGACCCGTCGATCAGCACCGCCTTTTCGGCGCGGCTCTCCGCCCATTGTTCGGGCAGCGCGCGCTGGAGGAAGGCGTCGCGGCCGGCCCAGGTCTCGCCGCGATCGGCGAGGACCTTGTCGAGTTCCTCCACCATCAGCGGCGGAAAGGCGCCGGGGAAGCTGGAGGTCGCGCGCGCGGCGAAGCCCAGCGCGGCAGGATCGGCGATGCCGGTGCCGCGGCCGTGATCGGTGAAGCTGAAGACGAGGCGATGCTCGGTCTCCACCACTTCCGGCGGCGTATTGAGCCGCAGCGTTTCGGCATGGCCGCGGAAATCGGTGGCGGTGACGAACAGGTCGAGCGGCTGGCCTTCGGGCAGCAGCCGGCGCTCGGCAGGGCCCTGGGCCATTTTGTCGAACGCATTGAGCAGCGTCTTGAGCAGCTGTTCGCCCCCGAAGGGCGGCTCGAACCAGCGCGAGCGGACGAAGCGCTCCAGCTTCTCGCGCACTTCCACGCGCGATCCCGCCTCGACGGTTTCTTCCACGCCATGTTCGCGATTGGAGAGCATCCAGGCGATCGGCTTGGCCCAGATCTTGGCGAAGCGGTGCGACGGCCCCTGGCTGGGGGCGAGCAGCGCATCGACATCGGCATGGTCCAGCCACATCGCGGTCAGGGGATCGAGCGACTGCCCGGTGGCAATCGCCTGGGCGAGGAACACCGCATTGATCCCGCCTGCGCTGGCGCCGGACAGAATGTCGACCAGCACGCGGAGGTTTAGCCCGCTGCGGTCGCGAATATCCTCGATCAGCTCGCGATAGACGCTCTGGAGCGGCGTCCCCTCGCGCTCGGCGCAACTGGCGCGGGCGAGGTGCCACACCTCCTTGGTGATGCCGTGCATGTAGACCGCGAGGCTGATCCCGCCATAGCAGACCAGCGCCAGCCGCAGCTCCTTTTCCTGAGCCTCGTGCATCAGCGGTGCCGGACCTCCGCCCAGATGGGGAGGTGATCCGATGCGGTGCGCGCCGCCAGGCTGTGGTGCACGCCTGCTTCGCCGAACGCGAGATCGGGCGACGCCATGATCCGGTCGAGTCGCGCCATCGGGCGGCGGGCATGGAAGCTCTTGCCGGTGGCGGCGAAGGCGAAATGCTGGGCGAAATCGCGCAGGCAGCCGCGATCCGCGCTCCATTCGTTGAGGTCGCCCATCATCACCGTCGGCATCGGCGGAAGGTCCGCCAGCTGGGTGAGGATGGCGTGCGCCTGCCGCCGACGCCATAGGCCGGACAGATCCAGGTGCATGCCCAGCACCCGAAGCGGCTGCCCGTTGATGCGGAGATCCGCCATCACGGCACCGCGCGGCTCCAGCGTCGGCAAATGGAGTGCAGCGCAGCCGAGGATCTCGGCCTCCTTGCGGACCAGCAGCGCGTTGCCGTGCCAGCCCATCGATCGCGCGCGCATGCCGAAATGCACCGGCTTCCACGGGCTGTGCTCGGCGAGCAGGCTTTGGGTGAGTACGGCCTCGCGCGCGCCGAAGCGCCGATCGGCCTCCTGCAAGGCGATCACGTCGGCGTCGACCTCGAGCAGTACCTCGAGCGTCCTCTCCGGTCGGCGTCTTCGGTCGGTGCCGATCGACTTCCGCATGTTATAGCTGGCGACCTTGATCATCCGCGCCCCTTATCGGCGCGGGCACTATGGCAGCACAAGTCTCAATAACCCGTTTCGCCCCGCGCGCGCTGGCCGGCCGCCGCTTCGGCCGCGGCGAGCAGGCTGCGGCCGGTAGCTTCGGCCGCCTCGGGGGTCATCGCGACGGCGACCCCGTTGGGCCCGTCGAGCAGCACCAGCCCGAGTTCGGCAGTGGCGATCCCGCCTTCTTCCTCCGGCGTGAGCGCCGAGTCCTTGGCCATGTGCGTGACTTCCCCGTGTTCGGTATGAACGGGGATGAACGCGGGATGACGGCCAAATATCCGCCGATTCTCAGCCGCGAAGCCAGTCGGCGAGCGTTTTTGCGTAGAGCTTGTGTTCCTCCGCGAGCACGCGCGCGGCGAGGCTGTCGGCGGTGTCGTCGGGCAGGATCGCCACGCGCGCCTGGCCGAGCACCTCGCCGCCATCCAGTTCCTCGGTGACGACATGGACCGAGGCGCCCGCCTCGGCATCGCCCGCTTCGATCGCGCGGGCATGGGTGTCGAGGCCCTTGTATTTGGGCAGCAGCGAGGGGTGGATGTTGACGATCCGCCCGCGCCAGCGCGCGACGAAATCGTCGGAGAGCAACCGCATATAGCCGGCAAGCGCGATCGCCTCGACGCCCGCGTCGCGCAGCGCCGAGTCGATCTTCGCTTCATACTCGGCCTTGGGCATGCCCTTGGGGCTCTGCGCGAAGGTCGGCACGCCGCGCTCCGCAGCCCAGGCAAGCCCGGCCGCCTCCGGCTTGTCGCTGGCGACGAGCGCTACGGTATAGGGACAGTCCGGCGCCGCGGCGCCCTCGACCAGCGAGGCCATGTTCGATCCGCGGCCCGAGATCAGGATGCCGAGTCGCTTCTTCGAACTGGAGGCGCCAGCGGACGCCTCAGCCATGGTGCGTGGCGCTCCACGGCGCGCGGGCGCTCCAGGTCTCGTCGCCGCCGACCACCGTGCAGCCGCGCTCGCCTGCTTCGATTGTGCCGATGATGAACACCGTCTCACCCGCCGCGGTCAGCGCGGCCGACACGGCTTCGGCCTGATCGGCGGCGACCACCGCGACCATGCCGATGCCGCAGTTGAAGGTGCGCGCCATCTCTTCCGGCTCGATATTGCCCTGTGCCTGCAGGAACGCCATCAGCCGCGGCTGCGGCCAGGCATCGGCGTCGATACGCGCATGGGTGCCCTCGGGCAGCACGCGGGGGACATTTTCCAGCAGACCGCCGCCGGTGATGTGGGCGAGGCCGTGGATATTGCCCTTGCGCAGCTCGGGCAGCAGGCTCGCGACATAGATGCGAGTCGGCGCCATCAGCGCGTCGATCAGCAGCCGCTCCTGGTCGAACAGCGCCGGACGATCGAGCTTCCAGCCTTTGTCCGCCGCGAGTCGCCGCACCAGCGAGAAGCCGTTCGAGTGCACGCCGTTCGAGGCGAGACCCAGCAGCACGTCACCGGCTGCGATCTTCTTGCCGTCGAGCAGCCGGTCGCGCTCGACCGCGCCGACGCAGAAGCCGGCCAGGTCATAATCGCCATCGGCATACATGCCGGGCATCTCGGCGGTCTCGCCGCCGATCAGCGCGCAGCCGGCTTGGCGGCAGCCCTCAGCGATGGAGGCGATCACCCGCTCGGCAACCGCGTTGTCGAGCTTGCCGCTCGCATAATAGTCGAGGAAAAACAGCGGCTCGGCGCCCTGCACGATCAGATCGTTGGCGCACATCGCGACGAGATCGATGCCGACGCCGTCATGATGGTTGTGCTCGATCGCCAGCTTCAGCTTGGTGCCGACGCCGTCGTTCGCCGCGACCAGCAGCGGATCGGTGAAGCCCGCGGCCTTCAGGTCGAAGATGCCGCCGAAGCCGCCGAGGTCGGCGTCGGCGCCCGGGCGCCGGGTGGAACGGGCAAGCGGGCCGATCGCGCGCACCAGCGCATTGCCCGCCGCAATCGAAACGCCCGCCTGGGCATAGGTGTAAGGGCCATCGCCCGCCTTGGTCTCGCTCATGGCAGAGCGCCCTAGCCACAACGCGCTTGGATTTCCACGCCCGGTTCGCCAAAAGGGCGCCCGCATGCAGTTTCGCCGTCCCAAAACCGTCCTTGGCGCCCTTTCGGTGCTCGCGCTCGCCGGTGCGGGTATCATGGCGGCACGCGGGCAGGGCGGGGCGCCCGCCGCACCCGTGGGTGCCGCCGGCAGCTTCGAAGTGAGCGGCGTGAAGGTCGATGTCTCCGGCAAGAGCGCCGACATCGCGCGCCAGGGCGGCTGGCGGATCGCACAGCGCAAGGGCTGGTCGATGCTGTCGCAGCAGCTCACCGGCAAGCCGGGGTCGCTCTCCGATTCGGCCCTGGACGCGATCGTCACCGGCATTGTCGTCGAGCGCGAGCAGATCGGCCCCAACCGCTATATCGCCAGCCTGGGCGTGCAGTTCGATCGCGCCAAGGCCGGCTCGATTCTCGGGGTGTCGATCGCGGTGACCCATTCGCCGCCGATGTTGCTGGTGCCGCTGCAATATTCGGGCGGCGTTGGCCAGGTCTTCGAGCGCGACACCGCCTGGGCGCGCGCTTGGAACCGCCTCCGCGCCGCGGGCAGCACGATCGACTATGTTCGCCTGCGCGGCACCGGCGCGGATCGGCTGCTGGTGAATACCGGGCAGACGCTCCGCCACGGCCGCAACTGGTGGCGGACGATCCTCGACCAGTACGGCGCGGTCGACACGCTGGTTGCCGAGGTGCAGCTTCGCCGCGACTATCCGGGCGGGCCGATCGTCGGCATCTTCTCGGCGACGCACGGGCCGGACAAGGATCCGATCACCAGTTTCGCGCTGCGGATCGACAACGGCGACGCGATCGACGCGCTGTTCGACACCGCCGTGGCCCGCATCGACAAGGCCTATCAGGCGGCGCTGACCGACGGCCGGCTCCATACCGATGCGGTGCTCGCCGCGCGGCCACCGGTCGCCCAGCCTGCCGCACCGGCGCCGGAGGCAACCCCGCTGCCGACGCCGCTGCCGAGCGTGGAGACCACGCCGGGGGCGACGAGCACGACAACGTCGCTGTCGGTCCAGGTCGAAACGCCCAACGCCGCTGCGGTCAACGCCTCCGAAAGCGCAGTGCGCGGCGTGCCAGGCGTCCGCAGCGCCACTACCACCAGCCTTGCGCTGGGCGGCATCTCGGTGATGCGCGTGTCGTTCGACGGATCCCAGGCCGCGCTGCGCGCCGCGCTCGAGTCGCGCGGCTGGAGCGTCCAGGAAGGGCCGGGCGTGCTCCGCATCCGTCGCGGGGCCGCGCCGCAAGCATCGCCGACCCCCAAGGCGCAATGAGCCAGCTCCGCCTGCCGCTGGGTCTGCCCGAGGCGAGCGAGACGGACTTCCTGGTCAGCGACTCGAACGCCCGCGCCGTCCAACAGCTCGAACATTGGGCGACCTGGCCGGTGATGGCCGCGCTGCTGGTGGGGCCGCGCAAGTCCGGGCGCAGCCTGCTCGCGCGGATCTTTGCCGCCAAGAACGGCGCGACGATCATCGACGATGCCGAGCGCGCCGACGAGGCCGACATCTTCCACGCCTGGAACGACGCCCAGAGCGCGCGGCGTCCGTTGCTGATCGTCGCCGATGCCGCGCCGCCGCTCTGGGACGTGACGCTGCCCGATCTGCGCTCGCGCCTCGCCGCCTCGCCGCTGCTCGAGATCGGCCCGCCCGACGACGCGCTGATCCCGCTGCTGCTGGAGCGCGCCTTCACCCGTCACCTGCTCCACGCGACGCCCGCCGTGATCGCCTGGATCGCCAAGCGCATCGAGCGCAGCCATGTCGCCATCCTGCGCGTTGCCGACGTGCTGGAGATGGAGACCGACGGCCGTTTGTCGATCCCGGTGGTGAAGTCTACACTCCAGGCTGCAAGCCTTTTGACGCATTCCGACGATAGCGAGAGCGAATGACCGAATCCGCCGCACCTGCGACCATCGCCCCCGCCGATCCCACCGAAGCGCGCTATTTCAACCGCGAGCTCTCCTGGCTGGCCTTCAACCGCCGCGTGATGGAAGAGGCGTGCAACCCCGCGCACCCGCTGCTGGAGCGGCTGCGCTTCCTCTCCATCTCGGGGAGCAATTTCGACGAGTTCTTCATGGTCCGCGTGGCGGGCCTGATGGGTCAGCAGCTCCAGAATATCGACACGCGCTCGGCCGACGGCCTCACCCCCGCGCAGCAGCTAGAAGCGATCTCCGCCGAAGCCGCCACGCTCGCCGACGAGCAGCAGGCGGTGTGGGTGGATATCCGCGCGCAACTCGCGCTCGCCAACATCTTCGTGCTCGAAGCCGATGCGATCGAGGGCGAGACCGAACAATGGCTCGCCAACCATTTCCGCGAGCAGATTTTCCCGATCCTGACGCCGCAGGCGCTCGACCCGGCGCACCCGTTCCCGTTCATCCCCAACCAGGGATCGAGCGTGATTTTCAACCTGCTGCGCAAGTCCGATCGCGAGCCGATCCAGGAACTGGTGATGCTGCCGACGACGCTCAAGCGCTTCGTCCGCCTGCCGGGCAGCCCTGCGCGCTATGTCGCGATCGAGACGCTGATCAAGCATTTCTGGGAACTGCTCTTCCACGGCTACGAGATGCTGGGCGCGGCCACCTTCCGGGTGCTGCGCGACAGCGACATCGAGATCGAGGAAGAGGCTGAGGATCTCGTCCTCACCTTCCGCTCGGCGATCAAGCGCCGGCGCCGCGGCCGGGTGATCCGTCTGGAGATGGAGGAGGGCATCGCCCCCGATCTCGAAGCGGTGCTCAAGGAGGAGCTGGGCGGCAGCGATGCGCTGCTCACCGAAACCGGCGGTTTCCTGGGCGTCGGCGATCTGTCGATGCTGGTCGACGAGGACCGGCCCGACCTGAAGTTCACGCCCTTCTCGGCGCGCTTTCCCGAGCGGATCCGCGAATATGGCGGCGATTGCTTCGCGGCGATCCGCGCCAAGGACATCATCGTCCACCACCCGTACGAGACGTTCGACGTGGTGCTCAGCTTCCTCCAGCAGGCTGCGGCCGACCCGGACGTGGTGGCGATCAAGCAGACGCTCTATCGCGCCGGCAAGCAGCCCGCGGTCATCAACGCGCTGATCGCCGCCGCCGAGGCCGGCAAGTCGGTGACCGCGGTGGTCGAGCTCAAGGCGCGGTTCGACGAGGAGCAGAACCTCTATTGGGCGACCGCGCTGGAGCGCGCGGGCGTGCAGGTCGTCTACGGCTTCATCGACTGGAAGACCCACGCCAAGGTCTCGATGGTCGTCCGCCGCGAGGGCGATCGCTATCGCACCTACTGCCATTTCGGCACGGGCAACTACCACCCAATCACCGCGCGCATCTATACCGACCTGAGCTTCTTCACCGCCGATCCGCGGATGGGGCGCGATGCGGCGCAGATCTTCAATTACGTCACCGGCTATGTCGAGCCGCAGCATCTGGAGCTGCTCGGCATCTCCCCGCGCGACCTCCGCAAGCGCCTTACCGCGCTGATCGAGGAGGAGATCGAGCATGTCCGGGCCGGGCGCCCCGGCACGATCTGGGCGAAGATGAACTCGCTGGTGGATCCCGCGATCATCGAGAAGCTCTACCAGGCCAGCGCCGCCGGCGTTCAGATCGAGTTGATCGTGCGCGGCATCTGCTGCCTGCGCCCGGGCGTCGCGGGCATGAGCGAGAATATCCGGGTCAAGTCGATCGTCGGCCGCTTCCTCGAGCATAGCCGCATCTGGGCGTTCGGCAACGGCAAGGCGCTGCCCAATGACGACGCCAAGCTCTATATCTCCTCGGCCGACTGGATGCAGCGCAACTTCGATCGCCGCGTCGAGTTCATGTTGCCGCTGCTCAACAAGACCGTCCACGATCAGGTGCTCGACCAGGTAATGGTCGCCAACCTGCTGGACAACGAACAGAGCTGGCTGCTCGCGCCCGACGGCCATTACGACCGGATCGTTCCGGGCGAAGACGGGGAATTCAACCTGCACCGTTATTTCATGACCAACCCCTCGCTTTCGGGCCGCGGCGCCGCCGTGGAGGCGCGCAAGCCCGTGCCCAAGCTGTCGCCGCGCAAGCGTCGCCTCGCCGCGAAGGGCGGCTGAGCGGGTGGCCACCGCCCTGTTCCGCAAGCCGCCGCGTGCCCAGTCCGAAGGCGCTCGGCCGCGTACGGCGATCATCGATATCGGCTCCAATTCGATCCGCCTCGTCGTCTATGAAGGCCCGGCGCGGCTGCCGGCGATCCTGTTCAACGAGAAGGTGATGGCCGGGCTCGGCAAGGGCCTGGCCGAGACCGGTGCGATCCACGCCGGCGGCCTTGCCAGCGCGCGGGCGGCACTGGGCCGCTTCGCGCTGCTCGCCCGCGAAATGCAGGTGAGCGAGTTGCGCACCGTCGCCACCGCCGCGGTGCGCGATGCTTCCAATGGGGGCGAGCTGATGGCAATGGCCCGAGCGCTGGACCTCGAGGTCGAGCTGCTCTCCGGGGTGGAAGAGGCGACGGCGGCCGGTCTGGGCGTGCTGTCGGGCATTCCCGAAGCGGACGGCGTGGTCGGCGATCTCGGCGGCGGCAGCCTGGAGCTAGTCCGCGTCGTCGCCGGCACGGTGACCGATCGCGTGTCGTTCCCGCTCGGCGTGCTTCGCCTCGGCGCGATCCGTGCGCGGGGCAAGGGCGTGCTGGAGCGCGAGGTCGCCCGCATGGTCGAGGCGGCCGGCTGGAAGGGGCGGGGGAAGGGGCTGCCCTTCTACATGGTCGGCGGCTCGTGGCGCTCGCTCGCCAAGCTCGACATGCACCTGAGCAACTATCCGCTGCCGATCGTCCACCATTATCCGCTGGCGATCGAGCGGGTGGAGGAGCTCGGCCGCCGCGTCGAGGGTGCGACCAAGGCCGATCTCAAGACTGTGCCCGACCTGTCGAGCGCGCGCATCCCCTCGCTCGCCGATGCGGCGGCGCTGCTGGTTGCGGTGACCAGGCAGCTCGGCAGCAGCGGTACGGTCGTCTCGGCCTATGGGCTGCGCGAGGGGCTGCTGTTCCAGCGCCTCTCGGCCGAGGAGCGGCTTCAGGACCCGCTGATCGTCGCCGCCCGCGAAGAGGGCCAGCGCTCCGGACGCTTTCCCGAGCATGGCGACCTGCTCGATGCCTGGCTCGCCCCGCTGTTCCGCGATGGGCCGGAATCGGCACGTCTCCGCCACACTGCCTGCCTGCTCGCGGACGTGGGCTGGCGCGCGAACCCGGAGTTTCGCGCCGAACGCGGTATGGAGATTGGGCTGCACGGCAATTGGGTGGGCATCGATGCGGCGGGCCGCGCGATCGTGGCGCAGGCGCTATATACCTCGCTGGGCGGGGCGCTGGACAGCCCGGCGCCGCTCGAACGGCTCGCTACGGTCGAAGCGCTGGCGGAGGCCATGCGCTGGGGGTTGGCGATGCGATTGGGGCAGCGGCTGAGCGGCGGCGTCGCGCGGCCGCTCAAGCGCTCCAGGCTTCGGCTGGAGGGGCCGTCGCTGGTGCTCAGTCTCGCTGATGGCGACGAGCCGCTCTATGGCGAGGCGGTGGAGAAGCGCCACCGCGCGCTGGCGATGGCGATGGCGAAGGAGCCGGTGCTGGAGACGTAAACCTACGCTCTATGCCGTCATCCCGGCGAAAGCTGGGATCCATTGGCCTGGCGCTCCCGGCTCCATCTGGAACGTTGAGGCTTCTGGATCCCGACTTTCGTCGGGATGACGGCTGAGAAGGTGTACCCCCTTTAGGCCGCCAGCCAGTCCTTCAGCGCCGCTCTTGCTCGATCGGTATACATCCGCTTGCGATCGGCCTTCTTGGTGCGGCCCTCGATCGGCGGGAACAGTCCGAAATTGACGTTCATCGGCTGGTAGGTCTCGATCTCCGCCTCGCCGGTGATGTGCGAGAGGAGGGCGCCCAGCGCGGTCTCGCGCGGCGGTGCCGGCAGTTCGGTGCCCGCGATCTCCGCCGCGGCGAAGCGCCCGGCGAGCATCCCGATCGCTGCGCTCTCGACATAGCCCTCGCAGCCGGTGATCTGCCCGGCGAAGCGGATATTGGGCGCGCTCTTCAGCCGCAGCGTGCCGTCGAGCAGCTCGGGCGAGCGCAGGAAGGTGTTGCGGTGCAGACCGCCCAGCCGCGCGAACTCGGCATTCTCCAGCCCCGGGATGGTGCGGAACAGCCGCACCTGCTCGGCATATTTGAGCTTGGTCTGGAAGCCGACCATGTTCCACAAGGTGCCGCTGGCATTGTCCTGCCGCAGCTGCACCACCGCATACGGCCAGCGTCCGGTGCGCGGATCGTCGAGGCCCACGCCCTTCATCGGTCCATAGCGCGGCGTATCCACCCCGCGTTCCGCCATCACTTCGATCGGCATGCAGCCTTCGAAATAGGGGACGTTTTCCCACTCGCGGAATTCGGTCTTCTCGCCGGCCATCAGCGCGGCGTGGAATTCTAGATACTGCTCCTTGGACATCGGGCAGTTGATGTAATCCTTGCCCGACCCCTTGTTCCACCGGCTCTGGAACCAAGCGATCTCCATGTCGATCGACTCGCGGTGGACGATCGGCGCGATCGCGTCGAAAAAGGCGAGGCTGTCCTTGCCGGTTGCGCGGCCGATGCTCTCCGCCAGCATCGGCGCGGTCAGCGGGCCCGTCGCGACGATGGTGCGGCCCTCGGCGGGCAGCGTGTCGACCCGCTCGCGGACGATGGTGATGTTGGAATGCTGCTCCAGCGCCGCGGTCACGCCCTCGGCAAAGCCGTCGCGGTCCACCGCCAGCGCCGAGCCGGCCGGCACCTTGTGGATGTCGCCCTGCGTCAGGATCAGCGAGCCGAGCGCGCGCATTTCCTGGTGGAGCAGGCCGACCGCGTTGCTGTCGGCATCGTCCGAGCGGAAGCTGTTCGAGCAGACGAGTTCCGCCAGCCGGTCGCTCTGGTGCGCGGGCGTCATTTCGCCCGAGCCGCGCATTTCGGAGAGGCGGACCTTATATCCCGCCTGGGCGAGCTGCCACGCGGCTTCCGAGCCGGCCAGGCCGCCGCCGATGATGTGGATGTCATGAGTCACGTCGGCGCCCATAGCGGCATGACGGCGCGATGACAAAGGAGCGAGGATGCGAATCTACACGATCGGCTACGAAGCCACCACCATGGCCGAGTTTCTCGCCGCGCTCACCCGAGCCGGGGTGCAGCGGGTGATCGACGTGCGCGCGCTGCCGCTGTCGCGCCGTCCGGGCTTCTCCAAGTCGAGCCTTGCCGCGAGCCTGCGCGACGCGGGCATCGACTATTTCCATCTCAAGCAACTCGGCACCCCCAAGCGCGGGCGCGACGCGGCGAAGAAGGGCGACGTGGCGACCTTGCGTGAAGTCTATGACGTCCAGCTCGGGCTGCCCGAGGCCCAGGCGCAGGTCGCGCAGATGCATGCGCTGGCGGCGGAGAAGCCGAGCGCCTTGCTCTGCTACGAGCGTGATCCGTGCCATTGCCACCGGACGCTGCTGCTGGAAGCGGAGGGCGATGGGGCGGAGGTGGTAGACCTCTACGCCTGAACCCCGGAAAAGGCCGGGGCAGCCCCGTGAGGCTGCCCCGTTTAGTTCGGGGAGAGTCGACGCGAGGGGGAACGAAACGCGCCGACAAGGGAGCATTTGCCCGGCCCGTGTTGCAGCCGCGTGTCGCTTGTTTGCGATGCAACCCGAAAATTGTCGCGGCCGCGGACAAAGTCTTCGTTAACCATGAACTCTTAAGATAATTTCCGCGGCGTTTACCGCCTCGCAACGCCTGCGCATGCAAAGCGGAGCCCAACGCACGCCAGTGGAGCGCTTATGGGTATCGCGGCACGACTGTATCAGGACGGACGCTGGGCCGAGCGGCACAGCGTCGAACTCGAAGCGACGCTGCGCGATTCGGACTGGGCGCCGGTTGACGTGACGATCGAGGACCTGTCGAACGGCGGCTTCCGCGTCGTCGCGGGCGCCGAGCTCAAGGTGGGCGACGCGATCGCGCTCGGCATCGCTGGGATCGGCACGCGCGAGGCATCGGTCGTGTGGGGCACCGCGGGCATCTATGGCTGCGAGTTCGTCACCCCGCTCAGCGATGCGGACTTGCGCACCGCCGTCTCCGGCCCCGCCGCGACGCCGATCGCCTTCCCCAAGACGCCGCTGCCGACGCCCCAGCCCACCCCGCCGGTGGTCGAGGGGTGGAACGCGTCGGGGAAGGAAGAGAAATTCTCGGTTCGTACCCGGCTGGCGATCATCGTCGGCAGCGCGGTGTTCGCCTGGATGCTGGTCTTCGCGCTCGGCTATGGCCTGTGGGCACTGGCGGGCGCGCTGCTCCGCTGAGCAACGCGCCCTCCGGGCATCAGGCCGCGGCCTTGCGGCGCTCTGCCATTTCGTCGTTGAGCATTTCGGCGAGCAGGAACGCCAGTTCCAGGCTCTGACCCGCGTTGAGGCGCGGGTCGCAATGCGTGTGGTAGCGATCGGCCAGCCCCTGCTCGGTGATCGCGATCGCACCGCCGGTGCATTCGGTCACGTTCTGCCCGGTCATCTCGGCATGGATGCCGCCTGCGAAGGTGCCTTCGGCGCGGTGGACGGCGAAGAAGCCGCGCACCTCGGCGAGGATCCGGTCGAACGGCCGCGTCTTGTAGCCATTGGCCGCCTTGACGACGTTGCCGTGCATCGGATCGCAGCTCCACACCACCGGATGGCCTTCGCGCTTCACCGCGCGGACCAGCTTGGGCAGGCCTGCCTCGATCTTGTCATGGCCATAGCGGGTGATCAGCGTCATCCGCCCCGGCACCCGGCCCGGGTTGAGCGTGTCGAGCAGGCGCAGCAGTGCGTCGGGCTCGAGGCTCGGCCCGCACTTCATCCCGATCGGGTTGCCGATGCCGCGCAGGAACTCGACATGCGCCGAGCCCTCGAAGCGGGTGCGGTCGCCGATCCACAGGAAGTGCGCCGAGGTATCGTACCAGTCACCGGTCAGGCTGTCCTGCCGGGTCAGCGCCTGCTCATAGGGGAGCAGCAGCGCCTCGTGGCTGGTGTAGAAGTCGGTGCCCTTTAGCTGCGGCACGGTATCGGGGTTGATCCCGCACGCTTCCATGAAGTCGAGCGCCTCGCCGATCCGGTCCGCGACATCGGCGAACTTGGCCGACCAGGGGCTCTTGCCCATGAAGTCGAGCGTCCACTTATGCACCTGGTGCAAATTGGCATAGCCGCCATTTGCAAAGGCGCGCAGCAGGTTGAGCGTCGCCGCCGACTGGCTGTAGCCCTGCACCATCCGCTGCGGATCGGGGATGCGCGACTCCGGCGTGAAGGCGATGTCGTTGACATTGTCGCCGCGGTAGCTGGGCAGCTCGACACCATCGATCACCTCGGTATCGGCCGAACGCGGCTTGGCGAACTGGCCCGCCATGCGACCGAGCTTCACCGTCGGCAGCTTGGAGGCGAAGGTGAGCACAACCGCCATCTGCAGGATCACGCGGAAGGTGTCGCGGATGTTGTTGGGGTGGAACTCGGCGAAGCTCTCGGCACAGTCGCCGCCCTGGAGCAGGAAGGCCTCGCCGCGCGCGACCTTGCCCAACTCCGCGGTAAGCTCGCGCGCCTCGCCGGCGAAGACCAGCGGGGGATAGCTGCTCAGCTGCCGGGTGGCGGCGTCGAGCGCGCCCTTGTCCGGATATTGCGGCATCTGGCGCGCTTCGGCGCGCGTCCAGCTATCGGGGGTCCAGCTTGCCATTGCACTCTCCACGTCGCGGACGGCGACGTGCCAGTCCGCATGCTCGGCGATTCCCATCGCCGCTATCTGGTTCATCACCTTGGTATTGGCGCGCTTGCCGTCGGTCTCCCAGCCCTGCACGGTCGAGCCTGGCGTATCGAACCAGGCACCGAAAGCGGCGCGGGTGAGGGTGCGTTCCTCGCGAAACTGGCGGATTTTGGAACCGGCTAACGTCGTCATTCGGGACCCTTACCCGGCTGGGGTAAATGGATGCAAGTGATTTCTTACCCTGGCGGGGTAAAGGTGGGCGGATCGATTGCACGCGGGCGCGGCCGGGTGTAGCCGCGCCGCGATGCACGCATTCGAAGCACACGCGCGCGACCTTGCCGACCTGACGGCCCGTGGCCGCGGGCGCAGGCTGATCCCCCGCGAAGGCGCGGACTTCGCGTCCAACGATTATCTCGGCCTGTCCGACTCGCCCGAACTGCGCGACGCCGTGGCGTCGGCGCTCGCGCGCGGCGTGCCGATCGGCTCGGGCGGTTCGAGGCTGCTCCGCGGCAACCATCCCGAGCACGAAGCGCTGGAGACCGAGGCCGCGGCGTTCTTCGGGCGCGAGTCGGCGCTGTATTTCTCCAGTGGCTATGCGGCCAATGCGGCACTGCTCGCCACTTTGCCCCAGCGCGGTGACCTCGTGTTGTTTGACGCACTCGTCCATGCCAGCGCGCACGAAGGCATGCGCCTCGGCCGGGCGGAAGCACGACAGGCGGCGCACAACGACGTTGCCGCCTTCGCCGAGGCGATCGCTACCTGGCGTCGCGAGGGCGGGGCAGGGCGCGTGTGGATCGCGGTCGAGAGCCTCTACAGCATGGACGGCGATGTCGCGCCGCTCGCCGCGCTGTCGGCGCTCGCCGAGGCCGAGAACGCGATCCTGCTCGTCGACGAGGCGCATGCCACCGGCGTCTGCGGCCCGCAGGGGCAGGGGCTCGCCCATGGCCTGCCGACCGCCAATCTGATCACGCTGCATACCTGCGGCAAGGCGCTGGGCTGCGAGGGGGCGCTGGTCACCGGCCCCGCTATCGTCCGCGACTTCCTCGTCAATCGCGGCCGCGCCTTCATCTTCTCGACCGCGCCGTCGCCGCTGATGGCGGCTGCCGTGCGCGCGGCGCTGCGCATCGTGGCGGAGGGGGACGCTCTCCGGTCCGCGCTGGCCGAGCGGATCGCCGTCGCCCGTGCCGCGCTCGCGCCGCTTGGCGTACCGGCGGGCGACACCCAGATCCTGCCGCTGATCCTCGGCGACGACGTGCGGACCATGGCCGTAGCCGTCGCGCTGCAGGAAAGCGGCTTCGACGTGCGCGGCATCCGCCCGCCTACCGTCCCCGCGGGTACCTCGCGCCTGCGCATCTCGATCACCAACAATGTGTCGCCTGCCCAAATCGCCGCACTCGCGGAACGGCTGGCGACGCTTCTCGCCGCAACCGAGCCCATCGCAGCATGACCCAGACCTTCATCGTCACCGGTACCGATACCGGCATCGGCAAGACCGTGTTCGCCGCCGCCCTCGCGGGTGCCCTCGGCGCCCGCTACTGGAAACCCGTCCAGGCAGGGCTCGACGACGGCAGCGACAGCGAGCGCACCGCGGCACTGTCGGGCCTGCCGATCGGGCACGTCCTCCCCGAGGCCTATCGCCTGGTCACGCCCTGCTCGCCGCATCTTGCCGCCGAGATCGACGGTGTGACGATCGACCCCGATCGCCTGGCGCTGCCGGCGGTCGACGGGCCGCTGGTCGTCGAAGGCGCGGGCGGCGCGCTTGTGCCGGTGACGCGCGAGATCCTCTACGCCGATGTCTTCGCCCGTTGGGCCAAGCCGGTGGTGCTGGTCGCGCGCACCGCGCTCGGGACGATCAACCACAGCCTGCTCTCGATCGAGGCACTCCGCGCGCGGGGCGTGCCGATCCACGGTATCGCGTTCGTCGGCGATCCGGTCGAGGACAGCGAGGTGACCATTGCCGCGATCGGCAAGGTCCAGCGCCTCGGTCGCCTGCCAATGCTGCCCGAGCTGACGCCCGATGCGCTCGCACGCGCCTTCGCCGACGCCTTCGATCTGGCGGACTTCGCCTGATGTCATCGGTTTGGCACCCCTTCACCCAGCACGGGCTGGGCGAGCCGATCCCGATGGTCAGTCACGCGAAGGACGCGCTGATCCACACCGCCGATGGCCGCAGCTTCATCGACGCGGTCTCGTCCTGGTGGGTGACAACGCACGGTCATTGCAACCCGCGCATCATGGCCGCAATCGCCGAACAGGCCGGCAAGCTCGACCAGATCATCTTCGCCGGCTGGACCCACGAACCCGCCGAGACGCTCGCCGCCGGGCTGCGGGAGATCCTGCCCGAGGCGCTGGAACACGTCTTCTTCAGCGACAGCGGTTCCACTGCAGTGGAAGTCGCGCTCAAGATGGCGCTCGGCTATTGGCACAACCGCGGCGAGGACCGCAGCCGCATCCTCGTCCTCGAACACAGCTATCATGGCGATACGATCGGCGGCATGTCGGTCGGTGCGCGGGGCGTGTTCAACCGGCCCTATCAGCCGCTGCTGTTCGACGTCGGCACCATCCCCTTTCCCAGCACGGGCGCCGAACAGGCCACGCTCGACGCGCTGGAAGCGGAGTGCCGCGCCGGTGCTGCGGCGTTCATCGTCGAGCCGCTGGTGCTGGGGGCAGGGGGCATGCTCTTCTATACCCCCGCGCTGCTCGCCGAGATGCGGGCGATTTGCACGCGCCACAACGTGCTCTTCATCGCAGACGAGGTGATGACCGGCTGGGGCCGCACCGGCACGCTGACGGCGTGCGAACAGGCGGGCGTGGTGCCCGACATCCTGTGCCTCTCGAAGGGCATCACCGGCGGCGCGATCCCGCTGGCGGTGACGCTGGCGACCGCGCCGATTTTCCAGGCGCATTTGTCCGAGGATCGCGCGCGGATGTTCTTCCACTCCTCCAGCTACACCGCGAACCCGATCGCCTGTGCGGCCGCCGTGGCCAACCTCGCCATCTGGCGGGACGAGCCGGTGCTGGAGCGGATCGCGCGGCTAGGCGAATGGCAGCAGGCAGCGCTCGACCGGCTGGCCGATGTACCCGGCCTGATCGGCCACCGCCGCATGGGCACGATTGCCGCGCTCGAGATCGAGCAGCCGGAGAATGGCTATCTTTCAGCGATCGCGCCGCGGCTGATGGCGTTCGCACGCGAGCGCGGCGTGCTGCTTCGGCCGCTGGGCAATACCGTGTACGTGATGCCGCCCTACAGCATCACGCGCGAACAGCTTGACCGGGTCTGGGGGCTGGTGCCCGATTTCCTCGCCGCCTGATCAGCGGCGCGGATAGCGGTGGGCGAACTCGGTATCGCTCATCAGCAGATAGCGGATCGCATCGACGAACGCCCAGACGCCGGTGACCAGCGCGCCGACGATGGTGCAGGTGAGCAGCAGCATCACCACGCCCGATCCGGTGCGGCCGAGATAGAAGCGGTGGATGCCAAGCGTGCCCAGGAACAGCGCGAGCACCGCGGCGACGATCTTGCTGCGAGGCTCGCCCGCGGGCACCGGCAGGTCGGCGCCTTCCAGCAGGCGGAAGATGCGGCGGGCGCGCTTGCCGTCGACGTCGAAATCGACCTTGGCGCCGACCGCGGGGTGGCGGCTGTCGCTCCAGTCTTCCTGGGTGAAAACATAGCGGCCGCCATCCTCGCCCGAAATCTGGCCTTCGCCGCTTGACCGATCCACCCCCAACACTTGCCCGCGCATTGCTTCCCCCGAAAAAACGTCGCGTTTTGTGGGGGAGGTTGGCGCGGGATGGCAAGAGGCGATTTGCGTCTGAAGCAAATCCTCCCCCGCCAGGGGGAGGTGGGCCGCGCAGCGGCTCGGAGGGGGAGGACGGACGACGGTTCGAGAGGTTCTGGCATCCTCCCCCTCCGTCGCCTTCGGCGCCACCTCCCCCTGGCGGGGGAGGATACGGCAGTAGTTACAGCGCCGGCTTCCAGTCCCAGCCGAGCGGATCGCCGTCCATCACCTCGATCCCGGCCGCCACGAGATCGTCGCGGATTCGGTCGGAGCGCTGGAAGTCCTTTACCACCCGGGCTTCCTTGCGCTCGACCAGCAGGTCGCCGATTTGCTCGGGCGTAATCGTCGCGCCCTTGGGCTGCACGCGCAGTTCCTCGCGGGTCAGTTCGGCGAGCCGCAGGCCCAGCACCTTGTCGAACTCGGCCAGCGCTGCCAGCCGGTCGGCGGGCGAAGTACGCTTGTCGGCGAGCATCTCGTCGAGCACCGGCAGCGCCTTGGGGGTGTTGAGATCGTCCGACACCGCGGCGTCGAGCTTTTCCAGCCATGCCGCCGGTGCGGTGCCTTCGCCTTCGGCGCGGGCCCGGAGCGCGGTCACCGTGATCACCAGCCGCTTCAGCCGGGTGAGCGCCGCCGCTAGGTTCTCGGCCGAGAATTCCAGCTCGCTACGATACTGCGCCTGCAGGCACAGCAGACGATAGGCGAGGGGATGCACGCCCGCGTCGATCAGCGACTGGAGCGTGGTGAACCCGCCCTTGGACTTGGACATCTTGCCCTGGCGATCGACCAGGAAGTTGTTGTGCATCCAGAAATGCGCGCCGGTGTCGCCGCAGCCGCAAAACGCCTGGTTCTGCGCGATTTCGTTGGGGTGATGGATCTCGCGATGGTCGATGCCGCCGGTATGAATATCGAACGGCGCGCCGAGATACTGGATGCTCATCACCGAGCATTCGAGGTGCCAGCCCGGGGCGCCCTTGCCCCAGGGCGAATCCCATTCCATTTGCCGCTGCTCGCCCGGCGGCGACTTGCGCCAGATCGCGAAGTCCTGCGGGTGGCGCTTGCCGGTCACCGCTTCGATCCGGCCCTCTGCTGCGTCATCGGCAGCACCGGCCAGTCGGCCATAATCGGGAACCGTCGAGACGTCGAAATAGAGGCCCGAGTCGAGCTCGTAGCAATGCTCGGGCGCGATCTTCTCGGCGAAGGCGATCATCTGCTGGATGTGATCGGTCGCGACCGACCATTTGCTCGGTTCGGTGATGTTGAGATCGGCGATATTCTGCTTGAACGCGGCGGTATAGTGCGCGGCGATGTCCCAGATGCTCATCGCCTGGGCGCGCGCGGCCGCTTCCATCTTGTCGTCGCCGGCATCGGCGTCCGAGGTCAGGTGGCCGACATCGGTGATGTTGATGATGTGGGTGAGCGGATAGCCCTTCCAGCGCAGCACCCGGCTCAGCGTATCGGTGAACACATAGGCGCGCAAATTGCCGAGATGGGCGTAGTTGTAGACCGTCGGCCCGCACGAATAGACGCGCACGCCCTTGGCAGGGTCGAGCGGCTGGAACGGCTCGAGCGAACGGGAAAGCGAATTGTAGAGCGTCAGCGGAGCGTCATGCATGGCGTGCGCATAGCGAACAAAAGCCCGACGACAAACCCGCGTTAGTCCGCCAGCGCGGATGCCTCGGCGATCGCGGCGTTGACCATCGCGCTCCAAATGCGGGCGGGATCGTCGCCGGCGGCGCGGCCGGCCTCGATCATCGTCGCGGTCGGCTCGCGGAGCGTGCGGAGCACCGCCATCGCCCGATCGGTCTCGCGCGGCCAGATCGTGTCAACGATTTCGCTCACCGGCCGGCCGAGCTCGCCAGCACCCTCGGCATTGGGGCTCAGCATCTCGGCGGCGATGACCCGGGCGATTCGCTCGATCGGCGAGGTGTTCGAAACGCTGGTCATGGCTCAGGCCGCGAGCGGCGGATGGGCGGGGCGGACATGGAGCGCGCTGCCGCCGACGGTGCCGTGGTGGAGCGGGAGCGCAGTGCCACAGAACGCACACTCGGCCGTCATCCGCCCGACCATCCAGTGCGACTGGCCGCAGCCGGGGCAGGGATTGGTCTCGTGCGGGCGGTAGGCCATGCGATAGCCGGTCAGCGCGCGGCGGATGCCGAAATCGTACATGCGGAAGGTTCCCTCCAAGAGACCGAAAGAACGTTTCCTAGGTGTCATGGTTCCAAGCGCGGGTTGCGCGCCGGCGTCCCGTTCCGGGCCAATGGATTAGCTGAACATTACCTAACGAGCGCATTCAGGCTGCGAACAGCGGCGTTGTGCGAATCAGGCTTCAGACGGCGGCACAGGCTGCCGCCGCGAGGAGATACGAGATGAAGAAGTTTCTGATCGGCGCCACCATGGCTGCCACGCTGATGACCGGTACGATCGCCGCGACGCCGGCGGCCGCTCAGGACTGGGGCTATCGCGACGGCTACAACCATTATGACCGCGACTATCGTGACGGCTACCGGGACGCCCGTGACTATCGGGATTACCGCGACTATCGCGACGACCGTCCGCGCTACGCCTATCGCGGCCGCAACTATCGCCAGCGCTGCAGCGACGGCACCGCGGGCACCATCCTCGGCGCGATCGCCGGTGGCCTGCTGGGCGGCGAGATCGGCCGCGGCAGCTCCTATCGCCGCAGCGGCACCGGCATGATCATCGGTGCGGGTGCAGGTGCGCTGGCCGGCCGCGCGGTAGACGGTGGCGACTGCCGCAACGGCCGCTGATCCCGGCCTACAAGAACGAAAAGGCGTCCGCTGCACGGGGCAGCGGGCGCCCTGTTCGTATCTGCGAAGTGGAGAAGGGCGCATCTGGCGCCGGTGGAGGCCCGAGCCGGAATCGAACCGGCATATACGGATTTGCAGTCCGCTGCGTCACCATTCCGCCATCGGGCCATCCGGAGGTGAGGCGCGGCAAATGCCCTCGGGGTGGGGGTGATGTCAACAGAGTTTCAAAATAACGTCGCACTCGCTTGGCGAGCCCCGCACTCCGCGATAGAAGCCCTGAGACAGCAACAAGTGTATTGCACAACTAATACGGTTGTGCGACAAGCGGAGTGATGATGGCCCTTATGGTCGACCCTGCGCCCCTCGAAGCGCCCCGTTTCGAAGCGATGCGCCACGCCATGGTGGCGAGCCAGCTGCGTACCAACGCAGTGAACGATCCTCGCGTGGTGACGGCGATGTCGCAAGTCCCCCGCGAAGTATTCCTGCCGCCGGAGCAGCGCGCGCTTGCGTACCGCGACACGCTGCTGCCGCTCGGCAATGGCCGCCGCCATGATTCGCCGCTGGCGACGGGCCGGCTGCTGACCGAGGCGGAACTGCAGCCGAGCGACCATGTCCTGCTGATCGGCGCGGCCGGCGGCTATGCCGCGGCGCTGCTCTCGCCGCTGGTGGCATCGGTCGTCGCGCTCGAGGAAGAGCCGGCGCTGGTCGCGATCGCGCGCGGCGGGCTGGCCGGTGCCGCCAATGTCGAGCTGGTCCAGGGCCCGCTCAACGCCGGCTGGGCCGCGCGTGGACCATACGACCTGATCGTGATCGACGGTGCCGTCGAGGAACTGCCGCAGGCGATCGTCGACCAGGTCAAGGTCGGCGGCCGTATTGTCACTGGCGTGATCGACCGCGGCGTGACGCGGTTGGCGCTCGGCCGCCGTACCGAGGGGGGCTTCGGTCTGGCGGATTTCCTGGACATCGAAGTGGCGACGCTTCCCGGCTTTGAAAAACCGAGAAAATTTACCTTTTAACCTTAAAAGCGGGGCTCATGCGACTGAACATTTTGCTCATTGGTGTGAGCCTCGTTTCCCTCGGGGCGCCTGCGTACGCACAGACCGCGCCCAGCGGCCGCCAGGACGTGCCGTCCCCCGGCGCCAAGACCGCTGCGCCGACGACGACGCTGCAGGACGCGCTGGCCCAGGCCTATGCGACCAATCCGGACATCCAGACTCAGCGCGCCAACCAGCGCGCGAACGACGAGAATGTGCCGATCGCCCGCTCGCAGGGGCTGCCCGGTCTCAGCGCGAGCGGCTCCGCGAACGACAGCCTGTACAATACCAATGCCAGCGCACTGACGCCATCGCGTCAGGCGCAGCTTGGCGTCAATCTGTCGCAGCCCATCTATAGCGGCGGCAGCATCCGCAATTCGGTACGCGCCGCCGAGGTGCGGGTGAATGCCGGCCGCGCAAACTTGCGTGGCAGCGAGGCGGACATCTTCACCCAGACGGTAACCGCTTATCTTAACGTCATTCGCGACGAATCGATCGTCCGACTCAACCAGGAAAACGTCCACGTCCTCGAGGTGAACCTCCAGGCGACCCGCGACCGATTCCAAGTGGGCGACCTGACCCGCACGGACGTTGCCCAGTCCGAGGCGCGCCTGGCGCTTGCTCAGTCGCAGCTGCGCAGCGCCGAGGCGCAGCTGATCGGCAGCCGCGAGACCTATATCCAGGTCGTCGGCACGCCGCCGGGCATACTCGCGCCGCCGCCGGCGCTGCCCAATCTGCCGCAGGACGTGCAGACCGCCGAGCAGGTGGCGCTTGCCAACAACCCGTTCCTCGAAGCCGCGCAACTCGCCCGCGATGCGTCGCGCTACGATACCCGCGTCGCAAAGGCGGGTCGCCTGCCGCAGGTGAGCGTCGGCGCCGGCGGCACCTACCAGAATTATCTCGGTTCCGTGGGCGACATCGGGCGCCGTGCCGGCCTCACTCCTACGGCAACTACCGCCACGGTAGGCGTGCAGGTCTCCCTGCCGCTGTTCCAGGGCGGCCGCCCGGCCGCCCAGGTCCGTCAGGCGCAGGCGCGCGAGGGCGCGGCGATCGAGACGGTGACACTCACCGAACGCGGCGTGATCGCCCAGGCGCGCTCGTCCTACGCCAGCTACCAGGCCGCGCTGCGGGTGATCGAATCGTCGCGTACCGCAGTGCAGGCCAACCAGCTCAGCCTCGAAGGCGTGCGCGCGGAGAACAGCGTCGGCACTCGCACGATCCTGGACATCCTCAACGCCGAGCAGGAACTGCTCAACTCGCAGGTGCAATATGTCACCGCCGAGCGCGACGCCTATGTCGCAGGGTTCAGCCTGCTTGCCGCCATGGGCCGGGCCCAGGCCAAGGATCTCAACTTCGACAGCCGCCTGCTCTACGATCCGGCGGTCAATTACGCCCGCGTGCGCAACCGCATCAACGACTGGCGCGACGACAAGGCGCCCCAGCCGGTGGCGACCAGCACCCGCAGCACGCCGGCGCAGAGTGCGGTGGTGATCGGCGCGCCGCTCGATCCGACGCTGCAGCGTCCGGTTGACAGCGACCGCCCCAATCCCTGATTGAGGGCGTTCGCACTCAAACGCCAGGATGGACGCGATGGGGACTGCCAGCAGCGAGCCGTCGATGGAGGAAATCCTCGCATCGATCAAACGGATCATCGCCGACGACGAACCCGGCGCGTTCGCCCGCGGCCGTCCGCTGCGGGCGGTGCCCGAAGCCGAGGTCGAGCACGAAGCAGAGGAACCGTTGGTCGAGCCTCCGCATGAGGATGTGCTGGAATTGCACGAGCCGATCGCGGAGGAGCCCGCACCGGTCGCAGCGCCAGCGGACCCTATCCTCTCCGATCGCGTCGCCGAGGCCAGCCGCGAGAAACTCGAGGCGCTGTCGCGGCTGATCGTCAAGCCGCAGGTGCCGGGATCGGACACGCTGGAGGGCTTGGTCCGCGAGATGCTCAAGCCGATGTTGCGCGACTGGCTGGACCAGAACCTGCCGCAGTTGGTTGAGCAGATCGTCGCGCGCGAGATCGCCCGGATCACCGGCACCCGCTGAACCGCACATCCGACGATTGTATCGGGCGATACCTTCCGGCTATCGTCGGGGGCATGAAGCAGTTCCTCGTCGCGAGCGTCGCGCTCGCCGCCATCGCCGCGCCCGCCTCGGCGCGAGACCTCACCATCCAGGACGTTGTCGGCCTCTCCCGCGTGGGGGCGCCCGCCGTGTCGCCCGACGGCCATTGGCTCGTCTGGCAGCAGCGCGAGACCGATCTTGCCGCCAACAAGGGCCGCTATGATCTGTGGCGGCTCGACCTCACCGCCAAGCGTGCCAAGCCGGAGAAGCTGGTCGCCGAGCCGCTGGTCAACGAGACCGCGCCGCAGATTTCCGCCGACGGCAAGACCGTGTGGTTCCAGTCCGACAAGGGCGGCGAGGATGCGGTGTGGTCGGTGGCGATCACCGGCGGCACGCCCACCCAACTGACCCATATCCAGGGCGGCTTCAGCGGCTTCAAGGTATCGCCGGACGGCGCCAAGCTGCTCGTCTGGGCCGATCGCAAGCCGGGCGCACCGACGGTGACGCCGGCGATGGAGAAGAAGGATCCGAACGCCGGCTCGGGCCGCGTCTACCAGCAGCTCTTCGTGCGCCATTGGGATACGTGGGCGGATGGCACCCGCTCGCAGCTCTTCGTCCTGCCGTTCGGGCCGCAGGGGGCGACCGGCGACGGCGTCGCAATCGAAGGCGGGCTGGTCGGCGACACGCCCTCCAAGCCCTCGGGCGGCGGCGAGGAAGTCGCCTGGAGCGCCGACGGCAAGACCATCTACTTCGCGCTGCGCGAGGCGGACCGGATCGAGTCGCTGTCGACCAATCTCGACATCTTCGCCGCCCCTGCGGACGGCTCCGCGGCGCCGGTGAACCTCACCAAGGGCAATGGCGGCATGGACAATCTGCCGACGCCGTCGCCCGACGGGAAGTGGCTCGCCTGGTTCGCGATGGCGCGGCCGGGCTATGAAGCCGATCGCCAGGTGCTGATGCTCCGCAACCTAGCCACCGGCGACGTGCGCGCGCTGACCGCGGGCTGGGACCGCTCGGTCGCCTCGATCGCCTGGGGAGCGGACTCCAAGACGATCTACGTCACCGCGCAGGACGTGCAGGAAGAGCCGGTCTTCGCCGTGTCGCTGGCGGGCAAGGTCGAGCGGCTGACCGAGAAGGGCAGCGTCTCGGCGGTGGTGCCGACCAAAGGCGGGCTCGTCTATGCGATGAACAGCCTCACCGCGCCGGATGATTTCTATTGGCTCAAGGGCAAGAAGAGCACCCGGCTCACCGCGGTGAACGCCGAGAAGCTGGCCGGCATTTCGATGCCTGAGGTGACCCGCTACAGCTTCAACGGCGCCAATGGCGACACCGTCTGGGGCTATGTCGCCAAGCCCGCGGGGCTGGTGGCGGGGGCGAAGGCGCCGATCGCGTTCATCGTCCATGGCGGGCCGCAGGGCAGCATGGGCAATAGCTGGTCCTATCGCTGGAACCCGGCGGTGTTCGCGGGTGCCGGCTATGCGGTGGTCGCGGTCGATTTCCACGGCTCGACCGGCTATGGCCAGGCCTTCACCGATGCGATCCGCAACAATTGGGGCGGGGGGCCGCTGGAGGACCTGAAGAAGGGCCTGCGCGCTGCGACCGATCGCTTCGCCTTCCTCGATGGCGACAAGGCCTGCGCGCTCGGCGCCTCCTATGGCGGCTATATGATGAACTGGATCGAGGGCCAGTGGCCCGATCGCTTCAAGTGCATCGTCCAGCATGACGGCGTGTTCGACGCGCGCGCCATGGCGTACGAAACCGAGGAGCTGTGGTTCGACGAGTGGGAACATGGCGGCAAGGCCTATTTCGAGGACCCCGCCGCATTCGAGCGCTGGAACCCGGTCAACTATGTCAGCGCCTGGAAGACCCCGCAGCTGGTGATCACCAGCGAGAAGGACTTCCGCATCCCCTATACCCAGGGCCTGGCGGCCTTCACCGCGCTCCAGCGCCGCGAGATCCCGTCCAAGCTGCTCGTCTTCCCGGACGAGAACCACTGGGTGCTCAAGCCGAAGAACTCGCTGCAATGGTATGGCGAGGTGCTGGGCTGGATGAACCAGTGGACGGGCAAGGCGGGGAAGTAAGCGGAGGGGAGGGGCTCCGGCCCCTCCTCCTCAGGCGATGATGCGGACGGGATCGCCGACGCGGATCAGTCCCGGCCGTGCCGGTGCCGAATAGAGCCCGTAGCAGGCGGCGAAGCGCTGGGCGACAGTGCGCAGGACCGTCGGGTCCTTGGCGCCGGTGTCCGGATCGATGGTGATCAGCACGCAGCGCTGGATCGGATCGGCGCATTGCACGATCGCGCCGTCCTCGCTCGGGTCGCCGAAGGCGAGGCGCAGGCCCTGCCATTGCTCGGGCAGCAGTTCGCTCTCGATCGTGACGTTGATGCGGAAGCGGCGCGGATCGACCCGGCCGCCATGCGCGGTCTCCAAGGCGCGATGGCCGGCGCTGGTCTGGAGCGAGATCGGCATGGAGTCATAGACGCCGCGCGCTACCTGGATCAGCGCCACCGGCTCGCGCGCGGCCTCTGCCAGGTGGGCGTGCAGGCCGGGGTCGTGCAGCGCGCGGACACCTCCATCCGGCACTTCCACCGCGATGGCGCTGATCTTGGGTGCAGCCGGATCGGTGAAGCGGGCGCGGTGGAGCACCATGCCCGGCACTTCGCGCGCCGTAAGCCACGGAAAACGCGTGCCATTCTGCGCGCGGACAAAGGCGTACTGGCGGTCGCCCTCGATGCCCTGCCAGTCGACCTCGGCGACTGACAAAGCCTCGCCAGCCATGGACTTCACGGGGAAGCGGGCAAGCGCGGAGACATGGCCGACGATCAAGGTCACGCCACCGCAGCTAGCGCGCGTGCCGCATGTGCGCAACCTTCATCAAGTTCCCCTCTTGTTCTCACGGAACAAATGCGATACAAGCGCTGCAACACGGTTGAACGCAGTGCGTAAACCCTCTAGCGACGGGGCTTCCCAATGGCAGCATCTCTCAAGGTGATCGACGGCAATATGGCCAATCCCACGGACAAGCAGAAGGCGCTCGACGCCGCCCTCGCGCAGATCGACCGCGCCTTCGGCAAGGGCTCGGCCATGCGGCTGGGCTCGAAGGAGACGATGCAGGTCGAGGCGATTTCCACCGGCTCGCTGGGGCTCGACATCGCGCTGGGCGTCGGCGGTTTGCCGCGCGGCCGCGTGATCGAAGTCTATGGTCCGGAAAGCTCGGGCAAGACGACGCTGGCGCTGCACGTGATCGCCGAGGCGCAGAAGAATGGCGGCGTGGCCGCGTTCGTCGACGCCGAGCATGCGCTCGACCCGGTCTATGCCAAGAAGCTGGGCGTCAATATCGACGAGCTGATCGTCTCGCAGCCCGATACCGGCGAGCAGGCGCTCGAGATCGTCGACACGCTGGTCCGCTCGAACGCGATCGACGTGCTGGTGGTCGACTCGGTCGCAGCCCTGGTGCCGCGCGCCGAAATCGAGGGCGAAATGGGCGACAGCCATGTCGGCCTCCAGGCGCGCCTGATGTCGCAGAGCCTGCGCAAGCTCACCGGCTCGATCAGCCGTTCGCGCTGCATGGTGATCTTCATCAACCAGCTGCGCATGAAGATCGGCGTGATGTACGGCAATCCGGAGACGACGACCGGCGGCAACGCGCTGAAGTTCTACGCCTCGGTCCGTCTCGACATCCGCCGCACCGGGCAGATCAAGGACCGCGATGAAATCATCGGCAACGCGACCCGCGTCAAGGTGGTGAAGAACAAGGTCGCGCCGCCGTTCAAGCAGGTCGAATTCGACATCATGTACGGCGAGGGCATTTCGAAGATCGGCGAGATCCTCGATCTCGGCGTCAAGGCGGGGCTGGTCGAGAAGTCGGGCGCCTGGTTCAGCTATGACAGCATCCGCATCGGCCAGGGTCGCGAGAATTCGAAGAATTTCCTGCGCGAGAACCCGGAGGTCTGCAACCGGCTCGAAGCCGCGATCCGCGGCCGCACCGAGCAGGTCGCCGAAGGTCTGATGGCCGGTCCGGAGCCCGACGACGATATCTGATCGGATTACCTCCGCGGTAACGGGGACTGCCGGGGCGTGTGAGGCCACGTCTTCGGCGGACCTCGCTGTCCGCCTCGCTGCTGCCCGGGCCTTGCTGCAATCGGCATGGCCAGGGGCGGTGGAGCGGGAGATGGCGCCTGGGGGAGGGCGGACGTTTCTCTACAAGCCGTCGGACAGAAGCGCGGCGGTGCTGCGACTGGTCGTCGATCCGCCCAACCTGCTGCTCCACTTTGCCGAAGGGGCCCGGTTGCCCGATGCGGCGGGATTGCTGCGGGGCGAGGGGCGGCGTGGCCGCTATGTCTGCCTGGGTGCAGTCGCTTCCGGCGACGAACCGGCGCTGCGGGCGCTGATCGTCCTTGCGGCGGCAGGCGCTCCGCCGCGACCGAAATCGACATAGATCACAAACCTGGCGCAACTGCCTGATCCACGGCTCGTTGGACCTTCGCACGCTTTGCGAGGACTCCCATGACCGATCAGAACAGCCGTAACGCCCCAGCCGGTGGCGAAACCCACCAGGTGACCGATGCCGAGCACCCGGTGCTCACCACCAATCACGGCACGCCGATCAGCGACAACCAGAACCAGCTGAAGGCCGGTGCACGCGGCCCGGTGCTGATCGAGGACGAAGTCTTCCGCGAGAAGATGAACCACTTCGATCACGAGCGCATTCCGGAGCGTATCGTCCACGCCCGCGGCTCGGCCGCGCACGGCTATTTCGAGGTGACCGACAGCCTCGCCGACGTCACCATCGCCGATCTGTTCCAGAAGAAGGGCCAGCGCACCGAGGTGTTCGTCCGCTTCTCCACCGTCGCCGGCGGTGCCGGTTCGGTCGACACCCCGCGCGATGTGCGCGGCTTCGCGGTCAAGTTCTACACCCGCGAGGGCAATTGGGACCTGGTCGGCAACAACATTCCCGTCTTCTTCATCCAGGACGCGATCAAGTTCCCCGACCTGATCCACGCCGCCAAGATGGAGGCGGATCGCGGCTATCCGCAGGCGGCGACCGCGCATGATACCTTCTGGGACTTCATCAGCCTGATGCCCGAATCGACCCATATGGTGATGTGGGCAATGTCGGACCGCACGCTGCCGCGCAGCTTCGCGACGATGGAAGGCTTCGGCATCCATACGTTCCGGCTGATCAATGCCGCGGGGAAGAGCACCTTCGTCAAGTTCCATTGGAAACCGAAGGCGGGCCTGGCCTCGACGATCTGGGACGAGACCGTGAAGATCGCCGGCGCCGATCCCGATTTCCAGCGCCGCGACCTGTTCGAGCGCATCCAGCGCGGCGACTATCCGGAATGGGAACTCGGCGTGCAGCTGTTCGACGAGGACTTTGCCAACGCCCAGCCCTATGACGTGCTCGATGCGACCAAGCTGATCCCCGAGGAGGTGCTGCCGGTGCGCATCGTCGGGCGGATGGTGCTCGATCGCTATCCCGACAATTTCTTCGCGGAGACCGAGCAGGCCGCCTTCGTCCCGAGCCACGTCGTCCCCGGCATCGGCTTCAGCAACGATCCGCTGCTCCAGGGCCGGCTGTTCAGCTATACCGACACCCAGTTGTCGCGGCTTGGTTCGGTCAATTTCCACCAGCTGCCGATCAACGCCGCCAAGGGCCGCGCCGCCGCGGCGGGCTGCCCGTTCATGAACCAGCAGCGCGACGGCCATATGCAGATGGCGGTGCCCAAGGGCCGCGCCAATTACGAGCCCAACAGCCTCGCCAAGGCCGGCGAGGAAGGCGGCGCGCGCGAGGATCCGGAGAAGGGCTACAAGACCTTCCCGTCGGAAGAGCAGGGCCAGAAGCTCCGCATCCGGCCGGAAAGCTTCGCCGACCACTATAGCCAGGCGCGACTGTTCTTCCGCTCGATGGACCCGGCCGAGCAGGCGCATATCGCCTCGGCGCTGGTGTTCGAGCTGTCCAAGGTCAGCCTCGAGCATATCCGCGTGCAGATGATGGCGAACCTCCGCAACGTCGACGAGACGCTGGCCCAGCGCGTCGCCGAGGGCTTGGCGATGGATTTGCCCGAAGCGTCGAAGACCGCCGCCCCGGTGCTCGACATGGAACCGTCGCCCGCGCTCCGCATCATCCGGGGCCCGCGCGAACTCCACACGCTGGAGGGCAAGACCGTCGGCATCCTCATCGCCGACGGGACCGATGCGAACGACCTCGCGACGCTCAAGGACGCGATCAAGGCAGCGGGCGGCAACGCGATGACGATCGCCCCCAAGGTCGGCGCCGTGCCGCTCTCGGACGGATCGAAGATCGCCGCCGATGCCCAGCTGTTCGGCCAGCCCTCGGTGACGGTCGACGCCTGCGCGGTCATCCTGTCCGAGGAAGCGGCTGCCAAGCTCGTCAAGGAAGGCGCCGCGGTCCAGTGGGTGATGGACGCGTTCGGCCATCTAAAGGCGATCGGCGCCAACGCCGCCGCCCAGCCGCTGCTCGACAAGGCCGGCGTGGAAGCCGACGAGGGCGTCACCGATCTCGGCGGCTTCGTCGAGGCGGCGAAGCAGCGCTATTGGGACCGCGAGCCCAAGGTACGCACGCTCGCCTGACCGGCGCTACTGCAGCTTGCGCGGCGCTCCGGCGTCGCGCAAGCTGCAGGCCTGTGCAGCAAGCGGCGACAAACGCCGCGCCGACCGGAGGGGCCGACTTGACGATCATCGTCCACCATCTCGAAAATTCCCGTTCGCAGCGGGTGCTGTGGCTCCTGGAGGAGCTTGGCCTTCCCTACGAAGTGAAGCGCTACGAGCGCAACAAGGCGACCATGCTCGCCCCGCCCGAGCTGAAGAAGGTTCATCCGTTGGGCAAGTCCCCGGTGATCGAGGATGGCGGCACGGTGGTCGCCGAAACCGGCGCGATCCTGCAATATCTGGTCGACAAGGCGGAGGGCAAGCTGGGCGCACCCGCAACCCGCGAGGACGCGCTGCGCTATCGCCATTTCCTCCATTATGCCGAGGGCTCGCTGATGCCGCCGCTTCTGGTGATGCTGGTGCTCGCCCGTGTGCCGTTCTTCGGCAAGATGGGGCTCAAGAAGTTCCGGCCGATGGCCGAGGTGCATTTCGACTATGTCGAAGGCGAGCTGGCGCAGCGCCCCTGGTTCGCCGGCGAGACCTTTACCGCGGCCGACGTGATGATGAGCTTCCCCATGGAGGCGGCGGTCAAGCGCGCCGGCATCCTCGACGGCCGGCCCCACATCGCCGCCTTCCTGGAGAAGATCCATGCCCGCCCAGCCTATCAGCGCGCGCTGAAGGCGGGCGGGCCCTATGCCTATGCGTGATGTGGGGGGAGCGCTCAGCTCCCGGCATAATCCTCGAACCGCTCTGCATCGTGCGGGCCCCCGGCGGGGATCGGCCGTACCGCCGGCTCCGCCTCGTCGGGAGCGTCGAGCGTGCCTTCCCAGCGCGCCACTACGGCCGCCGCCACGGCATTGCCGATCACGTTGGTCGCGCTGCGCCCCATATCGAGGAAATGGTCGACCGCGAGGATCAGCAGCACGCCTGCCTCGGGGATGTTGAAGTGCGAGAGCGTGCCGGTAATCACCACCAGGCTGGCGCGCGGCACGCCGGCGATGCCCTTGCTGGTCACCATCAGGATCAGCAGCATCTGGATCATCGTCGCCCAGTCGAGGTGGATGCCATAGGCCTGGGCGATGAAGATCGACGCGAAGGTCATGTACATCATCGAGCCGTCGAGATTGAACGAATAGCCGAGCGGCAGCACGAAGCTGGCGATGCGCGGCGGCACGCCGAACCGATCCAGCGCATCGAGCGCGCGAGGATAGGCGGCTTCCGACGTCGCGGTGGAGAAGGCGAGCAGGATCGGGTCGCGCAAATAGCGGAACAAGAGGCCGGTGCGCGATCCGATCACCAGGAAGCATGCCGCAAACAACACTGCCCAAAGCGCGGCAAGCCCGATGTAGAAGCTGCCCATGAAGAAGGCGAGGTCGCCCACCACGCTCGGCCCTTTGGTCGCCAACGTACGGGTCACGGAGCAGAACACCGCGACCGGCGCGAACAGCATCACATAGCCGGTGACGGTGAGCATCACCGAAACCAGGGCTTCCAGCCCGCGCACCAGCGGCTTGGCCTTGTCGCCTACCGCCGCCATGCCGACGCCGAAGAACAGCGAGAAGATCACCAGCTGGAGGATGTCGTTCGTGGCCATCGCCTCGATCACGCTGGTCGGCACGATGTGGGTGAAGAACTTGGCCGCATCAAAGGCGGTCCGGTCCACCCCGCTGGAAGCGTTCGCCGGCGGCAGCGGAAGATGCAGCCCGGTGCCCGGATGCAGCAGGTTCACCAGGATCAGGCCGAGGGTCAGCGACACCAGGCTCGCGCAGACGAACCAGAAGAACGCCTTCAGCCCGACGCGCCCGATCGCGCCGCCGCCGCCCATATGGGCGATGCCGACGACCAGCGTGGAGACGACCAGCGGCGCGATGATCATCTTGATGAGATGCAGGAACATCTGGGTGGGAATGTCGAGGCCGTAGGCGATCGATTCGAGCGTCGCCTTGCCCGCCGGCGTGCCCCCATAGCCGAGGTTCAGCCCCCAGCCGATCAGCCCGCCCAGCAGCAGCGCCGCCAGGATGAACCAGGTTAGTCGTTTGCCCACACATGCTCCCTGTAGAATCGTCGCGGGAGGGAAGGGGATTGTTGCGCCCGGGTCAAGCCTGCGAGCGCGGCACCGGTCTCACCGCGGCACCGCGCGGCGAGGCGCGGCAGGCGCATCGGACGAGGATCGAGGTGTAGATTGCGGGTCGCACCATGCGGGGCCGGGGCTTGCCGACGGGCGCGGCGCTGTCGGCGGGAGCATGGGCCCCGGCAGCAACAGAATCGGCACGATGGCAACGATCCGTCTGATATCCTTTCCCTCGATTCCGGCGCGAAATCCTTGCCGTCCGGTCCCGCTTCGTCCTACGCGATCGACGATACAAGAGCGAGGGCGTGACATGACGGCTTGGGCGATGACGCGGCGGAACCTGATCGGGGGCATGGCGGCGCTGCCGTTGCTGGGGCTGCCGGCAATCGTCCGCGCGGCCGAGCCTGATCTCGCCCAGCTGCAGGACATGACCGGCAATGCCCGCCCGATCGGCCCCGAGGAGCGGCGCGCCAGGCTCGCCAAGGCGCAGGCGCTGATGAAGGCGAACGGCATCGGCGCGGTGCTGATCGAGCCCGGTGCGAGCCTGGTCTATTTCACCGGCATTCGCTGGGGCCGCAGCGAGCGCCTCACCGCCACGATCCTGCCGGCAGAGGGCGAGCCCTGCATCGTCACCCCCTTCTTCGAGGAACCGCGCACCCGCGAGACGCTGGCGATCCCGGCCGAGGTGCGCGTGTGGCAGGAGGACGAGGATCCGCTCAAAGTGGTCGCCGGCTTCCTCAAGGATCGCAAGCTAGCCGGGCTGCCGGTCGGCATCGAGGAGACGGTGCGCTACTTCGCGGTCGATGGGCTGCAGAAGAACGGCCTGCGCGTCACTTCGGCCAATCCGGTCGTGCGCGGCTGCCGGATGATCAAGAGCCCCGCCGAGCTGGCGCTGATGCAGCTCGCAACCGATATCACCATTGCCGCCTATCGCTTTGTTTATGCACGCGTCGACAAGGGGATGCGCCAGCGCGATGTCTCCGCGCTGATGGACGCGGCGACGCGCAAGCTGGGCGGCGACCCCGAGTTCAGCATGGTGCTGGTCGGCGAGGGCGCCGCCTATCCGCATGGCACCAAGACTCCCTCGCCGGTGAGCAACGGCGCGATCGTGCTGATGGACTGCGGCTGCAACGTGATGGGCTACCAGTCCGACGTCTCGCGCACTTTCGTCCATGGCACTGCGAGCGCCGCGCAGCGCAAGGTGTGGGACGCGGTGGCGAAGGGCCAGCAGGTGGCGTTTGCTGCCGCCAAGCTCGGCGCGCCCGCGGGCAGCGTCGACGATGCGGTGCGCGGCTATTATGCCTCGCTCGGCTATGGGCCGGACTACAAGCTTCCCGGCCTGTCGCACCGCACCGGCCATGGCATCGGGCTCGACGGGCACGAGCCGGTCAACCTGGTGCGCGGCGAGAAGACGCCACTGGCGCCGGGCATGTGCTTCTCGAACGAGCCCGGCATCTACATCCCCGGCAGCTTCGGCGTGCGGCTGGAGGATTGCTTCCACATGACCGAAGCGGGCCCGAAATGGTTCTCCACCCCGCCGGTCTCGATCGACCAGCCGATGGGTTGAGCGCCCGGTCTGAGCGGCAGTCGCGGAACGATCACGTTGATCGACGTGTTTCGCTTGAGCGAACGCGCGCGCGCCCCTAAGTCGACCTCATGACGTCGACCAATGATATCCGCCGCTCGTTTCTCGACTATTTCGAGGGCCAGGGCCATGCCCGCGTCCCCAGCGCGCCGCTGGTGCCGCACAACGATCCCACGCTGATGTTCGTGAATGCGGGCATGGTGCCGTTCAAGAACGTGTTCACCGGCCTGGAATCGCGCCCGTACAGCACCGCGACCAGCAGCCAGAAGTGCGTGCGCGCCGGCGGCAAGCATAACGATCTCGACAATGTCGGCTATACCGCCCGGCACCATACCTTCTTCGAAATGCTCGGCAATTTCTCGTTCGGCGACTATTTCAAGGAGCAGGCGATCACCCATGCCTGGACGCTCCTCACGAAGGAATGGGGCATCCCGGCCGAGAAGCTGACCGTCACGGTGTACCACACCGACGACCAGGCGTTCGACCTGTGGAAGAAGATCGCCGGCCTGCCCGATCACAAGATCATCCGCATCCCGACCAAGGACAATTTCTGGGCGATGGGCTCGGATGGTCCGTGCGGGCCCTGCTCGGAAATCTTCTACGATCACGGCGAGCACATCTATGGCGGCCCTCCCGGCTCGCCCGAGGAGGATGGCGATCGCTTCGTCGAGATCTGGAACCTCGTCTTCATGCAGTTCGTGCAGGAAAATGACGAGATCATCGGCGACCTGCCGCGGCCGAGCATCGACACCGGCATGGGGCTGGAGCGCATCGCCGCCGTGCTCCAGGGCGTCCACAACAATTACGATATCGACACATTCAAGGCGCTGATCGACCAGTCCGCCGCGCTGACCGGCACCTCGGCCAGCGGCGAGCAGGTCGCCAGCCACCGCGTGATCGCCGACCACCTGCGCTCGTCGGGCTTCCTCGTCGCAGACGGCGTGCTGCCGGCGAACGAGGGCCGTGGCTATGTGCTCCGCCGCATCATGCGCCGCGCGATGCGCCACGCGCACCTGCTCGGCGCCAAGGATCCGCTGATGCACCGGCTGGTGCCGTCGCTGGTCGCCGAGATGGGTGCTGCGTACCCCGAACTGGTGCGCGCCCAGCCGCTGATCGAGGCGACGCTGCTCCAGGAGGAAACCCGCTTCCGCCAGACGCTGGCCAATGGCCTGCGCCTGCTCGACGAGGCGACGGTGGGGCTGAAGGCCGGCGACACACTGCCGGGCGCGACGGCGTTCAAGCTCTACGACACCTTCGGCTTCCCCTATGACCTGACCGAGGACGCGCTGCGCGCCAACGAGATCGCCGTCGATCGCGCCGGCTTCGATGCGGCGATGGCCGAGCAGAAGCGCGCCGCGCGCGCCGCCTGGAAGGGTTCGGGCGACAAGGCCTCGGAAGAGCTGTGGTACGACCTCGCCGACGAACTCGGCGGCACCGAATTCATCGGCTATGCCGGCACCCAGGGCGAAGGCCAGGTGGTCGCGCTGGTCAAGGACGGTGTGCGGGTCGAGAAGGCGGTTGCCGGCGAGACGGTGACCATCCTCACCAACCAGACGCCGTTCTACGGCGAAAGCGGCGGCCAGATGGGCGACATGGGCGTCATTAGCAATGACAAGCTGCGCGCCCTCATCGACGACACGTCGAAGCCGCTCGGCCGCCTGCATGCGCATCATGTCAAGATCGAAAGCGGCGAAGTCGCGGTCGGCGACGCGGTCCACCTGTCGGTCAATGTCGAGCATCGCGACCAGGTCCGTGCCAACCACTCGGCGACGCACCTGCTGCACGCGGCGCTGCGCAAGCGGCTCGGCACCCATGTCAGCCAGAAGGGCAGCCTGGTGGCGCCGGAGCGGCTGCGCTTCGACTTCTCACACCCCTCGGCGCTGACGCCGGAGCAGATCGCGCTGGTCGAGGCCGATGTGAACGCGCAGATCCGCCACAACGGCACGGTCGAGACGCGACTGATGACCCCGGACGACGCAATCGCCGCTGGCGCGATGGCGTTGTTCGGAGAAAAATATGGCGACGAGGTCCGCGTGCTCTCGATGGGGCTGGGCGAGGATGCGTCCTATTCGGTCGAGCTGTGCGGCGGCACGCACGTCAATGCGACGGGTGACATCGCGATCTTCAAGATCGTCTCCGAAAGCGCCGTCTCCTCGGGCGTGCGCCGTATCGAGGCGCTCACCGGCGAAGGCGCCCGGCTGTGGCTCAATGCCCGCGACGAGCGGCTGCGCGAGGCGGCGGCTGCGCTCAAGACCGCACCCGACGACGTGCCCGCGCGCGTCGCGGCACTGGTCGAGGAACGCCGCAAGCTCGAACGTGAACTGGCGGAGGCCAAGAAGGCGCTGGCGCTCGGCGGCGGTGCCGGCGCGGCGCCGGCGGGACCAGAGCAGGTGAACGGCATCAACTTCGTCGGCCAGGTGCTCGACGGACTCGAGGCCAAGGCGCTGCGCGGCGCGGTCGACGAGGCCAAGGCCCGGATCGGCAGCGGCGTGGTCGCGCTGGTGGCGGTGAATGAAGGCCGCGCATCGGTCGCGGTCGGCGTCAGCGACGGGATCGGGGTGAGCGCGGTGGACCTGGTGAAGGTTGCCGTCGCGTTGCTCGGTGGCCAGGGCGGCGGCGGCCGTCCGGACATGGCGCAGGGCGGCGGTCCGGACGGAGCCAAAGGCGCCGAGGCGCTCGCGGCGGTGAAGGCGGCGCTGGCAGAGGCTGCCGTCGCCGCCTGATCCCAGGGGTCAACGCCCGGGGGCGTAACCGTCCTCGGGCAGCACCCAGATTGCCGTCTGGCTCATCTCCGGGCGCAGCAGGCCGTCGATCGTGACGTTGACGGTCAGCTCGCCCGCGCCGGCGTCGCGGTAGCAGCGCTCATGGCCGGCGAGCGGCTGGAGCGCCTCCATCAGCTTCATGCGCGTGTTGGTCTCCAGCGCCGGGCTCAGCGCCGTGCCGTTGCTGGTGAGCTTGCCGCTGTTGAAGTCGGCGGGGCGGACGCGGCTGCATACCATGCCGTCGCGCACTTGGCCGAAGGTGCTGTATTCGAGCACGATCAGCGGATCGCGATTGACCACGCCGGTCACCAGCGCATCGAAATTGCCGTCGCCGCGCAGCGTGTAGCGGACGATCGTGCCGCAGGTCCGCGCGCTGCGATCGGGATCGACGCAGCGGATGCGCGAGGCCTTGGCCGGAGCGAGCGGATCGGGAACGGCTTCGGCCTGGAGCGGGGCAAGCAGGGCGAGGGCGAGGGGAAGCAGCATCGTGATTAGACCTTGTCGGGTTCGGCGGTGGCGTTCAGCCGCGAGCGCGTCAGCCGCGGGTCGCGTTGCAGACCGGCGGCTTCCTTGATCGAGCGGCGCATCTCGTCGCGCTTTTCGTGGATCGATGCAATCACCGGCCCCACGCCGAGGCCGAGATCGACCAGCAGCGCTTCGGACAGTTGCAGCGAACTTTCCATTGCCTCCGGCACCGCGTCGGTGGCGCCGGCGCGGTAGAGCTCGGCGGCATGGCCGGCATCGCGGGCGCGGGCGATGATCGGCAACGTCGGCACCCAGCCGCGCACCCGCTTGGTCAGCCGCACGGTTAGGACTGGGTCGTCCATCGTCAGCACCAGTGCCTTGGCGCGCCCGAGCTGGAGCTGATCAACCAGCTCGTTGCGGGTGACGTCGCCGAACAGCACGTGGAAGCCGGCGCGTCGGCCGCGGACGACGCTGTCGATATCGGCGTCGACGGCGACATAGGGCTTGTCGTGCCGACGCAGCATCTCCGCCACGGTGCGTCCGACGCGGCCGAAGCCGATCACGACGGTGCCGCCCTCGACCGGGGCCAAGTCTTCCTCGGCGATCTGCGCGCCGTTCTTGCCTTCGATCTTGCGCGCGGCACCGCGTCCGGCCTTGGCGAGCAGCGGCGTGGCGGTGAGGCCGATCGCGGTGACTGCGCTCCAGAACGCCGCGGTACCCGGCGCGATGAGGCCGGCCGCACCGGCGACGCCGAGCACGATCAGCGTGGTCTCGGACGGGCTCGCCATCAGCACGCCGGTTTCCGCCGCGGTGCCCATGCGCGCGCCCGACCAGCGCAGCAGCAGCGTCGTCACCGCGACCTTGACGATCATCACCAGCAGGCTCGCCAGCAGCAGCGCCCCCCAGTTGGCGGCGACGAAGCCGAGGTCGAGCTGCATGCCCACGGTGAGCAGGAACACGCCGAGCGCGAGGCCCTTGAACGGCGCGGTGATCGCTTCGACTTCGCCGTGATATTCGGTCTCCGCGATCAGCAGGCCCGCGATCAGCGCGCCGACGATCGGCGAGAGCCCCGCCGCGGTGGTGGCGAGGCTGGCGACGATCACGACCAGCAGGCTGGCGGCCAGAAAGAGCTCGGGGCTCTTGGTCCGCGCGGCCTGGGCGAACATCCGCGGTAGGACGATGCGTCCGCCGATGAACAGCGCCGCGACGGTCGCCGCGCCGATGCCCAGTGTCATCAGCAATTTGGTGACGCCGGCGCCGTCCGGATTGGGTGCCATCGCGCCGAGGCCGAAGATGATCGGCACCAGTGCCAGATCCTCGAACAGCAGCATCGCAAAGGCGGCGCGGCCGACCGGGCTGGTCGTCCCCGCGATCGGGATCACCAGCGCGGTGGAGGACAGCGCGAGCGCGAGGCCCAGGCCGATCGCGCCGCCGGTGCTGAGCCCGGTGAGATAGAGCAACGCCGCGAGGATCAGCCCTGACCCGAACAGCTCCGCCGCACCGGTTCCGAACACCAGCGATCGCATCGCCCAGAGACGCTTGAACGAAAGCTCGAGCCCGATCGAGAACAGCAGCAGGATGATGCCGAACTCGGCGAACGGCTCGATCGAATGCGCGTCCGAGATGGTCAGGTAATAGAGCCAAGGCGCCTGACCGACCAGGCTGCCGAGCCCGAACGGCCCGACCAGCAGCCCGGCAAGGATGAACCCGATCACCGGGCTGATGCGGAAGCGCGCGAAGGCGGGAATGACGAGGCCCGCGGCGCCGAGGATCACCAGCGTATCGCTGAAGCCGTGGTTGGACAGGCTCAGCATGCGATGTCCCGAAGGCGAAGTACGGGGCGGGGCAGGGAGGAACAGAAAGGCCGATGGCCGGTGGCGGGTTTTGCTCGCTCGGTCATCCGCCCTAGAGACGATGCGAGGCCCGGCATTGCAAGTAGAAAAGCCCGCCAGAGGCGGGCTTTTCCGTAGCTTTACGTAGGGAGAAGCGGCTTACTGCCAGCTGCCCATCGCGGTTTCGAGGTTGACGCGGATCGCCTCGAAGAACTGCTCCGTGGTCATCCAGGCCTGGTCCGGGCCGATCAGCAGCGCGAGATCCTTGGTCATCTTGCCGCTCTCGACAGTCTCGATGCAGACGCGCTCCAGCGTCTCGGCGAAGCGGGTCACCTCGGGGGTGCCGTCGAACTTGCCGCGATACTTGAGGCCGCCGGTCCACGCGAAGATCGACGCGATCGGGTTGGTCGAGGTCGCCTTGCCCTGCTGGTGCTGGCGATAGTGGCGGGTGACGGTGCCGTGCGCCGCTTCCGCCTCGATCGTCTTGCCGTCCGGGGTCATCAGCACCGACGTCATCAGGCCCAGCGAGCCGAAGCCCTGCGCGACCTGGTCCGACTGGACGTCGCCGTCATAGTTCTTGCAGGCCCAGACGAACTCGCCGTGCCACTTGAGCGCCGAGGCGACCATGTCGTCGATCAGGCGGTGCTCGTAGACGATGCCGGCGCTCTGGAACTGGTCCTTGAACTCGGTCTCGAACACCTCGGCGAAGATGTCCTTGAAGCGGCCGTCATAGGCCTTGAGGATCGTGTTCTTGGTCGACAGGTACAGCGGCCAGTTGCGGCCGAGCGCATAGTTCATCGAGGCGCGCGCGAAATCGCGGATCGAATCGTCGAGATTGTACATGCCCATGGCGACGCCGGCCTGCGGGAAGTCGAACACCTCGTGCTCGATCGTCTCGCCATTCTCGCCTTCCCACTTCATGGTCAGCTTGCCCTTGCCGGGCACCTTGAAATCGGTCGCCTTGTACTGGTCGCCGAAGGCGTGACGGCCGACGACGATCGGCTTGGTCCAGCCCGGGATCAGGCGCGGCACGTTCGAGATCACGATCGGCTCGCGGAAGATCACGCCGCCCAGGATGTTGCGGATCGTGCCGTTCGGCGACTTCCACATCTTCTTGAGGCTGAATTCCTCGACGCGCTGCTCGTCCGGGGTGATCGTCGCGCACTTCACGCCGACGCCGTACTGCTTGATCGCATTGGCCGAATCGATGGTGATCTGGTCGTTGGTCTCGTCGCGCTTCTGCACCGACAGGTCGTAATATTTCAGATCGATGTCGAGGTACGGAAGGATCAGGCGCTCGCGGATCCATTCCCAGATGATCCGCGTCATTTCGTCGCCGTCGATCTCCACGACGGGCGTTGCTACCTTGATCTTCGCCATAAGCTCGCTTTCCTGAGACAGGTTGGTTCCCGGCAGCGTCTAGGGGCAAGGGCAGGGGGGATCAAGCGGCTGTGGCGGGAAAGCGCCGCGGTGCGCAACCTTGCTGCGTCGGTGGGTACTTCCTCATCGAGAGCGAATCGACGGCGCTTCCGCTGTGCACTCTCCCTTGCGGCACGTATTAGGAGCATGATGGCTCCGATGTCCGTTCCCGAAGGCCCTCGTGCGGATCTGCTCGCGGTGTTGCAAGGCATGCGCCCTGCGCTCACCGCCTATTTCGTGCGGCGGCTTCGCGATCCCTCGCAGGCGGAGGATCTGGTGCAGGATCTGTTCGTCCGGATGGCCACGGCGCCGGTGATGGCGGAGGGTAATCCGGAGGGATATATCTTCCAGGCCGCGGCGAACTTGCTGCGGGATCACTATCGGCGTGAGACGACGCGGCACCGCTATCTCGAGGCCAAAAGCCAGGACGACCAACACTCGGTGGATCCGATCGATGCCGAGCGGCTGCTTGCCGGGCGACAAAGCATCGGTTGCGTGGCACAGGTGCTGAAGCGTTTGCCGGAGCGCACCCGCCGGATCTTCATTCTCTATCGACTGGAAGGCATGCAGCGCAAAGCGATCGCGGAGGCGTTCGGCATCTCCGTCAGTGCCGTTGAAAAGCATATCGCCACCGCGATGCGCACCCTGCTGGCAGACATGGGAGGGCGCCAATGACCGGTCCCACCGCGCAGGACGAAGCGATCGCCTGGTGCCTCCGCATCCACGAAGGCCCGTCTGCCGTGGAGCAGGCGGAGCTCGACGCCTGGCTCGTCGATCGGCCCGATCGCCAGCAGGCGCTGGATGAGGCGCTCGGCCTGTGGAACCTGCTGGGCGATGACGCCGATGCGCCCGAGATCGTCGCGCTGCGCCAGGATGCGCTGGGCAGCATGCAGCGCGCCGGCCGACAGCGCTGGACAGCAGCGGTGCCGCTGCGTCGGGGCGCATGGGCAGCCCTGGCTGCGGCGGTGCTGCTGGCGGTGGCGTTGGGATCGATGCTCGCATGGCGCGGCGACGGCAGCCAGCGCTATGACACCGCCGTCGGCGAACGGCGGCTGATCGCGCTTGCCGACGGCTCGCGCCTGTCGCTGGACGCGGACAGCGCGGTGACCGTGGCCTATAGCAACGAGCGCCGCAGTCTCACGCTGGAACGCGGCCGCGCGCGCTTCAAGGTGGCGAAGGACCCGTTGCGTCCGTTCGCCGTGCGCAGCGGGCCGGACCTGGTCGTGGCGACGGGCACCGAGTTTTCGGTCGAGAAGCTCCGTGGGGAAACGCGGGTCGCTCTGTTCGAAGGCCATGTCGCGGTGATGCGCGAAACCGGCAGGGGCAGGGAGAATGCCATGGTCGTAGCGGCCGGCGGGGAGGTGCCCGCAGACCGCGCGCTGGTGCCGGGTTCGGAATTGCGGCTGCCGATGGCGGCGGGGGGCGGCTCCGTCCGCCAGATCCCGGCAGAGCAGGGCTGGGAGTCCGGGCAGCTGAGCTTCGAGCGCGAAGCCCTGGGCGTCGCCGCCGAACGGATGAACCGCTATGCCACCGCCCGGCGCATCGAAGTGGCGCCCGATCTCGCCGACCTCCAGGTCAGCGGCGTGTTCAACGCCGGCGACCTTGGCGCCTTTGCGCAGGCGATGGCGGCGGCGTTCCCGGTCCGGGTCGTCGTCGACGGCGAAGTCGTGCGGCTTTCCCGCCGCGCCGCTGCCAAAGGAGCGCCGACGAAGCAGCCGTCATAAAAATGTCGTCGTCCCTTTGCGTGTTTTCGCCGGGCCTGCGTAATAGGTTGCAAGCGCGACGAAAACGGAGGGAGGATTGCAGCGTGTGATGCCCTGCCTCGCAGCAGGGGCGAGCGCGGTAGCGCTAGCGGCGCTGAGCCATTGTCCGCCCGCCCGCGCGCAGCAGGCGCCGGTCCGCATCGACATTCGTCCGCAGCCGCTCGGATCGGCACTGCGCCAGCTGGGGCGGCAGGCGAAGGTTCAGTTGGTATTCGACGAAGCGATGCTGGGAACGCGGCGAGCACCGCGCGTGGCAGGCATCCTATCCGTAGAAACGGCGCTCTCGCGGCTGCTGCAGGGCAGCGGTTTCGGGGTCTCCCGAACCAGCCAGGGCGTCTATGTCGTCGTCCGGTTGACGCCCCGGCCGCGGGCCGCGCCGCCGGCTGCGCCGCCGCCCGTGCCGCAGGTCGTGCCGGCGGAGCCGATCGTAGTTACGGGCACCCGGCTGATCCGCCCGGATCTGAAGGCGGCGAGCCCCGTCACGACGACGGCCGCGGAGGAGATCCGGCTGCAGGGGGCGGTGAACCTCGAAGAGGTGCTCAACCGGTTTCCCCAGGTGACGCCGGATTCGCAGCAACTCTATCAGAACAGCAACGGCCGCCAGCGGGTGAAGCTGCGCGGCCTGGATTTCAACCGGACGCTGGTGCTGATCGACGGGCAGCGCATCACCGATACCGAAGCGGTCGACATCAACCTGGTGCCGGTATCGCTGGTGCAGCGGATCGACGTGCTGACCGGCGGCGCGTCCTCCGTCTATGGGTCCGACGCAGTGGCCGGCGTGGTCAACTTCGTGTTGCGGAAGAACTTCGAGGGTATCGAAGTTTCGGGTAGCACCAGCTTCTACCAGCACGACAATCGCGACAATGCCGCGACGCCGCTTGCCCAGGCCTATGGCATCCCCATCCCCCGCGGATCGACGGTCGGCGGCGAACGTGTCGACCTGAATGCCACCATCGGGCACAATTTCCTGGACGGTCGCCTGAACCTCACCGGTTTCGTCGGCCATCGCCACGGCGATCCGATCTTCTTCCGCGACCGCGACATTTCGGGCTGCCAGATCCAGAAGGCCGGGAGCGGCTATAACTGCCTAGTGACCGCGGCATCGCCCAACGGCACGATTACGCCGCTCAGCGGCCCCTTCGCCAACCAGAACTTCTCGAACCCCAGCGGCAGCCGCGGTACCTTCGTCGATGCGGCGAGCGTGCCCGGCTATAGCAACAGCAAGGACCGCGAGGCGCTGCGGGGCTTCGATCGCTGGAACCTGGGCGGCTTCGTCCGCTTCGACATCGCGCCGGCCGCCGAGCTCTACGCCAATGTACTCTACGCGCGCGATCTTTCCCGCAACAGCTTCTACGGGCCCTTTGTTCAGAGCTTTAACGCCTATGGATCGACTCCCTATCAGGTGAATTGCGACAATCCGCTGATGTCCGCGCAGCAGGCACGGATCGTCTGCGGGGCGGCGGCGGGGAGCGGGGCGCTGGCGCCGCTCAACGTGCAGATCGGCTTTCCCGGAATGGGCGGAAACCGCTCCAGCGATACGTTCGACAATCGCAATCTGCGGCTGGCAGGCGGGATTCGCGGCGAGCTCGCGCCGGGTCTGCGCTATGACATGAGCGGCGTCTTTGCCCGCAACCGGGCGCTCTGGCTCACCGATGGCAAGCCGGTGTTCGCCAAGGTCAACCGGGCGCTCGACGTGGTGTCGGTCAACGGCGTGCCGACCTGCCGCGCGGTGGTCGACGGGTCCGATCCCGGCTGCGTCCCGCTCGACATCTTCGCGTCCGGTAGCGGCTCTCCGGCACTGCGCGACTATCTGTTCGACGAGGCCCGCGGCATCAGCGACAACCGCACCAGTTTCGTCGATCTGACCGGGAACCTGACGGCGGACCTGACGCGGTTCGGCATCGTGTCGCCCTGGGCGACGCAGGGGCTGGCGCTCGTGTTCGGGGGCGAGTTCCGCAGGACCAGCCAGAATAACAGCGTCAACGATCGCTATGTCGACGTCTATGGCGGCAAGAGCTTTATCGGCAGCCAGGCGGTGCACGAGGCGAATGTCGAGGCCCAGCTGCCGCTCGTCGCCAAGCGGCGCTTCTTCGAGCTGCTGCAGCTCAACGGCGGCTATCGCCGATCGAAATACGACCTCAATCGCCGGACCTTTGCGACCTGGAAGATCGAAGGCGTCTGGTCGCCGGTGCCGGACATCACCCTTCGCGCCGGCCTCAACCGCGCACAGCGGGCGCCGAGCATCTATGAAGGCAACCAGACGATCGCGTTCAGCACCTATAACGTGAACGATTTCTGCGCGCCGACGCTGAACGCCGATGGCTCGCGCGGGGCGCCGCGCGGTAGCATCCAGGCCTGCCGCGCCAGTGGCTTGCCGGATGCGCTCTATGGCAGCTCCAGCCTGCTGTGCCCGGACCAGATGTGCCGGCAGCGTACCGGCGGGTTCGAACTGGCGCCGGAGGATGCCCGCACGCTGACCGCCGGGCTGGTGCTCACGCCGTCCTTCGTGCCCCGGCTATCGCTGACGGCAGATTATTACCGCATCCGCGTCGATCGGGTGATCGGTTTCAATTATGCCAATTTCGCGGTCGACGGCTGCGTCGCCACAGCCGACCCCTATTATTGCACGCGGATCGTGCGGAACCCCGATGGCACGCTGTTCGGCTCGGACGCCAGTGTCGCCACCGGTTATATCCAGGCGGGCACCACCAACCAGCATCGGCTGAACGCCGAGGGGTTGGATGTCTCCGGGGAATATCGGCTGCTGCTGGGCGGCCGGGCGGGCAGGATCGACCTGCTTTTCACCGGATCGCGCACGATCGATTCGGGCGGGCAGGATTCGGTGGTGACGCCGGCGCGGAACTGCACCGGCTATTTCGGGCCGCGCTGCGGGCAGCCGGTGCCCGCCTGGACCCATGTCGCCCGCGGCACCTATACCAGCGCGGGCGGGGTGTTCAGCGCCTCGCTCGCGTGGCGCTTCATCGGCGGCACGCGGACGACCCTGAACAGCACCGATCCCGCCTTCGGCTTCACGGCCGCGGACCGGGTCACCCAATATGCTCGCATCCCCGACTATAGCTATCTCGACCTTGCGTTCACCCTGGCGCTGCGAAAGCGCATGGTGCTGACGATGTCCGTCAACAACCTGTTCGATCGGATGCCGCCGGTCCTCGCCAACAGCTATGCCACTGCGCTGTCCCGCGGCAATTCGGTGCCGCAGCGCTACGACATTCTGGGCCGCCAGCTGTCGATCGGCGTCACGAGCCGCTTTTGAACGCCGGCGCGGCGGTGCGCAGGAGCCCGGGCGCATCCGCGATAAAGCGGTCGAGCACGCCATCGGCGATCCGGATCGGCCCGTCGAACCGGGTCGCGCCCTTGATCGTCTGCAGGGCTGCGGCCTGGGCGGCAAGCGCTTGCGCTTCCGCAAAGTCGCCGGTCGCGGCCGGCGCCTGCCGGTTCGCCGCCTCCAGGCCCGCCGCGGTCAGCTGCAGCGCGCGGCCCCAGAGCTGCATCGCGTCCAGCCAAGGACGCGACTGGGCGACGAAGCCGGGATCGACCACGCCGGCGCGGATCAGATCGGGTGCGCGCGCGAAATCATCCGCCGCGATACGCAGCGCGGAAAGCGCATCCTCCCGCGCGGCGGCGTCGCCGGCGGCCAGCGCGTCGCGCACTCGGTCCAGCACCGCCTTCAACACCGGCGCCTGTTCCTGCCAGGGCTGGCTGCCGAAGGTGGGGGCCAGATGCTGCGTGTCGAAGAACTGCAGCAGCGCCTGGGTCGTGCGATCGTCGCCGCCGGCCAGTTCGCGCGCCGCGTAGCGCCAGGTGCGCGCGGCATCATAGTCCCGATCGTTCCACCCGAACGCCGCGACCCCAGTCACCGCCACGCGGCTCGGCACCTCCTGGTTCATCGGGTTGGAGAGGATGCCGGCCAGCTCACCCGACAGCCCGGCTTCGCGCCGCACATAGGGCGCCAGCAACAGCCGGCCCTTGGTGGTCGCATAGTCGTTGACCGGGAAATTGTCCCACAGCAGCGTCTTGCGCCCGAACGCCTTCTCCGCCGCGCGCGCATCGCCGATCGAGATCGAGGGCGGGACGACGTCGGTTCCGGTCCATTGCACCACGATCTGCGGGTCGAGATACTTGCGGAGCGCCGCCTTGTAGGGGCTTTCCTTCGCATCATAATATTCGGTCGGCACCATGATCAGCGCCGGCGCCTTGGGGTCGACGGCGCGCAGATGCGCCTGCACGGCGTTGAGCAGCTTGGCCTGCGCCGTCCCGGCGGCTTCCGCGCCCGAGGGGCCGAAGGCGGCCTGATCGCGATCGCAATTCCATTTCTTGTACTCGATGTCGTCGAACGCGACGTAGAAGGCGTGCACGCCCACCGATCGCAGCGCCTGGAACTTGCGCTCGAGCGTCTGCTGATCCGCCGGATCGGAGAAGCAGACCGTCGGACCGGGCGAAATCGCGTAGACGAAGTTGATATGGTCCTGCCGCGCACGCGTCGCCAGCGTGCCGATATCGGCGAGGCGTGCGGCGGGGTAGGGATCGCGCCAGTGATCGCGCGCGAAGGGATCGTCCTTCGGGCTGTAGACCATCGTGTTCGCCTTCACGCTCGCCAGAAAGTCGAGATGCTTGAGGCGATCGGTCATCGTCCACGGCGCCCCATAGAAACCCTCGATCGTTCCGCGGATCGCCATGGCAGGATGATCCTGCACGACCACGGAAGCGATCGAACCGCCCCGCACGAGCTGCCGCAACGTCTGCACCGCGTGGTAGATGCCGTCCGCGTCGGCGCCGGCAAGGGTGACCAGTCCCTGGCCGAGGTGCTCGCTGATCAGGGTATAGCCTTCCGGCCGGGCATCGACGGTCGTGCCGCTGCGCGCAAGTGCCGCGCGGACCACCGGCAATGCCGTGGTGCCAAGCAAGATATGGGGCTCGTCGAGCCGCTTGGGCAGGCTGGTGCGGCGGGTGATCCGCGCGACACCGGCGCCGGTCAGGATCTCGCGGACCAGCGCGATCGTCTCCGGCGCAACGTCGGCCGGGGTCACCAGCACGACGGTTTTGTCAAGCGCGATCGGATCACCCCGCAGCTGCAGCAAAACCGGCGCCGGGAAGACCGCCGGCAACGCCCCCACCTGCGCCGCAGCGGGCGGCGACATCAGGGCGATGGCAGCGGTTGCGGTCAGGCAAAGGGTGCGGGCAGAAATACGGGTGAAAAGCGACATCGGGGATCAGGTCTCGTCTTGAAGAGGGGAAGCGTCGCGCGCGGGGGTGCGATCAAAGCAACGCGGAAAGGGTGAGGGTCAGCACCAGCGCGACGACGGAGATCAGCGTCTCGCACACCGTCCAGCTGCGGATCGTATCGGCAACGCTCAGGCCGAAATATTCCTTCACCAGCCAGAAGCCGCCATCATTGACGTGGCTGAGCACGACCGACCCTGCGCCGGTGGCCAGCACCAGCAGTTCGGGGCGGACGGCGGGGTTGGCCGCGGCGAGGGGGGCGACGATCCCGGCCGCGGTCGCCATCGCCACCGTTGCCGATCCGGTGGCGACGCGCATCAGCGCTGCGATCAGCCAGGCGAGCAGGAGGATCGGTACGTGCCACTGCCCCGCGAGCGCCACCAGCGCGCCGGAGACGCCGCTGTCGGTGAGGATCCGGCCGAAGCCTGCGCCGACGCCGACGATCAGGGTGATCAGCGCGGTCGGCGCGAGGCATTCGTTGGTGTAGCGCTCGATCGTCGCCATGCTCAGCCCGCGCGCCAGGCCCAGCGTCCAATAGCTTACGAGCACCGCAGCGAGCAGCGCCACCACCGGGCTGCCGAGAAAGTGCAGCCCCTGATCCAGCGCCGATCCGGGGGCGGCAAGCGACGGCGCCAGGCTGCCGATCAGCATGAGCAACACCGGCAGCAGCAGGGTGCCGACGGTGATGGCGAAGCCGGGCAACGCCCGCTCCGCCACGGTCTCGCGAAACACGGCGGGCGGGTTGGCAGGCCCGAGCCGCGGGACGATCAGCCGGGCATAGAGCGGCCCGGCCACCGCCGCGGTGGGGATGCCGACGATCATCGCGAACAGGATGGTCAGGCCGAGATCGGCATGAAATGCCTGGGTCGCGAGCATCGCCGCCGGATGCGGCGGCACCATGGCATGGACGACGGACAGCCCCGCCGCCATCGGCAGCCCTAGCCGCAGCGGATGCAGGCGCAGGCGGCTGGTGACGACGAGGATGATCGGCACCAGCAGCACGAAGCCGACTTCGAAGAACACCGGCAGCCCGACGATCAGCGCAACCGCCATCGCCGCCCAATCGGCGCGGGGGGCGCCGAACCGGTCGATCACGGTATTCGCGATGCGATCGGCACCGCCGGATTCGATCATCATCTTGCCGAGGATCGTGCCGAGCCCGACCACCAGCGCGATATGGCCGAGCGCGCTCCCCACGCCGGCTTCGAACGCCTTGACGATGCCGGCCGCGGGGAGGCCCGCGACGAGGGCAAGGCCGAGCGAAACCAGGATCAGCGCGATCAGCGGGCTCAGCCGCGCGCGCACGATCAGCAGGATCAGGATCGCGACGGCCGCAGCCGCCTCGACCAGCAGGAGCGCGCCGGCCGGCACTTAGGGCTTCTTCCAGGCGATGCAGTCGACTTCGACCTTGCAGTCGACGACCATCTGCGAAACCACACAGGCGCGCGCCGGCGGGTTGGCGCCGAAATATTCCTTGAAGATGCGGTTGAACGACATGAAGTCGCGGGCATCGTCGAGCCACACGCCGCAGCGCACGACATGCTCGGGGCCGTAGCCGGCTTCCTCGAGGATCTTGAGCACGTTGCGGATTGCCTGGTGCGTCTGGGGCACGATGCCGCCGTCGATCACCTCGCCGTCCACCATCGGGACCTGCCCGGACACGTAGAGCCAGCCATCGGCCTGGACCGCGCGGGCGAAGGGCAGGTGCTGCCCACCGGTGCCGCTGCCGCCTTCGACGCCGTAGCGCTTGATGCCGTCTTCCATGGGTCGTTCCTTTTCGCGTTCAGTGTTGAAGAGTATCGTTGCGCCGCAGCAGCCGCCCGCCGCGCGCACCGGTGGCGCCGTTCGCATCCAGCGTCGCCACACCGTTGACCCAGACGCCGACGATGCCGGCGGCGGGCTGGACGGGATCGTCATAGCTGGCCCGATCCGCGATCCGCTCGGGATCGAACAGCACGAGATCGGCGGCGCGCCCGGCGCGGACGTAACCGCGATCGGTCAGGCCGAACCGATCGGCGGGCAGGCCGGTCATCTTGCGGATGGCCTCGGGCAGCGAGAGGAGGCCGCGCTCGCGAACATAGTGCGCGATCACCCGCGGGAAGCTGCCCCATAGCCGCGGGTGCGGGCGGGGGTCGCAGGGCAGCCCGTCCGAGCCGACCATGGTGAGGGCATGCGCCAGGATGCGGTCGACATCTGCCTCCGCCATGCAGTGATAGACCGCACCGGCAGGTTGCAGCCGCGCCGCCGCGGCACGCCGCGGCACGCCCCAGTCGGCGGCGATGTCGGCGAGCATGCGGCCTGCCTGCGCCGGTTCGGCATCGGACCAGGTGATCAGGATCGGCGTCTCGGGCACCACCTGGCGCAGGTCGAGCGTCGACGAACTGGCGGTATAGGGATAGCAATCGCAGCCGACCGCTTGGGTGCGCGCGGCCTGTTCGAGCCGGCCCAGTATCTCGCCGCTGCGGCCATATTGATCGGCGCCGGCGCATTTGAGGTGCGAAACCACCAGCGGCGCGGCTGCATGGCGGGCGATCGCCGCCGCTTCGTCGATGGCGGGCAGGATCGCGGCGCCCTCGCTGCGGAGATGGGTGCAGTAGAGCGCGCCGGTGCCGCGCAGCGCCTCGGCAATGTCCATCACCTCTTCGGTCGAGGCGCTCGCGGCAGTGGCATAGGCGAGCCCGGTCGAGAAACCGAAGGCACCGTCGGCGAGGGCCTCGGCCAGGTCTGCCCGCATCGCCGCACGCTCGCCGGCGCTGGCGTCGCGGTCCAGCCGATCGAGATGCCGCGCCCGCAGCGCGGTATGGCCGACCAGCGCGACGATATTGGTCGCCGGCTGCGCGGCTTCTACGGCCGCGGCATAGTCGGCAAAGCGTTCATATGCGAAGTCGCCGGGCGCGCCGAGCAGGATCATCGGATCGGGCAGTGCATCGGCCGCGGCACGGCCGGCGCCCGCGCTGATCCCGCAATTGCCGACCACGACCGTCGTCACCCCCTGAGTGATCTTGGGCAGCATCGTCGGAGCGGTGATCGCGACCAGATCGTCATGGGTGTGCGCGTCGATGAAGCCCGGCGCGAGCGCCAGTCCGCGTACATCGATCGCGCTCGCTGGCAACCGGTCCGCCGCCGGACGCACGCTGGCGATCACGCCGCCTCGGATCGTCACGTCTGCTAGGAAAGGCGTATCCCCGCTGCCGTCGTAGAGCATAGCGCCAGCAAAAAGCGTCTCGATCATCTTGTTGGCTCCGCTGACCTGATCATCGTTGTACCTGCCTCAGAAATTTGCGTAAGCAAATTGCGCAATTTGGAGAACGCAGATGAGTCCGCGGGAAATCGAGCTGAACAAGGGCGTTGGTGTCGCGGGGCAGCGCTGGAACCTGCTCGCGGGCGACGTGCCGTTTCCCGCCGCCGTGCTGAGCGAATCGCGGATGGCGCACAATCTCGACTGGATGCGTGGGTTCATCGATGCTTATGGGCTGGCGCTCGCACCCCATGGCAAGACTACCATGGCCCCAGCGCTGTTCCGTCGGCAGCTGGAGGCGGGTGCCTGGGGCATCACCGTGGCTACGAGCCAGCAGGCGCAGGTCGCTGCGGCGCACGGCGTGGCGCGCATCCTGATCGCGAACCAGGTGGTGGGCCGCGCGAACCTTGCGATGCTGGCCGATCTGGCCGCGGATCCGGCGCTGGACCTGCTGTGCCTGGTCGACAGCCCCGCCGGCGTCGCAGCACTCGGCGAGGCGTGCCGCACGCGGGGCACGACCCTGGACGTGCTGATCGAACTGGCGCCCGAGCCCGACCAGCCGGGCCTGCGCACCGGCGTCCGCACGGCCGAGCAGCTCGCAGCGGTGCTGGAAGCGCTGGACGCATGGCACGGGGTGCTGCGGATTGCCGGCATCGAATTCTACGAGGGCGTGCTGCCCGACGAGGCGGAGGTGCGCCGCTTCGTCCGCCGCGCGGTGGACGTTGTCGGACGGCTGGTGACCGAGGGGCGCGTCGAGCGGGTGCCCGCCATTCTCACGGGCGCGGGCTCGGCTTGGTACGATGTCGTGGCCGAGGAAAGTGCGGCGGTGGCGCAGGGCGGGGCCGTGCAGGTGCTGCTGCGCCCCGGCTGCTATCTCAGCCATGACGACGGCCTGTACCGCGTCGCGCAGGAGGGTGTGCTGCGCCGCAATCCGGTCGCGCCGGGCCTGGGCGTGCCACTGCAGCCGGCGCTGCGGATCTGGGCCGTGGTGCAGTCGATCCCGGACCCGGCGCGGGCGGTGGTCGCCATGGGCAAGCGCGACGTCGCGTTCGATGCCGGCCTGCCGCGTCCCGCCACCTGCTTCCGCCCCGGCCGAGACGCGCTGCCGCAATCGGTGCCCGCGCACTGGGAAGTGACCGGGTTGATGGACCAGCACGCCTATCTCGCCCTTGAGCCGGGGGACGATCTGGCGGTGGGCGACGTGCTCGCTTTTGATATCTCCCATCCGTGCCTGACCTTTGACAAATGGCGCCGCGTGCTCGTGGCGGACGATGCGTTCGAGGTGGTGGACGTCGTCGAGACCTTCTTCTGAGGCTCTAGCGCGTCAGGATCCCGATCTCCGCAATCGCCAGCCGGGCTTCGCCCTTGGCGGTGCGGGGGAAGGCGATTTCGACATAGCGGCCGCGGTGCGGGTGGCGGAAGGCTAGGCGCTGCGGCGCCTGGTTCGCGGCGATGTTGGCGAACTCGCCCATCTCCTGCACGGGACCGGCCAGCGCCGGATCGTCGCCGATCCGCACCGTCCAGGCGGCGGGGTCGCCGGCACCCTGCGGGGCATGCCAGCCGGGCTTTAGCACGAAGCCGCGCACGTCGAGGCTCCGCCCGAGATCGATGGTGACCGAGCAGGGCTTACCGTCCGGGCCGACCAGCGGCGCGATCCAATCGGTGCGGTTCAGTTCGTCGATCAGCCGCTCGGCGCCCGGCGCAGAGGCGCGCAGGATCTTCCAGTCGCTCTTGCGAATGTCGAAGCTGCGGCGGCCGACGGTGCTGGTCGCATTGCTGGCGAGATGGATGCCGATCGCCTGCACCGTGCCGCCGTCCGGCAGCAGGAAAGGTGCCGTGTAGCGGGGCGAGGCCGCCGTGGGCGTGCTCCCGTCTATCGTGTAGGCGATCGCCTGGCCGGGGGCATCGCTGGTCAGCGTGACCATCCCTGCCCGGTCGCGGACGATGTGCGGCGGTTCGAGCAGCAGCGGCGCCAGATACAGGCCGAACTCGGTGATCGCCGGGGCGGCTGCCGCTGCGGTGATCCGCAGCCGCACGTGGCGCGCGGTCACCGGTGTGTCGAGCCGCAGCACGCGCTGCGAACCGATGCCCCGCTTGCTGAGAATTTCCCGCCAGCCGCCCGCGGCCTGCACGTCGACCGCGAACCGATCGACCCGCAAGCCGAGCGGCAGATATTCGGCCAGTCGCACCACGTCGAAGGTGCGCGGCGCCCCCAGATCCAGGATCAGCGAGGGTTGCGCGGCATGGTCGTCGCTGGCCCAGAAGCTGTGCGGATCGCGATCCAGCACGTTCGCCGCCGGGTGGCCCGGGCGCGCGCTGCTCGCCGCGGCGCTCGCTCCTTTGGCGAGATCGGTGGCGTACATCGCACGCAGTGCTGTGCCGAAGGCGGTGAGGTTGCCGACATCCTCGTCGGTGATCCGGCCGCGCGTGTCCGGCGCGAGGTTGAGCAACAGGCCCGCGCTGCGCCCGACCGTATCGAAATAGATCTTCATCAGATTGGCCGGGCTGCGGCTCTCGCCATCCTCATAGGCGTGCCAGAACCAGCCATAGCGGCTGGAAACATCCGCCTCGGCCGGCCACCAGACCGATCCGCCGCGCACGCCGCTATTGCCCTTTTCGGGCGTGAAGCCCTTGTCGTCCATCGTCGCCCAGCAGGGATCGCCGGCCTCGCCTTCCTCGTTGCCGACCCAGCGGAGATCGGCGCCGACGGGATCGAAGGTGCACGCCATCGGCTGGAGCTGGTGGACGAAGTCGATGATCGAGGGCCAGTTGTAATAGGGGACCGCATCGATCTTCCGCATCTCCCGCGCGCCGCCATAATAGCCGTCGCCGCCGTTCGCGCCGTCGAAGAAGACTTCGTAGATCGGCCCATACTGCGTCAGCAGCTCGCGCAACTGGTTGCGGAAGAAAGTGATATAGGCCGGCCGGCCATAGTCCGGGTGGTTGCGGTCCCAGGGCGAGAGATAGATGCCGAACTGCAGCCCCTGGCGGCGGCAGGCGGCGGCGATCTCGCCGACGATGTCGCCCTTGCCGTTCTTGTACGGGCTGTTCTTGACGCTGTGCTCGGTGAAGGCGCTGGGCCACAGGCAGAAGCCGTCATGATGCTTGGCGGTGAGAATCAACCCGCGCAGATCGGCCGCCTTGGCCGCGCCGACGATCTGGTCGGCATCGAACGCCTTGGGGTTGAAGATCGCCGGATCCTCGTCGCCATAGCCCCATTCGCGATCGGTGAAGGTGTTGATCGTGAAATGGACAAAGGCGTTCTGCTCCATCCGGTGCCAGGCGAGCTGGCGCTTCGACGGCGTCGCCCCATAGGGCAGGAGCGGCGTGCCTGCGCGGGCGGCGAGGGCGCCGCCGGGCAGCGCGAGCGTCGCGGCGGCAAGGGTGATCGCCTCGCGGCGGGTCGGGCGCAGGAGGTTCGTCACCGAGGATCCTTCATGGTCAGCTGCACCGTGTCGATGCCGTAGAGGGGGCCGCCCACCGGCGGCGCGATCGTCAGATACAGGTCCGCCGTCGCGGCATTCCCCGCGAGCGGCGCGCTGAGCGTGAGGCGGCTTGGCGCACCGGCCGGGTCGGGAAGCGGCATCGACGCCACCACCGGCCCGTCCGCCTTCCCCGCGCGCACCAGCAGCGTGCCGTAGTGGCTGGGGGTATAGCGCCACACCACGGAGTCGCGCTGTGGCTGGCGGAGCGCGAAGTTGCGCGGCAGCCGCCCGATGGTGACGGTGACGCCGCCTACCTCGCCGAGCGGCGCGGCGGGGTAGATCCAGCACATGTCAAAGATGTTCATGCTGTAGGCCGGCCCGGCGGTCGCGTCCGGGCTCAGCGGCAATCGCAGCTGGATGCCGGGGCCGGGGCAGGGCGTCAGCGCCGCGCTCGACCGCGTCAGCAGCGCGGCGGGCCTTGTGTCGAAGCTGCGCGGGGCGGCGAGCGCACGCCCGTCCGGGGCGATGCTCGTCGCGCGGACGATCGTCCCCGGCGACACCGCCAGCTGCGTTGCATAGGTCGGCGAGGCGGCGGTCGGGGCCGAGCCGTCGACGGTGTAGTGGATCGCGCCATAGTCAGCCTGGCGCGACAGCGCGACGGCCAGCGTGTTGGCATGGAGCGCGGCGGCAACGCCGCCCGTCACCGCGAAGTCGACCGCAAAGGCGCTGTCGGCGGCGGCGATGCCCTGGCGCCGGTAGCGCTCCAGCTGCGGGTCTAGCCGGGCAAGGAAGGCAGGCCAGTCGCGCGCCGCCTTGGGCGACCAGCTCATCTCGGCCAGCGCCGCCATGCGCGGGAACAGCGCATGCTCGCGCTGCGCGGGCGTCACCATATATTCGGCCCAAAGATTGGCCTGTGCGCCGAGGACATGGTGGGCCTTTGCCGGCGCGATGGCGGCGGGCATCGGATCATAGGCATAGACGTCTGCGAGCGTCTGCACCTTCAGGCGGCCAGGTGGCTCGTCGCCGCGGCCGCTCTGCAGATTGTCGAAATAGAGCACGGGGCCGGGCGACAGCACCACATCGTGCCCCAGATTGGCCGCCTCGACCGCGCCCGCCTCGCCGCGCCACGACATCACCGAAGCCGAGGCGGGCAGCCCGCCTTCGAGGATTTCGTCCCAGCCGATCAGGCGGCGGCCATGGCTGGCCAGATACCGGCCGAGCTGCTCCATGAACCAGCTCTGTAGTTGCGCTTCGTCGGTCACGCCGAGCAGCCGCATCTTCGCCTGCACCGGCGGGGATGCCTGCCATTGTTCCTTCAGCGCCTCGTCGCCGCCGATATGGAGGATGGGAGAGGGGAAGATCGCCATCACTTCGTCGAGCACGTTCTTCACGAACGTGAGGCTGCGATCATCGACGTTGAACAGATAGGGATTGATCCCCCAGTCGCCGGAGACGGGCGGCCGATCGCCCAGCACGCCGATCTCCGGATAGGCGGCGATCGCCGCCTGGGCGTGGCCGGGCAGGTCGATCTCGGGCACGATCGTCACTGCGCGGGCGGCGGCATAGGCGACCAGCGCGCGCAGCTCCGGCTGGGTGTAGAAGCCGCCATAGCGGCCAGCCGGCGCACCGGGATTCGGCGTCTCGGACGCGCGCCACGCGCCGATCCGGGTCAGCGCGGGATAGCGCTTGATCTCGATCCGCCAGCCCTGATCGTCGGTAAGGTGGAGTTGCAGCCGGTTGAGCTTGTGCTGCGCCATCTGATCGATGATCCGCTCGATCGAGGCGATCGGCTGGATGTGCCGGGCCACGTCGAGCATCACCCCGCGCCAGGCGAAGCGGGGGGCATCGTCGATGGTCATGGCGGGCACCGGGACGCTTTCGCCGAAGCGGGCGTCTGGCGACAGCAGCTGGGCAAGCGTCATCGCGCCGTAGAAGAGGCCCGCGTCGGTCGCGGCGGTGATGCGGATCCCGCCCGGGGTCACCACCAGCTGGTAGCGCTCGTCACCCGGCTTCGCCTTGCCCGAGCGCACGAAGCGGATGGCGCCCGCCTTGCCCTCGGCCAGATCGAGCGTGATCCCCCGTGTTTGCGCGACGATCTCCGCCGCGCGCCGGGCGGCGTTGCGCGCGCCGGGATCGCCTTTCGGCATGGCGATAGTCATGCCGGTGCCGACGCGGAACGTGCCCGTCGCCGGCTGCACCTTTGCCGGCATGGGCACTAGCGAGAGCTGGGGCGGCGCAGCGACGGCGGCCGTCGAAAGCAGCATCGCCGCCATACAGGCCGCGACCATCGACGCGGCGGCTCTCGGGTTCCTCATCGCAGGGCCTTTTCCAGATCTTGGCAGACGGTGGCCGCCCGAGCGGGTGCGCGGGCGGCCATCGACATCAGAACCGCGTCGTGGCGGAGACGGAGATCTGCCGTCCCAGCGTGTCGTAGCGCTGCGGGATCGTGTTGCCGCGCGACAGCGCATAGTCATAGGTGTTGGTCATGATCGGCTGCTGGCGATCGAACAGGTTGTTGATCGCGGTCGTCAGCGTCAGCCGCTTGGCGATATGCACCCCCAGCGACAGGTCGAAATAATTGTACGCGGGGATACGGGCGAAGTCGGTGACCGCGGTCGCCGGCGTCGAGAGCGGGCCGCCATTCTGGCCGGCCGTGGTGCCGTCGATATACCGCCAGGCAATCGATGCGTAGAAGGCTTCGTTCGGCGTCGAATAGGTCGCGCGCACATTGTGGACCCAGCGCGGGGTAGGCTGCGAGCAGGACCCGCCGAAATAGCCGACGCAGTTGGTGCGCGGCTGGTTGACCGCCGCCTGACCGCCCTGGTCGGTGGTCAGGGTGCCGTTCATCAGCATGTCCAGCTTGCCCAGCTTCTCGCCCAGCCGCAGCGAATATTGCGCCTGGAAGTCGTAGCCGCTCGCATAGAGGCGGTAGGCGTTGAGGTTGCCGCCCTGGATATAGCCGGCCGAGGTGCCGGAGTTGGTCAGCTGGTAGGTCACCGGATCGCGGACGAGGCGGCTGCAGTAATAGGGATCGCTGGTGATCACGCAGCCGTCCACCGCGAAGCTCGCGCCGAGATAGCTGATCACGCTGTTGACCTGGATGATGTAGCGATCGACCGAGAAGCTGAAGCGCGGCAGGAAACGCGGCGTCAGCACGAAGCCGAAGGTGGTGGTGCGGGCGTCTTCGGGCGCGATCGGCACGCCGTTGTTCCGCTGGCGGCAGACATCGTCGACGCACCGGATGCTGCCCGGAATGCCGGCGGCGAGGCCGTTGCCGTAGAGATTGTCGGGCAGGCCGGTCAGGCGGCATGCCTCGCGGCTGGCGCGCGGGGCAACCCCGTCGATGCTAGCGCACGGATCCACGATCGTCGCGTTCTGGAAGCCCACGGTCTGGTTGGCTTCCCGAAGCCCGGGCGCGCGCGCCGCGCGATTGCGGCCGAAGCGGAAGGTGATGTCCTCGCTCGGCGAATAGACCGCCTCGACCTTCCAAGTGCTGAAGGTCTGGGAGTTGGTGCTGTACTTCGACAGGCGATAGCCGCCGTTCACCTGCAGCAGCTTGATGAGCGACACGTTCTGCACCAGCGGCAGCTGCGCCTCGACATTGCCTTCCACGACGTCCTGGCTGGCGAAGCGATCGGGGACGCCGCCATAGACTTCGATGAAGCGGGCGTTCTGCAGCCCGCGTTCCTCTTGCTTGCGATATTCTCCGCCGAAGGCCAGCGCGAGACCCTGTTCCGCCAGAGGCGAACGGATGCCGTAGCGAGTCAGGTCAGAGGTGAGATTGGCGGTGAGGTCGTAGAATTTCGCACGAAGATCGCTGACACCCAGGCCTTCGTTGAACAGATAGTTGCTGAGCGCGGCGCTACCCGGGTTGTTCGCGACGAACACGTTGAGCGGCACGCAATTCGGATCGCTGCCATTGACCACCGAGCGGCAGGTCGGCGTGCCGCCGACATTGACCACGTCGAGCGCGTTGTTGACGTGCAGCGCCACCGGGTTGCCGCCGGGCTTCCACAGCTGGCGGCTCTCGTCATAGACACCGCCGACATCGTAGCGCCAGCCCTCCGCGATCTCGCCGCGGACCGAGGCGTTGATCCGCGTCTGCGTGTTGCGGAACGTCTCCTTGTCGCGGTCGCCGGCCAGGCCGGGGAAGCCATATTGCACGCCGAGCGGGGCATAGCCGGCGCTCCCCGCCCGCGCGCCGCAGATCGCCTGCGCCTGCGACGGCGACATCAGCGGATTGTCGCAGTTCACCTGGTAGCTGCCCTGGACATAGGGGCCGTAGAGCAGGTTCTCGGACGTATCGCGCAGGTACATCACGCCGAGCGAGATCTCGGCAGCGGGCGAGGCCTTGTAGTTGACGAAGCCGCCGGCATTGTAGCGCTCATAACCTCGCGCAGCGAGGCGATCCGCCTGGTTGGCATAGCCGGGGATGGTGGAGGCGGGGGCGAAGGTGCCCGGGCTGCCGGTGACGTTCGAATAATTGGCGCCGTTGGCCGTCAGCGTGCCGTTGGGCGAGGCGGCGGTGACGCCGCAGATCAGGTTGTTGACGCGCAGCGGATTGCCGGTGTCGCGACGGAGCTGGCAGCCCGAGGCATCGCGGTCGCGGAAGCGGATGCCGTCGGCCGTGCGGTAGGTGCCGTAGACCGAGATGTTCAGCCGGTCGTCGAGGAAGTTGTGGCCGTAGGTGACGCTCAGATCGGCGCGGCCGCCGTCATTGGTCATGCCCCTCGGCGTGGGGATCCCGTAGCGCTGCGCCACCGGCGTGGAGGCGTTGTCGCGGTTGTCATGGTTGTAGAAGCTGTAGTTTCCGGAAAGCTGCAGGCCGGTGAAGTCGCGCTTGATGATGTAGTTCACCACGCCCGCGATTGCGTCCGATCCGTAGACCGAGGATGCGCCACCGGTCAGCAGGTCGATCCGCTCGACCAGCGAGGTCGGCAGCAGGTTGATGTCGACGCTTTCGGTGCCGGCAATGCGCTGGCCGTTGATCAGCGACAGGGTGCGGTTGAAGTCGAGCCCGCGCAGCTTGACGCCGCGCTGCTGGCCGTTGCTCTGCTGGTAGTTCTGCTGCGCGTCCGGCTGCACCTGGCCGAGCCGGTTGGTCACCTCCTCGAGGTTGACCGCGCCCTGCGCCTTGATCTCCGACGCGGTGATGCTCGTGATGGGGCTGGCGGATTTGAGATTGGGACGCACGATGCGGGTGCCGGTGACGATGATCTCGGGTCCGCTGCTCGGCGGCGCGGATTGGTCGGTCGGAACGACGGTCTGCGCTGCCGCATCGCCAGCGACGACGGCACCGGTGTCCGCCGGGCTGGCGTTGCCCTGCTGCGCGAGCGCCGGCGTGACCGCAAGCGCCGTCGACACCATCCCGATCGCAAGCGCCAGCATGCTCGTGCGGCCCGCAATGGGACCAAATCCAATCCTGTCCAGCATGTCGTCCCCGTTTTTTTGATTACAAAGGTATGACGGGCGACCGATCGATATGCTCAGCAATTACACAAAGAATTTTAGGAATGTTGTTATTCGTCGCTTCCGGCTCGAATTGGTCGGTGGCGAAAGCTCTCTACGCCGATCGGCAATGTGAGGATCTCGTGTATGGGCGGGCGGATTGAACATTACGCCGCAATGGCCCTGATGGAACGTTCCTTGAAGATGACAGCGAATTGCGCCGCGGATCGAGCGCAGGGAACGTGAGCGGATCGTCGATCCGGCGACCTCGCATCATTCTCACCCACACCAACCAGGAGTGCGACGAGGTGCAGTGGGGCGTTGGGTGCTGATATTGCTGGCGAAACCACGGCTGGAGAACGCTTGTTCCGGGCCGGCGACGGGATCATGTTCCTGCGCGGAGCCGAACGACTACTCGGACCGCTTTATCGCCGACTCGTTTTTTCACCCGGAGGCGAGCCTCATTTTTGTCCGACACGCTACCGTCCGACCCGCTGCGCTAGCATCGTTTTGCCCTTAGCAAGGCGATGCCGAACAGTGTCGAGCGATGAAATCCGCGTGCTGCGGCATCAGGCCGACATTCGCCGCGATCACCTTTTCGACATGGCCGACCAGCCCCAACATGTCCGCGTCGCGCACCCAGTCGACCGCGGGGTGATAGCCCTGCGGCTCGATCCCTTGCCCCAGCATCACCTGCACCCAACTGGTCAGCCCGAACATCTCGGTGCCGTTGCGGAAGAACTGCCCGTTGGCGCGGAACAGCGCGATATTGGCCGCTAGCGCCTCCGGGATCGCCATGGTGCGGACATGGTTCCAGAACTCGGTGTCGTCGCGCGTGGTGGCACAATAGTGGAGGATGATGAAGTCGCGGATCCGCTCATATTCGAACTGGCTCTGCGCGTTGTAGGTATCGCGCAGCGCCGGGTGGCAGTGCCGATCCGGGAACAGCGCCATCAGCCGGTTGATCCCCGCCTGGATCAGGTAGATTGCGGTCGATTCCAGCGGCTCGATAAAGCCGCCGGCAAGCCCGATCGCGATGACGTTCTTGTCCCACAGCTTGTGCCGCTTGCCGGTGGTGAAGCGCACCAGCCGCGGGTCGCCGAGTGCCTCGCCGTCGAGGTTGGCGAGCAGGAACGCCGCGGCCTCATCGTCGCTGATCGCGTTGCTGGCATAGACATAGCCATTGCCGGTGCGGTGCTGGAGCGGGATGCGCCACTGCCAGCCCGCCGGCCGCGCGGTGGAGCGGGTATAGGGTGTCGGCGGCCCCACCTTGGCGCAGGGCACCGCCAGCGCGCGATCGCACGGCAGCCAGTGCGTCCAGTCCTCGAAGCCAACCCCCAGCGTGTCGCCGATCAGCAGCGCGCGAAAGCCGGTGCAATCGACGAACAGGTCGGCGGCGACCGCCTCGCCGCGCTCCAGCGTGACGCTTTCGACGAAGCCGGTTTCGCCGTTGCGGTTGACCGCGATCACCTTGCCCTCGATGCGCGTAACGCCCTGCGCCTCGGCGCGGCGGCGCAGAAAGGCGGCATAGCGGACCGCGTCGAAATGATAGGCATAGGCGATTTCGGCGAGCGGCGTGTTGCCGGGCGCGTCACTGGGCGGCACCATGAACTTGCCGAGCGGCGCGGCCAGCGTGTTGAGCGAATAGGCACTGATGTCCTTCGCCTTGCCCGCCGCGCGCGCCTTCAGCCAATATTGGTGGAAGGGCAGCAGCCCCAGGTCGCGGCCGATCGTGCCGAAGCCATGGACATAGCTGTCGCCGATCTTGCCCCAGTCGTTGAACTGGATGCCCAGCTTGAAGCTGCCCTGGGTCTGGCGGATGAACTCCGCCTCGTTGATTTCGAGCAGGCGGTTGAAGGCGGAGAGGTGCGGCACGGTCGCCTCGCCGACGCCGATAAGCCCGATCTCCTCGGATTCGACCAGCGTGACGCGGATCGAGCGCCCGAACGACTTGGAGATCGCCGCTGCCGTCATCCAGCCGGCCGATCCCCCGCCGATCACCGCAATGCTGCGGATCGGCGCCTGTGGTAGCTGCTGTTGCATCCTATCCTCGAACTAGGCGGCGCGCGATTCCGGCCCGCGACGCACCCGGCCTCTACCGGCTCCTGGTGTTTCACAAAAAGAAGAGCGGGCGCTCCGCAGGGATCGGAGCGCCCGCCTCGTCCGGGGTGGATCAGAACCGCAACCCGGCCGAGAACTTCACCATGAACGGTGTCCCCACGATCGCCCCCCTGGTGTCGAACGCAGCCGAGGTCGGCAGCCCGTTGGTGCTGGACGTTACGATCGCGGCCGGATCGTAGTTCTTCCAGTTGAACAGGTTGAGGATATCGATGCGGCCATAGGCGGTGGCGCCATAGGCCAGCTTGAAGTTCTTGGTGAACTGCACGTCGATGTCCTTGTAGCCGAGGAAATCGTTCGGCTTCAGGATCGCGATGCCGGCGGTGCCGCCGCCGATCGCGTTGTACGGGTTGCAGCCCGCGATGCCGGTGTTGCAGCCATAGATCTGGCTGACCGACTGCGACGTCGCCAGCGACACCTTGCCACCGAACTGGATGCCCCAGGGCAGATCGTAGGTGCCCGTCATCACGAGCCGGTGCCGTGGCACCGCCGTCGAGCGGAGCGTCGGATAGCCGGCGATCGTCGGGTAATCGAACAGGTACATATTGCCTGCCGAGCCATAGGCATAGGAGTTGTTCTGTGCCGCCGCCGAATAGGTGTAGGACACGGTGGCGCTCCAGCCCGATGCCTTGGTGTAGGGCTTCTGCGCGGCCAGCGAGACCTGGAAGTTGCGGTCCTTGAAGCCGTTGTCCCACAGGATCAGCGAGCCGATGCCCGGCACGCCCTGGGCGCCCCACTGGCTGCCGTTCTGGTAGAAGGAGCCGTCGGCATAACGTCCGCCCCAATGGCCGTAGATGCCGTCGTAGCTCGCGATATAGGCAAGCGTCGCCTGGGTGTTCCAATCGCCGATGCGGTTGCGGATGCCCAGGCTGAACTGGTCCGCATAGGGCGTCTTGATGTTGTTGTTGATCAGGTCGACCTCGTGCGAGGTCGGGCTGGTCTGCAGCGTCGCCAGGCCCGAGGGCGTCAGATAGGCCGGGTTCCACGCATAGCAGTGGTTGACCGGGTTGACGTCTTGCTGCGTCTTGCACTGCCCGCCGCCGAAGGTATCGAGGGTCTGGGCAGACGGGAAGAAGACCTGGGGATTGTTGTTGAGCGCAATCTTGGTCGTTTCCAGCGCCAGCGTGCTGAACAGGTTGCGGTTGTACGTGCGGGCATAGCCGCCGAACAGCACGAACGAGCCATCACCGTGGAAGTCGTAGGTGAAGCCGATGCGCGGCGAGAAATTATGCGGCGCCTTCCGGTTGCTGCCGGTGCCGACATAGTCATTGATATTGATGCCGGGTGCGCCGGGCACGCTGGTCGCCAGCACCTGAGCATAGGTGTTGTTCGTCGCGCAGGTCGTCGCGCCCGCCCCGCAGAACGGCCCGTTGAGCGCCGCCACCACCGGTGCGGGGGTGACATAGTTCAGATAGGCCGGCACCTCCTCATGATCCCAGCGGATGCCGAGATCGAAGGTGAGCTTGTCGTTCACCTCCCAATTGTCCTGCAGGTAGATGCTGTACTGCTTGTCCGTCGTCGTCACGTTCGGCGAATAGCCGGGCACGACGTTGGCGAACTGGACCTGCCACGGCGTCGCGCCAACCCCGTCGGAGCTGACGGCGTAATAATAGCTGGCGTTGGTCAGGTCGGTGCTGGCGTTCTGCGTCTTGAGCTTGATCGCGCCGTAGGTGGCACCAACCTTGAACGTGTGGTTGCCGGCGAAATTGATGTTCGAGAAGGTCAGATTGTCCGCGAACGTCCAGCCCCGCTGCCGGTTGACGATGCCGACGCCCGAACCCGGCCCGCCGACATTGATGATCGAGGCGCTGTTCTGCTCGCTGTTGAACGCCGTGGGTGCGTTGGGGAACCAGGAATATTGGAACTGCGGCGCGGCCTTGGTGGGCAATGCGGCGGAGTTCGAATCCTGGTAGGATGCCCGGAACTCGTTGACCCAGTGATCGGTGCTGTGCTGCCAGCGCACGTCGCCGCGTTTGACGTCGTTCTTGTAGGGCACCGCCGTCGACGCGGCATTCTGTCCGCTGGCGCCGGTGATGTTGGTCTCCAGTCGCAGGTTGCCGGTGAACTCGATCCGGTCGTTTGCGGTCGGCTCGATGTCAATCTTGCCGAAGTAGAGATTCTCCTTGAACGGGTTGGTTACCGCGCCGAACTGGTTGGCCACGTCCTGCGGCAGCAGCGCGATCGCCTGCGCCGGCACGGCCCCGTTCGGGAAGACCGTGTTCGAGATGGCGAGGCTCTTGTGCTCCCAGGTGAAGAAGAAGTGGGCGACGTCCTTGATGATCGGGCCGCCCAGCGCCGCGCCATATTCCTTGCTGGACTGGCGTGCCTTGTCGGTCTCGCTCGGCAACGAGGCGCGCAGGTTCTGGTCGGTATAGTTGCCGAAGATCTCGCCGTGGAACTTGTTGGTGCCGGACTTGGTCTGGGCAATGATGATCGCGCTCGACGCGTCGCCATATTCGGCGCTGTAATTCGAGGTGACGACCTTGTACTCGCCGATCGCGAGCTGCGGGAACGGGTTTCCTGGGTCGCCTTCGCCGCTGGCACCGCCGCTGCCGGCGAAACCGCTACCGCTGCCGCTAGTGCCGCCACCGCTGCCGACAAAATCCTTCCAGCTGACGCCGTCGATGTAAATGTTCGCGGCCGAGTCGAGCTGCGCACCGCCACGGATGGAAGTGTTGCCCTTCTGGTCGCGGGTGAATTGCATGCCGGGAACGGTGTCGGCGAATTCGAGAAAATTGCGCGTCGACTGCGGCAGCGAGGCGATATCGTGGAGCGTCACGATCTGGTTGACCTGTGACGAACGCACTTCCACCGTTTGGTGTTTGGCCGTGACGAGGATCGTATCCTTGTCATTTGCGCCCGTCGCAGGTTCGAGATCCACCACGGAAACCGAGGCGACCGATAGCGCGACGTCGGCACTCAACCCGTCGCCCGCCGTGATGTGGTAGCTACCTGCCGGCAGACCCACGATGACATAGGTACCGTCAGCGTTGACAGTCGTGCGACGCACCGCGCCCGTGTTGACCTCGGTGGCAATCACCGTAGCCCCCGCCGGGGCGTTGCCGCGAACCGTCGAATTCGACGTCTGCGCAGCGACCGGCGCTGACATGAACAGGGCAGCGCATGCAACCAATGCAGATGTGCAGGTCAAACGCGTGCGCGCGGTCTTCTTCGTCATCCTCACCTCACTTTTTTCGTTACGCTGCAGCCTTGGAGGCAGCCGACCGGCTGACCAGCAACAGTTTGTAACCGGTTACATAACGATGAAACCGGTTACAACGGGTGGGGCGGGTGAGGTTGAAATTTTTGCTCAAGTGTGGCCAATGAGTCGCACCTTTGTGTCTACACGAGGCGGATGCGTTGTGACTTCTTGTTTGCGGCACCGGCTCGCGCGCCGAGGGCAGGGCGCCCACTCCTCAAACCAGCTGAAGGTGGAATCTGCGATCAGCGAATCTTCTGGTTGCGAAGAAAGTAGCCGCCGTGATAACCGTGGCGGCGACAGCAGGCACTATTGCGGTCAGATCAAGGTTGGTGACCGCCGCCAGGATCACTGCCCCGCCAGCGGCGAACGCGAGCGCTGTCGGGATCAACGGCCGGAGCGGCGAAGAAACCGAGAAGCTGGACTGGATCATTCTTCGCCGGATCCATGCCTTGGCGCTGTACCCCAGCAACAGCCCCGAGGCGATGCCGACCATTCCGAACCGCGCGAGGGCGAAGGACGCCACCATGCCGATGGCCGTGCCTGCAGCCGTGATCGCAAGCCCGCGGCCCGGCGCACGATACGCAAACAGCAGATCGGCAATGCCGAAGCTGGCCTGCAGAATCTCGGCGAGGCACAGGATCAGCATCGGGGCATAGGCGGCAGGATAATTTCCGCCCAGGAGGTGCAGGATTGCCGCGCCCATGCCGGCGATCAACAGGAAGGTCGGCAACTGCAGATCCAAGATCTTCCTGCTCACATCGGCAATGGTACGGCGCGCCCGATCGAGACCGAAAACTCTCAATTCCCGCGCGACGATGGGCGTCAACAGGGCATCGAAGGACTGGCGCACCTGCCGAAGGGGGGTGCACACCTGCCGTGCCACCCCATAGATGCCTGCGGGCGCATCCCCCAGCATCAGACCGACGATGTACAGGTCGACCCGCTCTGCAAGCGCGGTGACGCAATCCGTCGCCGTCACCCAGCTGTTGCGGCGCATCGTGGCGAACAGCTGTTGAAAACCGGACGGCCTTATGGTCACGCCGCGCATGTCGAAGCTCCGCAGCACCCCCGACAGCGCAAAGACGATGGCCGCAAGCGTGCCGGCGGCATAGCCCAGCACGAGCCCGAATTGCGGTGCGCTGAGCCAGAAAGCAGCGACGGACACCAGAACCGCCACATAGGGCTCGATGATGCTTCTGCAGAGCACCTCGTAGCGGACAAGCCCCCGCCAGCGCGTTGCCGCAAGCAGCAGATCCAGCAGCGCTTGCCCGGTGATGAGCGGCGCCATCCCTATCAGGGTCCAGCCGACCAGTCCCAGGCCCGGCAAGAGCAATATGGACGCAACAATCAGCACCGTGACCAGCAGGCTGACACTGACGACGATCAGGCCCATTTCGAGCAGACGGTCACCCGGCGAAGTCGAATGCTCCGCATTTTCCAGGATCTGGAAAAGCATGGTCTTCATGCCCGCACCGCCGATGGTGATGGAAACTTCAACGACGGCGAGCGCGACGCTGTACGCGCCATACAGCGTCGCGCCATATAGGACCGCCGCCACCAGCAGGAACGAAATGCGGGCCCCGAACTTGATCGCGAATCCGCCGCCCACCGCCAGCGCTCCGCGCTGGAGCCGTGCATTTCCATCGGAACTCTGTGCGTCGGGTGTCTCAGGCGACGACCCGTCAGCGGTCATTTGGCGCCATTCGGAGGCGGCGGCGCTGCAGGCGTGTCCGGCTGCACCTCCGGCTTACGCTGGCGCTGGCGGTGGCCGTGGACATGCAACGCGTCGATTTCCGCCTGCCTGGACTGGAGGTAGGATGCGCGAGAAGCCGCATATGGATCCGGCGAGTCGCGGAACTTCTGCAGCTTGTCGGCGAATTCAACCCGGTCGTCCAACGTTCCGATGATGGTGGCCGGCAAGGTGTACCAGACGCGGTTGAAGGGCTTTCCGACCGTCGAGGGCAGTAGCAGCTTGTCTACGGACAAGCCGACGAGATCGCGCACCGTCGTCGGTCCCACAAGCGGAAGGAAAAGAAAGGGCCCCGGCTTGATGCCATAGAAGCCCATCGTGTTGGCGAAGCTGTTGCGCCTTTTGGGAAGCTTGAACGGCTTCTTTTTAGCCACGTCGACCACACCGGCAATGCCGAGCGTCGAATTGACTCCAAAGCGCCCGACCGTCTCGAATGCTTTCCCGATCTTGTGCTGCAGGAGATAGTTTACAAAAACGACCGGCTCGTTCAAATTATTGAAGAAATGCCGCAATCCCGCGCGAATAAAAGACGGTACTATTTTGGAATAAGTCTTGGCAGCGGGTGCGACGACCAGCTTGTCGGCTGTTTGCACCACGGCATAGGTCTTCAGGTTCACCTCCTGAAGAGGATCCTCGCGCGGTGGACGCGGCCTGGCGCTGACGACGATCTCGTCATCTGCTGGAGTCGTTTGCGGGGCTTGCTCGGGTGCGGCACTGGCAGCCTGCGGCGCGGTCTGAGCCGGCGCACTCGTGGCTTGCCCCGGCTCGGGTACGGCGCTGACAGCCGGCGGCGGACTCTGCGCAACCGTGGCCTGCCCCGGCGCGGTGGACTGGGCATCCACAGCGGGCAGGACGACGGAAAGGACCGGCACCGCGATCAGTTCGTCGGGCGAGCCTTCCCCGTCCGCCGCCGCAGGGCCGCTGGCTAGGAGCATCGCCGCTATCAGAGGAGAAACACCCATTATTGGACATTCATGGCAGTGTGTCTCGCTGCATTCGGCACGGATATGGGTCTACTGTCACCGACATTCCGATCGTCCGGAGAGGTCGAAAGGATGGGTTTGGGGCGGGCGCAAATCGTTCCTTATCAGCAAACTCCAACGAAAGTCACCGCCAATTCGTCGACCGGCGGACGCCGGATTCAGGCCATTGCCACGACTGCGCTCGGGGCCTGACTGAACCTGCGGTGACGGGCCGTTGCAAATCGCTTGCTGAACGGACACCTTAACCCGTAGATTACGCTTCAATGACGCTTGCAATCACCGACCTGTCACGAGACCGTCGGATAGAAGATCCGACAAACCTGTGGATTATCCATCCAGCAGCGCGCCGCCTGCTGCCTTGGTTCCTTGCGCGTGGGATATCCGCCAACGCCGTTTCCGTGGGCGGGCTGGCCTTGGGCACGGTGGCGGCACTCGCCTACGCGCAGTGGAAAATTTGGCCGTTCGCCCTTGCCGGCTTGCTGCTGTCCGTCGGCTGGCTCATCGCCGATGGCCTGGACGGGATGATCGCGCGGGCCACGGGCACCGCCAGCCCGCTGGGGCGCGTGCTGGACGGCTTGTGTGACCACGGCGTATTCATCCTGATCTATGTTTCGCTGGCCTTGTCGATCGGCACGGTGGAAGGCTGGGCACTGGCGGTCGCCGCGGGCGTCGCCCATATGGTGCAGTCCAACCTCTACGAGAGCGAACGGGCCCGCTTTCACCGTCGTTGCAAGGCGGTGGCGATGATCACTCTTCCTGTGCCCAGCCGCAATCCGTTCATTCGCCTGTATGATTTTGGCTGGGGAATGTTGGATCGAATCGCCGCGCGATTCGACGATGTGATGCAGCACCACCCCGCTCCCGCAGACCTTGCGGCGACCTATGGAGCCCTGGCCGCCAAGCCCATGCGGCTGATGAGCCTGTTGTCCGCCAATGTTCGGGTCTATGCGATTTTCCTTGCCTGCCTCATCGGCAATCCACGCCTGTTTTGGTGGTTCGAACTCGTTCCACTGAACATCATCCTTATCCTTGGACTATTCCAGCATCGCATAGTCGAAAATCGCCTCGGAACAGTGTCGATGGATCACTATTCACAAATCGAAGGAAGTAAAAAGTAATGCCGGCCATTAACATCGCCATCGTTGGTGTGGGAAACTGTGCCAGCTCTCTCGTGCAGGGGCTTTCCTACTATCGCGAAGGCGCAAATGAGACCGTCGGGCTCATGCATTGGGACCTGGGCGGCTATAAGCCGAATGATATCCGTGTCGTCGCGGCCTGGGACGTTGATCAGCGCAAGGTCGGCAAGGACGTATCGGAGGCGATTTTCGCCAAGCCCAATTGCACCGCCATCTTCTGCGAAACCGTGCCTCCCACCGGCACCAAGGTGCAGATGGGGCACGTTCTCGACGGCGTCGCCGAACATATGGCGGACTATGACGACAATCGGACCTTCCTGCTCTCGAACGAGCGCGAAGCAACCAAGGCGGAAGTGGTCGCTGCCCTGCGCGAGACCAACACCGATGTGCTGATGAACTATCTGCCGGTGGGCTCGCAGGCCGCCAGCGAGTTCTACGCCGAATGCGCGCTCGAGGCAGGCGTGGCCTTCGTCAACAACATCCCCGTGTTCATCGCCAGCGACCCCGTTTGGGCGGAGCGCTTCACCAAGGCCGGCGTGCCGATCATCGGCGACGACATCAAGGCGCAGCTCGGTGCCACCATCGTGCATCGCGTGCTGACCGATCTGTTCGCCAAGCGGGGCGTCAAGCTGGAGCGGACCTACCAGCTCAACACCGGCGGCAACACCGACTTCCTGAACATGTCCAACCACCGCCGTCTCGCCTCCAAGAAAATCTCGAAGACCGAGGCGGTGCAGTCGGTCGCGGCCGAGCGTCTGGAAGACGAGAATGTTCATATCGGCCCGTCGGACTATGTGCCGTGGCAGAATGACAACAAGGTGTGCTTCCTGCGGATGGAAGGCACCATGTTCGGCGGCGTGCCGATGAACCTCGAGCTGCGCCTTTCCGTCGAGGACAGCCCCAACAGTGCCGGCGTCGCCATCGACATGATTCGCTGCGCCAAGCTGGCCAAGGATCGCGGTCTGGCCGGACCGATCGATGCGGCATCGGCCTATTTCTGCAAGCATCCGCGTTTCCAGATGACCGACGATCTGGCGGCGCGCGCGGTCGACGACTTCATTGCCATTGCGGCGGAATGATCGACACCGGCATTGTTCTCGCGGCAGGCGAAGGCTCGCGCCTTCGCGCTGTCGCCCCGCTCAAGCCGCTCTGCCTCGTTAACGGGCGGACCCTGCTTGCCCATGCCGTGTTCGGCATGGCGCAGGCAGGGCTTGCGCGCACTGTCGTGGTCGTCGGCTATGAAGCCGAGACGATCGAATCCTATGTCGCGGCGAACGACTGGCCGATCCCTGTCGAGACCGTGCGGGTAGCAGATCATCGCCATCCCAACGGCTCGTCCTTGCTCGCAGCGGAGCCGCTGCTGGATGGTGCGGAGGCGATCCTGGCGATGTGCGACCATCTGGTCGAATCACAATTCTATGGCCGCATGGCTGACACCGCAACGGGCGGCGGCGCGTCGCTCGGGATCGACCGGCGGATCGACAACGATTGGGTCGATCTCGACGATGTGACCTGCGTCCAGACCGAGGGCGACCGCGTGGTCGGCATCGGCAAGGGCCTGGCGCTCTACGACTGTTTCGACACGGGCGTCTTCGCGGTCGGCAGGGGTCTGTTCGATGCGCTCCGTGGATTGGAAACCCCCTCGCTCACCGAGGGCATGCGGCGCCTGGCATCCGACCGGGCCGCAGCCATCCGCGATTGCAGCGATCTTGAATGGATCGATGTGGACGATGAACGGGCCTGGCGCATCGCGGAGACATGGCTGGCGTCGAGCAGCCGTAGCGCAGGTGACGCGCAATATCGGCACGCATAGCGGCCGAGGTGATGTCGGGGCTGTTGCCGGAGCCGAGAAGACCAACATCGGGCTGGAAGCGGTCGGGCAGGTTCACGCAAGGCAAGCAGCATTGCTGCCGCGCCAAGTTAGTCCAAGCCAGTTTTGTCCGGTGCCCAATAGGCTTTGGTGACGACACGCACGGCCGATATGGATTGCAACCGCAGGTTCTGGCGGAGCGTTTGGATCGTCGTGGCATTTCCGGTCAGAACGGTGGATCCGCAAGCGGCGGCTGCGTCGCATACCGCCGCTTGCATCGCGGCCATATGCGCATCGCTGTCGCGCTTCGCCAAAAGCGCGACATCATGCAGGCCAAGGTGTCCGGCGACGCCCCGGGCAGCCTCCACATCTGCGACTTCGAGGCAGGCCGATACCTGGCGTGTCGGGTCCTGGTGGGTTGCCGCATAAACAAGACCCATCGAGGTCTCGTCGCCGGTAATGAAAAGCGGGTCGTGCAGACGAGATAGGTCCAGTGATGCGCGCGGGCCAAAAATGTCGCATTGGTCACCAGGCGCAACGCTGTGGACCCAGGTGCTTCCCGGACCGTCGCCATGGGCATAGCCCAATATGCACATGCGTCCGGCGGACGCGTTCCATTCGATCGGTGTGTAGGTCCGCGTCGCGAAGGCGGAGCCCATGGCGATTTGCACTTTCTGTCCCGGCAGCCATGCGGAAGCGGAGAGTGCCGGCCCCTCCAGCGTGATCAGATGAAAGCGACCGGCCAGGTTGTCGTTTGCGACGATGGTTGCGGGCGTCATCCACAGGCGCATCAGCGTCTTGCTCAGCCGTCCCGGCTTTTTGGTAGGACGCTCCGGTGATCCAGCGGCGGGCATCACGACACCTTCACGGAAAATTCATCGCCGCGGCCCGCATCGGACAAGGCGAAGGAGACATACCCGTTGGCAGGGTCGCGGACATAGGCCTGATAACCAGGCTCGAAGGCGTTCTGGCCGAGGATCACCGCGTACTGCTTCAGCCGCGGCTCGACCAGCTTGAGTACCGGCAGGTATAGCGAGAAGGCGCCGTCCACCAGTAACAGGTCGATCTCGCCACCCACGTCTTTCAGCGTCTCGAGAGCATCGCCGGCGCGAATTTCGACGAGATCAGCTAGCCCCGCCGTGTTGAGAGTGGCGCGCGCCCGCGCAACTTTGGTCCACTCCATCTCGCTGGCGATAAGATGCCCGCCGCCATTGTCGCGCAGCGCGGCTGCTAGATAAATCGTCGAAATTCACATCGATGTGCTGAACTCAACGACCCTGGTCGCCCTGCGCGCGCGATCGCATAGAGAAAGCTCCCATAGTCCGCAGAGACTGCGAGGAAATTGTCAGCACGGTCGCGATAGGCCGCGCGATAGTCGGCGCGCTCATCCGCGAGCAATCCCGCCACCAAGCCCTCAATCGACGAGCCGGGCGCGGCGATTTTCGCCTGCATCTCCTCGAAATGTCCGCGGTCGCTCGTTCAGCTTCGCGGTGCAGCGCCGTCGGAAGATCCGCGACGCGGGGGCTGGTGAGGGTATTCATGATGGGTCCTCGCGATGCCCGGAGCCGGATCGGCCGGACGGGAATGGCAATCGGATAGCCCCGCGCCCTGTTGGCGTCATTCCGAAGTACCGACAAAATGTTATCCGATTTCGCCAGCCGTACTTGTTTGGCGTAAAGCGTGGGGAATGCCGATCCTCAGCACCTTGCAGAACTTCGAGTGGATCGAACCGGACGACGTCCCTCGCCCGATCGTAGCGTTCGGTGCACAAATATCCGACACAGACGGCTTCGAGCTCGAACCCCATCGACACAGAAAGGGGCAGATGCTGCTCGTCGAGCGCGGCGCGCTTAGCTGTGCGGTCGAAGGCGGGTTGTGGATCGTGCCGCCGCGCAGCGCGATCTGGATTCCCGGTGGCGCGTTGCATGCGATCAGGGCGACTGGTGCTCTCGAAGGCTATAACGCGTTCGTCGATCCCGCCATGGACGGGCAGTTGCCGCAGGCTTGCTGCGCGGTTTCGGTGACGCCGCTGCTGCGCGAGCTTCTGGCCCGCGCTGCGCATCTGCCATATTTCTATGAAGAGGGTGGCGCCAACGCGCGACTGGTGGCGGTACTGCTCGACGAGCTCGCGGCGGCTCAGGTGGAGGATCTCCATCTGCCGATGCCCAGCGATCCGCGCCTGCGCAAGGTCGTCAACGAGATGATGGCGTCACCCGCCGACCGGGGCACCCTGAAGATTTGGGCGCAGCGCGCCGCCATGAGCGAACGGTCGCTGGAGCGGCTAACCAATCGACAGACCGGGATGAGCTTCGGTCGCTGGCGTCAGCAGCTCGGCATCGTGCTGGCAGTCAAGTGGCTTGCTGGGGGCGCCTCGATCCAGCAAGTGGCCGGCGACCTCGGCTATGAAAGCGTCCCCAGCTTCGTAACGATGTTCCGCAAGGCGCTTGGCACATCGCCGGGACGGTACATGGCAGAGCGTCATTCCCGCTGACAATTCCGGCACCGAACGGCGGCGCTATTGTCGTCCTGCAGGGAATGCCGGCTTTTTGTGAAGACCCGATAGTGAATGGCCCGGCTGCAGGACTACCGGATAGAATGACTATGCCAGCTTTCGGTGGTAGCTGCCATTCTAACGCACCTTGGGGACCGCCGCATTGTGATCGGGAACTGCCGGGAGCGACTCGATCCTTGATGGAACTCGGCGGCTACGCCAAATCCACGGTCGAAGTCCGTGGCGCAACCACGAGCGAACGCCCAAGAAAAGCCGCTCGCACCGGCTAACAGACGTCTAGGTGGTTATTTTACACCAGGAGGGCAACAATGGCTAAGCCATTGAAGCGCTGGTGACCCCTACGGAGGTCGACGAATGTATCTATATATCTGTAGAAAAAGTATAATATTCTTATGGGGGTGCTTGATACCATCAAAAGTACCATCATCTTTCAAACCATGTTTTTCCATCCGATGGGCAGGGAGGGAGCCCAAAGGTTGAGCGGGACACAGGCCTGGACGCCTGACCTACTTGCCCCGGCTGCCCAGGTCGGCCCCTATCGCAGGCTACTCCGAGGGCTGAAGGTCTACCATCTTGGGCGCAGTGCGCATCCTGCGATGGCCAGCAGCAGGATGCCGACGAGATGCCAAGCGGAGGTTCGGTGTGAATCGGTGGCGGATAGTGTGCGCATCGAATTTGCGGTCGTCAGCTCATAACCGGAGATCCGGTTTCCGGCGGCAAGGCGCCCCATGGCAGTCATGCCTCGGCCCGGTCCCTTGCCTGGCGAGCCGTTCCGCAGGCTCCGCGCGTTTGAGGTTTGGGAACCCTTTGATCCCCGTTGCAGCACCGCTGGACGGTCCAGGCGTTCCAGTTCCTCGCGGGTCGCGGCGTCCGCGTGCCAGTCGCCGCGATCGATTGCGTCCAGCATCGTCCGGATCAGGGCGATTCGCGCCGCCGGATTGTTGCGCGCGAAGAACCGGTCCATGCCCAGCTTGAAGCGATCCCGCAGATAGACATCGCGTACCGCCTCCCAGTCCCGGTCGGTGACGAGTTCCGGCCGCGTCTGTTCCCACAGCGACAGCGATTCCCCCAGATCGGCCATGTAGCGCGCGCCGTTATAACCGCTGGCCTGCATCTCCCGGATCCATTCCGGGTTGAGGTAGCGGCTGTCGCGTTCACGCGCATAGAAGCGATCGAGCGTCTCAATGCGGGGATGGCCGGGGTCCTGCTCATTGGCGATATAGGCATCGACGGAGCGTCCGCTTTCCGCGCGGACCGCCATCGACAGGCCGCCAAGATAGGCGGCCGGCATCGTCGTATCGAGCAGGCCATAGGCGCTCGACGAGCGGCTGAACACGGTGGCGTCCACCTGTTTGAGGTTGGCGACGAACGCGTCGCCGTCGGGCGCGCCGTCGCCATCGTCGCCATAGGCATGGCCGAGGCGGCCACGATATAGCTGGTTCAGCCGCGCCTTGCTCCAGCCCTCGCGATTGGCGAATTGGGTGGAGGGGGAATAGGCGCCGGGCGCCGTCGAGAAGATCCGGCGCAGTGCTCGCTTTTCGGCTTCCGCCGCGCCCAAGCCCTGAGCCTTCAGTGCAGCGGCCCGCGCCATGGTTTCGGCGCGGACGGGATTGTCGGGCTCGTCAGCCTGGGACGCCAGCGCCACGGCTTTGGCGATCAGCGCCAGCTTCTCGCCGAAATGGTCGCGATAGGTGCCCGATGTGGTGACGAGAACGTCTACGCGAGGGCGGCCAAGTGTCGCCCGGTCGATCAGCGCCACGTCCACCACAGCCCCGCGTGCGTCGCGGATCGGTGCCGTCCCCAACAGATGCAGGATCTGCGCTTCGTTGGTTCCACCATTCTGGGCGGTCTCGTTCGACCACAGGACGAACGCCACCTTGCGCGGCGGCTGCCCGTGCTTTGCGCGATAGTCGGCCAGCATGGCGTCGGCCAGGCTCTGGCCATTCGTCCAGGCCTGGGGCGTCGGCACGCCGCGAATGTCGAGCGTATAGGGGTTGCGGCCGGCGGGCAGGGCATCGGGATTGCGGATCGCGTCGCGCATCGGGCCGGGCGGGACGTAGCGGCCGGCCAGCGCGCCCGTGATCGCGTCGATCTCGCGCGGTGCGGCGGCGATGCGGACGCCGAAATCGACCACCCGTGCGCGGATCGCCGCTTCCAGCGGCGCCTGCTCGCCGCGCAGGGTGCGTTCGATCACGTCTGTATCGAGTAGCGGGCCATCGATCGCGATCATCGCCCGCACGATCTTTGCCTGCACGTCGCTAGGCGGAGCCTGACCCAGGATGTGCCCGCCCAGCGGAATGGGGGCAGCCTCGGTCTCCGGCAGATAGGAGGCAAGCGCCGACCGCAGCGCGGCGAACGGCGCGTGCATGGGATCGAGGCCTAGCGAGCCGGCGAGGCCTGCCCGCGTCGCCGCCGTTCGGATCGCGGCTTCGTCCGGAGCCGGGGCATGCAGCAGCGTGCGCAGCGCTGCAAGATCGGGGGAAAGTGCGGCGCGGACGAATTCGGGCATGAAGCCGATTGTCACTGCCTCGGTGCGCCGCTTGTTGCCGATGCCACCATTGGCCTGGAGCGGCTGGGGCTGGATATGCGGCACGTCGCCGATCAGCAGCCCGACCGCGTCGTCCGCCGCCGGCCCTTCCTGCTTGCCCGGCATCAGCGACAATTGCGTGAACATCGGCATGAAGGCGTCGGCGCGCTCGATCGCCTGCATCCAGAAATAGAAAGCGAGATACTGGTGGTGCGGGGGCAGAGCGCCGATCTGCACCAGCGCCTTGGCGCCGGTCTGCGGTCCCCACAGCGGATGCGCCGCCAGCACGATCTTGCCGAAGCGCAGCGCCGGGATCACCAGCTTTCCGTCGACCGCCATGACCGCACCCGGCGGCGGCCCCCAGACGCGCTCGACATCGGCGCGGAGCGGCGCAGGCAGGGACGCATACCAGGAGAGATAGGCGGGCAGCGGCACGGTGATGGCCCCGTCCGCGACGCGCTGACGCAAGGTGGCGGGATCGCCCGGCGCGACATTGGTTGCCGTCTGGGAAAGGCGGCGGGCGAGCGTCGCGCGGTCGGGCAGCGGGGCGGTGCCGGTGTCATAGCCTTCCGCCCGCAGCCGTTCGAGCAACGCGACCATGCTGCCCTGCGCGTCCAGATAGGAATCGGGATCGCTGCCGACATCCGCCGCGCCCGGCGCTTCATTATGATAGCTGACGACGATCCGCTTGTCCGCATTGGGCAGGCGGTGGAGGCGCGCCCAGCGGAGCGCGCGGGCGACCCGCCAGCGGATCTGGCCGGGGATCGGGCGATAGCTTGCGGTGCCGTCGGCCGCCGTAGCGCGTGCTGCCACCACCATCGGCTCGACGAAGCCGTCGCGCTCGCTCATCGCGAGTTCGCCGGTGGATTCGGGCGCGAAGCCCCCCAGGCTTTTGGCCCAGGCATCGGCATCTCGGCGATAATCGGTCGCGCACATCAGCGGCGGCACGCCCAGGCGCTGCGCCTCGGCAACGCTCGCTTCGGCGGAGGCATAGTCGAACCGGGTCGCGCACAGGATCAGCGCGTCGAGGGAGACATCACCGAGCAGCGAAGACGCCCGGTCGTCGCCGCCCTCGCGCCACACCGGCACCGGCATCCCGCCCTGTCGCTCCACTTCATGGACGAGCGCCGCGACCAGCGATGCGTTTTCGGCCAGCACCAGGCTGCGGTAGAACAGGATGCCGATCCGGGGGCGGATCGCCGCGTCCGGCAAGCGCGCCGTTTCCCATGCCAGATAGGCGGAGGGGGTGGCGAAGGGCGCCTTCGCATCTGGGTGCCAAAGCGCCAGGGGCGGAAATTCCACCGGGGGCGGCACCGCGACCGGACGTGCGAGCACGCGGTTCGCTGCATAGGCCAGAAGCCCGGCATAATTGCCCTCCGTCGCATTGCTCCAATAGCGGGCAATGTCGGGATGGGCCTTGGGATCGATATTGCCGGCGATCGGGGTGCCGGGGCCGACCACCAGCACTTTCGTCCGCGCCTTGGCGGCCTCGATCTGGGCGGTGAAGTTGAGCAGGCGCGGCCCGGCGGCGTCGAGCAGGATCAGGTCATAGCTGCCGAGATCGACCCCCTGGATTGACGGCAGTAGCCCGCCGCCCAGGCCGAAGAAATCCACCTGCACCTCATCCCGCATCCGCGCGGCGGCAGCCTTGGCGATGGTGGGCATTTCCGCGATGTGGATGGAAACGAAGGCGATGCGCGGCTTGGGCGCCTGTGCCCATGCCGTGCCGTTGAAGGCGGCGATGGCCAGGGTGAGAACCAGCAGCAGCCGTACCGGCCAGGACCACGGGCTCACTTCCTGGCCCCGCGGCCGCCATCCCCTTCCGGTACGTAGACGATCTTGCCGCCGGGCAACCGATAGGCGACACCGAGCCGGTCGCCATTGCCGCTCAGTCGACGATCGCTGACCTTTTGCACCTGGATCTGCTTGCCCTGCTTCTGCACGATTTCCATGTGCCCTTGCGCGTCGGTGCGGGTCATCGTCCAGTTCGCCGCTGGATCGAGGAACGACGTACCGCCGGCGAGCGAAAACAGCGCCACCACCATCGCGACGATGAAGGCAAGGCTGATGTCGAACAGGTTGGCGACACCCGAGAGGGGATCCTCCTGCCAGCTTGCCGCCTCCTGCCGGCGTGCGAAGCGCAAGGGACGACGGGACGGCTTCATGCTTCCTCCGCGCGGAGGACGCGTTCGGCGTGGAAGCGGGCGGCGTCGAGATCGGCGCGTGCCCAGCCTTCCCGCACCATCGCCAGAAGATAGGCGACGACGCCCACCGCCAAGCCGACGACGGTGCTGGAAAAGGCGATGACCATGTTGGCGGCGAGCAGCTGGAGGTCGCCGCGGGCAAGGCCGGACAAGGCCGTCGCCATCGGGATCAACGTGCCCATCAGGCCCAGCGACGGGCCGATGCGGATGACGAAGCGGATGCCGTTCAGGGCACGGGCCGAGTCCCCCTCGGCCCGTGCGACGATTTCTTCGATCGTCAGTTCATCCGCATCCGGGTCGCCGGTCAGCGCCTGGTCGATCGCCGCCCGATAGCGGTCGCGCGCCGGGCGGCGTCCGCGCAGGCGATCGACCAGGCTGCGCAGGAACAGGCCGGTTGCGATTGCGGTCCATCCGGCGATGCCGATCAGGCCGAACACCACCGGCTGAAACAGCAGCTCGGCGATCGCGCCCAGCGCTTCCTTCGCCCACATCGTCAAAGCGTCCGGACGTAGCGGAAATACACCGTGCGCCCCAGCATCCAATAGTCCGCTTTCTCGTAATATTTGACGTCGAAGACATTGGCCACTTCCAGAGGGAAGCCGTTCTTCGGCGTCGCCTGCCAGCGCGTGCTGAAGTCCGCCGTGGTGAAATGGGGCAGGGTGAACCGGCCGCCCAGCCCGTTGGTGAAGATCCGCCCCTGGCTGTTGTCGCTATCCACCCGGTCACCATTGAAGCGCACCGTTGCGGTAGCGGACAGCGCGCGTCCGTCGGACAGAGTGAGCGAGCCGGTTGCCTTCCACTCGGCGACGTTCGCGATCGCGGTGCTTACTCCGGCGTTGATGTCCTCGGCGTGCAGCATGTGCGTCATGCTGCTGTCCAGCATCACGCGGTGCGGCGCGAGGCCCAGCACGGTGCCTGCATCCAGGCCGATCTGGCCTTCGATCCCTTCCATCCGCGATCGATCGGCGTTGAAGTAGCTGGTTTCGCGCAACGTCGCCGTCTCCGACACGACCTTCGTCGTGATCCGGTTGCGTGTGCGAGCATGGAAATAGGTGATGTCGGCGAAGACCGGCCCGCGCGCATAGCGGATGCCGGCGTCCCAGGTGGTGTTGCGTTCGGGCTGAAGGCCGCTCGCGCCGCGAGTCACGCGCCGCTGCTTGCCGGCAAACTCCTCGCTCTCGCCGGCCAGCTGAATGGCCTGGGGCGGAGCGAACGCCGTGCCGATCGTACCGTGCAGCCGCAGTGCCGGCGTGAGGACGAAGACCGCGCCGCCGCGCGGGTTGAACACGTCGAATGTCGCGGTGCCCGGCGTGAAGTTGGTCTTGAACGGCGTCGTGTAGGTCTTTGCCGTGATCCGGTCATATCGCCCGCCTCCCGTCAGTAGCATCCGGCCGTCCAGCAGCGTCAGCCCGGCTTCGGCAAAGGCAGCCTTGGTATCCCGGCTCTCGTTCGGCGAAGAGGGCGCCTTGCCGGTTCCGTTCGCCGCGAAGGACGTGCGGGTGGCTTCGATGCGCTGCCATTCACCGCCATAGGTGAGGCGGACCGCCGGGACGACCTGCCAGCTATCCTGCACTTGGCCACCACGATAGGTGGTAAGAGTGGTACTCGACACATAGCGGGCGGCTGCAAGCGGAACGGTGTAATAGTCGTAGCTCTCCCGCGAGGCATAGCCGGTGAGCAGGATGTCGTGGTCTGCGGGGGTCAGCTCCAGCCGAAGATCGCCGGTCACGCGATCGGTCTGGTTCGCCGACGGCGTCTTGGGATTGTACGACTGCGGGCCGGGCGAGTCATTGTCGAGGCTGGCGAAATCGACGCTCGCATCGATCCGGACGATCGAAGACAGGGTGCTGCCGACGCGGAAGCGCCCGGAGCCGCGGCGGGCCGTGCTGTTGGCCTGTTCGGCGCCGCCGCCGATGCGGAAGTTGCTGCCCTGGTTCACATAGCCGAGGTCGAGGTCGAAATCGACGCCGTGGGCCAGGTCGCCGCCGAGGGTCACGCCGGATCGGATGGTAGAAAAGGAGCCGCCGCCCACGGTGAACTGTCCGTGCAGCGGCCCGGACGAACGCTGGGTGATGATGTTCACGACGCCGCCGACCGCCGATGCGCCGTACAGCGCCGAGGCTGGGCCTTTCAGCACTTCCACGCGGGCGATGCTTTCGGGCGAAATGGTGGTGAAGCTGGTCGACCCCGACGGGCGGCCATCGACCAGCACCAGCACCTGCGGATTGATCGTGAACTCGAAGTTGGGCCGCAGCCCGCGCAGGCCGATTCCGCCAAGGCCGTTGGGATATTGGATCACGTCGACGCTGGCGGTCTTCTTGATCTGATCGAGGAAGCTGAGGCCGACCGTGTTGGCCAGCCTGTCGGCAGTGACCACCTCCACCGAGGAAGCCACATCCGCGCGGCGTTCGGCGGTGCGGCTGGCCGTAACCACCAGGTCGGCCCCCGCACCAACAGCGCGTCGACCGCGCAGGTCGCGCTAGCCAATTGGCAAAGCGAATTGCTCGGCCATCTCAAGCGATTCCTGCGCTATCCGCGGCCCTCACAGAGCGCCCGCGAGGAAGGGATCGCGAAGGTGACGATCACGGTCGATCGGCAGGGCCAGGTGCTCGGCGCCCGACTCGCGCGCGGCAGCGGCTATCCGATGCTCGATGGCGAGGCCGTGGCGATGATGCGGCGCGGATCGCCGGTGCCGCCGCCCGGCGCCGACATCCCCGGCGATCCGGTGATCGTCACGATCCCCATCCTGTTCTCGCTCCGGCGCTGACATCCCCGAAAAGAAGGAGCCTCGCATGACCACCGACGAACCCGCAACTATCGAGCAGAGCCGCGCCAAGCGGCTGAAGGCGACGACAAATGCGGTCCATGAAACGCTGGACCAGCGGATCATGGCGGCCGAGCCGTTTCGGGATCGCGATCGCTACGGACGCTTCCTGGGGGTGCAGTATCGCTTCCACCGCGACATCGATGCGCTCTACCGGCATCCGGTGCTGGAGGCCGTGCTGCCGGATCTCGCGGGCCGCCGCCGGCTCGATGCCATCGCCCGCGACCTTGGTGACCTGGCGCTGCCGATCCCCGAGGACGGCGATGCCCCGGCCTTTGGCGCCGGACCGATCGACCTGCCGACCGCGTTCGGCTGGCTTTACGTCGCCGAAGGGTCAAACCTCGGCGCGGCCTTCCTCTACAAGGCGGCTGCGGCACTGGGGCTGGACGCCAGCCACGGCGCCCGCCACCTCGCCGGCCATCCGGACGGCCGCGCGGGGCACTGGCGGGAATTCACCGCCGCCCTCGACATGCTCGACCTGTCGGAAGACGAAGACGCGCGGGTGATCGCGGGCGCCCGCGCCGCCTTCCCCCGCGTCCACGACCTTGTCGGCGCTACCCTTGGCTGAGCCGCGTCATCGCCGCGCTGTCGCCCATCTTTCGCGGGGGGCCTGGGCAGCGCTCGGCATCGTGTTCGTGGCGCTCGGCTTCATCGGCGCGCTGCTTCCGCTGATGCCCACCACCATCTTCCTGATCCTGGCGGCCGGCTGCTTCGCGCGCTCGTCGCCGAGACTGGAGGCGTGGCTGCTCGACCATCCGCGCTTCGGGCCGACGCTGCGCGCGTGGCGCGAGGACGGCGCGATCGGTCCGCGGGCCAAGGGCATGGCCTGCGCAGGCATGGTGCTGGGCTATGCGCTGTTCTGGTGGGGCGCGCGGCCGACGCTCCTGCTCGACCTTGTCGTCGGTCTTGTGCTGGCGGGGTGCGCCGCTTTCATCCTCACGCGGCCGGCACCACCTGGGCGCTAGGATCGATCCATCGTCGAGGCAGTGAAGCGGGGACTGGAAGCGCAGCGCCAGGGGCCCCCGCCGCCATGCAGCAGGGGAAGGGGTCGCGGCTCGCCGCGGCCCCGCAATCCAAGGCGGCGGGCCCGTTCGGCTCAGGAAATGGGCGCGATCGAAAAAGCGATCCCGGCCGCGATGCAGGCTGCACCCAAAGTGAGTGCCGCCCGCGAACCTTTTGATAAGGCCAGCACGAGCAGAACGCCCATGACGCTCGTGATACCCAGCATCGCGACCGTCCCCATCGCGAAACCGTAGCGCGTGGAAGCGCGCGTCCAGACAAGCACCAGCAGCAGGATAGCCGCCCTGCGCCACCGCACGCGCCACGAACGGGCGCACCATGGTTCATCCAGGGCGTGTTTCCGGGTGGAGAAGGCAAGCGCAGCAAGGCCGCCATACGCTATCGCGACGAGGTCAAGCGGCATGAACGAGTGGCTCCCGCGCGCGGGTGCGTCGCGTGCGCGTTGCGGGCGCAGCAGGCTCCGGCGTTCCCGCCTTGTGCGCGGCAAAGAAAAGAAGCGCGGCAAGCGCGAGATATGCGAAGTCGAACGACGCGAACAAGCGGTCTCCGGCCGCCAGCGATGCGGGCAGGCCGCGGTCCGTCGTCAGGGCGTTCACCACCGGCAGCCCAACGCAGGCTGCGCCGGCGATGGCGAAGGTTTCGCGCCATGAGCGCCGGATCGGCCGCAGGCACGCGAGCAGCGCGAGCCCAAACCAGGTGTAGAACATCGCGGACACTTCGAGCTCTGCGCGACCCGGCAGCTCGGCAGGAATCAGGCGGTTGGCGAGGAGATAGGCGGCCATGCCCGCCGGCAGGCACGCGATCACCGCCACGTTGAGCCGCTCGACTAGACGCTGCCCCCAAGCGCCGCTGTGCGCCTGAACGCGCTTTTTGCTCCATAAAACCAGCCCCGTGCCGACCATTGCCGCGCCGCTCGCGCCCAGCAGGAAATAGATCCAGCGCAGCCCGGTATCGGCGAACCAGCCGAGATGTAGCCCCAGCAGCACCGCTGCCGTTCGCGCTGCCGGGCCGGGGGGCGGGGAGGACGCGATCCATCGGCCGTCGACGCCGGAGAAGGTGATCGCACCGCCGCGCGCACGCAGCCGATCGGTGGCGGTGCGGAACAGGGTGATGCGGGCGTTCGCGTCGTTCGGATTGGTCACGATGATCTGCGCCGGTGGCGCGCCGCCCCAGGCCCGGGTCGCGCTTGCCACCAGCGGTGCGATCGGGGTTAGGGGCGCGAGGGTGCCGCTGCGGGGCGCCTCGGGCGGCGCGCCGACCGCCTCGCTCGCGAACAGGGCCGGCTTTGCGTAGTTGGCGACGATCGGCCAGGGCATGTACATCACCATCAGCGTGACGAGCCCGGTATAGGTGACCATGGCGTGAAACGGCAGCGCGACGACCGCCGACACGTTGTGCGCATCCAGCCAGCTGCGCTGCCCCTTGCCCCAGCGCAGCGTGAAGAAATCGACGAAGATGCGCTTGTGGGTGATCACGCCGGACAGGATCGCGCTGAGCATGCACATCGCGCAGGCGCCCGCGAGCCAGCGCCCCCAGGGATGCGGCAGCTGCAACTGGAAATGGAAGCGGTAGAAATGTTCGCCGCCGCGGGTGGCGCGCGCATGGAGCGGCGCACCGTCTACCGGATCCAGCCGCACTTCGCCGCGCGGGGGACGCTTGGCGCGGGCCGTGCCTTTGGCGACATCGCCGTCCCGGACGAAAACGCGGGTGGCGATCGTCCGCTGGTCCGGCAGGTACAAGGTCCATTGCGCGGCATGCGGGGCGGTGCGCTGGAGATAGGCGAACGCGCTGCCTGCCGCGACCGACGGTGTCGCCGGCGTGGCGCGCACCTCCGGCTGCATCCAGCGCGTGATTTCCGGCCGGAAATAGCTGGCAGTGCCGGTGAGGAACATGGCGAACAGGATCCAGCCGGCGAGCAGGCCCATCCAGCCATGGATCCGGGCCATGGACTGGCGCAGCGAGGGCTGCCTCACGACCGCACGCCCAGCAGGAAGAGCGCACCGCTGCACGCCACGGCACCGCCCCAGACCACCGCCGTTACGCGTACCAGGCTGCGGGCGTGAAACGCCCATAGCGCCAGCGCCGCATAGACCGGGAATGCCGCCAGCATCGCCCACAAGGTAGCTTCGACGCGGGGCAGGGGAAGGATCCGCGCGGCGAGGGCGCAGCCTGCCGCCGCCATCGCATAGCCGCCGATCGTTGCCGCCACGCCCCGAGCGGCGACCGCCATGCCGGCCCGTGCAGGGCGTGTACTGCCGTTATCGTCGCGCATCCATGCTTGCTCCCCGCTTCCCTTGCCATCGCGGCGGAACGGGATTAACCGCAAATGCGAATCGGTATCAATAATAAATCGGGGAACATCATGCACATTTCAGCTCGCCGCCTGCGCGGCCGTCTCTCTCTGCTCGCGCTCACGGCTGCCGCGCTCGCCGCCCCGGCCGGTGCGCTGGCGCGCACGGCAGAGGATGAAACCAAGGAGGATCCGCAGCAGCGTGCGGGCGAGGCGATCGTGGTCACCGGGGTGGCGGCGAAGGGCACGGCCTCCGGCACCAAGACCGATACGCCGCTGATCGAGACGCCGCAGACGATCACGGTGATCACCGAAGAGGAACTGACCCTGCGCAACGCGCTGTCGATCAACCAGGCGCTCGGCTATGTCGCGGGCGTCGCCGCCAACCAGCGCGGCGGCACCGTCAGCCGGTACGACCAGCTGCTGCTGCGCGGCTTCACACCGGGTGTCTTCCTGGACGGCATGCGCCTGCTTGCCGGCCCTTATTCGATGCCGCAGACCGACTTCAACCGCATCGACCGGATCGACATCGTCAAGGGCCCGGCATCGGTGCTGTACGGCAATGCCACGCCGGGCGGGCTGGTCAACCTGACGAGCAAGACGCCGGAGGCGACCGCGTTCGGGCGCGTCGATCTGCAGGCCGGCAACTATGCCTCGCTGCGCGCCGTGGCCGATGTGAACCAGCCGCTCACCAAAGACGGCAAGCTGCTGTTCCGCGTGGTCGGCGGCTGGCAGAAAGCCGACGGCTTCACCCGCAATACCGAGAGCGAGCGGTACCATATCAGCCCGTCGCTGACCTTCGCGCCCGATGACGCGACGAGCCTGACGCTAGTCGCCGCCTATCAGCATGCCCCCAGCGGCGGCGGCTATTCGGGGGTGCCGCCGCAGGGCGCGGCGCTGCCGAGCCCGGCGGGCGCATTGCCGCTCCACGTCAACACCGGCGATCCGGGCTATGAGCGCTACAATCATAAGCAGAAGGCCATCACCGCGCTGTTCCGGCACGATTTCGACGAACATCTGACGTTCCGTTCGAACCTGCGCTATCAGAACAACACGCTCAGCTATCGCCAGCTCTATGTGGCGGGCTTCGCCACCACCGGGACGGGCGCCAGCCGCAACACCGATTTCACCACCCTGATCCGTGGCGGCGGCGGCGCCGACGAGGATTTCGACACGCTGACGATGGACAACCAGCTGAACGCGAAGTTCGCGACCGGTCCGCTGCGACACAATGTGCTGGCCGGCATCGACTATCAGTTCATTTCCGGCGAGAATTTCCAGCAGTTCAACACTGGCCAGACCAGCAACCCACTGACCAGCATTCCCAATCTCAACCCGTATCGGCCGGTCTATGGCGGCACGCTGCCGACCCTGGACCTTACCCAGCTCTCGCCCGGCTACGTCAATACCTACAGCAAGCGCGACCAGGTGGGCGTCTATCTGCAGGATCAGATGGCGATCGGCCGTCTGCAGCTGATCGCCAGCGGCCGTTGGGACTGGTACGAGCAGGCGACGATCAACAAGAAGCTGGCTGCCAACAACCTGACGCGTCTTTCGCAGACGGCGTTCACGATGCGGCTGGGCGCGCTGTACGAGGTGATCGACGGTCTCTCCCCTTATGTCAGCTATTCGGAATCGTTCGAGCCGCAGACCGGGACGACCTATCTCGGCGTGCCGTTCGATCCGGTGACCGGCAAGATGATCGAAGGCGGCGTGAAGTGGCAGCCGCGTGGCACCAGCGCGCTGCTGACGCTGTCGGTCTACGACCTGCGACGCCAGAAGGTGCCGGTTACCGATCCGCGTGCGGGCTCCGCCGGCATTCCCGCCAGTGCGCAGATCCAGATCGGCGAGGTGCGGGTGCGCGGCGTGGAAGTGGAGGGCCGCGGCGAACTGTCGCGCGGACTCGATCTGATCCTCGCCGCCAGCTACACGGATGCGATCATCACCCAGGGCGCGCCGGCCGTCGCGGCCACCGCCACCAATAGCGGTACGCCCACCACCACCGGCACGCGTCAGCTCGGCACGCCAGAATGGCAGGCGTCGAGCTTCCTTTCCTATGATTTCGGCAAGGGCGGACGATCGGGGCCGCTGGGCGGGCTCACGATCGGCGGCGGGGTGCGCTATGTCGGCGGCTCGGACGGCACCACTACCTATCTGGTGCGCAACGGCGTCACCACCTTCCAGCGGTTCACGACCGAGGATTTCACGCTGGTCGATGCGCTGCTCGGCTATGACCTGGGCTTCGCCGCATCGCGCCTGCGGGGGTGGAGCCTGGCGGTCAACGCCGCCAACCTGCTGGACAAGCGCTATATCAGCGCCTGTCCCTTTTCGAACTCCTGCTATTTCGGGGCTTCGCGCACGGTCACCGGATCGGTCCGGCTGCGCTGGTGAGCGCAGGGGGGGGCGGCCGACGCAGGCAGCCGCGGGGCGGGCTGGATCGGGGTTGGGCGTCGTCGCTCTCAACGCCGTGGGTATGCGATCGTGTGACGTAGAACGCGAGCTCGGCGCGTCAGCCCGAACGGTAAGGCGCGCATGATGCTGAAGGCGACTTCAGTCGCGCCGCCCGAGCACCGCAGGAAATCCACAAAGACGTCAATCTAGGTTGCCATGGATGGTCTTATACGCCGCGGGGTCGTCGAGCCATTCGGCGACGGCAGATTCCCGCCAGCCAATGCAGCGGGTGCTGATCCGGGTTTTCTTGGGGAAGGTGCCGGCATCCATTTTCCGGTAGAGGGTGTAGCGGGTCAGGCCGGTGCGTGCGAGCACGGTCTTGATCCGGAGAATGCGATCGGGTGGGTCGGGCTGGATCTGCATTGCTATCACCTTGCATTGTGTGACGGTTGGTGGAGCGTTCCGAGGCAATTGTCGTCCTGTTGGCGGGCCAGGAAAATGACCTGTATGGGGCCAGAAGGGACCTGTTCGGTACGGTTCGGCACGGGGTAGTGCGCGCGTAGACCGCTACCTTCCCGGGGGTCTGTGTCAGGGCGTCTCAAGCCAGTGGCGTGATTGTGCTCGCACGCCGCTGACGCGGCGCCGAGTCGGCGTGGTCGTCTCGGCCCTTCGGGTTTTGATCGCGGACGCTGGCCGACCCTGCGTATCGGCGGCCGGCAGGTGCCGGCAGCGGAACGCGGGTGCGGTGCGCGCGCTGGCGCACGCCTGCGGCGACACCAGGGCGCGCGAGGTGTTGGTGCCCGCGTGGCACACTTGCCCGGGCGGGAGGCACGGGCGGCGGCTGGCGCACGTGCTGGCGCGCGCACGCCGCCCGCGCGGCCCGCCCGGTTGCAAGGGTGCGGTTCTTGGTCCGGGCGCCGGGTGGCGCCCGGCAGCGCGGTTGCGCTGACAGGATGGTCGCCGCGCGGATGCGCGGCGGCGTTGGTGCGCCGGCACGCGGACGGGCAGGGGGAGCGTCGCTCGCCTCTAGTCCTGCCGCGGCATGCCGCAAGCCGGGCGGGGCCCGGCTCCTCCTCTTCGTTGCGGCCCTGCGGGTGCAGCCTGCCTCTGACGGCAGGACTGCCGGTTCGCTCCTGCCGCTCCCCCCGCCCTTCCGGCGCCGGTTGCGGTGTTTTGGAAGGAGCAAGGATCATGGGTGTTGGACACGAGAACCGGGTGAGCCTCTATGCCGAGGTGACGGGACGGGTGATTGCCGAGCTGGAGCAGGGACGGCTGCCCTGGGTTCAGCTTTGGGATGCGGCGGCGTGTGGCTGTGCGATGCCGGCCAATGCCGTGACTGGGCGGCGCTATTCGGGGATCAATGTGCTGATCCTCTGGGCTGCGGTGATCGAGGGGCGCTATGCCGCGCAGCGCTGGCTGACCTTTCGGCAGGCGCAGGCGGCGGGCGGGAGCGTACGGCGCGGCGAGCGGGGCACGACGATCTGTTATGCCGATCGCTTTACACCGAAGGACGAGGCCGAGCGGGCGCGGGATGAGGACCGGGAGGCGCGGCAGCTGGCGTTTCTGAAGCGCTTCACCGTGTTCAATGTCGACCAGTG
>NZ_JBQEPL010000003.1:0-568900 GCF_052045505.1 Sphingomonas sp. 22176 | reverse complement strand
GCGATCCGGCCGACGGTGCGGCACGCCGATTATGTCGGCAGCTGGCTGGCGGTGCTGCGCGAGGATGAAAAGGCGATCTTCCGGGCGGCAAGCGCTGCCGGCAAGGCGGCCGATTACCTGCTCGGGTTCACCTTGGGCGGGGAGGCCGGGCAATGATGCGCTGGCTTCGCCTGCGGCGGATGCGTCGCGCTTTCCGTGCCCTCCCCGAGCGCGATCGGGCAATCTTCGGATCGGTGCGGTTCGATGATCTGGATTACGTTGAAACGGCCGAATTGCATGGCTGCACGGTGGCGGAGGTTGAACAGACCGTCGCCCGCGTGCTGATCGCGCTCGACCGTGCTTCGCGGGGCAAATGACCATGGCCGAGGCCACACCTCGCCCGGCGGCGCCGGGCGAGGTGTACGCCGGGGCATCAGCGCGTTAGGATCGATCCATGAGGACCAGCCTCGACCATCTGCCCCCAGCCAAGCAGCGCGAGCTGGAGCGTGTCGTCCAGATCCTGTTCGAGGAGTTTGGCGACGCGATCGCCATCGCCACTTCGGATTGGAAGAAGCAGGCGCGTATTCTTAAGGTCATCCTATACGGCAGCTATGCGCGTGGTGGTTGGGTCGACGAGCCGCATACGGCGAAGGGTTATCAGTCGGATTTCGACCTGTTGGTGATCGTCAACAAGGACAAGCTCACCGATCGGGTCGAGTTCTGGGCGACCGCCGAGGATCGGCTCAACCGCGAGTTGGCGATCACCAAGACGTTGCGCACCCCGGTGAACTTCATCGTGCACACCCTGCAGGAGGTGAACGATGGGCTGGCGCATGGCCGCTACTTCTTCATGGACGTCGCCCGCGACGGCATCGCGCTCTACGAGAGCGAGCCCACCGAACTGCACCAGCCTAAGCCGAAGACCCCACCCCAGGCGCTGGCGATGGCGCGGGAGTATTTCGAAGACTGGCTTCCCAGCGCACAAAAGCGGTTTGACGGTGCTCGATTCCACATAGAGCGCGGCAACCTAAAAGACGCCGCTTTCGATCTGCATCAAGCGGCTGAGCGCCTCTACCACTGCGTTTTACTGGTCTGTACCTTTTACACGCCGCACACCCATAATCTGGGCTTTCTCCGTACGCAGGCTGAGCGCATCGATCGGCGTCTGATCGATGCATGGCCGCGTGATCAGCGTATCGACCGTTCGCGGTTCGAGAAGCTGAAGGAAGCCTATGTGAAAGCGCGCTATTCCAAGCACTACCGAATCAGCGCCGAGGAACTGGCGTGGCTGGGCGAGCGCGTCGAAGTGCTGGGACAGGCGGTGCAGGTGATCTGCGAAGAGCGTATTGCCGCGCTGGAGCAAGCTGCTGCCGCATGATCGTCGCGCGCCGAGGCTTGGAGCCTCGGCGCGCGATTGAATTCAGGCAGTCGGTGCTGCCTTAGCGCGCGGCTTGCGCGCGGGCTTCGGGGCGGGCGCTTCGGCAGGCGCATTGCGTGCTGCACGGCCCTTGGCGCCCAAGCCGATCTTGTGCGCCATCGCGCGGCGCTGTTCCGAATAGGTCGGCGCCACCATCGGATAATCAGCCTTCAGATTGTAGCGCGCGCGATACTCCTCGGGCGTGAGGCCATGCGTGCTCAGATGCCGGCGCAGCGTCCGATAGGGCTTGCCGTCGATCAGCGAAATGATGTGATCTTTCGAGGCCAGCGATTTGCGGACCGAAACGGCTGGCGTGAATTCTTCCGACGCAGGTTCCTCGCTCGCAACTTCCGCGCTCGCGACACCACCTGAAAGTTCAATCACATCTGCATGCATCTTCCGCAGAAACGTCGAGACATCGTCCATCGTCGCGCGATTGTTCGGGTTCGATAACCAGGCAATGGTGAGGTCGCTTGCGAGTTCAACGGGATCGGTACTGCTCTGTTCAGACATTCTGCGTCCCTGCTCCTTGTTTTGCGGCATAATGCCGACAACAGGATTATAGGAGCGTGCCTACTCCGTCTGCTAAAATATGTTGGAAGATGCGGCGGCATTACTCATTCCGCAGCTGCTCGAACGCGCGTCGCCCACGTCTTCGCCATAACGTCAGCGCCTGATCCCGTTGTTCGCCTTTGAGCGCGGCGGCAGCGTCGATCATAACACCGAACAATACGGCGCGATCATCGTCGGTGAGTTCGACCAGGCCGGCCTTTGCGACCAACCCACCGAGCTCGATCAACTGGCGCGTTCGCTCGCGGCGCTTCACCACCCAGTCTCGCGTGTCATTCCGCGCCCGCTGCGCTTCCAGCCGGTGCCGTGCCGCCGTCAGCTGCCGCAGCCGATGCCGCACGCGAACGAGCGCCGCCGCGAGCTTTGCCCTGGCGCAGAAGGAAGGCCGCGCCACGCTGGCGCCAGTCCTCCCGTGCGATCATGTCGGACGCGCTGACAGCGGCGAGCAGTGCGCCCGCCAGCTGCTCGACGGGTAGTGCATCGGCACCGCTCGCGACCACCAGTTCGCCGAGCTGCTGGAGCTTGGCCTGTTTGAGCTGTCGTGCCTTGCTGTCGAGTGCCTTCAGCTCCGAATCGAAGTCTCGTGGTTTGCGCATCGAAACCTCCGCAGTTGATGGGTGATGTTCGTTGATTTAGGAACTGCATCGATCAGCGCAAGTGTCGTGAAACATCTTGGGATGATCACGTCGCGAAAAAGATGAAATCTTTTGAGGGCGCGCTTATACGTCGTGCCGACGTCGCTTGTTTTGGTGTAAGTGGATTGTCGCTATGGCGATCTACCACTTCTCCGCCAAGATCATCAGCCGCGCCAGCGGATCGTCGGCGCTTGCCGCTGCCGCCTATCGCTCCGCTTCGCGGCTCCATGATCAGCGGCTCGATCGGCATCACGACTTCTCCAACAAGGCCGGCGTCGTGCATTCCGAAGTGCTGCTGCCGGACGACGCGTCCGAGCATCTCGCCGATCGGGAGAAGCTGTGGAATGCCGTCGAAGCCGTCGAACTGCGCAAGGACGCGCAGCTTGCCCGCGAGATCGAATTCGCGATCCCGCGCGAGCTGAACCAGGCCGAGGGCATTCGGCTCGCGCGCGACTTCGTCCAGGCCGAGTTCGTGGACCGCGGTATGGTCGCCGATCTCAATGTGCATTGGGATGTTGGTGCGGACGGCGAGCCGAAGCCGCACGCCCATGTCATGCTGGCGTTGCGCGAGGTGGATACCGAGGGCTTCGGCAAGAAGAACCGTGACTGGAACCGCACCGATCTGCTGGAGAAGTGGCGCGAGCGCTGGGCGGGGCACGTCAATGTGCGGCTGGCCGAACTGGATATCGACGCACGTGTCGATCACCGCTCGCTGGAGACGCAGGGGATCGGCCTCGAACCGCAGCACAAGATCGGCCGTGCCGCAGCGCGGATGGCGGAGCAGGGGCTCGCCTCCGAGCGGCTGGAAGAGCATCACGAGATCGCGCGCGCCAATGGCGAGAAGCTGCTCGCCAATCCGGCACTCGCGCTCGACGCGATCACGCGCACCCAGGCGACCTTCACCACGCGCGATCTGGCGATGTTCGTGCATCGCCATAGCGAAGGAAAGGACCAGTTCGACCAGGTGATGGCGGCGGTGCGCGCGGCGCCGGAATTGGTGAAGCTGGGCAAGGACGGACGCGGCGAGGACCGCTTCACCAGCCGTGACATGATCGAGATCGAAGCGCGGCTGGAGCGCGCAACCGTGAAGCTCGATGCCAGTCGTGGGTATAGCATGGACGAGCAGCATCGAAAGCTCGCCGTGGCACGGGCCGAAATGCGCGGGCTGGTCCTGTCGAGCGAACAGCGCAGTGCCCTCGATCATGTCACCAGCGGCAAGGATCTGGGCGTGGTCGTCGGCTATGCCGGCACTGGCGAATCGGCGATGCTCGGTGTCGCGCGCGAAGCATGGGAGAGCGCCGGCTATCAGGTGCAGGGGCTGGCGCTTTCCGGGATCGCCGCCGAGAATCTGGAGAGCGGCTCGGGCATCGCGTCACGCACCATCGCGAGCATGGAGCATCAATGGGAGCGGGGGCGCGAGTTGCTCACCGACCGGTCGATCCTCGTCATCGACGAAGCCGGCATGATCGGGTCGCGCCAGATGGAGCGCGTGATCGCCGAAGCCGAGAAGCGCCACGCCAAGGTGGTGCTTGTCGGCGACCCCGAGCAGCTGCAGGCAATCGAAGCGGGGGCGGCGTTCCGTTCGGTCGCCGAGCGGCATGGCGCCATCGAGATTACCGACATTCGCCGGCAGCGCGAAGACTGGCAGCGGCTGGCGACGCGGCAGCTTGCAACCGGGCGCACTGCCGAGGCGCTGGAGGCCTATGCCGAGGCCGGCATGGTCGTCGACTCGGAGACGCGAGTCGAAGCGCGATCGGCGCTGATCGAGCGATGGGATCGCGAGCGGATCAGTGATCCGACGGCCTCGCGCATGATTCTCACCCACACCAACCAGGAATGCGATGAACTGAATGCGCTGGCCCGGGATGCGATGAAACGCAGTGGGGCATTAGATGCTGATATTGCTGTCGAAACCACGCGTGGAGAACGCTTGTTCGGGGCCGGGGACAGGGTCATGTTCCTGCGCAACGAACGCAGCCTGGATTTGAAGAATGGCAGTCTCGGCACCATCGAACAGGTCGATCACGCCCGCATGGCGGTGCGGCTCGACGATGGTCGCCACGTCGCCTTCGACCACAAGAACTATGGCGACATTACCCATGGCTACGCCGCCACGATCCACAAAGCGCAGGGCGTCACCGTCGACCGCGTCCATGTGCTGGCGACACCGGGGCTTGATCGGCACGCTGCTTATGTCGCGCTGTCGCGGCACCGCGATGCGGTGCAGCTCCATTATGGCCATGACGACTTCGCCGACCAGGGCAAGCTTGCCCGTACGTTGTCGCGCGACCGGCCGAAGGACAATGCCCTCGACTATGATGCCGCTGTCGAGCGCTTCGCCACGCGGCGCGGCGTCGAACGGTCGCGCATTCTCGATACGCTTGCCAAAGAGCCGCTCGTCGAACCCGAGCGTAGCGCGCCTGCACCCGCACCGCGGCGTGGCATGTTCGACGGGTTGCGGCTGTCCATTCCAGAGCCCGAGCGGGTGCCAACCAAGCTGCGCTTCGACGGGCTCAAGCTATCGGTGCCGGCGACTGCGACCGAGGCATCCGCGACCCAGAAGCTGGAGCGAGCGGTCGAAGGCTATGCGCGTGCTGTGCAGGATGCTGGCCGCATGACCGAGCAGGGACGTGCGCCGCTCGAAGTTCAAAAGGCGGCGCTTGCGCGCACCGCCGACGCGGTCAACGCGCTGCATCCCCACGCCGCCCACGATCTCGACATGGCGTTCGAGCGGACGCCGGGGCTGATCAGCGAAGCCGCCAATGGTCGGACCGCCAATGCCATTCGCCAGATGCAGCTGGAGGCCGAAGTGCGCACCAACCCCGAGCTGCGCGCAGACCGGTTCGTCCAGGCCTGGCAGCAGCTTCAGGCGCGTCGGGGCAAGCTGAGCGGGTGGGAGAATGAAGAGAAGCGCGCTGGTGTCGAGAACGCCATGCGATCGATGGCGAAGGGGCTGGAGAAGGATCCAGCGCTCGGCGCCGCGCTCAGCCGGCGTGGCGGCGAGCTGGTCGGGCGGCAATGGTCGCCCGAATGGACGCCGGGCAGCCGGAATGGCGGCATCAGCCGGGCGCTCGGCGATGATGCCCGCACGCGCTCGGTCATCCGTCAGCTCACCTTCTCGATCGATCGCGACCGGGGCTTAGGGATTGGAATGTAGCCATGGGTATCCACGAACCTTCCGCAGAAGCGGACCAGACCGTGCAGGCGTTCAACGACATGTCGCGCAAGCTTGCTGGGCTCACCGCTGCGGTCGATGGCTTCGCCGCACGACAGCAGGAACTGCATGAGCGCGATTACGGGCCTGACTTGGAGAAGATCCGCGAGAGCTACGACAAGGTGTGCGGTGCGATCAACATCCTGGCCAAGCGCCCGGCGATGACGTTGACGCCGCAGGATGTCGCCAGACAGATCGAGGCGGCTGGCACGCAGGGGCGTGCGGACGACCATCGCGCATGGAGCAGCGCTAACCATGCCCTTGCCGGCATAGTCCAAGAACTGAAGGGAATGATCGCGTCGGCCCACTCCGCAGAGACGCAGCAGCTGTGGATCGCGGGGGCAGCCTCTTTGGCACTAGTGGTAGGCTTCGCGTTTGGCACGGTTGTGCCACCGGTTATCGCTCAGCTCGCGCCCGAGAGCTGGCATTGGCCAGAGGAGCGGGCAGCAGCAATACTCAGTCGGGCGCCCTGGGACGCGGGCCTGCGACTCATGGAGGTTGCCAACCCGCCGCAGGCGCGCGCTCTGGCCGAGGCAGAGCGACTTTCGAAGGACAATGCGGATGTGCTTACGGGATGCAGAGACCGCGCAAGACGGCTCAACGCCCCCGTGAAGTGCTCCGTCTCAGTTTTGCCCGTGGCGAGCAGCCATTCCTAAAAGCCACCCCTTCGGGGATCTGACCACGACAGATTCGAGGACCGCCTCTGGGACAAAGCCGTCGTGAGCGTGAGGTACGACGAACGACGGCTCTCGGCGAAAGCCGACACGGAAGGATGCTGGAAGAGCGCAATCCGCACGTACTGTGCTGCGGCCGACCGGTGGCTTCTAGCGGAACATTTCGGAGGCCGGTTACACGGTCGCATCGTTCGGCCGTCATGCTTCCGGGCGGCTCCGGGCCAGAACGACGCCTCCCAGCGCTGCGGCGAAACCCAGCAATTGGAGCGGAACGAGCTGCTCGCCAAAAAGCAGCCAAGCTTCGATCGCGGCGAGCGGCGGGACAAGAAGGAGCAGCGCGCTTACCCGCGTCGCGCCTTGGGCACGCGTCATCCATACCAGCAGGGAAACACCCACGACCGAAAGCCCGAGCACCGACCAGCTGAGACCAAGCCAAAGCGGAAGGACGTTGGCCCAACGATGCTCGCCCAGAAACAGCGCCGCCGCTGCACAAAGCAACGCGCCCGCCATATGCTGGACCGCGCCGGAGACGAGCATCGGGTCGCGTGCCGCCCCGCCGCGCTGGATCATCGTGCCGGCAGCCATGGCGAGGATCGCACCTATCCCAGCGGCCAGGGCCAAAGGTGCGATGGGCTGCGCGCTGCTGCGACCGAGCAGCGGATACAGCACCAGCATCACCCCGGCCAATCCTATCGCCAGCCCAAGCCACGCGCGCGGGCGCAAGCGCTCGCCCAGCAACACGAACGAACCCAGCGCCACGACAAGTGGCTGAAGCGATCCGAGGAGCGCCATCACGCCGGCAGGCATACCCGCACCGATCGCCCACCAACTCGCGCCCAGATACACACCGTTCAGCAGGCCACCCGCCGCAAGGTGCAGCGCCAGCCGCCGCCCTCGCGGCAGTCGCTGACCTGCCAGTACCGCGGCGACGCCCAGCAGCGCCGCGGCAAGGACGAGCCGGGCCGTGAGCACGAGTTCCGCGCTCGCATAGGGCGTCGTCGCCCGCGCCACGATGAAGCCGGTGGACCAGATCAGAACAAAAAGTATCGGCGCTAACAGCTGCATAGCGTTGCCCTTTGCAGATTGAAGGGGCGTCGGTCGAGGGCAGGCGTGACGGCACGGGCTCGCCGCAGGTCGCCACGCCCGTGGCGGCCTCAGACGCATTGCAGATCGGTCAGCGTGGCGCGCACCGCTTCGAGGAGCGGCGTCCGGGGCTCTCCGCCCAGCGTCGCCACGAGCCGCGCGTTGGTCATGCGGATCGGCTTCCGCCAGAGATAGCGCATCTCCATCATCTCGCGCGGCGTGGTCGCTACCAGCGCGGCGATGCGAAGCAGCCACCAGGGCAACGGGCGGATCGGCACAACGGGATCTCCGAGCGCGCGCGCGATGGCCTGCACCATCTGGCGCCCGTCACGGTCCCAATGCCCCTCCATGTGGAACGACTCGAAGGCCGGAAGATCCGCACGCTCCAGCAGTCGGACCATGGTTTCGGCGACGTCGGGCAGGTAGGCCCATTGATGGCCGACGCCGCGCGTGCCCGGGTTGCGGATCACCTTGGGTCGCGCCCCGGGCGTCACCAGGCCCTGCCCGAACCAGTTGTTGGCCGCGCCGGGACCGAAAAAGTCGCCCGCCCGCACGATGAGCGCGCTGCACCGCCCCTGTTGTGCGGCGGTACGGAGCCGCTGCTCCATCTCCACGCGGATGAGGCCCTTCCGCGTCTTCGGCGTCTGCGGTGCATCCTCGGCAATGTTCGGGAACGCGTTGGGCCCGTAGTTATAGACCGTCCCTGGCAGGACAATGCGGGCGCCGCTGGCGGACGCGGCACGGATCGTGTTGTCGAGCATAGGCAGGACCAAGCGATCCCAGTCGCGATAACCCGGCGGGTTGACCGCATGGACGATGACCGAGGCGCCCTCTGCAGCGGCTGCGACCGTGGCTGCATGCATCGCGTCGCCCGTGACCGCCTCACATCCCTCCGGGAGCTCGACATCGGCACGGCGGGTCAGCGCCCGGACCGCCCAACCGTCTGTGATCAGGCGACGCATCGCGGCACCGCCGACTCCACCCGTCGCACCTAGCACCAATGCTGTCTTCTTCATCGTTCGCCTCCTTGCTTGTCTGGAGGCAGAATGACGCCGTTGCGCATAAACGAGAATTGCGGCATTACGTGCATATGCTATACGGAAATAGATGAATAAGGAGCCGAGTTGGGATGTCTACCGCAGCTTCGCTGCGGTGCTGCAGCATGGCTCACTTTCGGCTGCATCGCGCGCGCTAGGCATGACCCAGCCCAGCATCGCCCGCCATATCGATGCACTGGAGCAGTCGACCGGTGCCAAGCTGTTCGTCCGTTCGCAGCGGGGCCTGTCCGCCACCGATCACGCATTGGCCTTGCGGCCGCACGCAGAAGCCCTTGTCGCCGCTGCGGAAGCGCTTCGCAGATCTGCGGAAGGCGCGCCGGGACTGCCGGAGGGCACGGTACGCATCACTGCCAGTCAGGCGGTGGGGACGCACCATCTGCCAGCGATCGTCACGGACCTTCGGCGCGCGCAGCCCAGGCTGCACTTCGAGCTGGCGTTGACGGATGACCTGGACGACCTGCTGCAACGCCAAGCGGACATCGCGATCCGGATGGCGCAACCCGAGCAGAAGTCGCTAGTGGCCCGGAGCGTAGGCGCTGTTCGCCTCGGCTTCCACGCACACCGCATCTATCTCGAGCGAAGAGGCGTGCCCCGCCGGCTCGAGGATCTGCGCAACCACGATCTGATCGGCTTCGACACCGAGACACCGTTCACCCGGGCGGGCATGCGCCATTTGCCGGGGATCGATCGCTCAATGTTCGCCCTGCGCGTCGATGGCGCGGCGGCCCAGTTCGAAGCCATTCGCGCGGGGTTCGGCATCGGTATCTGCCAGACAGCGGTTGCCAGGCGCGACTCGGATCTTTGCCGCGTGCTGGCGGACGCATTCGATCTGCCCCTGCCGGTATGGATCGTGATGCACGAGGACCTGCGCAACGGCAGCCGCTACCGGTTTACATTCGACGCGCTCGTCGAGGCATTCACCAAGACCACGCAAGCCACATAAGGTCCACGTCACCCCCAGTGTTGACCGCTGATGATGCTAGGGCTTTCAATCAGATGCCTGGAGTAGCTTGGAAGTTCGTTCGCAACGCCCGATCCGCGCGCTTCAACGAAGGCTGCTTCTTCCAGGATCGGCCGGTTGGTAGCGATGAGGCGGACGGCGTATGTTGGTCGCGAGCGGCGAGGGGAAGCGGAACGGCAGCTCTTGGCTCAGGCGCGGCGCTGATCGGCTGAAAAGGGGTGGAAAGCAGACCGGCAGCTTGCGGGAGCCGAGGCGGGGATAGCTGCCGTTCAAGCTGGCCTCGTGCACGCGGGCAGGGAGCCTTATAAGGGAGAGACCCACAGGAAGGAGATCACATTGATGATGCAACTTGAGCAGTATATCGCTGCCTGGCGGGCGCACGACGTGGCCGCGATACTCGCGACGCTTGCTCCGGATTGCGTCGTCATTGAGAGCTTCGGACCGATCTATCGCGGGCACGATTGTGTAGCGCAATGGGTATCGAGATGGCTGGCTGAGGACGGCTGCGTGATCGACTGGACGATCCGCGATCTACGAACCTCAGGTGAGGGTGAAACTGCCGAATGGGCTTTCCACTACAGGTGGCGTGGTGAGGAAAAGCGGTTTGACGGGGCAACCATCGCCACGATAAGCGATGGCAAACTCTCGTATCTACGTGAATATGCTACGACGGCGGCGCTCTACGATTGGCGAGGTGAGTGGCAGCAGACCTTTGCAACGACGGTATCATAACGTGCTCCAACGACCTTTCGACAAATGGACTAGGGCTGGGACTCACAAAAACCACATGACGCTGGCGGCGAGGTGGATGCTGCCGAGGAAGACGGCGGCTGTACGGTCATAGCGCGTGGCGAGGCGTCGGCAGTCCTTGAGGCGGCAGAACATGCGCTCAATGGCGTTGCGTCCCCTGTAGAGGCTGCGGCTGAAGCAGCTTCTCCAGCGTCGATTGGCCTTGGGCGGGATGTTGGGAACGGCACCCTGTTGTTCAATCAGGTCGCGGATGCGGTTGGTGTCATATGCGCGGTCCGCATGGACGATGCACCGGACCGGCAGGCTGCCCAGCAACGCTTCGGCCGCTCGACAGTCTGCGGCCTGACCCGGCGTCAGGTGGAAGGCGAGCGGCTTGCCTTGGGCGTCGGCGATGGCGTGGATCTTGGTGTTGCGTCCGCCGCGGCTGATGCCGATCGCCTGGGCATGCGCCCCCCTTTTCCGCCAGCTGCCGACCGATGGGCTTTCACATGCGTGCTGTCGATCAGGACCTCAGCCGGTGGTCCACCGGCAGCAGCCAACGCTTCAAAAACCGTCTGCCAGACGCCCTTTTCCGACCAACGCTTATGCCGGTTGTACAGAGTCTTGTACGGACCATAGGCGCTCGATGCGTCCTTCCAACGGCAGCCCGCCTGCAGCACATGAACGATGCCGCTGATCACCCGGCGGTCATCAACCCGCGGTACACCTCGCGGCTTGTTGGGCAACAGCGGCCGCAGCCGCTCCCACTGCTCGTCGCTCAGCCAGAACTCTCCCGGCAAATCACCCTCCACATCAACGAGGAGGGTGAATCACATTTCTCACGCCGCGGGAATCCGGTTTATGGGTCCCAGCCCTAGCATTACAGTTGCACATTGTGATGAACTCTGAATCAATAGGTCTCCATGGCAAGGAGTCCGTGGATGACGGGTGCATCGATCGAGACGACGTTGGAGCTATGGGCTTCCTCGTTACGCGAGGTGAAGGGCCGTATGCGGGGTCTGTTCACGCAAGAACGAGTTGCCGCGTCGGCGAACCTGTTCCTGGATGGGTTGCTGGGTGACGAGCGGCGCAAGACCGGTTGGATGCGCGCGGAGGCGGCCGGTGATCCGGGGCCATGGCGGCAACAGGCCATTTTGGGCCGTGGGTGCTGGGAAGCAGACGGGCTGCGCGACATCGTGCGGGATTATGTTGTCGAGCATCTCGCCACAGATGCAGCGGTTCTGGTGATCGATGAGACAGGGTTTCTCAAACAGGGCAAGGCGTCGTGCGGCGTCGCGCGTCAATACACGGGTTCGGCCGGCAAGATAACGAACTGTCAGATCGGTGTATTCGCTGCCTATGTATCCGCTCGCGGCCACGCCTTTATCGATCGAGCTTTGTACTTGCCCAAAAACTGGACCAGTGATCCCGCACGGCTTGTCGCGGCCCATGTCCCTGCAGCTGTAGCCTTCGCGACCAAGCCGGCGCTCGCGGTTCAAATGATCCGGCGTGCGCTGGCAGCCGAAGTGCCGTTCTCCTGGGCGCAGCGGACGCGGTGTATGGCGTCGGCGATGTCGAACAGGCGCTACGCCGCGCCTGCAAAGGCTATGTTCTGGGCGTTAAATCGGACCACCACTTCAGCTCCTGGGGTAAAAAGCCTCCGGTCGCCGGCGCCGCCGGGGAGATCGCACAAGACCTTGAACCAGAGGTATGGCAGCGTCTTTCCGCTGGGGACGGCACCAAAGGCGCCCGGCTCCATGACTGGGCTTACTGCGAACTCGCCGATCTCGACGCGGACGAATATGATGAGACCCGATCAGGACTTTGGACCCGCGGCCTTCTGATCCGCCGCAATATCAGCGACGGTGATCTCGCCTTCTTCACGACCTGGTGTCCGGCCGGCACGGGCATCGAGACCCTCGTCGCCGTCGAAGGCCATCGCTGGGCGATCGAAGACAGCTTCGAGACCGCCAAGAACGAACTCGGCCTCGACCATAACGAAACCCGGTCGTGGCATGGCTGGCATCGCCACGTCTCTCTCGTCATGCTCGCCTTCGCGATGATGGCGGTAATCCGATACCGCGCCAACGACATGGTGCCCCCAAAAAGACCGAGGATACGGATCACCAGGATCTGATCCGCTGGCCCATCCAGGAAGTCCGACGCGTCGCCAACAGGCTTGCCCAGCGCCGTATCAAGCCCGCCTACATCATTGCATGGTCATGCTGGCGACGCGCGCATCAAGCCGCCGCCAGACGCGCCCATCTCAAGCCCAAAATGCAACTGTAATGCTAGCAAGTCGGGTGCCCTCCCACTGATCGGCTAACGTCCGTCTCCAGGCCGTTTTCGGGCGATACGAGCGCCGACAGGAATGACCGACTTTGGGGCGGTAACGACCGCGGGGCGGGGGTTCGGGACGCCAGGCAGGTGCGCGCCCAATTTCTGCCATTCAGCAGAGCGATCCTCGTTCCCAGAAGCAGACCTCAACGGATTAGGCCGATCGAGCCGGCGGCGAGTGCGAGCGGGTGGAAAGCGCTTGAGGATCAGCCGTTTCGGATAGGTACGACGTTTCGCTTGTTTGAGCTTGTGAGTGCAGCGAAGCACCTACAAACAAGGATTCTATGAGCCTTCCCGCTGCGCCCAGCCACCTCCGCTTCCTTGATCATGATGGCGAAATCGCCCGCCTTATTCGCCATCGAGATTGGTCTGCGTCACCATTGGGAGAGCCGGACACCTGGCCTCAGGCTCTCAGAGCAGTGGTTGGCCTGATGCTGTCGTCCAAATTTCCCATGTTCGTAGCTTGGGGACCGGATCTCGGCTTTCTCGACAACGACGCTTACGCGGAGATCCTGGCCAACAAACACCCTGCCGCGCTCGGGGAGAGGTTCCAGGATATATGGGCTGAAATCTGGCCGGATATCTCACCCCTCATCGATGCCGCCATGGCGGGAGAGGCAACCTATCGTCAGGACCTCCCGCTGCTGATGCACCGTCAAGGGTTCGACGAGCAGACCTGGTTCACCTTCTCCTACTCTCCCGCCTACGGTGACGCAGGGGAGATCGCCGGTATGTTCTGTGCCTGCACGGAAACCACCGGTCGGGTCCGAGCCGAACGCGCAGTACAAGAGAGCGAATCCCGCTTCCGCAACATGGCTGACCACGCGCCGGTGATGATGTGGGTCACCGATGAGAGTGGATACTGCACCTATTTGAATCGCGCTTGGTACGAATGGACGGGCCAGTCCCCTGGAGAGGCCGAGGGGTTCGGCTGGCTGGATGCAACTCATCCTGACGATCGTGAGGAGGCGGAGAGGGTGTTCCGCGAAGCCAACGGTGCGCGGTCCGGGTTCCGGGTTGAGTACCGCCTGCAATGCGCAGATGGAAGCTATCGCTGGGCGCTGGACGCAGCCTCTCCCCGTTTTGGAGACGATGGTTCCTACCTGGGATATGTCGGCTCTGTCATCGACATCCATGAGAGGCGAACGGCGGAGGACCGGCAACGAGAGAGCGAGGCCAGTCTCCGTCGGCTGACAGACGCGCTACCCACGTTCGTGTGGTTCGCAGATCCTGATGGTGACCTTACCTACTTCAACAGCCGCTGGTACGAGTACACTGGCCAGACGGAAGCTGAGGCACTTCCAAACGGTTGGATCACGATGCTTCACCCTGATGATCAGGAACTCACCTCCGCAGCCTGGTCGGACGCCCGGGCAGGAGGGACGCTGTACGAAACAGAGGTTCGGTACCGACGGCACGACGGCGAATATCGGTGGTACGTGGCTCGAGCTGAGCCCATTCGGGACCAAACGGGATCCATCACGACCTGGGTCGGCAGCTCGATCGACATTCATAATCGTAAATTAGCCGAGACCGCACTTCGCGCCAGTGAAGCGCAATTCCGCCTCATGGCCGACGCTGTGCCGCAGATCGTCTGGATCACGGACGCAGACGGACGCACGGAATTCTTCAACAAGCACTGGTCCGACTTCACTGGCTCGGATTATCATCCGAGTACCGCCGGCGGCGTGGCGGCGAAGCACGTCCATCCTGACGATGTCGCGGTGACGATGGCTGCCTTCGATGAGGCTCGTAGAACGGGTACGACGTTCCTCGTCGAACATCGGATTCGGTCAGCCTCGGGGGAGTATCGCTGGTTCCTCGTCCGCGGCGAGCCATATCGCGACAACAGCACGGGAGAAATCGTCCGATGGTTCGGTGCTTCTGTCGACATTCACGACCGTAAGACTGCTGAGGCAGCCCTCAAAAAACTGAACGAAACTCTGGAGGAGCAGGTCTCAATCCGTGCCGCAGAGAGGGACCGTATCTGGAACCTGTCGCAGGATATGCTGGCGCGTGCCGACTATAGCGGGATGATGTCAGCCGTTAGCCCGGCCTGGCAGCGCGTGCTGGGGTGGAGTGAAAGGGAGTTGCTCACGCGCGATTACGCGACCTTCATGCATCCTGAGGACGTTCCTCCGACGCTCGAAGCAATCCAGCAGATGAGCGAGACGCGGTGCCCAGCGCGGTTTGAGAACCGGATCGCCACGGCTACAGGCGAATGGAAGCCAATTGAGTGGACGGTCGCCCCTGAACCTGATGGTGTCAACTTCATCGCTGTCGGTCGCGACCTAAGCCTCGCCAAAGCAAAGGAGGCTGAGTTGGAGGCCGCACAGGAGGCTTTGCGGCAGAGCCAGAAAATGGAGGCAATGGGCAGTCTTACAGGAGGTGTTGCTCACGACTTCAACAATCTGCTGACGCCGATCATCGGCTCGCTTGATCTGTTGGTGCGAAAGGGACTCGGCAGCGAGCGTGAGCGTCGATTGATCGACGGCGCGCTACAATCGGCAGAGCGAGCAAAGACGCTAGTGCAGCGGCTCCTTGCCTTCGCTCGACGCCAGCCGCTGCAATCGACGGCGGTGGACCTAGTCACTCTTATAGGTGAAATGGCAGGACTTATTGAGTCGACTGTAGGTCCGACAATCGATGTACGCGTCGAACTCGATCCCGAACTGCCGCCGGCGAACGCCGACCCTAACCAGCTCGAGATGGCACTGCTGAACCTGGCGGTGAACGCTCGGGATGCAATGCCGGCGGGCGGGCAACTCACAATCGCAGCCGCCAGAGAGAGCGTCCGCGGAGGGCACTCGGCCGGGTTGAAAGCAGGCCACTATGTACGGCTCTCCGTCCGCGACACGGGCAACGGCATGGACGAGGAAACGCTAAGCCGCGCTGTGGAGCCCTTCTTCTCCACGAAGGGCATCGGAAAAGGCACGGGTCTCGGACTCTCCATGGTGCACGGCCTCACTGCTCAGCTCGGCGGGGGTTTGACCGTCGAAAGCGCACCGGGACAGGGAACAGCTGTGACGCTATGGTTGCCGATCAGCGCAGCTCCGATCCAAGATCAGGACCCGGTTCGTCATTCTGTGGAGACGCGGGTTGGTCGAGGAGTTGCGCTCTTGGTCGACGACGAAGACCTTGTCCGGATGAGCACCAGCGATATGCTCTCGGACTTCGGCTTCGAAGTTATCGAGGTTGGGTCAGGTGAGGAAGCGCTCGCTCTGCTCCAATCGGGCACGATGCCAGACATCCTTGTAACTGATCACTTGATGCCTGGGATCAGCGGCACTGAACTGGCGCATAGAGCACAGCGTATGATCCCTCAACTTCCTGTCCTCGTCGTCTCCGGCTACGCAGATGTTGAAGGGATCGCACCTGACTTGCCTCGGCTGACCAAGCCGTTTCGGAGTTCAGAGCTATCCCAAAGCATCAATGCCCTTCTTCCCGAGGCCGCTATCTAGGCTTACGTAATGTGCGACATAAGAGAATAGGGCTGCGAGAGAAATCCGTTGATGCAACGGCAGGGCGATCATTCGAAAAGGTAAGCTTTTCTGCGTTCAACTGTCCGGCGCAGCCCAATGCCTCGAAACGTTAGCGCCGGCAGCTCAGCGCCCAAAGCCGGACATTGAATGAGCCAGTCGAGCTTCCTGAAAGCGGACGCAAACGGCTGGCGCCCGATGAGGCAGGAGGCGGTGGGCTGGACGACGCGACGCGACGCGGCAGCCGCTCCAGCCGGGTGGCGTGGCAATATGTCGTGGATCTTGCCGGCCGCACGGGTGTAGCACTGTGACAAGCGCTTCGCAGGGCGGGGAAAATCCGCCTGTCGTGCAGCGCTATGGCCGCCCGCGAGTTTAGGGTCGGACAGGCAACAGGGAGCCGCCGGATGAGCGACGATCGCGAGCACAAGGTACGGGAGCGGGCGCACGCTATCTGGCAGCGGGAAGGCGAGCCGCACGGGCGCCACGACGAGCATTGGCACCAGGCCAATCGCGAGATCGACGAGGAACATGGCTCGGCTCAGAACGCGGTGGCCCAGACACCCGTCGCCGAGGATGGCGCCGCGACCGAGGCTGCCCCCAAGCGCCGCAAGCGCACTGCCGCCGAGACACCCGCGACCGAGAAGCCCGCGCCCAAGCGTCGCACCACCAAAAAGGCCGATCCCGCGGCCTGATACCGGATCAGCGGCTTCCGGAGTCCCCGATCAGGCGGCGGAACAGCGTGGCATATTGGCGGGCCGGGCCGCGCCACGACACGTCGCTCGCCATGCCATTGGCCTGAAGCCGGCTCCAGGCGTCGCCATCGCGATAGAGTGCGGCGGCCCGGGCCAGGCCGCTGCGCAGGGCGGGTAGCGAATCCGGGGGGAATTGCACGCCGGTGGCAAAGCCTTGATGGAGCGCCATCGGGCTCGCGTCGATCACCGTGTCGCTCAGTCCGCCCACCCGCGCGACCAGCGGCACTGCGCCATACCGCAGCGCGCAAAGCTGGGTGAGGCCGCATGGCTCGAACCGGGAGGGGACGAGGATCGCGTCCGCGCCGCCCTGCACCAGATGGGCCAGCGCCTCGTCATAGCCGAGGATACAGCCGATCCGGTCGGAATCTTCGGCGGCACTGTCAAAGCCCTGCTCCAGCGGCTTGTCGCCGCTCCCGAGCAGCGCGAGCTGGGCATTGAGGCGCGGAAAGTCGGCAAGCGCGGCGAGCAGCAGGTCCAGGCCCTTCTGCGCCGTCAGCCGGCTCACCACGCCGATCAGCAGCGCGTCCGGGTCCGGCGCCAGGCCGAAGCGCTGCTGTACCGCGCGTTTGTTCTCGGCGCGGGCGGCGACATGGGCGGCATCGAACCGCGCGGCGAGCGCGTCGTCGGTGGTCGGGTTCCACACCTCGACGTCGATGCCGTTGAGGATGCCGGCCAGCGCGTGGGCCCGGCTGTCGAGCAGGCCGTCCAGCCCCATGCCGTGCGCCGGCGTGCGGATCTCGTCGGCATAGGTGGGCGAGACGGTAGTGACCTGATCGGCGAAATAGATGCCGCCCTTCAGATAGCCGAGCTGGCCGTAATATTCGACGCCGTCCACTGCGAACGCTTCCGCCGGCAGGCCGATCGTGCCGAGCAGATGGGCGGGGAAGATGCCCTGGAACGCAAGATTGTGGATGGTCAGCGCCACCGGCACCCGCGCGCCCGATACATCGAAATACTGGTAGACCGGGATTAGCGCGGCCTGCCAGTCATGCGCCTGGACGATGTCGGGCCGGACGCCCGGGATATGGCCGGCCGCGCAATCGGCACCGGCGCGAGCGAGCGCGGCGAAGCGGAGCGCATTGTCCGGCCAATCCAGCCCGTCGGGGCCGAGATAGGGGTTGCCCGGCCGATCGAAGAACCCCGGCGCGTCGAGCATCAGCAGGTCGAGCCCCGCCGCCTGCCCGCGGACCAGCCGGGCAGGCTGGCCGAACAGCGCGCCATATTCGTGCACCACCGCGCCGCCCTGCAGCGCCGCGCGGACCGCCGGATAGCCGGGCACCAGCGTCAGCGTCTCGATCCCCTCGGCGGCGAGCGCGGCCGGGAGCGCACCGACCACATCGGCCAGGCCGCCGGTCTTGACGAGCGGGAAAACTTCGGACGCGACCGACAGCAGCCGGATCGGCATCAGCGTTCCAGGTCCGCGATCATCTTGGACGTGATCAGGCAGATGCCCTTTTCGGTGCGGCGGAAGCGGCGGGCATCGACCTCCGGATCCTCGCCCACCACCAGACCGTCCGGGATCTTCACGCCGCGTTCGATGATGACGTTCTTCAGCCGCACGGACCGGCCGATGTTGACGCGCGGCAGGATCACCGCATTCTCGATCTGGCCATAGCTGTTGGCGCGCACGCCGGTGAACAGCAGCGAGTTGCGGATGGTCGCGCCGGAGACGATGCAGTCGCCCGAGACCAGCGAGGAGATCGCCTCGCCGCGGCGGCCATCGTCGTCATGGACGAACTTGCACGGCGCCGTCATCTCCGAATAGGTCCAGATGGGCCATTCGCGATCGTATAGGTCCAGGTCGGGATCCGCCGTGGTCAGGTCGATATTGGCGGCGAAATAGGCGTCGAGCGTACCGACGTCGCGCCAATAGGGCTCGGCATGTGGGCCGGAACGCAGCGCCGACCTGCTGAAATGATGCGCGCGCGCGCCGCCGCCCTTCACCAGCTTGGGGATGATGTTGTGCCCGAAATCATGCGCCGAATCCGGATCGGAGGCGTCGCTGTGCAGAATGTCGAATAGGAATTCGGTGTCGAACACATAGATGCCCATACTGGCGAGCGCCAGATCGGGATGGCCGGGCATGGCGGGGGGATCGGCCGGCTTTTCGAGGAACTGCAGGATGCGATCCTTATCGTCGACATGCATCACGCCGAAGCCGCTGGCCTCGTGCCGCGGCACCTCGACACAGCCGACGGTGACGGTGGCGCCGCTTTCGCAATGCTCCTCCAGCATCACGCCATAATCCTGCTTGTAGACATGGTCGCCAGCCAGCACGACCAGGTATTTGGGCGCGTAGCTGCGGATGATGTCCATGTTCTGGTACACGGCGTCGGCGGTGCCGAGATACCAGTTCTCTTCCGACACGCGCTGGCTGGCGGGCAGGATGTCGAAGCTTTCGTTCCGCTCGGGCCGGAAAAAGCTCCAGCCATGCTGCAGATGGCGGATCAGGCTGTGCGCCTTGTACTGGGTCGCCACGCCGATACGCGGGATGCCGGAGTTCAGCGCGTTCGACAGGGCGAAGTCGATGATGCGGGTCTTGCCGCCGAAATAGACGGCGGGCTTGGCGCGACTATCGGTCATCTCCATCAGCCGGCTGCCGCGGCCGCCGGCCAGGACGATCGCCATTGCCGTGCGCGTAACAAGGCCGCGTAACGTCGAACTAGGTGCCATGCCCGGAAGATCCCCACTGATCCCGCTGAAGCGGCTAAGGGACCAAGGAGTTCCCGCCTTTCTTCGGTACTTGGCACTTTTCATGTCCAATATCGTTCGGAGCGCGCGGGAGCATGATGAAAAGGGGCAGCGCAGGTGCAGCATACCGTCCGTCCGGCCGAGCAATGGCTGCACGATCCGTTCGCCTATCTGGGGCCGCAGGGCGATGTCCTGCGGGTCTGGCAGCCCGGCGCGCGCAGCGTCGCCCGGATCGCGGCAGACGGGGCGGAGCACCCCCTGGCACCGCAGGGCGATGGCCTGTTCGAGGGTAATGCGCCGCAGGGCGCCTATCGCCTGAAGGTCGATTGGCCCGGCAGCACGCAGCTGCTGGACGATCCCTATCGGTTCGGCCCGGTGCTTGGCGACCTGGACCTCTATCTGTTCGGCGAGGGGCGGCATTGGGAACTCGCTACCCGGCTGGGCGCCAACCCGCGCACGATCGACGGCGTGGAAGGCACTGCCTTTGCGGTCTGGGCGCCCAATGCACGATCGGTATGCGTCACCGGCGATTTCGTGGGCTGGGACGCGCGGCGCCTGCCGATGCGCGCGCGCCACGACAGCGGCATCTGGGAATTGTTCGTGCCGGGCGTCGGTGTCGGGGCACGCTACAAGTTCGTCGTCACCGGCGCGGATGGGGTGGCGCGCGAAAAGGCAGATCCGCTGGCCCGCGCGACCGAGCTGCCGCCCGCGACTGCCTCGATCGTCGCCGCGGCGCCCGCCTTCGCCTGGCAGGACCAGGCATGGATGGAGACGCGTGCCGACCGGCACCATGCCGGCGCGCCGATCAGCATCTACGAACTGCATGCCGCCTCCTGGCGTCGCCCATGGCATGACGACGCGCATCACGACTGGGACGAACTGGCCGACGCGCTGATAACCTATCTGCAGGACATGGGCTTCAGTCATGTCGAGCTGATGCCGATCATGGAGCATCCGTTCGGCGGCTCCTGGGGCTATCAGCCGCTGTCGCAATTCGCGCCGTCGGCCCGGTTCGGCACGCCGGAGGGGTTCGCCCAGTTCGTCGATCGCTGCCACCAGGGCGGGATCGGCGTGATCCTCGACTGGGTGCCGGCCCATTTCCCGACGGACGGGCATGGGCTGGCGCAGTTCGACGGCACCGCGCTCTACGAACATGCCGATCCGCGCGAGGGCTTCCACCCGGACTGGAACACCGCGATCTACAATCTCGGCCGCACCGAAGTGGCCGGCACGCTGATCGCCTCCGCACTGTGGTGGCTGGAGACCTTCCATGTCGACGGGCTGCGCGTCGATGCCGTCGCCTCGATGCTGTACCGCGACTATAGCCGCAAGGCCGGCGAGTGGATCCCCAACCAGCATGGCGGGCGCGAGAATCTGGAATCGATCGCGTTCCTGCGACGCCTGAACAGCGTGGTGGCGGAGCGCTGCCCCGGCGCGATCACCATCGCCGAGGAATCGACCGCCTTTCCCGGTGTGACCGCCCGGCCGGAAGATGGCGGCCTAGGGTTCAACTATAAGTGGAACATGGGCTGGATGAACGACACGCTCCGCTACATGGAGCAGGATCCGGTCCATCGCCGCTGGCATCACGGCGAGATGACGTTCGGCCTAGTCTATGCGTTCAGCGAGCGCTTCATCCTGCCGCTCAGCCATGACGAGGTGGTGCATGGCAAACAGTCGCTGATCGACAAAATGCCGGGCGATCGCTGGCAGAAATTCGCAAATCTGCGCGCCTATCTCGCCTTCATGTGGGCGCATCCGGGCAAGAAGCTGCTCTTCATGGGCGGTGAGATCGCCCAGTGGCAGGAATGGAACCATGATGCCGAGCTGGACTGGGCGGCGCTGCAACAGCCCGATCACGCCGGGGTGCAGAGGCTGGTCCGCGACCTGAACGCGCTCTATGCCCGCGAAGGCGCGCTCCACCACGGCGATGCCGATCCCGCCGGGTTCGAATGGCTGGTCGGCGACGATGCGGACAACAGCGTCTACGCCTTTGCCCGGCTCTCGCGCTACGGCGCCGCGCCGCTGGTGTTCGCCGTCAACCTCACACCGGTGCCGCGCCACGGCTACCGGGTCGGCGTCCCGCTCGCCGGTGCGTGGCGCACGGTGCTGAACAGCGATGCGGAACGCTATGCCGGCGGGAACATCGCCGGCCCCGATGTCGTTCACACCGCCGCGATCGCCTCGCATGGCCGGACGGACTCGGTCGAGCTCGTCCTGCCGCCCCTGGGTGCGATCCTCCTCCGACATGAAGGACCTGCCGCGTGAGTTCTCTTCCCGACCGGCTGCTGAGCGGCGCACCCTATCCGCTCGGCGCCACGTTCGACGGCCTGGGCGTCAACTTCGCGGTCTTCTCGGCCAATGCCGAGCGGATCGAGCTGTGCCTGTTCGACGATAGCGGCCGGCGCGAGATCGCCCGGCTGCCGCTGCCGGAATGCACGGACGAAGTGTGGCACGGCTATCTGCCCGATGCGCGGCCGGGCCAGCTCTATGGCTTTCGCGCGCATGGCCGCTATGCCCCGGAAGAGGGGCATCGTTTCAATCCGAACAAGCTGCTGATCGATCCCTATGCCCGCCAGCTGGCCGGGCAGATCCGCTGGAACGATTCGCTCCATGGCTATCGCGTCAATTCGCCGCGCGCCGACTTGAGCTTCGATCGCCGCGACAGTGCCGCCTCGATGCCCAAGAGCGTGGTCGTCACGGACGCGTTCGACTGGGGCGACGATCGCCGGCCGAACGTGCCCTGGTCGGAAACCATCCTGTACGAGGCGCACCTCAAGGGCCTGACCCAGCTGATGGAGGACGTGCCCGTCGGCGAGCGCGGCACCTATCGCGCGCTCAGCCATCCGCGGGTGATCGCGCATCTCCAGCGGCTCGGCATCACCGCGGTGGAGCTGCTGCCGATCCACGGCTTCGTGCAGGACCGATTCCTGCAGGAAAAGGGGCTGGTGAACTATTGGGGTTATAACAGCCTCACCTTCTTCGCGCCCGAGGCCCGCTATCTCGGCGGCGGCACGGCGGACGATCTGCGACTGGCGGTGCGCCGGCTGCACGCGGCCGGGATCGAAGTGATCCTGGACGTGGTCTACAACCACACGGCCGAGGGCAGCGAACTGGGCCAGACCCTGTCGTTCCGCGGCCTGGACAATGCGACCTATTACCGGCTGCAGCGCGACAATCCGCGCTACTGCGTGAACGACACCGGCACCGGCAACACGCTGAACGTCAGCAAGGCGCGCGTGCTGCAGATGGTGATGGATTCGCTGCGCTATTGGGCGGAGAGCTATCATGTCGACGGCTTCCGCTTCGATCTGGGCGCGACGCTGGGCCGGGTGGGCGATGGCGGATTCGATCCCGGCGCCGCCTTTTTCGACGCTCTACGCCAGGATCCGGTGCTCGGCCGGCTGAAGCTGATCTCCGAGCCATGGGACATCGGCCCGGGCGGATACCAGCTGGGCAACCACCCGCCGGGCTTCGCCGAATGGAACGACAAGTTCCGTGACAGCGCCCGCCGCTTCTGGCGGGGCGATGCCGGCATTCGCCCGGAATTCGCCGCGCGCATCGCCGGATCGGGCGACCTGTTCGATCGCCGCGCCCGCCGTCCCTGGGCCAGCGTCAACTATATCGCCAGCCATGACGGCCAGACGCTGGCCGACATCACCCAGTACGAACAGCGCCACAACGAGGCCAATGGCGAGGACAATCGCGACGGCCATAGCGAGAATTATTCCTGCAACTGGGGCGCCGAGGGCCTGACCGACGATGCCGGGATCAACGCGATCCGCGAGAAGGTGCGCCGGTCGATGCTGATCACCGTGCTCACTTCGCTCGGCACGCCGATGCTGATGGCGGGCGACGAGTTCGGCCGCACCCAGCAGGGCAACAACAATGCCTATGCGCAGGACAACGAGATCAGCTGGCTCGACTGGAAGGCGGCGGCATCGCCTGCGGGCGAGAGCCTGACGCATTTCGTCCGCCGGCTGATCCTGATCCGCAAACACTATCCGCTCGTGCGCTCCGGCGCGTTCCTCTATGGCGAGGAGATCGCGCCGGGCCTGCGCAACATCGAATGGTTCGACGAGCGCGGCCAGCCGCTCTCGCCCCAGGACTGGCAGAATCCGGAAGGCAAGGCGCTCATCATGCGGCGCACCCGGCTGATCAGCGAGAACGAGTTCGAGGCGATCACCCTGTTGATGAACGGCTCGCAATCGCCGCTCACCTTCGAACTGCCGGGGCCGCACGGCTATCGCCGGTTGCTGGTCGACAGTGCCGACACCGGCATCGGCGAGCGCGACTTGGAAGAACGCTCGATCGAGGTGCAGGACCGCAGCGCCGTGCTGCTGCTCGCCAAGGGCCCGATCGAATGAGATGGGGGACCCAGCCGGTCGCGCCCGGACGCACGCGCTTCGCGCTCTGGGCGCCGGCGCTCGATGCGCTGACGCTGGAGCTGGAGGGGGTGCCACCCGTGCCGATGATGCCGGCCGCGAACGGCTGGTTCGAGACGGAGGCGGAGGCCGGGGCTGGCGCCCGCTATCGGTTCCGCCTGCCGGACGGCACGGCCGCGCCCGATCCTGCCGCGCGGCTGCAGGCCGGTGGCGTGCATGGCTGGAGCGTGGTGCCCGACACGCTCAATCCCGTGGAGGATGGCTGGCGTGGCCGACCCTGGGAAGAGACGGTGCTGCAGGAGGTCCATGCCGGCGTGCTGGGCGGCTTTGCCGGGGTCGCGGAGACGCTGCCGTCGCTCGCGGAACTCGGCATAACCGCGATCGAGCTGATGCCGATCGCCGGCGTGTCGGGCAGCCGCAACTGGGGCTATGACGGCGTGCTGCCCTATGCGGTGCACGAGGATCTGGGATCGCGGGAGGAACTGCGCGGCCTGATCGACCGGGCGCATGCGCTGGGGATCAGCGTGTTCCTCGACGTGGTCTATAATCATTTCGGGCCGGACGGGAATTATCTCGGCAGCTACGCGCCCGGCTTCTTCCAGGCCGATGTGCACACGCCCTGGGGCGGCGCGATCGATTTCGGCAAGGAACCGGTGGCCCGCTTCTTCCTCGACAATGCGCTGCATTGGCTGAGCGAATATCGCTTCGACGGCCTGCGCTTCGATGCGGTCCATGCGATCGGCCACAATGGCTTTCTCGATCGGCTGGCGGCGGAAGTGCGCGGCGCGTTTCCCGATCGCCACATCCATCTGGTGCTGGAGAACGAGTCGAACGACGCCGCCCGGCTGGAACGCGGCTTCGATGCGCAGTGGAACGACGACTTCCACAATGTGCTGCACGTCCTCCTGACCGACGAGGATCAGGCCTATTACCAGGATTTCGCCACGGAACCGGCCGCCAAGCTGGCGCGGTGCCTGGCAGAGGGGTTCATCTACCAGGGCGATCCCTCGCCCAACCATGACGGCGCGCCGCGGGGAAGCGCCAGCGGCCACCTGCCGCCAACACGGTTCGTGAGCTTCCTTCAGAACCATGACCAGGTCGGCAACCGCGCGCTGGGCGAGCGACTGACCGTGCTGGTGGCGCCCGATCGCCTGCGCGCCGCCACGGGCCTGTTGCTGCTGTGCCCGCAGATTCCGCTTCTCTTCATGGGCGACGAGAGCGGGTCGCAGTCGCCCTTCCTGTTCTTCACCGACTTTCATGACGAACTGGCCGATGCGGTGCGCGAGGGGCGCCGTCGGGAATTCGCTAAATTTCCGGCCTTCGCCGATCCCGAGGCACGGGCGCGCATCCCCGATCCCAATGCGCGCGAGACGTTCCTCGCCTCCCGCCCCGAGCCGGGGCCGGATGCGGAGGCATGGCGGACGCTCTACCGGGACCTGCTAGCGCTGCGCCGGACGCATATCGTCCCGGACCTCCGCGTCGCCCGCGCGCTGGGCGCGGAGACGATCGGGCCCAAGGCGGTGCGCGCTGCGTGGCAGTTGGGCGCGCAGCGGCTGACGCTCGCGATCAATCTGGGCGACGCGGATGTGGCGCTTGCCGCGCCGGAGGCCGCTCCGCTGGTCGTCCTCGGCCAGGGCCCTTCGGGCGGCATGCTGGCGCCGGCCAGCTTCGTCGCCTGGCTGGAAACGGTCGCATGAGCGATGCCGATGTCATGCGCCTGGCCAAGGCGGCCGAGCTGCTGATCGAGTGGGAGGATGCTGCCGGCCAGGCGCGCACCGTGTCGCCGGAATCGCTCCGCCTGATCCTCGACGGGCTGGGACTGGCGTGCGGAACGCCCGCGCAATGTGCCGAGAGCATGGCCTGGCTGCAGGCACGCCGGTCGCCGCTGCGAATCCTGGACGGCGATACGGTGCTCGCCGCAAGGGGCCGGGTGCATCTGGAGGATGGCAGCGCGCGCGATGCCGCGGCCGGCCCGCTGCCGATCGGCTATCACCGGCTGGAGACCGATGCCGGGATGATCGATCTCGCCGTCGCGCCGCCGCAGGGCTGGCGCGTCGCGGATCTGCGGCTCGATCGACGCCCCTGGGGCACGGCGGTGCAGCTCTACAGCCTGCGCGAGGGCGACGCGTTCGGCGATTTCGGCGCGCTCGGCCGGTTCGTGGGGGTAGCCGGCGCGGCCGGGCTGGACGCCGTGGCGATGAGCCCGGTACATGCGCTCTTCACCGCCGATCCCCAGCGCTACAGCCCCTATTCGCCGTCGAGCCGCGAATATCTGAACCCGCTCTATGCCGATCCGGCGCTGCTGGGTTTCGACGCCACAGAAGCGGACGGGCCCGCGCTGATCGACTGGCCGGTGGCGGCTCCGGCGAAACTAGCCCGGTTGCGCGACGCCTATGCGGCGCTGCCGGAAGAGGCTGCCCACGCCTTTGCCGACTATGTCGCCGCCGCGGATGGCCGGTTGATCGACCATGCCCGGTTCGAGGCGCTGCACGGCCATTTCCTCCGCACGACCGGCGCGCATGGCTGGCAGGGCTGGCCCGAGCCTTATCGCAATCCGCGCAGCCCGGAAGTGGCCGCCTTTGCCGACGCCTATGCCGGGGAAGTGCGCTTCCACCTGTTCCTGCAATGGCTCGCCGATGCCTCGCTGGCCCGCGCGGCCGATGCCGCCCGCGGCATGGCGCTGGGCCTGATCGCCGACATCGCGGTGGGGCTGGACGTCGGCGGCAGCCATGCCTGGAGTCGCGGCGATGAACTGATGCTGGGCATCGGCATCGGCGCGCCGCCCGATGCGTTCCAGGCCGCCGGGCAGAATTGGGGCATCACCAGCTTCTCGCCCTTCGCATTGCGCGAGCAGGGCTATGCGCCGTTCCTGTCGCTGCTGCGCAGCGCGATGCGGCACGCGGGCGGGGTGCGGATCGATCACGCGCTGGGCCTGCGCCGGCTCTGGGTGGTGCCGAACGGCGCCTCGCCGCTGGACGGTGCCTATCTGACCATGCCGGAGGTCGATCTGCTGCGGCTGATCGCGCTGGAATCGCACCGCGCCCAGGCAATCGTGATCGGCGAAGACCTTGGCGTGGTGCCCCCTGGCCTGCGCGAAGCGCTGACGGCGCATGGCCTGTACGGCATGCGCGTGCTGCCGTTCGAGCGCGACGAAAACGGCTTCATCCCGCCCGCCAGGTGGCCCGCGCAGGCCGTGGCGATGACCAGCACCCATGATCTGCCGCCGATCGCCGGCTGGTGGAAGGGGCGGGACATCGACTGGCGCGAGCGCCTGGCCCCGGACGAGGATCGCAGCCAGGAACGCATCGAGCGCGAGGAGGACCGCGCGCGCTTCCGCGAGGCGGTCGAGGCTGCCGGCATCGCGGAGGACGACCCGGTCGACGCCGCCATCGCCTATGCCGCCAGCGCGCCCTGCGAATTGCTGATCGTGCCGGCCGAGGATTTGTTCGCGATCGACGAAGCACCGAACCTGCCCGGCACGATCGACGAGCATCCCAATTGGCGTCGCCGCCTGCCTGCCGACGCCGCCACCCTGTTCGCGGCCCCGGCGGTGCGCGCCCGCATCCAAGCCGTGAAGGACCGACGATGATCCCGCGCGCCACTTATCGCCTCCAGTTCCACAAGGACTTTCCCTTCGCCGCGGCCGAGCCGCTGGCCCCCTATCTGCGCGATCTGGGCATCAGCCATGTCTATGCCTCGCCGATCGCCGCCGCGCGGGCCGGGTCGACCCATGGCTATGACGGCATCGATCCCGCCCGGATCAATCCGGAACTGGGCGGGGAGGAGGGCTTTCGCGGCCTCGCCGCCACGCTGAAGGCGCACGGGATCGGCATCGTCGTCGATATCGTGCCCAATCACCTGGCCGTGGGCGGCGCCGACAATCGCTGGTGGCTGAGCGTGCTGGAACGTGGCGCCGCCAGCCCCTTTGCCCGCTATTTCGACATCGACTGGACCTCCGCCGATGTCGCCTTGCGGGGAAAGCTGCTGGCGCCGTTTCTGGGCGTGCCGCTGGACGAGGCGCTGCGCAGCGGGGCGATCCGGCTGGTCCGCGATGCCGAGGGCATGGCGCTGGTCGCGCACGACACGCACCGTTTCCCGATCCGGCCGGAGGATCGCGAGGCGCTCGCCGAACTGGACGACCATACGCTCGCCCGGCAGTTCGATGCCGCCACGCCGGAGGGCTATACCCAGCTCGCCAAGCTCCACGCCCGCCAGCATTATCGCCTCGCCTGGTGGCGCACCGCGGCGGACAGGATCAACTGGCGCCGGTTCTTCGACATCACCGAGCTGGCCGGGCTTCGCGTCGAGGATCCGGAAGTGTTCGACGCGGTGCATGCGCTGCCGCTGCGCCTCTATGCCGAGGGGCTGATCGACGGGGTCCGGGTCGACCATGTCGATGGCCTGGCCGATCCGCCCGGCTATGGCCGCCGGCTTCGCGCTGCGCTGGAGGAGGCGGGGCGCCACCGCCCGGCCGACGCGAACCCCGGTCCGCCCTGGTTGATCGTCGAGAAGATCCTGGGCGCGGGCGAGCGGCTGCCCGTCGATTGGGCCACCGACGGCACCAGCGGCTATGACTTCATGGACCAGGTGTCCGCGCTGCAGCACGCCCCCGCGGGTGCTGCGCCGCTCACCGCTCACTGGCAGGCGCTGAGCGGCCGCCCCGGCGAGTTCGAGGCGGAGGAGACGCTCGCCCGCGACCAGATCCTGGATTGGGCGTTCCCCGGCCAGCTGGAAGCGGCGGCGGGCGCGTTCGAGCGGCTGGCCACGCTGGAGGGCGATCATTGCGACGTCACCGCCGGCATGCTGCGCCGGGGCATCGCCACGCTGTTGCGGGCGATGCGGGTCTATCGCAGCTATGGCAGCGCCGCGCTGGCGGACAGTCCGGCGCTGCGCGCGGCGCGTGCGGTGGCCCAGGCCAGTGCCGCCCCCGGCGAGGCGTTCGTGCTCGATCTGCTGTGCGACTGGATCGAGGGGCGTCGCTCGCCCTATCATTCGCTGCGTCGCGAAGCCGTGCAGCGTTTCGAGCAATTGAGCGCGCCGCTGTCGGCCAAGGCGGTCGAGGACACCGCGTTTTACCGCTATGCCCGGCTGCTCTCACGCACCGATGTGGGCTTCTCCGCCGATACCTTCAGCCTCAGTCCCGCCGACTTCGCCGCGCGGGTGGCGATACGGTCTGGCGATCATCTTCATGCGATGCTCACCACCGCGACGCACGACCATAAGCGCGGGGAGGATGTGCGGGCCCGGCTGGCGGTGCTGAGCGAACTGCCCGAGGCGTGGATCGCCGCCAGCGAGCGCTGGATGGACATGCCGCCCGGCGAGACGTTGCTGCCGGGCGATCGCTACGCCATCCTGCAGACGGTGGTCGGCGCCTGGCCGCTGGACCTGGACGCGAACGAACCGGCAGGCTTGCAAGCCTTCGCCGTGCGCGTGATCGACTGGAGCCGCAAGGCCATGCGCGAGGCCAAGCTGCGTTCCTTCTGGGCGCAGCCGGACGAGGCCTATGAAGCGGCCGGCGCCGAATTCATCCGTGCGCTGCTGGCCCCCGGCAGCGACGCCGCGCAGGATCTCGCTGCCTTCGTCCGGCGCATCGCACCCGGGGGCGCGGTCAACGCGGTTGCCCAGGCGGTGCTGCGCAGCACGCTGCCGGGCGTGCCCGATCTCTATCAGGGTTGCGACCTGTGGGACTGGAGCCTGGTCGATCCCGACAATCGCCGCCCGGTCGACTATGCCGCCCGCATGCCGATGGCGAGGCTGGGCGAGGGCACGCCCGGCTGGCCCGACGGTCGCCTGAAACAGGCGGCGATTGCCGAGGCGCTGCATCTGCGCCGCGCCGATCCGGCGCTGTTCGCGGCGGGCGACTTCGCGCTGCTGGAGACCGCGGGTGCGCGCGCCGGCCATCTCTTCGCCTTTGCCCGTCGCCACGAAGGACGCACGCTGCTCGTCGCAGTGCCGCTGCACTGCGCCACCGCCGTGGACGCCGATCTGCGGATCGATCCCGATTGGTGGGGCGACACCGCGATCCTCGCGCCCGATGGCGCGCGCATCCCGGCCCACGACGCGTTCGCCGAGCGGCCGTTCCTCCTGCGCCAGGGCTGAGCGGAAAGCGCCCTGCCTCTCCGGAAGAACCGGGCCGGTGCCGAATAGTGCTTGTTCGGCCGGCGTGGATCGTGCGACGGCGCGCGGCATGACGAGCATCGGCATCTGAGACCTTGCCCGCTTGGCTCGGGTATCTCGGGCGTCGACGCGCAGCGCGCGAATGACTGCTCTTGTCAACTTGCGACGTTCGCGTCGCCAAAACGAATGTCGCAATCTGGTCGACTGCGGCCTCCGCGTGCTGCTGATCGGCAGTGGCGGCGTTTCCCCTCCGACTAAGCTCGATTCTCAGCCGCTTGTCCGAACTTTCCGTTCAACACCTTCGCACCGTCGCGCAGGAAATCGAGATGATCGGATCAGTGCTGCATCATCCGCACGCGTTCGTCCCAATACTCGCCTCGGGTGTAGGCGCGGCGGACGGCATTGTTGTCGCAGTGCGCGAGCTGTCGTTCGACGGCGTCGGGGTGCCATAGACCCATTTCGTTGAGCAGCGTGGCCGCCATTGCGCGGAAGCCGTGGCCGGTCATTTCGTCCTGCGCATATCCCATCCGGCGGAGTGCCGCGTTGATCGTGTTCTCCGACATCGGCTTTCTGGCGGAGCGGAGGGAAGGGAACAGATAGCTGCTATAGTCTGCGTCGTGCTCGATCGAAGCGAGGATCGCGAGCGCCTGGCGGGAGAGGGGGATCGCATGGGCTCGCCGCATCTTCGTCTTGTGCGGCGGAATGGTCCAGATCGCCCGTTCCAGATCGAAGTCCTGCCATTCTGCGAAACGTAGCTCGCCAGGGCGGACAAAGACGTGTGGAAGGAGCCGCAGCGCCGCGAGGGTGTTCGGCTGCCCCTGAAAGCCCTCTATGGCCCTCAGAAGCTCTCCTGCGGCCTTTGGCGTGGTAACTGCGGCGCGATGTGCTGGCTTGGGCGCGATCAGCGCGCCGTGGAGGTCAGCGGCGATGTCACGCTCGGCGCGTGCGGTCGCAATCGCGTAGCGAAATACCTGCGAACAGGTACTGCGGAGCCGCTTTGCCGTCTCGTAACGCGCGTTGCCCTCCATCTTCCGCAGCATCGGAAGCAGTTCCTGCGCGGATATCGCAGCGATCGGACGCTTGCCGATCGATGCGTTGATGAAACCGAGAAGCCAGCGCAGCTTCTTCATCGTGACCGGCGAGCGGCCTTCCTTTTCGACCTTGGACAGCCATTCGTCCGCAACCGCTTCGAAGCTGTTGGAGGCAGCGACGGTCGCCGCTACGCGATCGAGTTTGATCCGCTCGGCGGGATCTTCGCCACGGGCCAGCACTTTCCGCGCGGCATCACATTCGGCGCGCGCTTCTGCCAGACCGGTGTCGGGCCAAACCCCGAATGCGAGGGTTTTTTGCTTCCCGTAATGCCGATAGTTCATCCGCCAATAGCGTCCGCCGGATGGCGTCACGAGCAGGTAGAGCCCGTCTCTATCGCTTAGCTTGTACGCCTTACCGCGAATCTCCGCGGCTTTGATGGCAACCACCGACAACGCCATGATGGTATCTCCCGTCGAAGCGACCGGCAGATGCCATCAAAAATACCATCAGCTTGCTGGTATGCAGTGGCATTTCGCCAGCTTGAATGAGAGACTTATACCACCAAAAAGCCGCAGAAAACAGCCAGTTATGGCATGTTCTGGAATGCCTTGGGAAGGCAATTTGGTGACCCCTACGGGCATCCTACCAGAGTAGGAAGACAGCCCAGAAAGTCTCAACCTATTGATATCGTTCGGTCGGTACGCGAATGTCAGGATCAGATTGTTCCACTGATGTTCGCCAAATCCGGCGCAAAATGTGGGACAAAATGTGGGGCTGTGAAGGGAGGTCTTGATGCCGCTCACCGCACTCAAAGTCCGACATGCCGGTCCTGGTCGCCACGCCGATATGCACGGGCTCTATCTGCTCGTCCGTGACACGGGAACGCGATCGTGGCTGCTGCGAATCCAGCACCGGGGGCAACGCCGCGATTTCGGCCTCGGCTCCGCCAACCAAGTGTCGCTGGCGGATGCCAGACTTGCTGTTGCTGAATATCGCCGGATGATCCGCAACGGCCTTGATCCCGTCAACGAACTGGGTCTGCGGCGAAAGGCTGCCCCGAATTTCGAAAAGGTCGCTCGCGATTGCTACGACGCGATGAAAGGAGGGTGGAAGAACGGGAAACATCCTTCGTGGATGCCGAGCCTCGAAAATCATGTTTTCCCGGTGATCGGAAAAACACCGGTCGACGCCATCGACAGTGCGGCTGTGCTGCGCGTCCTGGAGCCGATCTGGCTTACGATTCCCGACACAGCGCGGCGCATCCTGCAACGGATCGGGACGACGCTCGACTACGCGCATATCAAGGGGCTCGTGCCGGAAGAAATATCGCTGCGCTCGGTGACGCGCGGCCTGCCACGTCAGGCTCGTCAGGTGACGCACCTTGCGGCGATGCCATACGCGGACGTTCCAGCTTTCATGCAAAAATTGGCAGCGCTCGAAAATAGTGTCGGTCGAGACGCCCTCAAGCTGACGATATTGACCGCCGCGCGGTCAAATGAAACCCGCTTCGCGAAATGGGGGGAGTTTGACCTCGACAAATGCATCTGGTCGATCCCCGCCGCGCGTATGAAGATGAAGGAGCCGCATGTCGTGCCTTTGTCGCCTCCCGCCATCGCACTGATGCGGCGACTTCGCGATGCGCATGTTTTGCTCGAAGGGGCTATCAGCGCGAATGGGCTGGTCTTCACAGGAGCCAAGAATAACGCGATCAGCGACGCCACCATGGTGAAGGCGATGCGCGATATGGGCATCAACGACGTCACCGTGCATGGATTTCGATCGAGCTTTACCGATTGGACCGCCGATCAGACCGATTTTCCCAAAGAGGTCGCAGACAAGGCGCTCGCGCACAAAATTCCGAACGCTGTCGAAGCGGCATACCGGCGCACTGATTTCTTCGACAAACGACGTTTGCTTATGAGCCAGTGGGCAGACTTCGTAGCCAACGGGGTGAAACTATGGTGAACCACCTGCGCCATACTGGCGTCCCCAATGATGCTCATGTCGCCAGCGCTGCCGATCGCTTGCCCAGACGCTTGGAAGGCGCACAGTCGACGAGATGTCGCCATTCCCGCTAATTCAGCCGACGACCGCTCCGGGCGGTAGCCGCCGGTTGCTGACACTCGGCCCCAAGGATAAGTCTATGTCATGAGACTTTATCATTTCACGTCTGAGGCTGCGGCAGCACTGATCCATGTTGAGGGGATCAAGCCGACTTACATCCACGTTCCGCGCAAGGGACAGTCCCACCACCCCGTCGTGTCATTGACAGCGGATCCGGACCCGACGCCTTTGATAAAGAAATCCCTTTGGGATGGCACCGAGCTCAGCGGAGACGCCCTTGGTGGCTATCTTGCGGCAAATCCGGGCACCGTACCGCCGATTATCGGTCCGAACACGGTTGCTCGGCGGATCCACCTTGAGGTGCCCGAGAACGACGAAAACCTCTATATGTTGAAGCATCCCGATATCGCCGCCTTGGGATTCGAGGATCAGCCGCACATCGATGAATTCGTGACGATCGGCGGAGGGATAGCAGCGGATTGGCGCATTTACTTAGGGCTGGTTCCGGCGGCCTACATCGTCAACATTGATGATCCACGCTGACGCGCTTCACCTTCATCCAATCAGGCGAACTCATCCGTGGCATTCTTCCCCGGCCTATCTTGGGCTCCGATCGATGACAAAAAAGCCCAAGAGCTGCATGTCGCCGAGATCATGGCAAAGATTCTTGGAGAACCATGGGTCGTCACCGAGGGTGAAGCGCCAGACTTTACTGTCATGAACGGTCGCGAACACTTCGGTTTAGAGGTGACGCAGCTTTTTACGGGCAACGCCAGTAAGAAGGGTGATGCCAAACGTCGGGCAGAGGCTATGAATTCGGCTTGGCTTCATAGCATAAAATTAGCGTACCGTAAAGCTGCGGACGCTAGCCTATACGTGTCCTACCGAGGGCCAACCTCAAAATCGATAGCAGACGAGATCCTTCAAATCCTCTTGTCGGAGGATCTGGATTCCAAGCCATCGGGACATTGGTTCAAGAAGGCTGTTGGCGGCGGCCTTCTGCACGTGCGTGTCGGATTGGAAGTCCATTGGCTCTTCCTTGGCGACATGAACGGCTGGGCGTCCTACGATAATGCGCCGTTGCAGCGTGCGATCGAGAAAAAATCCATCAAAGCAGCGATGTATTGGGAGGCCGAGAGCCCAGATGACCTTAGACTGCTCGCCTTTAACAATCCTTGGCTCAATAGCGGAAAATTGGTGATAACGAAATTTGATGACGTGCGTCTCGGTGAGTTTTCGAAAATCTATATCCTGAATTACCCGTTTGAAGTTACGACGATCGATCAGCATGGCTGGACTACTATCCCCGAGGTTGTAGACCTGTCGGAGTTAGGTGCTGGAGTGACATCCATTCCTGGCGGGTGAGGAATAAAGACAGGAATGCTGATCGAGCTGAGCTCCGTCTTGCAAATATCCCGCAGAGGGTGCTCCTCAAACGAGGGATGTCCGGCTCTGGCAGAAGCTGCCGCTGGAGATGGTTGCCAAGAATGACCGCAAAGTCCCAGGACACGTCGGTCGGGCTTTCGGCAGCAGTCGACCAACTCAAGACGTTCCTTGGCCCGTGCGTGAAGGGCCGTTCTGGACGAAATCCGCCGATCGCAATTTTTCGAGCCGGCTACGGTTGACGAGGGTGACGGCAAGCGCCCGGTCGCCACCGTCGGGGGACATTTGCGCGTTAGGAGCATCGTTCGGCTTTTGGCGCAAATCGGTCGTCGTGCCCTGTGGATTTCAGCGTTGTTGATAAGCGTTGTTGGCCAGCGCTGAACAAATGACGCCGCCCAATCGCGAAGAAGTCACCGAAAATTTAAGGGCGCATGATGCGGGTCGTGCCCCACGGGGTGGTGTAGCTGAGGGGGGGGGTCATCGGAGATCTTCGGATAGGTTCGGGTTGCGAAATCCAACCGACGGAGACCCCGATGACCGACGATACGATGAACCTGCAGGCGCTGTTGGGAAAGAGCGCGGATGCGGATTTTCTGCGCGAGATGATCGGCTTTGCCGCGCAGCGGCTGATGGACCTGGAGGTCGGCATCCTGACCGGCGCGGGCTATGGCGAGAAGAGCAGCGACCGACTGGCACAACGTAACGGCTATCGTGAACGCGACTGGGAGACGCGGGCCGGTACGGTCGAACTGCGCATTCCACGCTTGCGGACCGGCAGCTATTTCCCGGCTTTTCTCGAACCGCGCCGCCTTGCCGAGAAGGCGCTGACCGCCGTCGTGCAGGAGGCGTATATCCAGGGCATCTCGACACGCTCGGTTGATGATCTGGTGAAGGCGATGGGGATGACCGGCATCTCGAAGAGCCAGGTCAGTCGGCTGTGCGAGGAGATCGACGTGCGCGTGAAGGCCTTCCTCGACCGCCCCATCGAGGGCGACTGGCCGTATGTCTGGGTCGACGCGACGTACCTGAAGGTGCGCCAGGCCGGCCGCATCGTCTCGGTCGCGGTCACCATCGCGGTTGGCGTGAACGGCGACGGCCGGCGCGAGGTGCTGGGGATGGCGATCGGCGCGTCGGAGGCCGAGACGTTCTGGACGGACTTCCTGCGGAGCCTCGCGCGGCGCGGCCTGCGCGGCGTGAAGCTCGTCATCTCGGATGCGCATGATGGCATCAAGGCGGCCGTCTCGCGCGTGTTCAGCGCCACTTGGCAGCGGTGCCGGGTCCACTTCGCTCGCAACGCCATGGCCCATGCCGGCAAGAGCGGGCGCCGTGTCGTCTCCGCCTTCATCGCCACAGCGTATGCGCAGGAGACGCCCGAGGCTGCCAAGGGGCAGTGGCGCAAGGTCGCCGACCAACTCCGTCCCAGCGTGCCGAAACTGGCCAAGCTCATGGACACCGCCGAGGAGGACGTGCTGGCCTACATGTCGTTCCCGCCGCAGCATCGCGCAAAATTGCACAGTACGAATCCCCTCGAACGCCTGAACGGCGAGATCAAGCGGCGCACCGGCGTCGTCGGTATCTTCCCCAACGAGGACGCCATCACCCGCCTCGTCGGTGCGCTCCTGCTCGAACAGAATGACGAGTGGGCCGTGCAGCGGGGCCGATACATGACGCTGGAAAGCGTCGCGCAATTGAGCGATGATCCCACCGTCACCCTGCCGGCCCTGGCAGCCTGACCATCCCGGCCTAGCCGGAGATCGATGCGGCTACGCCGCCGAAGCTACACCACACCGTGGGGCACGACCATGATGCGTAAGTTACCGATCGCCGGCGGAAAAGGGGAAATCGCTGAGGATCACCTATGCCGTGTGAAGCGCGGAGCCTAGTTTTAGGGGGTAACGTCACCCGACGCATTGGTTTTGAATGAAGTCTCCCAATTATCTACAGATTTTCGTGCTTGCGCAAGCTGTTACGATGTAAGTAATGATGCCGAATAATATCTGTTATTGGTCGCTGAGGCACTATCCGTAGTCCCTTCTCGGCCTACGCTCAGCGCAAACCATTTATATGACAGGACGGAATCAATAGGAACTCCGAGGCCTAGGCCGTAAAAAACCCAAGGTTATACTGTGATCGACCATGTCCTTTATTCGCTGATAGCAAATAGTAATGAGGTGCTGCCAACTCATCTTTTTGACCGAACACGCCTTGTCTGAGGATGGTGCCCAAGTTGAATAACGCATTGGGGTCGCCGCGGTCGGCAGCGCGCCTGATCCAGCGCGTCGCTTCCGCTGGATCAGGTTTCACTCCTTTTCCAACTCGATAAGCAATGCTGAGCCCAAATTCGCCTGCCACGTCGTTCTGGTCCGCGGCTTGCTTGTACAAGCGAAAATCATGTGCTTGGTCGGCACGGGTCCGTTGAACGATCCTCTTTCGGACAGGGGCGATCACCATGGCGGAGGATCGGAAGCCGAAAAATGCCAACGCTGATGTCGCGATGCGCATGGCAGTGCTGCGGCCGCACCTGGTGGACGGGCTGCCGCTGACAAAAGCTGCAGCAGATGCCGGCATCCCGATCCGCACTGTTCGTCGCTGGATCGCCCGCTATCGCACCGCCGGTCCCGCCGGACTGGCACGCCCAGTACGGCCCGAGGCCGGCACGCGCACCTTCCAGAGCGAGCTGGTCAAACTTGTCGAAGGTATGGCGTTGCTGAAATCACCGCCCTCGATTGCGACTATTCGCCGCCGGATCATGACCATAGCCGGCGAGCGAGGATGGAGAACTTCGCCCTATAGCACCGTGCGCAGCATCGTCACGAGTATCGATCCGGCGATGACCACCCTGGCTCATGAGGGTGCGGTCGCGTTTCGCGACAAGTACGAACTGGTCCATCGGCATCGCGCACGTTGACCGAACGCGACGTGGCAGGCCGATCACACCCAGCTGGATATTCTGGTCCTCGACGCCGGTGGCAAAGAGGCACGACCATGGCTGACGACCGTCGTGGATGATTACTCTCGAGCTGTGCAGGCTATATGGTGATGCTGAGCGCGCCATCGGCCCTCAACACCTCGCTGGCTCTTCGGCAAGCGATCTGGCGCAAGGCCGATCCGGCATGGCCGGTATGTGGCATACCGGATGTGCTGCACATCGATCACGGATCTGACTTCACCAGTCTGCACCTCGAGCAGGCAGCCGCCGATCTGAGCATTCGCCTTATCTACTCGACCGTTGCGCGCCCCCGGGGGCAGGGCAAGATCGAGCGGCTGTTCCGCACCATCAACGACATGTTCCTGCCTGACCTTCCTGGCCATCTGATCCGGGGCAAGCCGTTGTCGGCGCCAGCCCTCTCGCTGGACGAACTGCGCGTCCGCTTCGAGACATTCGTATGCGGCGTCTATTACCGACGCCTTCACGGCAGCACCGGCGAAGCGCCGGTTGCCCGCTTGCAGAAGGGCGGATTCCTGCCGACGATGCCCGACAGCCTTGACCAGCTCGGCCTGCTGCTGGTGCATGTTCCCAAGCCGCGCAAGGTGCTGCGCGACGGTATCCGCTTGCTGGGCCGCCGCTACGTCGAGCCGACGCTGGCAGCTTTCGTCGGCGAGAAGGTCACGGTGCTCTACGACCCCCGCGACCTCACCGAAGTGCATGTCTACCACGAGGGGCGGTTCGCCTGCCGTGCCCTCAGCGCCGAGCACCTGGCCGCTCCGTCTCTACGTGATAGTCAGCGGGCGCGTCGTGACGCCAAGAGATGCGACCTAGACGAACCTTTCATCATGGAGACTGGCGATGGCGACCAAGCGGGTCCGGCTCCCCGACCCATCACAGTCCGGAGGCTCCGGCTCTACGCCACTGACGATTGAATTGCCGGTCGAGCAGCCGTTCCTGCCGACGCGAGCAACAATTGCGCTTTGGGAGGCTCATCGAGCAGAGGAGCCGCACCGATGAATTCACCGACCGAGCCCGCGGTCATGAAGAACCTCAAGTCGCGGCGTTTCGCATCGGGGATGATATTAAACTTGGGGCGGCCCCGGAAAGCCTCCCCTCGATATATCCTCGAGCTTACTGCTAACAGCAAAGCTATCTTGACCATCCCACCTCAAAGGAATCTTTTCGGAATCGACATTTGAAGTTGCAGAAAGAATTAGAAATTCCGCTACTTCTGATGTTGTGGCACCCGACCACTCAGATAGCATTTTTAAGCGCTGGTAAGCCTTTTCGGACAAGACAAGCGTATGTTGGGTTACGCACATCGTAGCTCACCTCATACAGTTTAAACTATTCCGATCGCAAAATGGGTCGCCTCTCTTTGAGCAAGAGGCGACCATTATAGTAGAGCTATATCATATATTTAAATCATGTCACAATTATCACGTGACAATTTGCTCTCTCACGAAAGGTCAACGTGTGGATTGCCAATAATCAATGATTCCCTTCCGGCGGATCAGGCCAGTTTTCACAACCAACGGAATTAATACAGTTTTGCTGGGTGGTAGGATGAGTAGACTGCTGACCTTGAAAATTGTCGACCAATCCTGAAGGAATAGCGCTGTCAAAACTCTTGCCTTGCACGATAGTGCGCCCATTCTCATCGATGGAGATTGGCATGGCGCCAGCTGACCCTACCGCCGAAAGGCCGATGCCTACGGCGGAAGCCGCAAGGATAAACTCTTTAGTAACCGAAGATTTTGGCATAATAGTTTCTCCAAAAGCGGAAATTAAAAAGGTCAATTTCTATACTAACTCCTTATAGTTGCGATAAAAGGTCATTTCAGAGCTGTGGCGGCGGGGCAAGTCAGGACATTGCGATCCATTTGCACTAAACCTCGTAACCACAAAGAAAGTTTTTCGCTATCGAATTTTATTGTTCCATCTTCATGGATTGCACCTACATCATTCTTTGGATTTCTCAATGCTACTGTGCACTTGGCAATTCTTCCATTGGCACGAATAACGAAAGAGTTAGCCTTACTTGCATAACAAACATCTTTGAATGTAAAATCTCCCTGTGGCTTACTATGGTCGGCACCCTCCCTTCCAACTAACATACTTTCAGCGAGGCTGGAAGGTATACCTCCAATACGCTGGATACGCTCAGCTTCTATTTGCTTTAAGAAGGAAAGAGTGGTGTTCAATGCCAACTTATCATCGCGCTGGAAGATTTTTGGATGATCCGGGTCGGAGCCACCCCAATTATATATTACTTTGAAAAATACCGAAAATCTAGGGTCCGCAAAGTTATCTCGAATGGCTTTCACGAGATTAATCGTCGAATCCTCACCCCCCGGACGCAAATGAATTCTTAAAGATATATTAAAGTCTATATCAGAGTTTCGGGCATCAATAAGGTTTTTCCAGATCGTATCAAAATTTGGAGCACCATTTCTGCTTCTTCTAGTAAGATCATGACCTTCTTTGAAGCCGTCTAATGATATTTGGAAGCATTTGCATTCCAAATAAGATAATTGTCGAAGCGTTTCCGTGTCCAATAGAAACCCGTTTGTTGTCATTTCCGAAGTGAACGTACCACGTCCCGACATCAAAATCTTTGCTGCGCCACTTATTTGAGAGATGACCCTCATGTTTAATAATGGCTCCCCTCCAAAATAAGATAAATGCAGCTCCTTTAAATCTTTAGAGCGGTTTTCCATTAATTTTATAATGCCGGTAACTATATTCGGTTTCATATTGCCGATGGAAAAATCCTCATAACAATATGTGCATCGAAAATTACATTGCTCTGTCGGCAAAATAATCAGTTGAAGAGTCTGATTCGAAAGAGACATGGCTTGTATTAGGGCGGGGTCTGAGGTTAGCCCCTCAGAACTTGGCTTCTCGAGAACATCGGCATCGATCATAGCAGAACTCCACTGTTTAGGGAATAATCCGCATTATAATAAGCCATCACTTTCAACTCTCTTTGTCAAGTTGAAATTGCAAGCAAACGGCATAGCTGATATTTATTTCTACGTGTTACCGGACGTTTCTGTAGTTTCTCGCAAATTGCTCACGTAATATTTTGCTTCAAGAACAGCACCCTGCAGGCAGATAGAAGGTGCTCCCTTTTGGAAGCAGTCAGTGCGAGGTTGAGACCTCGTATCAGCACGCTTTTTACCCGCTAATGATCAATCCATTTGCGCAGGTTCTGGCGCCAGACCGACCATCGCCGGTGGGAGGCGAATAGTCACGATGACGTCATACTTAATTGCTGCAGAAGCTACTTCATTAGCTCCCGCAACCCAAGCTGCCTTGCGACGAGCAGTGTGAAAGCGGCCGTAACATGATCTGCAAAGTGAGAACGATCTCGCCCGCTCTCGCTCCAGTTCCGGCTCTTCACGCCCATCGGGTACAAGGCCAGCTAGTGGTTCGCAGAGCGCACCGACGATCAAGACGCAGCCGAGTTCGTGCGTAGGGTCATGAATACCATAAAGGCAGGAGCGCTGCCGCCGATCACGACTCAACTACGCAACCGCAAGGCAGGCAAGAACACACGAAGCGGAGCCCCGCGCAGGACGCGTATCAGCGATATGTGAAGCCGTACGAGGTCACGATCCAACCGCGACACGACAAGCTGCAGGCAAACTTTGCCCCTTTCCTCCGAAGGTCGCACCCAAAGGTCGACTTCCCGCTCCGCCACCGCGATGATCTTTGGTTTCAGGTCGAAGGCGAGGCCGGTGTCATGGTCGAGGTCAAACCGACCGATCCGGTCAGCCTGCGATGTGCCGTCCGCGCTGCCATCAGTCAGCTGCTGGATTATTGCCAACATCAGCACTGGATAGACCGTTAGAGCAATTTCACATTGACCGTTGATATCCAGCGGCCTGGAAGAAGTTGGCACATTCGCGAGGCGGGAAGCGATCAAGCAGTTCGCCGATGCGCTGGACAAGAGCATCGACGGTTCGGGCTGGCTGCTGGCGCAGGAGCGCCTTGAGCTTGGCGAAGGCCATCTCGATCGGGTTCATGTCGGGGCTGTAGGGAGGCAGGTAGAAGAGCTGGGCGCGCCGGGCGGTGATCGCCTCGCGGATGCCGGCGACCTTGTGGGCGGGCAGATTGTCGAGCACCACGACATCGCCGCGCCGGAGCGTGGGCGCCAGGACATCGCGGACATAGACCCGGAAGGCATCGCCATCCATCGGCCGGTCGAGCACCCAAGGCGCGGTCATGCCGGTCAGGCGCAGGCCGGCGATGAAGGTCATCGTCTTCCAGTGTCCGAACGGCACGCGATCGCGGCAGCGTTCGCCGACCGGCGCCCAGCCATAGAGCCGCGCCATCTTGGTGTTCACCCCTGTCTCGTCGAGGAAGACGAGGCTTTCAGGGTCGATGAACGGCTGGGCTGCCCGCCACAGCGTGCGCCGCGCCGCCACGTCCGGCCGCTCCTGCTCGGCTGCGTGCAGGGCTTTTTTTAAACGACAGGCCGAGCCGCCGCACCGCATTCCACATCGCGCCGGTGCTGAGCCCGATTCCGTGTTCGGCCAGCAGCCACGCTTGTGCCTGCGCCAGCGTGATCCCTGGTTGGGAACAGATGTGCGCCGCCAGCGCCAGTTCCTGCGCCGGGGAGAGCTTGCGCGGCGGGCGGCCTCGGTTCGGGTTGATCCCGGCATCGCCGGTCAGCCGCCGCCGGATCCGCGCCTTGTAGATATAGGCCACGCTGACCTTGAAGAGCACTGCTGCCTCGCGAACCGGCATCCCGCCGTCCACCGTCGCCAGCACCCGATCGCGCAAATCCTGCGAGTAGCTCTGCCCAGATCGCCAACCCATCGCCGCCTCCGTCGTGACGGACGCCTATGAATCACACAACCACCGAAAAGGGAATCCCTCGCGATTCCGCCCATCGCGAAGATGCTCTAGGTCATCGTCGTCGAGACTGACGTTTCCAACGCTGGCGATAGCGCTCTGGCTCATGAAAATGGCTTTGGGATCGCATGGCCCTCAAAAGGAGGATTCATAGTCAAGTGGCCGGTTAAGTGTGGCGAACCGACCAATGTGTAGGAAGACATCCATCGCGTTTTCGAAATTACTTGGCCTCAGTCTGCCGATCTTCGCGGAAACTGCCGGGCATTGGCTTTATCGAGGATGACCGGTTCCGACGGAAGTCTTATTCCTGCGAGTACTGTTTGAAGGATCTGAATGTACCAAACTCAGTCTTGTTTGGCAGTTATCTGGTCTCTGTGGACGACGTGATCGTCGGAACTAGCCTGTTCCGCCCCCAACATCCGCGCCGCCATCCACTGCGGTACATGCCAGCTTTCGGGAAGGGACCGCGCAATCATCCCTGGTAAAAAAGACCAAAGCAGGATCCCAGAGAGGAATGCACCGAGCATCATCCATAGCTCTCGCTTGAGCTGGTGATCCGTCGACCGCGCCCGAACGACGATCCCGTCGATACGCCCAATCATTTGGTGCAGGTCGGCACGCACTTCGTCCATCTGCCGCTTGTCGTCAGCCCGCACATCTGCCGCCGCCTTCCCCAGCTGCTGGACCATCATGGCTGGCGTGAGTTTCACGGCCGGCGCCTGCTCGATGCGGGTGATGCCTTCGGTCATCGTGGCGAGCTGCCGGCTGATCGCGGCCAGCGTCGGACTGTAATCCGGTATTTTCTCACGCGTAGCGGTCAGCCCCTGAATGGCTGTATGGAGGAGGGATATCTCCTGCCGCAGGCTTTCGAAGGCCTGGGTGGGATCGTCGGTGATGCCATATTGGCGGGGAATGTCGGTCATGGGCGCGAGCCTACATCCCAATGCTGAGGCCGCGCGAGCGGCCGAGCCATTCCTGGAGGTCGTGAGACATTGACGCGCCTCCCTGAGACTTCAAACCTAGCTCCAGCGCACGATTGCGGAGCAGCGACTCGAGCTGGGGATCGCGGTGGAGCGCTTTGGCCATCGTGGTCATGGCATCCCTGGTGGACCGCGCGGCATCGTGATCGCCGCTCCGCTCCAGAGTTTTCAGCTGCCGCGCCTTGTTCTGCCAATCCGCGACGAAGCGGTCTGCGCGGTTGGTGGCATCGATGCGGAATTCGCCCTCGGCAATCATCGCCTGGATGGCGCGACTGGTGCGACCATTGGCGGCTTCGCTGATAAGGGCAGGGTCCTTGTTCATCGCGACGCGCATGTCTCCGCCGCCGCCGGGGCGAAGCGCCTCGATCTCCTTACGGGCATTGCCAAAGGCCTCGCGCTGGTGGGGCAGGGGTTCGAAGCCCTGCTGCTTCATGCCGACGATGTCCTGCGCCGCGCGGCCAAATCGCTGCACCGCCTGTTCGAGCGGACTGGGCCGGGTCGGTACGCGGATTGGCGCGCTGCTGAGCTTCAGCCCGTCGAACATGCCGCGACGAGGCAGCGTCGGCGCTGACGATAGCGCCGGCTGCACGTCGGGCGCGCGAGTATAGTCCGACGCCATGTCCTTCCCGCGTTCGCGCGCCAGCGTGCGGGCCAGCCGCCCGGCATCGGCGAAATCATCCCGGCCATAATGCAGATCGACACGCTCCCGATGACGCGACAGCGCGACATAGGCAGCGTGACGGTCCAGCCCCGGCGTTGCGAGCACATGGACACGGTGGACGTTCATGCCCTGTGCCTTGTGGATTGTGGCGGCATAGCCGTGGTCGACATGGGCGTAGTCCTTGAGGTCGAACGCGACGCTTCGCCCGTCATCGGTGCGCACGCGCATCGCGATTCCGCTGACCTGTTCGATCGTGCCCAGCGTGCCGTTCTTCACCGCCAGGCTGCGCTCGTTCATGAGGAACATGACGCGGTCGCCCGCGGCGAACGACCGGCTTCCTCGTTCGACGACGAGGTCGACGTCGTCACCGAGCATCTGCGCCGCCCGCATCCGGTCGCGCGCTGCCGTGTTCAGTTGGCGCACTTCGTCATTGGTGTGGGTGAGGATGATGCGGCTCGCGTCGGGGGCGGCCTGCCGGTCCTTGTCCCAGCGCTTGATCAGCGCCTCGCGCGCCGCTTCGCGCGTTTCGGCGGCATGGACATGGCCGGCTTCCGTATAGGCTGCCAATGCTTCGCCGGTGCGGCCGGTCGCGAGCTGTCGCGTCGCGTCGCGCTGCCAGTCTTCGGACTGGCGGCGGATAGTGGTGATTTCCACCGCGCCATGCCGCTCGGCAATCGAACGGAACGCCGCACCCGCTTCGATCGCCTGGAGCTGCTGCGGATCGCCCACCAGCACGACCTTGGCGCCGCGCTTCTCTGCTTCACGGATAACGCGCTCCATCTGTCGCGTGCCGATCATTCCGGCTTCGTCGATCACAAGGAGGGATTTGTCGGTCAGCAACTCGCGGCCCTGGCCCCATTGATGCTCCAGGCTGGCAATTGTGCGGGACGCGATCCCTGAGCCACTTTCCAGATTCTCCGCAGCGATGCCCGATAGCGCCGCGCCTTGGACGGTGTAGCCAGCCGCTTCCCAAGCCTCGCGCGCGACGCCGAGCATCGCGCTCTTGCCCGTGCCGGCATAGCCGATGACGCTGCTGATGCCGCGCGCGGCGGTCACGTGCTCGAGCGCGCCACGCTGCTCGGGCGAAAGCCGTAGGCCGCGCTGTTCGGCGACGCCGAGCGCGCGTTCCAGATGCCGGTCGGCAACCGCGTGATGCCGGCGCGCGTCGAGCGTCGCAGTGGCATGTTCGAGCCGCTGTTCGGTCTCCAGCATCGCGCGCGACGTGAAGCGATCGTCGCCGCGCCCGTCCTTACCCAGCTTCACCAGCTCGGGCGATGCGCGCACCGCCGCCATCACCTGGTCGAACTGGTCCTTTCCTTCGCTGTGCCGGTGCACGAACATCGCCAAATCGCGCGTGGTGAAGGTTGCCTGGCTGTGGGTGATCGCGTCGAGCGCGATGCTCGGATTGGCGAGGATCTTCTCGCCATTCGCGCGGGCGATGATGTGATGTTCTTCAAGCCGTTCGCTGTCGCGCCCCTGCGCCATCATGCGCGATGCGGCGGGACCGATCTTGTGCTGGGGCTCCAGATCGATGCCCTGCGCTTCCAGGCTGCGGTGATCGACCCGCGCGTCGATGTCGAGTTCGGCGAGGCGCTGATTGACGTGCTCCGCCCAGGCTTCGCGCCAGTTCGTCAGCAGCTCGGTGCGGTTCCAGTCGCGCACCTTTGCGCCGAACCCATCTTCGCTGACACCGCGAAGTCCCAGCATCACATGGGTGTGGGGCTTCGCCAGCCCATCGGGGCCAATATCCCAATGGACATTGAGATCGGCGACCATGCCGCGATCGACGAATTCGCGCTGGACGAACGACCGCGCCAGTTCGATGCCATCGGCCCGCTGCAACTCGCGTGGGATGGCGAACTCGATTTCGCGGGCAAGCTGCGCATCCTTGCGCAGCTCGGCGGCCTCGACATCATTCCACAGCCGCTCGCGGTCGCGCCACGCCTCGGGCGCGTTTTCGGGCAGCAGCACTTCGCTGTGCACGACGCCGGCCTTGTCGGAAAAGTCATGGCCCCGGCCGAGCCGCTGGTCGTGCAGCCGCGACGCAGAGCGATAGGCGGCTGCCGCCACCGCGCTCGACCCGGCAGCGCGGGAAATGACTTTGGCCGAGAAGTGGTAGATCGCCATGGCGACGTACCAGATACGCCTAAAAGCGCACGTCGGCACGACGTATAAGCGCGCCCTCGAACGATTTCATCGCTCTCGGGACCGCGAAATCTCACGAAGTTTCAGGCTATTGGCGTGTTCTGGCTGTAGCGATATCTGGTCTGTCCGACCGACACAAGGGAAGGGCAGAACCATGCGCAAACCCCGAGACTATGATGCGGACCTGAAAGCGCTCGCCGACAAGGCGCGTCAACTGAAGGCGCGCAAACAGAACCAGCTCGGCGAACTGGTGATGGCGACCGGCGCCGATGCGCTGGGTGTGGAGGAACTGGCCGGCGCGTTGCTCAATGCGGCCGCTGCTGATAGCCCGACGCGGGAGGGGTGGCGCAAACGGGGCGCCGCCTTCTTTCAGCGCGAAGGGCACGACGCAGGCCGTCGCGCTCGTCGCGAGCCGGGCGGCAATGCGGCAGGTGAGCGAGGCGCGGAACCGGCTCCAGGCGAAGCAGGCGCGGCATGATCGCCGCGACTGGCAGGTGAAACGGCGCGAGCGTACCCGGCAGCTGATCGAACTGGGCGGGCTCATCGCTAAGGCTGGCTTGGTCGAACTGACCGACGACGACCGGGCCGCGATTTTGGGCCTGTTGCTGGAGGCGGCCGCGAAGCTGCGGAACGGCGACGGACACACTCAGTTGGCGCTCTGGCGGCGACGAGGGAGGCGAGCATTTGCCGACGCCGAATAACCGGAACCGGTAGTCCCACTGAGAACTCGCTGACGGCCTAACGGATCAGTGCTTGAAACAGTTGTCGCGGTGCCAGCCGAGGAAGCTGGGATGCGGTCGGTCCGCTGATCTGGCGGGAGGGATCGCGAAGCCGGAGCGATTGACGAGCGCGCGAATTCCCTCGGGATCGTTCGCCTGCCGGCTGATCAGAATTTCCAGCTCGTCGGTCAGGCTGATGAGGCCGCGGTCGAACATCCAGTGGACCGTCCCCGACAACGCCAGGCCGTTGTTGATAATGTCGGGGCCGCCGCGTTCTACCGGCCGAATATGGGCCGCTTCAACTTCAGCTCTGCCACCGCCATTGATGAGTTTCAGCCCGGTGATTGCACACCGCGCATCATAGGCTGTGACGACACGTCGGCGGAACAGCCGGTCCCGTACCAGCCGGGACCCGAGATAGGCGACCCGATCCCGCACGATTTCATGCTGGAAGGGCGTGCGTTCCTCACGAACGGAATTGTCGATCTCCCCGTCGACGCGCGGGAGAAAGTCGTCCGCCTCAGCGGTGCCAAGATCGATGATGCGGTTGAAATCGGATATGGAGAGCGGCCGAACCGCCGACTGCGCACGGCCGGAGACTTTCCCCGCGTCGTTGAGCACGCCGCGTTCCACCAGGCCGAGCGGACCGTTGAACGGCACCGGATTGACGAAATCCAGATACGTGCCCGGCTCGATCAGCGCCAAATACATATCCGACGCCTTGGGATCGGGCACGACCTGGGCAACCTTCGCGGTGGCGAAGTAGCCGCGCGTGCCCTGGATTTTGCTCGGCTCGTAATAGATGATCCAGTCGCCGATACAGGCGCTGACACGGCTGAGGTACTGCGGCGGAAACTGGTATCGCTCTGCCGGGCTGTCGTCGTAAATCGAATCCGTTCGGTGGATGAAAACGCCCTTGCCCATTGAGCGTGGATAGCCGGACATCGCGAGCGATGAAACGGCTGTTGGAAGCCGCTCAGCCAGCGTCGCGCGCGGTGGCTTCCAACTGCGCAATGCGCTCTGAGCAAATTTCGTGGACCAGGCGGCCCAGTTCCTCGACGCGCTCACCAAGCCAAGTCAGCTCGTCAGCGCTGATCCTGTAGTGCTTCGAATAGCGCGCCTTCACATAGGCGTCTTTCAGCTTTTCGAACATGCCGCGCTGCTTGCGGTTGTCGCCGGGCCAAACGTACGTCAGGCGCGCATCGAGCCGTTCGGCCTGGGTGCGCAGGAAAGCCAGATTGTGAACGTGCGGCGTGTAGAAGGTCACGACCAGAAGCACACAATGATATAGGCGTTCGGCTGACTGGTGAAGGATGAACGCCGGCTCCTTGGTTCGCCCTTGGGCGACGAGATCACGAGCCGTTCCTAAATAAACCAGCGCACTGGGAAACCACTCGTCGTAATACTCCCTGGCCATGGAGAGCGCCGCGTGCGGCGACTTCGGCTTGGGCTGGTGCAGTTCGCTGTCTTCGCTCTGGTAGAGCGCGATGCCATCGCGGGCGACATCCATGAAGAAATAGCGGCCATGGGCGAGGCCGTCGTTCACCTCCTGCAGGCTGTGAACGATGAAATTGACCGGGGTCTTGATGCTGCCGGTAATGCCAAATTCGCGCATCAGCCGGTCATCAACATTCGCCCAATATTTGACGCGGTCGGTCAGGCGCTTGTCGCTGACGATGATCAACAGGTCATAATCGGACTTGTAGCCCTTGGCGGTATGCGGCTCGTCGATCCAGTTGCCGCGCGCATAGCTGCCGTACAGGATGACCTTGAGGATGCGGCCCTTCTTCTTCCACTCGTGGCTGGCGAGCGCGAAGGCGTCGTCGAACTCCTCGAAGACGATCTGCACCACGCGCTCCAGCTCGCGCTGCTTGGCAGGCGGAAGATGATCGAGATTGCTGCGCATGGCGGAAGCTACCCTGTCGGGCTTGCCGCCCGATGGCAAGCCACCCGGCGACAAGCGGTGTGTTCGAATGCCGGCGATCACCAAGGCCAGAGGCGCCGCCACCACGGTTCCGGCGTATCGATAATCCGCATGAAGAGGGTGAGGGCGGCAGCAAATTCCGCCTCCACCTCTTCCGCGCTGATGCCGTGGCGTTCGCCAAGCGTCGGATAGTCGATCTCCTCGAACCGCATCGCCCAGAAGATCGCGCGCTGCCGTTCGGTCATCTGACGCAGGGCACGGAAGCCCCGCCGCCGAAAGACATGGGGTGGAAGCCGCTCGGTCATGACCGCGCCTCCCCAGCGGAAAGGAGGAAGTCCGCCGCCTTGCTCGCCGCACTGGCAGCCCGGAAGATGGCCTTCTCGTCACCGCGCAGCACCGCGAGCCACGAGCCGATATAGTCACTGTGTCGGACGGTGGGCACAATGCCGAGCGACGCGCAGGTGAACGCCGCCGCCATCTCCGCCACAAGTTCCTCTTTCGCGTACGACGCCGATCCGAAGGCGCCGGACTGGTCGCGGTCCAATCGGCTGCGATGGCCGGTGAAATGGCCAAGCTCGTGCAGCGCCGTCCGGTACCAGTTCACCGGATCACGGAAGGCGGCCTGCGGCGGCACCTGCACGACGTCCTGCAATGGCGAATAATAGGCCTCGCTGCCGCCGATCCGGAAATCCGCCCCGCTGGCGGCGATCACCCGATCAACTTCGGCAATCGCCAGTACGGGATCGGGCAGAACCGGAATGTTGGTCGTCGCCTCGGGCAGGCCGTCACACTGGTCGATGTTGAACACGGTGAACCGCTTCAGAAAGGCAATGGTCCGCGCTTCCCGGTCTTCGCCCTGCGCCTTCTCGGCCTCGTCTTTCGGGGTGAAGCGATCCGCATAGCACACCACCGTGCCCTTCTCGCCGCGCCGAACGTGCCCGCCGGCCGCCTCGGCCTGCCGATAGGTCAGCCAGCGTTGGCCAGCATAGCCGCCCTCGATCGCCGCCGCCCACAGGATCAGCACGTTGATCCCCGAGTAGGCTCGGGCCGATACGGCGTTCCTCGGCATCGTACAGGGGCAGCGCGCTGCATCCCAGGGCTGCACCCAGGGCAATCGGCCTTGCTCCAGCTCCGCGATGATCCGGGCGGTCACCTCGCCATAGAGGCTCTGACGCTCGTTGCTCTGCATCTCCTCTGCTCCTTCCTAAAACCGCCATCGACCGGCGCCGGGGTGGCGGGGGGCGGCAGGAGCGGACCGACAGCCCCGCCGGACGCAGGCGGGGCGCACCCGAAGGGCAGGAACGAACGTGGATGACCCGGCAGCAAGGATGCCGGGTTGCGCCGCGCCGAGGCGGGGCTACAGGGCCGTGACGCCCCCCGCCACCATGACGCCGAAGGCACCACGCCGCCGCGCCACCGGCGCGGCGACCGCCAGAGGCATGGCGCCCATGCCGACCGGGCCGCTAAGCGGACCGGCCCACGTCATGCGATCGTCACGGCGAAGCCGACGAGACGCCCCGGGGCGGCTCGGCTGGAGCGGCACGCGGAAGTAGAGCGCGGTCAGGCTGGAACAGCCTGAGACGCCACGTCATCCGCCCGCAAAATAATTTTCCCGGACATTTGGAACAGCAGCGAACGAATAGGGACGTCTAGGGACAAACCGCCGTAAAACAGCTAATTTTCATGCCGTTGACGACGGCGATCCTCACCCCAACTCTGTGTCCGACAAGCACAAAAGGACCCCACAAGACACAGGAGACTGACCCATGACCCAACAGCAACCCGACCGCTTCCTACGCCTCAAGGAGGTCCTGCGCCGCACCAGCCTGTCACGCGCGACGCTCTACCGGAAAATCCAGAAGGGCACCTTCCCCAAGCAGGTTCGCATCGCCACCCGCTGCGCCGGCTGGCGGGAATCCGCGGTCAACGAGTGGATGCACAATCCCATCTTCTATCATGTGGACGATGTACGCTGACGGCGGCTCGGTACGACCGTTCGGGCCGACAGCGGCCATAGGCAGCCCTAGTCGTTCCGTCGGCGGAAGCGCCCCGACGTCGTGATCTCGCTCTGGCGGCTCGCCCCCAGTTGCACTTGTTTGACGACCAGACAATCGAGCGGCTGCGCCGCTTCTCCACAATGACACGACCATACGAAGCTCAGCATAGAAAAGTTGCCTTGGCGAAGTCACCCTACGGCGGGCGACCGGATCAGCGCGGCAGCCCGGAGCGAGGAGAACCGGGGTCGCGTTCGATTAGGGCTGCCTGTGGTCTTGCCGCCTCAACCAGCGAAGTCACCCGCTCCCGCAACTGGGGCCAAGTGAGCACCGCCTGCTCGGCGCGCTCCGATTCCCCAAGCCTAGAGGGTATGAAGGCTGAACGAGGCCCTGCCAGCCAGAGCGAGGACACGTAGATGTCGGGGATGGTAAGCCACCGCACCTCGTAGACGTCCGCCTCCTCTTGGAAGGCAAGCGATCGCCGCAAGATCGAATGAAAAGCGCTCGCTGCTTCGCGACCACGGATTCCGAACAATTCAGCCCCATCGGGTGCGAAGGAAATCTCGGAGAGTGCGAATGGTTCGTTGTTCGAGTTGATGAGTGCTCGCCAACCGGTCCGCCGCAGGGCCCGAGGGTCAATGACATCCTCTCGCGAGACAGCGTCTTCAGGGTTGAGGACATATATCGGAATTGGCCCGATGAGCTCAAGCTGCCTTTGGCCTAGTCCAATCGCGATCTCCGGCGTATCGTCGAGAGTCTGCATGGAACTCTCGAGGCTCTCGGGCAAGCCCTCCAAAGAGCCAGGATATGGCGAGATGCTGAGAGCCATCAGGGGGTCACCAGATAACTATGCGTCCAAGTGCCGCCAGCAGCCTGGTAACCCCAGGCGATTAATGCGGCACCCGAAATGCTACTCTCGCCGTATATCGGATCAGTTATCGCTAATTGCACCTCGTTCGAGACCATCCTGATCCCGTAAATTACCACGAAATGGCCGCCACCGCCGCGCCATTCGACTCGGATCGGGAGAGGCAGGTTCGCCGATAGCTCATTGGCTACGTCTTGAGGCGAGAGCGGGCTGGCGATGATGGGTGCCCGTAGCCTGCCGATCCGGCTCAAAGGTCCATCGAGCGTGTTCTGGACATCGCACGCGCTGGGTACTGGGTTGTTGCAGCAGGGTAGTCCGAGTTCGCTAGTGGCGAGCTGGCACATGGTGACCGGCGCGTCATGGGGCGGGTTGGGATAGCCCGAGATTGTTGCGGTCACCGCAGCCCAGCACCACTGTGTTCTCCTGCCCTGACGCTGCACCCGGAAAGGCAGCAGGATCGGCGCGGCACCCCCGAGGGCCGCCGCGGGCGGAAGCGCAAGCCGACGCGTAGGGTAGACATCCGTGATGTCGGTCAACGACAAGCCCCCGCATCGCTGGCTGGCACAGGCCCCTGCGCCGTGAACAAGGTCTTGGAGCAAATGCCCTTCAGCACTCCATTGCTATCATACTGGATCTCGTAGAGGCCCGGCGGCAACGGCGGGCGCTTCTCGCCCGGCTGCGGTGCGGCGCCTGCGCCACCGCCAGTCGCATCGCCGCCTGCCTTGGCAGGAGTCTTGTAGGCCGTGATCAGCGGCGCCAACGCAGTGAGCAGCTCTGACGTCTTGCTGTCCGCACTTGCGTCGAAACCCGTCAGCATCCAGCCGTTCTGGAATGTGGGTTTGACGCTTGATGTGCCAAAGCCCGACTTCATCGAAATCGACATGGGTCGTCGCATGTCGGGCAGATAGACGATCTTCATAATGTAGCCTTGGCTACTGCCCCCGAAGCTCTGATCGGTTCCAGCTACCAGTGCCACACCATCCGCTGATGCTGCAGGCTTTTCGTCAGCTCCGCCAGGAGCAGGCTTATTCCCAAAGGCGGAAGGCCACTGGTCTTTACCACCGGCTTCGTCACCCTTCTTGGCATTCTTAGGCTTTGGTGGAGGCGCCGGCACCGCCGCTGGCGGCACGACCGCTGGCGGCACGACCGCTGGCTCGGCGAGCGGAAGCTGCGCTACCATCAGATAGGGCTTCGGCATATAATAGATGGCCCCCTCGGGGGCGTCGGCCCTCACGGAAAGATCGGGATTCAGCTGCTTAAATGTGACGCTGGCGCAACCAGAGAGCAGCACAGCGGGCAGGCAGATAATAGCGCGCATTTCGAGACCCCCCTCGAGTGGGAAAGCTGCACATCATTTCGGCGAAATGCAAGACACCAACATATTATACATCCAAATACGGCGATTCTTTTCGCCAGCGCTTCAAAGAGCATTGTTTGAATCGCCAGTAAAGATGGCCGATCCGGCAGTTGTCTTGATCCCCTCCGTCGGCTGGCCTGTGACGATCCCCGAACCCAACCGTAGGTCGGGGACGTAGATGTCCGGCGGTGCCCGCCCGATAGGTTGCTCGCCCGGATCCCGCGGATCGGGGCCGAACGGGTTCCTCGCCACATCGGCGGGGCTGGTCCGGTAAACGTTCGCGACGTCCGCACGCTGCCCCATCCTCGACCACATGACCCCCCGGTGGGCGCCGCGTGGTCCACATGGTGATGGAGGACAACCCAGCCGGGCTGGGATGACCGGCGCAAGATCGCTGGTCGCTTGTTTCCCGCCCATGTCGCGACGACGGTGTTCGAGGGTATGCGATACGACTGCAGCTGGAGCGAAATTTGCCTTCGCGCCGATCGCGTTCGAAGCGAGACGCCACCAGGGCGTGAAATCCAATATCAATCGCCAACAGGGTGGGACAGGATTGGCGCGACGAGACATCGCTCGCGGCGATCGACTGGCTCGTTTCGACAGTCCTGCTCGCCGACTTGACCGCGCGCATGGAGCGCTTCTGCGCGGTGTTCGAGCCCGCTAGCGACCTTTGGCTGACTGGCGCCAGCGCGGACAGCGATTTCTGGATTCTGCAGACGCCTTTCGCCTGCAGGGCAAATTTCACCAGCCTCTTGAATGCCACGGAGGTAAGATTATCTTACCATCCGTAAGGAAGGTGTCTATGACTCTAGATGAAGCCAGAGCGGCGATCGTCAAGACGCTGCAGAAAGTTCAGGACGTAAGCGGATTGCCCTGTCCGAGCTTGGCGGGTGGTGACATCCCGCGTCGGGTTCTCGAACAGTTCGACAGTACGGTTTGGCCGGTGGCCACATCATGGATTGCCAAGGAGCTTGGAGTGAAGATCGACAATGACGTTCATGTGTTCGGTGGAAAAAATGGGGGGCCGTTGCTAACAATCAACCAGTCGGCCGAAGTTATTTGCTCACACGTCGCCGAGCAGCATTATGCGGTCGCGGCGGAATGACCTCCGAGACCGAACAGCGCCAACTCATCGCGCAGCGCGTACGTGAAGCCCGTCAGCTTGCCGGTCTCAGTCAGGGCCAGGTTGCCAAGCTGATGGGGATGCATCGCCCGACCGTGAGTGAGATCGAAGCCGGCAACCGCCGGGTCAGCGCCGACGAAATCGGCCGCTTCGCCGAGATCTTCGATGTCGGCACCGCTTATCTGCTGGGTGAGGCCCCGGACAAACTGGCGATGGATGACCCCAAACTCCAGCTCGCCGCGCGCGAACTGGCCAAATTGTCGCCCGACGCTCTGGACGGTCTGTTGCGCGCGCTGGCCGCAGTGCGGACCGACGACGAGACCAAGGACTGAGCGATGAACCGGCGGACCCTTATCCTCGATGGTGCTCAGGCTGCGTCCGATGTGCGCGAGCAGCTCGGCCTCGACCAGATTGCGCCGGTCGATCCTTATGCGATCGGTGAAGCGCTTGGTATCAGGGTCCGCTTCCTGCCGGTCAGCATGGAGGGGTTCTACCAGAAAGGAACGCCGCCGCGCATCATGCTCTCGGCGCTGCGCCCGCTCGCCCGCAAGGCCTTTACCTGCGCGCATGAAATCGGGCATCACTGGTTCGGCCATGGCTCGACGATCGACGAGCTTAAATCGGATGACCGGCAGGACAGCGAAATCCCTGAAGAGATTCTCGCCAATGCCTTTGCTGGCTTCTTGCTGATGCCGTCGATCGCTATGCGACGCGCATTCAACAGCCGGGGGTGGAAGCCCGAGACCGCCAATCCACTCCAGATCCTCACGATCGCCAGCGAGTTCGGGGTTGGGTATGAGACCCTGCTCACCCACCTTTCGATGACGCTCGGTGATATGCCGCGAAATAGCCGTATCGAGCTGGGTAAATGGACGCCTCAACGTATCCGCAGGCGGGTCCTCAGCGACGACGATGCCGAGGGATTGGTCCTGCTCGATGCGCGTCAGAAATCGGCCAGCGTGGATCTCGATGAGGGCTACGCGCTGGCCGTGCCGCGCGGGGCGACGATCGATGGCGCCGTGCTGACCCCGCGCCAGACCATCGAAGGCTATGATGTCTACGACGCGGTCGGCCGCGGTCGTGCCACCGTGACCACGCCGGACTGGCAGATCGAGGCGCGTGTCGCCCCCGCGCGCTTCATCGGCCCCGCCAACTATCGCTTCATGGAGGATCCCGATGAGTAAGATCGCCGAACCCCAAACCATCGTCGCCGCCAACCTTTCGCTGGGCTGGGCCAGCGTGCTCGATCGCCTTGCGCGGCCGGGCGTGGACGCGATCTCGCCGCTCAGCCTGTCGATCACGGGCTTCGCTGATGACGGCACGCCGGCTGAAGTTCCAGCGATCCGCGCCGCGATCGACACGCTGCTTGCTGCCAAGGGCAAGCGCGATGTCGAGAATGTCGCGTGGACGATCTTTCCGCAGCGCTACTGGCTGATGTCGGAGGGCAACCGCATGGTCTTATTCGAGATGTTCCGCGAGGCGTTCCAGCGCATCCAGGACTACAACCCCCAAAACAACAAGCGCGGCTCGTATTTCCAGCGCATGGTTGACTTCGAAGGCGGTGGCGTGGGCAAGAACCAGCTGGCCTGGATCCTTGACGAATATGATCGCAATCCGAGCGGCCGCCGCTCGAAATGGCAGGCGACGACGTTCGATCCGTACCGCGATATGCTCACCACCGCGCAGCTCGAATTCCCCTGTCTGCAACAGGTCAGCTTCACCTTCTCGGGCGATGACGGGCTGGTCGTGAACGCCTTCTACGCGACCCAGCAGATCGTTCACAAAGGCTATGGCAACTATCTGGGGCTCGCGCGCCTCGGCGCGTTCATGGCGTCGCAGATGCACCGCCGTCTCGAGAGGCTCAACATCTTCGTCGGCATCGCTAAGATGGACAAGATCGGCAAGACCGACGCTGACTTCGCCGCCATGCTCGCCACGGTTCGCGCTGAACTGGCCGCCGCGCAGGGGATTGGCCGAGCCGCCTGATATGACCGACCAACATTCCCCCGCTTTCTTCCGAGACACGAACCGATTTGCCGGCCTCCGTCCGACCGCTGTCTTTGACAGCTATTGGCGCTTCGCCGCCGAGCGCCAGGCGATCTTCTTCCGCCGCTTGCGCGGCGATCCTGCACCGTGGACCGATGATCCTATCCTGCTGCGCCACCGATTCACCAACGTCTATCGCGCGGCAGACCGTGTTAGCCAGTATTTGATCCGCGAGGTTATATATGGCGAAGGCCGCTCGATGGACCCGCGCGAGCAGCTGTTCCGCATCCTCTTGTTCAAGCTGTTCAACAAGATTGAGACCTGGCAGCTTCTCGAAGACCAGCTTGGTGACCTGCGTTGGGAAACCTTCGACTTTGCGCGGTTTGACAAGCTCCTGTCCGCAGCGATGCGCAGTGGCGGCAAGCTCTATTCCGCGGCGTATATCATCCCGCCGGTCAAATGGCCGGGCGGCGATGGGGTCAAGCATCGCGGTCACCTGCATCTCATTCGCACGGCTGTGGGCGGGAAGTTGATCGACGGGCTCGGCGGCGCGAGCTCGCTAGGTGAAGTGTTCGCGCTCCTAAAGCAATTGCCGTCGCTCGGCGATTTCCTCGCGTTTCAGCTTGCGATCGACCTCAACTACGGCACGGTGATCGACTTCCCCGAGGATAGTTTCGTGGTCGCTGGCCCTGGCGCGCGCGATGGCATCGCCAAATGCTTCGACAACGCATCGGACTATCTCGCCGAAGATATCATCGAATTCATGCACGATCGGCAAAATCGCGAGTTCGAGCGGCTTGGGCTCGATTTCGAAAGCTTATGGGGGCGGCCGCTTCAGCTGATCGATTGCCAAAACCTGTTTTGCGAGATCAGCAAATATGCGCGGGTTGCCCATCCCGATGTGATGGGCGTCTCGGGCCGCACCAGGATCAAGCAAATCTATAAGCCGCTGCCCTCTCCGCACGGCGTCTGGTTCCCGCCCAAATGGGGGCTCAACGACAAACTGCCGGTCGACACTGCGCGCGCCGGCCAGCTTCTCTAGAAGGACAGATCGATGGAACTCGCCAACTATCAGTCCCATGCCCTCGAAACAGACCGCACCGGCCTAAACGGTGCGGACGCGGCGCAGTTGGTCCCGCTGCTCGGGCTCGCCGGTGAGGCGGGCCAGCTGCTCTCCGAGTATAAGAAATGGCTTCGCGACGGTCCAAGCCATGTGCGCTTCGTTGATCGCGTGCATGAGGAGCTCGGCGACATTCTGTGGTACATCGCCAACGTCGCTAGCAAATATGGCCTCGATCTAGAGGACATCGCTGCTGCCAACCTCGCCAAAACGCGCGCGCGGTTCGGCGAACAAAGCGGCGTCACGTTGGGCACTTGCGGGGTCGAGGCCGAAAGCTTTCCCGACCGCTTCACGCTGACATTCGTGCAGCAGGTAGATGGCGACAGAGTAATTGCAAGGACCCTCTTCAATGGCGTCCAGGTCGGCGCGGAACTGACCGACAATGCCCATGAGGATGACGGCTACCGCTTCCACGACGTGTTCCACGCCGGCTTCGTCGCGGTGCTGGGCTGGTCACCTGTCCTGCGCAAGCTTCTGGGCCGCAAACGAAAGAGCATTGCCAAGCTCGACGAGGTTGAGGACGGCGGCCGCGCGGCGGTGATCGAGGAGGGTATTGCGGCGCTCATCTTCGACTATGGCCGCAACCATAATTTTCTCGAAGGAGCGGGCGGCGTCGATGAGGCATTGTTGAAGACGATCCGCGGCATGTGCGCTCATCTCGAGGTCAAAGATCAGCCCGAGGCCCTGTGGCAAAGCGCAATCGTGCAAAGCTTCGCGGCCTGGCGGGATCTCAACGCCGCGCATGGCGGCGCGCTCGAAGTCGATCGCACAGCCCGGACACTGCGCTACGTCCCTGCTGCGCCGGTTGCCAGCGCCACGGCGGCTGCGCTGTGAGCACCGTGCGTCAGACTGATCAGCCAGTCTGAAATGCCGCGCGCGATGGCCGCATCGCGCGCCCCCCCCGTCACGGAGACCCGGGGCGTGGACACTCCGTCCGACAGAAGCTCAACATCGGTCCAAGAAATGCCATCCTGCAGTCCGCCGATCGTTTTTAAAACCGCCTCCTTTACCGCGAACCGCGCAGCCAGCCGCGTTAGCCGTTCGGCATCGGTACCGTCGAACGCTTGTTCACGGGGGGTGAAGACGCGGTCGAGTACGTCGGGGTCGAGTTTGCCATAGAGCAACCGGAAGCGATCAGTTTCCACCAGATCAAGGCCCACAGCGATGACAACCATGCGCGTCAGCTAACGCTGTCAGTTAGATCAGCGAGCGGCACTGCGCTTGAGCTCTGGATCCTTGATCGAGTCCAACGTCTCGCGGCGTTCCTCGGCAATCTTTTTAGCCTCAAGAACGACTCCCGACATCGCACCTTTATATTTGGCCACCGCCTGCGCGGTTGCCAGCTTGACCTCGCCGAGGCCTTTGGGTGGTATCGACCCGCCGTCCCTGGAAACCGACCAACCTTTGCCCTTCGGATCTGCAGGCGCGCTAGCGTCGGCCTTGCCGCCGATCGTTGGACCGCCGCCAGCGGACGCCTTGCTACCCTTGACGACGAACCGGCCGTTCTGCGGGGATTTCTTAAAGGTGGTGCTCTTCCAAGTCATGGCCATCTTCCAGTTCGACCAACTCATGCATTATCAGACGAAAGAACTCGTTCACAGCGTTTTCGATCTCGGTGACCGCGACTTCCAGTCGTTCGTCGGGCGGAAGCTTCGCGTCGCCGCCGATGTGAACGACGACGCGAGCGCGGCCGTTCTCGTCCAATATGGGGATGCAAAGCTGCCATGCCAGTTTGGGCCAGCGCAACTTGCGCCGTAGCCGGTTGGCCGGGCCGGGCAAATCGAGATTTTGCGGAAAAGGCGCGAGTTCGAATCGCGATTCCTGCGACTGCCAAGCCTCGCCAAGAACCGAACCGTCGATAGGGACGAGCATGCCCTCGTCTGCATGCCTCTCGTAGCCAGTCGAGAACCTCAGTCGCAGCGAATGATGATAGTCCTTGTCGGGCACGGCGATAGCCACGCGTATATGCTTTGCATCGATGCCGAGCGCTGTTTCCAATACGTCCTCGGCGAGACCGCGCGTCAGCTCGCAGGCATCGCGGTAGAGTTCGGGGCGGCGGAAGAGTCTTTTGTCGAGCCGGACGCGCGCTGCCGCCGCACCGTCGCGAACCTCCTGCCTTGCTTGCTCGAGCGATAGATCGAACTGCAACAGCTTGAGGCTGCTCTCCAATACAAGTTGTTCTGCCTGGCCGGATACCCGCAAATTCAGCTCGCCCGAGCCAAACAGCGCCGTTCGGATCGCCGACGGTAGCCAGTTGAACCGGCTGATAAGTGGGGCATTGGACGTATCGGCGATTTCGACGGCTATTGTCAGCGCCTCGGGATCGAGCTCTCGCTCCTCATCGAACGGCCACGCCGGGAGATTAGAGACGATACCGCCATCCACGAACGAGTACTGTCCGACCTGCCACGGTTGGAAAATGATCGGGAGGCAAATCGATGCTGCCACCGCGTCGGCCACCGCTACCTCCGGCGTGCGCTCGGGCGAAAAGAGGTGCAGCCGCCGCTTGCTCAGATTGGCGCTGACGATCTTGAGCGTCGGCCGGTCGCCCTTCCCGAAATCGCCCATTGTCACAATACGTTCGGGTTCGTCTGGAAAGAGCCGGCGTTGCAAAAGGACGCCCAGCGCACCACGAAACCGACCAACATCAGCCAGCCCGCCGATAAAGAACCGTACCCCCAATGCCGCCAAACCAGCAAGCAACAGGGTCAACAACACCGCGGCGGAAATGGCCAGCCAGGACCGCGTGGCACCGGCAATGATCAGCCCGGCCGGCAGGATCAGGCCGATCGCGCCGCAGGCCACGCGCAGTAACCACGCATGGCTTGCGGCCCAGCGGAATCCCAACACGCGTGCCCAGCCGGACCTCCCAAATATGTCGGTAGCCCGGCTGATTTCTGGATCGATCTCGCGGAGCTGATCCATGATCGTCGGCCCGCCATCCGGATCGAGCATTTCGCGCGACGAAAAGCCCGCAGCCTTGAGGGCGGCGACGATCGCTCCCGCCGATGTTCCCGCAAGACCGCAAAATGCCACGCCGCGATCTTCCAGTGCGCGTAGTGCGCCGACATGGATCAACCCTTTCGCTCCGCCGCCAGCCAGAGCGACGAAAGCACGCTGCGGTTCGACGACGATAAGGGGTCTAGGCAAACGTACTGGTCCTGAGCTTTGCTACGTATCCAGCCAACCATATTTGTACGGCTTATTTCGATCTAGCTAAATGAGCGTTGCTCGCGAGCGACTACTTGCCATTAGCGCGCATAAAATCTGCCCGTCTGCTGTCGGCCCATACGCGGTCGCACGACCTTCGATTCTGAAAGCCATTCCCGCGAGAAATCAACGCGCTCCGAGGGCATTCCAATGGATGCCACTAGAGCTACGAAAAAGTGTGGGACAAAAAGTGGGGCCGGCATTCACCAGATCGCCCGAAATGGCGAAATTGCGCCAATTTCCGCTTGACGATGGTGACCCCTACGGGAATCGAACCCGTGTTTCAGCCGTGAAAGGGCCGCGTCCTAACCGCTAGACGAAGGGGCCAACTGCTTGGCGTGGAGCGGCCGAATAGGGGGCGATTTCGCAGCCGTCAAGCACTCAATCTGCCCAAGCAGCATCTTCTATGTGCAATTCTGCTGCGGGGCGGCTTCCCCAGGTGTCGATCTTCGCCCGGCCCGCCAGCCAGAGCCGCCGATGGGAGGGGGCAGAGAGCAGCGCCTGGCCCAGGTCCGAATCGGCCTGGCGGAAGGCGACCGCCTTCAGGCTCTGCCCGTCCGCGCCCGCGACGATCGCGCGGACATGGCCGCCGGTGCCGACCACATCGGCCTTGATCACCCGCACCGGACCCGCGGCGATTCGCGGCGCCGGCCAGCCCATGCCATAGGGGCCGCCGGCCTCCATCGCCTCGACCAGCATCGGGTTCACGCCCGCGGGGCTCAGCACCGCATCGAGCAGCAGGGCGCGTTCGCCGCGTGCGACGGCGATGCGCGCGGCGAGACGCTCCTCCAGGAACGCGGCGAGCACTTCCACGCCCTCGGCCGCGACCGTGACGCCACAGGCCATCGCATGGCCGCCGCCTGCGATCAGCAGCCCGGCGTCCTTGGCCGCCAGCACCGCCGCGCCCAGGTCCACACCCGGGATCGAACGGCCCGAGCCTTTGCCGATCCCGTCCTCGCCGATGGCGATGACCAGCGCCGGCCTGCCGAACTTCTCCTTCAGCCGCCCCGCGACGATGCCGATCACCCCGGGATGCCAGCCTTCACCGGCAACCAGCGCGACCATCCGGTTGTCGTCCACGAGGCACAGCGATTCGGCCGCGGCCTGGACCTCGGCTTCGATGGCACGGCGCTCTTCGTTGAGCAGGTCGAGTTCCGCTGCGATGGCGCGGGCCTCGGCGGGATCGCGGGTGGTGAGCAGGCGCACGCCGAGGTCGGACTTGCCGACGCGGCCACCGGCGTTGATCCGCGGCCCCAGCGCGAAGCCGAGATCGGTGCAGGTCGGCGCGCGGGTCAGCCGGGAGGCTTCGATCAGGGCGGCGAGGCCGATATTGCGGCGCTGCGCCATCACCTTGAGGCCCTGCGCCACGAAGGCGCGGTTGAGCCCCTTGAGCTGCGCCACGTCGGCCACGGTGCCCAGTGCTACGATATCGAGCAGCTCGAGCAGCCGCGGCTCGGGCCGGCTGGCGAAATAGCCGCGCGCCCGCAGCGTCCGCACCAGCGCGGCGCCGAGGAGGAAGGCGACGCCGACCGCGGCGAGATGGCCGTGCTCGGCGCCCTCGGCTTCGTCGAGCCGGTTGGGGTTCACCAGCGCGTGCGCGACGGGCAGCTCGGTCGCGCATTTGTGGTGGTCGACGACGATCACGTCGGCATGGGCATCGCGCGCCATCGCCAGCGCCTCGAACGCCTGGGCGCCGCAATCGACGGTGACGATCAGCCCGTGGCCCTGCTGCTTCAGCCGCACCAGCGCCTCGCCCGAGGGGCCATAGCCCTCCATCAGCCGATCGGGGATATAGGGGGTGGCTTCCAGGCCGAGTTCGCGGAGCAGCAGGATCAGCAGCGCCGCGGAGGTGGCGCCGTCGACGTCATAGTCGCCGAAGATCGCGACCTGCTCGCGCGCTTCCACCGCGTCGGCAAGGCGCTCGGCGGCGCGGTCCATGTCGCGGAAGATCGAGGGGTCCGGCATGAAGGCGCGGATGCTGGGGGTGCGGTGGCGCTCCAGATCGGCGCGATCGACGCCGCGGGTGAGCAGCAGCTGAGTAACCAGGTCGTCGGGGGCAAAATTGGGGTCGCGCGCATCGGCGGCGAGGCCGCGCCAGCGCCAGGGCTGGCCAAGGATAGAATGGTGAACATTGAGGGCAGGGGACATGCCCCCGATGTGGCTGGGGGGTGGCCGATTGTCGAGGGGCATGGGCCGATTCCCCGCCCGGCGCGCCGGGCGGGGCCGGGTCGCTCAGGCTGCCTCGAGCATGTGCGCGAGGTCGGTCGCGGCATCGCCCGTGGGGCGGATGTCGAACTTGTCGACCAGGATGCCGAGCACCTCGGGCGTGAGGAACTGCGGCAGCGTCGGCCCCAGATGGATGCGGCGAAGGCCGAGATGCAGCATAGTCAGCAGCACCGCGGTCGCCTTTTGCTCGAACCAGCTGATCGCATAATGGAGCGGCAGATCGTTGACGCCGACGTTCAGCGCCTCGGCGACCGCGGTGGCTATGCGGATCGCCGAATAGGCGTCGTTGCACTGGCCGATGTCGAGCACCCGCGGGATGCCGTTGATCGTGCCGAGATCCTCGCGGTTGAAGCGGAATTTGCCGCAGCCGAGGGTGAGGACCAGGCTGTCCTTGGGCGTCGCCATGGCGAGGTCGTGGAAATAGTTGCGCCCCGGCCGCGCGCCGTCGCAGCCGCCGATCAGGAACAGGTTCTTCACCTCGCCGTTGCCGATCATGCCGAGCAGCGTGTCGGCGACCCCCATCACCGTGTTGCGGCCGAAGCCGATGGTGATCGTCTGCTCGGGCGCGTCCTCGGCGAAGCCGGGCTGGGCGAGCGCACAGGCGATGGCGGGCGCGAAGTCATGGTCCACCAGATGCGGCAAGCCGTTCCAGCCGACCGGACCGGCGGTAAAGATGCGGCCGCCATAGCCCTTGAGGTTGGGGTTGATCAGGCAGTTGGAGGTCATCACGATTGCGCCGCGGAAGGCGTCGAAATCCTTCTGCTGGTCCTGCCAGGCGCCGCCGTAATTGCCGGCGAGATGTGCGTACTTCTTCAAGCCAGGATAGGCGTTTGCCGGTAGAAGCTCACCATGGGTGTAAACCCGGATGCCGGTGCCTTCAGTCTGCTGGAGGATCGCCTCCAGATCCCCCATGTCGTGACCGGAGACGAGCAGGCACTTGCCGGCCTTGGGCGTCATGCGCACCACCGTCGGCTCCGGGTGCCCGAAGCGGCCGGTATTGGCGGCGTCGAGCAGTTCCATCACCTTGAGGTTGAGCGCACCGATCGCGAGTGCATGGCCGAGCAGCGCGTCGACATCGGTGGGATCGGTCGCGAGGAACGCGGCGATGCGGTGGAACTCGGCGCTGATCGCATCCTCCTCGAAGCCGAGCACGCGGGCATGCTCACCATAGGCGGCAGTGCCCTTCAGGCCGTAGAGGATCAGGTTGCGCAGGCCGACGATGCTGGGCCCGTCGCAGTCCAGGAAGCGCTGGATCGCGGCGAAAGGTGCCGCGGCGGCGAGTTCGGACGGCGTAGTGCCGGGGCTCCACAGCGCAGGCTCGGGGAGCGAGGAGAGATCGGCGTCTGCGGTCTCGGCAAGCAGCCGCGCCCGCTGGCGCATCGAGAGCGCGCGGGCGATCAGCGGCACGAAGCGCGTGTCGTCGAAATTGACGTTGGTGAGCGTGGTGAACCAGGCGTGCGGCGTGAACGCATCCACCACGGCATCGCGCGCGCCCTTGGCGGCGGCACGATCGGCGTAGACGGACACGCCCTGCATCACCCGCAACAACACGTCCTGCAGCTCCGCCACCTGCGCGGTCTTGCCGCAGGAGCCCATCTTGGCAGCACAGCCACCCTTGTTCGATTGTTCGCACTGGACGCAGTACATCGCCGGTCTCCGATAAAGCTGAATATCAAATCCAGTTATTCGAGGCCCGGCGCCGTCACTTTGACACTTGTCAAACCTACGTAGTCTTCCGCATGCATCTGCAGGGCTCGCCAGCTAAGAAGATGTTGCATGCAATTGACCCGCCACAGTGATTACGCGCTGCGTCTGCTGATCCATTTGGGCAGTAGCGGGGAAGGGCGCGTCTCGATCGCGTCGGTGGCGGAAGAGCAGGATATCTCGGCCACGCATCTGATGAAGATCGCCAATGGCCTAGCCCATGCCGGCTATATCGAGGCGGTGCGTGGCCGCGGCGGTGGGATCCGGCTGGCGCGCGATCCGGCGGAGATCAACATCGGCGCGGTGCTCGACGTGACCGAGCCACGCTGCGCCATGGTCGACTGTACCGGCTGCCGGCTGGTCCGGGGCTGCAACCTGCCGGGCGTGCTCGCCGAGGCCCGGCGCGCGTTCATGGACGTGCTGCGGCGCTATACGCTAGCGGACGTGCTGCGCGGGCGCGCGGGCCAGCTCTGGCCGCCGCGCGCCGCCTGAGGCTCAGTCGGCGTCGACCACGCCCGAGCGATAGGTCTGGATCGGCGCCTTGATCCAGGCCTGCTCGCGAAACCATTTTGTGATGATGTACTTGGTGCCCTCGACCACGCGCATGCCCTCGTGCAGCGTGTCGTAATTCGGGCTGCCGTCGGCGAGCATGTTGTTCCACATCACCAGCAGGCCCCGCTTGGGCTTGAAGCGAATGCCGGCGCGCGGAAACCAGGTGGCGCCGCCTTCCTCGACGGTGTTGAGATAGGCCATCGCGGTCCAGGTGCGTTGGCCGCCGGTCTCCACCATCTTGTCCCAATAGCCGCTGTCTTCGTGAAAATAGTCGCAATGCGCGCGGAACTGCTGGTTGGGTGCATAGCGCTGGCCCTGCATCGTCTCGGCATTCTCGACCGGGATGCCGAGCAGGTCCGCGATGCGATTGTCGATCGCCAGCACGTCGGGCGACCAGCGATACAGATCCGAGCTGTGGCTGGTGCGATAATCGGGATCGTCGGTGGCGGCGAGCAGCGTCGAGGGGCGCGCATTGCTGTCAATCAGCGCCATCAGCATGTCGCACTCGGCGTCGCTGAAGAAATCGGGATAGGTATAGACCTGCGCCAGCTCTACCTTGGCGCGGCGCACGTTCGGGTTGGCGTCCAGCCGTGCTGCGACCTCGCGGCCGATCCTTGCCCGTTCGGGGGAGGGCGATCCCTTGCTGTTGGGGTTGGTCTTGCTCACGGCAAACCTCTTTGCCGCGCCTTCGGGGGATTGCAAGCGGAAGGGGCCGGCATGGCTGCCGACCCCCGTCTCGCTCACCAGAAGATGCCGTAGATCACGTCGACCACTTCGCCGGTATCGACGTCCACCAGCAGCGCGTCGTCATAATAGCGAACCCAGCGATACGGGCCCCACACATCGGGCAAGCGATAGGAATAGGGATCGCTGATCCAATATTGCTGCGAAAACAGGAAGGTGTCGAGCCGATACCCGATCGAAAAGCGACGATAGCCGTAGCTCCAGCGTGCCGGCGGATAATAGCGCGGCAGGCGGTAGAGGCTGCGGTTATAGTCGCGATAGGAGCGCCAGTCGTAGCGATGGTCGTTGCGCCAGCCATTGTTCCAGATGCCGCCGTTGCCGCGCCAGCGGTCGGCGCGATCCCAGTCGCGACGATCGTTCCAGCCGCGATAGCCGTCGCGGCGGCCCCAGTCGCGGGTGCCGTTCCACTGCGGGCGGCCACGATCGTCCCAGCGGCGATCCTGCCAGGCCTGCGGGTTGCGGTTCTGCCAGTCCGGACGCGGCCCACCGCGCCAGTCGCGCTGCGGCTGCACCGGGGTCGGCGCCCCCTGCGGTTGCTGGAAGGCAGGACGCGGTTGCCCGTCGGGGCGGCGCCAGTCGCCGCGATCCATGGCTTGCGGCGCCCCCTGCGGTCGCATCCAGCCCGGGTTGCCCTGTGGGCGCTGCCAGTTGCCGCCGTTCTGCGGCTGACCCTGGGGGTGCTGCCAATTGCCACGATCCTGCGGCTGGGGCTGTGCCTGGGGCTGACCCTGGGGGCGCTGCCAGCCCTGGCCACCCTGGCCGCCCTGCGGACGGAAGTTGTCGGGGCGCATCCAGCCCCCATTGCCGCGATGCTCACCGCGCTCCTGCGCGATGGCGGCGGCAGGGATCAGCGCGGTCGCGGCGGCGATAGCCGCCCACAGCATCCTCTTCATCGAACCAATCTCCCGTGGCATCGGCGAAGTCGCCGTGCCGATACTGCCTTGATACGCGCGCGCGGCTGAGCCGGTTCTGAATTGGCTTGTCAGCAGATTGAAAGCTTTCAAGCGTCTTCCGCCGGGTCTCCGCGGGCAATCCGTGCAGCATCGCGGATCGCCTCGACGAGCCGCGGATAGATGCCGCAGCGGCAGATATTGGGAATGCCCTGGCGAACGTCTTCCTCCGAAGGATTGCGATTGGTGCGGATCAGTACCGATGCCGCCATCACCATCCCGGGAATACAATAGCCGCACTGGACGAGATTTGCGGCGAGAAAGGCCTGCTGCACCGGATGGCTGCGATCGGGGGACAGCCCCTCGATGGTGGTGACGAAGGTGCCCTCGATCGCGCCGATCGTCTCGCGGCAGGCGAGCCGCGCCGCGCCGTCGATATCGACCGTGCAGGCGCCACAATCGCCCGTGCCGCAGCCATATTTGGTGCCGGTGAGGTTGGAGGCGTCGCGCAGGGCCCACAGTAGGGGCGTCTGCGGATCCATGTCGTACTGGACCGGCTGATTGTTGACGGTGAACCGAGTCATGGCCGCAACCCTAGCGGGAAACGACGGGTTTCCGAAACCGGCATTGTGGATGCCAGCGGCGCGGGCGACATTCTGCCCATGACCTTACCCGCACTCTTCATCCCCCATGGCGGCGGCCCGTGCTTCTTCATGGACCCGAACGGCGGCCAGCCCGATCCGATGTGGCGGCCGATGCAGGCCTATCTCGCCGGGCTGATCGACAGCTTGCCCGAACGGCCGCGCGCGATCCTGCTCGTGTCCGGCCACTGGGAGGAGCGCGACGTTACCGTGCATGTCGGGGACGGCCAGCCGCTGTTGTTCGACTATTATGGCTTCCCCGAGCATACCTACCGGCTGCGCTGGCATGCACCCGGCGCGCCCGAGATGGCGCTCAGGGCCAAGGCGCTGCTCGAAGACGCCGGCTTCCCGACGGGCGTCGAGCGCGAGCGCGGCTGGGACCACGGCGTGTTCATTCCGATGAAGGTCGCGGTGCCGGATGCCGACATCCCGCTCGTGCAAGTGTCGCTGCGGGCGGACCTCGATCCCGCCGCCCATGTCGCGATCGGCAAGGCGCTGGCGCCGTTGCGCAACGAAGGCGTGCTGATCGTCGGCTCGGGCATGAGCTTCCACAATCTGCGCGTCCGCGGCCCGCAGGCGACGCCCTATGCCGACGCGTGGGACGACGCGCTGGTCGAGGCCGCGACCGATCCCGATCCCGCGCGCCGCGAAGCGCGGATCATCGCCTGGCGGGACCTGCCCTATGCCGCGTTCGCCCATCCGCGCGAGGAGCATCTCCTGCCGCTGATGGTTGCGCTCGGGGCGGGCCACGAAGGGCCTGCCGTCTGCGACTATCGCGACCATGTGCTCGGCTGGGCGGTGAGCGGGTTCCGTTTCGGCTAATCTCGCCAGCTGCGGTCGATCCGGTCGACCAGCCGCACCATCGCTGCGAAGTCCGCCGCGCCCGGGCCACCGGGCACCTGCGCCATATGGACGTCGCGCTGGTGGACGGCGACCACCTCGGGCGCAATCTCGATCGGCTGCCCCATGCTCATCGTCGCGACCTGGATTTCGCAGGCGCGCTGGAGCGCCCAGTGCTTGACGAAGGCCTCGGGCAAGGTGCGACCCATGGCGAGGATGCCGTGGTTGCGCAGCAGCATCACGCGCTTGTCGCCGAGATGGGCGAGCAGCCGCTCGCCTTCCTCGCCGCGGACGGTGACGCCTTCGAAATCATGGTAGGCGATCTGGCCGATGAAGTTGCACGCGTAGAAATTGGTCGGCCGCAGCCCGCCCTCCAGCGACGCGACCGCCATGCCGGCGGTAGTGTGGCTGTGCATGATGCAATGCGCGTCGGGCAGGTGCCGGTGGAACAGCGCATGCTGCACGAAGCCGGCGCGGTTCACCGGATAGGGCGAATCGTCGAGCTTGTTGCCGTCGATGTCGATCTTGACGAGGTTGGAGGCCTTCACCTCGCTGAAGTGCAGCCCGAACGGGTTGATCAGGAAGGCACCGTCCTGATCGGGCAGCTTCACCGTGATGTGGTTGTAGATCATCTCGGACCAGCCGAGCATGTCGAACACGCGGTAGCAGGCGGCGAGCTGCTGGCGCGCCTCCCACTCGGCGTCGCTGACCTGGGGCGTAGGGGCGAGCGCGGTTGCCATGGCACCTCTCCAAATTCTATTTTTGAGCTTTGGGTATGCCATGAAGCGGGCGAGGCCCGCAAGCGTCAGCGGAAGCCGTAGGGTACCGCGCGGCGGCGATCCGGGTCGATCTCGATCACCGATCCGGCGGGCGGAAAGGCGCGCTGGTCGCAGTCGAGGCGGGGGCAGATTCGGCAGGAGGCGCCGATCGGCGTGGCAGCACCACCGGTGCGCAGCGCGTCGGCATAGACGAAGTCCGCCGCATGCGCCTCCTCGCAGCCCAGCGCGACCGCATAGCGGCGCGGCGGTCGGGTGAAGCTGCCCGAGGGCTTCACCAGCCCCTTGGCCATCGAGACATAGCGGGTGCCGTCCGGCATCTCGGCGAGCTGGACCAGGATGCGGTCCGGGATCGCCACCGCCTCATGGACGATCCACAAGGGGCACGCACCGCCCAGCGCCGCGAACTGCAGCCGCGTGGCCGAATGTCGCTTGGTGATGTTGCCCGCCATGTCGACGCGGCAGAAGAACACCGGCAGCCCCTGCGCGCCGGGCCGCTGCAGCGTCGAGAGCCGATGACACGCCTGCTCGAAGCTCACCGCGAAGCGCTGGCGGAGGCGATCGATGTCGTGGCGGACTTCATAGGCGGCGGCGCGGAAGCGGCCATAGGGCATCAGCAGCGCCCCCGCGGCATAGTTGGCAAGGCCGACGCTCAGCAGCTCGCGCGCGGCTGGTGAAGCGAGGCCCGCGCGATCGATCACCAGCCGCATCTCGTTGGCGAACTCGTAGCGGACCAGCCGGTGCGCAAGCAGGAAGGCCCGGCTTTCCGGAGGCAGGGCGTGGTTGAGCGCCAGCGTCCGCGCACCCTCATCGAAGCGGCTGAGCTCGCTCCCGTCACCCTGCGCCCCGATCACGCGGACACCGTGCCACAGCCGCAGCCGATCCTCGAAGGCGCGCACCACATTGTCGTCATCGAGCGCGAGGGCGTCAGCGAGCAACTCCGCCGAGCGATCGATCGCGTCGATGTAATTGCCCTCGGCCTGGAACCAGTCGCGCACCTCTTCCCAGGGCAGCGGTGCAGCGTCGCCCGAGCCGGTATCGAACCGGTCGTCGAGCACGCGCAGCTGCTCCTGGCTGCGCCGATAGGCGTCGTGCAGCGCCACCATCCGGCGAGCGAGCAGCGGCTGTTGCTCGATGCCGCGGCGGATATCGGCTTCGTCGATCCGGTCGGCGGGCACGCTGCTGTCGGTCGCGGCGTCGATCGCACGGAGCAGCGCAGCGGTGCCGCCCTCGCCGTTGATCTCGGCGGCCTCGACCGGGAATTCGCGGGCGAGCGCCAGCAATACGCCGTCGGTAATCGGCCGATCGTTGTTCTCGATCTGCGAGAGGTACGAAACCGAGATGCCGAGCCGCTGGGCCATGGCGGCCTGGGGAATGTTCAGGCGGCGGCGCAACTCGCGCAGGCGAAAGCCCTCGAACAGGCGGCGACGGGGCAGGGGCGGAACGGTGCAGGCCATGGCTGCGCATAGTATGCAAACTCTACCCCTGCAACTTTGCAACATTGCATTTGCGAAGCCGGCATGGCCCGGTGCACAAGCCGCGTCCACGGAGAGAATGCCGATGTCGTCGACGATCGAGGAACTGGAACGCCGTCGTGCCGCTGCCCGTCTGGGCGGCGGCCAGAAGCGGATCGACGCACAGCATGCCAAAGGAAAGTTGACCGCCCGCGAGCGGCTCGAGGTGCTGCTCGATCAGGGCAGCTTCGAGGAGCTCGACATGTATGTCGAGCACAACTGCACCGATTTCGGGATGGAGACCCAAGTGATCCCCGGCGACGGCGTGGTCACCGGCTCGGGCACGATCAACGGTCGCCTGGTCTTCGTGTTCAGCCAGGATTTTACCGTGTTCGGCGGCTCGCTTTCGGAGCGGCACGCGCAGAAGATCTGCAAGATCATGGACATGGCGATGAAGGTCGGCGCGCCGGTGATCGGCCTCAACGACAGCGGCGGCGCGCGCATCCAGGAGGGTGTCGCCTCGCTCGGCGGCTATGCCGAGGTGTTCCAGCGCAACGTGCTGGCTTCGGGCGTGGTGCCCCAGCTCAGCCTGATCCTGGGTCCCTGCGCCGGCGGCGCGGTCTATAGCCCCGCAATGACCGACTTCATCTTCATGGTGAAGGATTCGTCCTACATGTTCGTCACCGGCCCGGATGTAGTGAAGACCGTTACCAACGAGATCGTCACGCAGGAGGAACTGGGTGGAGCGGTGACGCATACCACGAAGTCGGGGGTCGCTGACGTGGCCTTCGAGAACGATATCGAGGCGCTGCTCGCAGCCCGCGACTTCGTGGACTTCCTGCCGGCCTCGAACCGCGAGGCGCCGCCCGAGCGGCCTTGCGACGATCCCTGGGATCGGATCGACGAGAGCCTCGACACGATCATCCCGCCCAGTGCCAACCAGCCCTACGACATGCACGAGCTGATCCGGAAGACGCTCGACGAGGGCGAGTTCTTCGAGCTGCAGCCCGCCCATGCCGGCAACATCCTGATCGGCTTCGGCCGGATCGAGGGGCGCGCGGTGGGCGTGGTGGCGAACCAGCCGATGGTGCTGGCCGGCTGCCTCGACATCAACGCGTCGAAGAAGGCGGCGCGGTTCGTGCGCTTCTGCGACGCGTTCGAGATCCCGATCGTCACCTTCGTCGACGTGCCGGGTTTCCTGCCGGGGGTCGGCCAGGAGCATTCGGGCATCATCAAGCACGGCGCCAAGCTGCTGTTCGCCTATGCCGAGGCGACGGTGCCCAAGATCACGGTGATCACGCGCAAGGCCTATGGCGGTGCCTATGACGTCATGGCGTCGAAGCATCTGCGCGGCGACCTCAACTATGCCTGGCCGACCGCCGAGATCGCGGTGATGGGCGCCAAGGGCGCGGTGGAGATCATCTTCCGGGGCAGGACGCCCGAGGAGATCGCCGAGCGCACCGCGGAATATGAGGCCCGCTTCGCCAACCCGTTCGTGGCGGCGAGCAAGGGGTTCGTCGACGAGGTGATCATGCCGCATTCGACGCGCCGCCGGATCGCGCTGGGGCTCCGCAAGCTGCGCAACAAGCAGCTTGAGAACCCGTGGAAGAAGCACGACAACATCCCGCTGTGATGCGGCACTGATCGAGGACTGCGATGAAACTCGGCCGTCTCAACCATGTCGGCGTTGCGACGCCGTCGATCGAAGCCTCGATCGCCTTCTATCGCGACGTGATGGGCGCGAGCGTTATCCGCGAACCGTTCGAGCTGCCTGCACAGGGCGTGAAGGTGTGTTTCGTCGACACGCCGAACAGCCAAATCGAACTGATCGAACCGCTGGGCGAGGCCTCGCCGATCCATGGCTTCCTCGCCAAGAACCCGGCCGGGGGCCAGCACCACCTCTGCTACGAGGTGCCAGACATTCACGAGGCGAAGGCCTGGTTCGAAGCCAAGGGCTGCAAAGTGCTCGGCGAGCCGCGCATCGGCGCGCATGGCACGCCGATCTTCTTCGTCCATCCCAAAGACATGGGAGGCATCCTGACCGAGATCATGGAAACGCCGCTTGGGGAGCACGCGGCGTGACCAAACCCACGCTCGACCAATGGTCCGCCGCCGCCTCCAAGGAGGTGAAGGACAAGGGTCTCACTTGGGAAACGCCGGAAGGTATTCCGGTCAAGCCACTATATACGCAAGAAGATGTGGCGGGTATCGATCCCGGGCTGCCCGGCTTCGCCCCGTTTACCCGCGGCGTCCGCGCTTCGATGTATGCCGGTCGCCCCTGGACGGTTCGGCAATATGCTGGCTTCTCTACCGCCGAGGAATCGAACGCTTTCTACCGCCGCAATCTCGCCGCGGGGCAGAAGGGGCTCTCGGTCGCCTTCGATCTCGCCACGCACCGCGGTTATGACAGCGATCATCCGCGCGTGGTCGGCGACGTCGGCAAGGCGGGCGTGGCGATCGACAGCGTCGAGGACATGAAGATACTGTTCGACGGCATTCCGCTCGACCAGATGTCGGTTTCGATGACGATGAACGGCGCGGTGATCCCGGTACTCGCCTTCTTCATCGTCGCGGGCGAGGAGCAGGGGGTTCCGCAGGAGAAGCTGGAAGGGACGATCCAGAACGACATCCTCAAGGAGTTCATGGTTCGGAACACCTATATCTACCCGCCTGAACCGAGCATGCGGATCATTTCAGACATTTTCGCCTATACCAGCGCGAAGATGCCGAAATTCAACAGCATTTCGATCTCCGGCTACCACATGCAGGAAGCCGGCGCGACCCAGGTGCAGGAGCTTGCCTTCACCATCGCCGACGGCATGGAATATGTGAAGTACGGCGTCGCCTCGGGGCTGGATATCGACAAGTTCGCCGGCCGTCTGAGCTTCTTCTTCGCAATCGGTATGAACTTCTTCATGGAAGTGGCGAAGCTGCGGGCCGCGCGGGTGCTGTGGCACCGGGTGATGACGCAGCTCGGCGCGCAGGGCGAGCGCTCGAAGATGCTGCGCACCCACTGCCAGACCTCGGGCGTGTCGCTCACCGAGCAGGACCCGTACAACAACGTCATCCGCACCACGATCGAGGCCATGGCGGCGATGCTGGGCGGGACCCAGAGCCTTCATACCAACGCGCTCGACGAGGCGATCGCGCTGCCCACCGACTTCTCCGCCCGCATCGCCCGCAACACCCAGATCGTGCTGCAGGAAGAGACGGGGATGACCAAGGTCGTCGATCCGCTGGGCGGCAGCTATTATGTCGAGAGCCTGACCCAGAGCCTCGTCGACAAGGCCTGGGAGATCATTGAGCGGGTCGAGGCCGAAGGCGGCATGGCCAAGGCGGTCGCGGCCGGCTGGCCCAAGGCGATGATCGAGGAAGCCGCCGCCGCCCGCCAGGCGCGGGTGGATCGCGGCGAGGACGTGATCGTCGGCGTCAACAAGTACCGGCTGCCGAGCGAAGACCTGCTCGAAACGCTCGAGGTGGACAATGCGGCGGTGCGCGAAGGCCAGATCGCGCGCATCCAGCGGGTGAAGGCCGCGCGTAACGAGGTGGCCTGCCGGGCGGCGCTCGATGCGGTGCGCGAGGGCGCCAAGGCCGGGGGCAACCTGCTTGAACTGGCCGTCGTGGCGGCACGTACCCGCGCGACGCTCGGCGAGATCAGCGCGGCAATGGAAGACGTGTTCGGGCGCTACGCCACCCAGCCGACGCCGGTGAAGGGCGTCTATGGCGCGCCCTATGCCGAAGATGCGCGCTGGGCCGAAGTGGTGCGCGGCGTCGAGGCGGTCGAGCGTCGGCTCGGTCGCAAGCCGCGGCTGCTCGTGGCCAAGATGGGGCAGGACGGGCACGATCGCGGCGCCAACGTCATCGCCTCGGCCTTTTCCGACATGGGATTCGAGGTGGTCAGCGGGCCGCTGTTCCAGACGCCCGAGGAGACGGTGGTGCTGGCGCTCGACAGCGGGGTCGACGTGGTCGGCGCCTCAAGCCTCGCGGCGGGGCACAAGACGCTGATCCCGGAATTGATCCGCGGTCTGCGCGAAGCGGGGCGGAGCGACATCAAGGTCATCGCGGGCGGCGTGATCCCGCCGCAGGATTACGAGATGCTGCGCGCGGCCGGGGTGCAGGGCATTTATGGCCCGGGCTCCAACGTGGTGGAGTGCGCGGCGGACGTGCTGCGGCTGCTCGGCCACAACATGCCGCCGCTCGAGGCTGCCGCCGAATGAGCCTGGGCTTTTCCGTTGAGGCGCTGATCCCGCGCGCTCGCGGTGGAGGAGCGCTGCGCATGGGGCTGGTGCGCGTGCCGGAGGCCGCGTGGCTGACGCCGGCGGCGGATCTGACGGCGCGGGCGGCGGTGTTCGCGGCGGAACCGGACTGCGTGCAGGTGCTGCCGGAGGCGGAAGCTGCAGTCGAAGAGGTCGCCAAACTCCTTCCATCCTCCCCTGCAAGGGGAGGTGTCGCGAAGCGACGGAGGGGTGAAGACGCTGAACGCGTGCTGGCGCCGCTCGACCGGGGAAACCCCTCCGTCGGGCCTTCGGCCCGCCACCTCCCCTTGCAGGGGAGGATTGATGCTATCGACGGCCTGCGGTCGGCTGCGAGCCGCGTGTGGGAGGACCTCTGCATCCTCACGCCCGACGCCTCCGGCCAGTATCGCCTCACCGCCGCCGCGCTCGCCTTCCCGACCGACTGGCACCTCACCGAAAAGCTCGGCCACGCGCTCACCCCGATCCATGCCCCCATCCATGGCTATGCCGAGCAGCTCGCCGCGGGCGTCGACCATTTCTTCACGACGCTCCAGCCAGGTCCGATCTTCGGCCGCACCAACTGGTTCGTCGTGGCGAGCGACGCCTGGCGCTACCTGCCGCAGGACGACCCCCAGCTCCGCTTCGCCCATGTGACGGCGGAGAATGCCGGCGCGACCCTGTTCGTCCGCTGCGAGCGCCAGACGCTGCGCCGCCTGCCCCAAAGCGGGGCAGTGCTGTTCACCATCGGCATCCATGTCGAGCCGCTCGATCGGCTGAGCCACGGTGCCGTCACGCGCGTCGCCCAGTCCGTCGCGGGGATCGGCAGCGGCGAGCACGAACGTCGCGCTGCGCCCTTTTACGCCGAGGCACTCACCCGCTATGCCGAGCGGCGTAACCGTTCACCGGAGTTAGTTGCTTGACCCTCGAATCCCCCGTGCGCACCGACTGGACCCGCGACGAAATAGCGGCATTGTTCGACCTGCCGTTCACCGAGCTCGTGTTCCGCGCGGCCGAAGTCCACCGCGCCAACCATCCGGCGAACCAGGTCCAGCGCTCGACGCTGCTCTCGATCAAGACCGGCGGCTGCCCCGAGGATTGCGGCTATTGCAGCCAGTCGGTGTCTGCCGATACCGGCCTCAAGGCGACCAAGCTGATGGATCCGCGCGCGGTGCTGCAGGCGGCGGCGCAGGCCAAGGACCATGGCTCGACCCGCTTCTGCATGGGTGCCGCCTGGCGCAACCCCAAGGATCGCGACATGGGCGCCATCGTCGAGATGGTGAAGGGCGTCCGCGCGATGGGCATGGAAACCTGTATGACGCTGGGTATGCTCACCGACGCGCAGGCCAAGACGCTCGCCGATGCCGGGCTCGATTACTACAACCACAATATCGACACCTCGCCCGAACGCTATGGCGAGGTGATCACCACCCGCAGCTTCGAGGAGCGGCTGGAAACGCTGGAGCATGTCCGCGAGGCCGGTATCAACGTGTGCTGCGGCGGCATCGTCGGCATGGGCGAGACGCGCGGCGACCGGGTGGGCTTCATCCACGCGCTCGCCACGCTGCCGGTGCATCCCGGCAGCGTGCCGGTCAACGCGCTGGTGCCGGTGAAGGGCACCGTGCTCGGCGACATGCTGGCCGATACGCCGCTCGCCAAGATCGACGATATCGAGTTCGTCCGCACCGTGGCGGTGGCGCGGATCACCATGCCGCGCTCGATGGTCCGCCTGTCGGCCGGCCGCGAGAGCATGAGCGACGCGACCCAGGCACTGTGCTTCCTTTCGGGCGCCAATTCGATCTTCACCGGCGACAAGCTGCTGACCGCAGGCAATGCCGGCGATGACAAGGACGCCGCGCTCTTCGCCCGCCTCGGCATCACGCCGATGGCAGCGGAGTGCAAGGTGGAGCTGGAGGCGGCGGAGTGAACTGGCCTCGCAAGTTCGCACTGGGGTTCTTCATTGTCTTGACCTTGTGCTTGCTTGCATATGTACCGCTTCTTTGGGTCTCGATGAACCTCTTGAGCTATCCTTGTGAAGATCCGGCAGGCCAGCTGTCTTGCGAAGAAGTCGTGCTGCGGGATTTCGCCTACCAAGTCGGTCCGCTTCTTTTGTTTTGGTCGGCCCTCGCATGGCTCTCATTCCGGAAATGGGGAAAATAGTGTTCAAGAAAATCCTCGTCGCCAACCGTGGCGAAATCGCGTGCCGGGTGATGCGCACGGCCAAGAAGATGGGCATCGCCACGGTCGCGGTCTATTCGGATGCGGATGCCCGCGCGCTGCATGTGCGGATGGCGGACGAGGCGGTGCGGCTCGGGCCTGCGCCGGCGGCGGAGAGCTATCTTCGCGCCGACCTGATCCTGCTCGCCGCCAAGGAAACCGGCGCCGATGCGATCCATCCCGGCTATGGCTTCCTTTCCGAGCGCGAGAGCTTCGCCAAGGCCTGTGCCGAGGCGGGCATCGCGTTCGTCGGGCCGCCGCCGGGGGCGATCGCGGCGATGGGGGACAAGATCGAATCGAAGAAGCTCGCCAAGCAGGCGGGTGTGAACGTCGTCCCCGGCTTCCTGGGCGAGATCGCCGATACCGAGCATGCGGTGCGGATCGCGACGGAGATCGGCTATCCCGTGATGATGAAGGCCTCGGCCGGCGGCGGCGGCAAAGGCATGCGGCTCGCCTGGAACGAGCAGGACGTCCGCGAAGGCTTCGAGCCGACCAAGCGCGAAGGCCTCGCCAGCTTCGGCGACGACCGCGTGTTCATCGAGAAATTCGTCGAAAGCCCGCGTCATATCGAGATCCAGCTGCTGGGCGACCAGCACGGCAACATCGTCTATCTCAACGAGCGCGAATGCTCGATCCAGCGGCGCCACCAGAAGGTCGTCGAGGAGGCGCCGTCGCCCTTCGTCACGCCCGAGATGCGCAAGGCGATGGGCGAGCAGGCGGTCGCGCTCGCGCGGGCCGTGGGGTACTATAGCGCGGGCACGGTCGAGCTGATCGTCTCGGGCGCCGACAAGACGGGGCAGGGCTTCTACTTTCTCGAGATGAACACCCGGCTCCAGGTGGAGCATCCGGTGACCGAGGCGATCACCGGGCTCGATCTGGTCGAGCAGATGATCCGCGTGGCGGCCGGTGAGGCGCTCGCCTTCAGCCAGGACGAGGTGAAGCTGAACGGCTGGGCGATCGAGAACCGCGTATATGCCGAGGATCCCTATCGCGGCTTCCTGCCCAGCACCGGCCGGCTGGTGCGGTACCGGCCGCCGACGGCGGAAAATGCGGGGCAGGGCTATGTCCGCGTCGACGACGGCGTGACCGAGGGCTCCGAGATCAGCATGTTCTACGATCCAATGATCGCCAAGCTGATCACCTGGGCGCCGACCCGCAACGAAGCCGCCGACCTGCAGGTGGGGGCGCTCGATCGCTTCCGGATCGACGGCATCGGCCACAATATCGATTTCCTCTCCGCCATCATGCAGCACCCGCGCTTCCGCTCGGGCGAACTCACCACTGGCTTCATCGCCGAGGAATATCCCGAGGGTTTCCACGGTGCGCCCGCGGACGAAGGGCTGGTTCGCCGCCTCGCCGCCGTCGCGGTGGTGCTGGACCTCGCGCGTACGGCGCGGGCTGCGGAGATCTCCGGCCAGCTCGGCGCGGTCGCCCTTTCCACCGAGCGTTCGGTGCGGATCGGGGAGCACCGCTTCGATGTGACCGTCGATGGCTGCGACACCGGGCTGCTGGTCAACCTGTCGAGCGACGAGGCGCCGCTGGAAGTCTCCGGCCATTGGCGCGCGGGTGATCCGCAGTTCTTCGCCCGCATCGACGGCGAGGCGTTCGCAACCGCGGTCGATCGTACCCGCACGGGCTGGAAACTCACCGCGCACGGCGCCGCGCATATCGTCGAGGTGCTGCCGCCGCATGTCGCGCAGTATCGCGCGCACATGATCGAGAAGGTGCCGCCCGACATGAGCCGCTTCCTGCTGGCGCCCATGCCGGGGCTGCTCACCCGGCTGCACGTCCAGCCCGGCGACCAGGTCGAGGCGGGGCAGGCGCTGGCGGTGATCGAGGCGATGAAGATGGAGAACATCCTGCGCGCCGAGCGCGCCGGCACCGTCAAGCACGCCCATTTCGGCCCCGGCGAGAGCCTCGCGGTCGACGCGGCGATCCTGGAATTCGAGTGAGTTAGAAGCGATACGTTTCACATCGATACGGTATCGTATCCATTTATCCGTTGCTCTCCGCCTGTTTCCGGGCTTGTGGCGTTTGGGAAACTCGTGTCTCAATCGTGATACAAGAGAGGCGCTCGTCGGTTTACCCCGAAGACCGCAAGCCCCGAAGGATGGCGACGTGCAGGAAGAGGATGGCTTCACCCGCTGGATCGAGGCGTGCGCGGCGGGCGAGTTGCTCGGCATCGGCGCGGCGGCCTTGTGGTGGGTCACCGTCGATCGATATGATCCGGTGCCGGTCGGGGCAACGGCGGAATGGATCGTCTTTTTCGCCAAGGCGCTGAGCGGCCTGATCCAGGGGCTGACGCTCGGCCTGCTGCAGGGCTGGGCGCTGCGTCGGCAGTTTCCCGCGCTCAACCTGCGCGCCTGGGTGGGGGCAACGACGCTGGTCGGCATCCTCGTCTGGTCGATCGGCGCCTGGTACGCGGTGTTTCCGCCGCTCGATGGTGATCCGCTGCTGCCGCCGGTGGACACGCTGTTCCAGACTGCGATCGCCGCGGCCGGCTTCGGGCTCGGGCTCGGCGTGCTGTTCGGCGCTGCGCAGGCGGTGGTGCTATACCGTGCCGCCGGCCAGGTGCACTGGTGGGTCGCAGTGAGCGCGATCGGCTGGGGTGCTGCGCTGCCGTGCATCTATGTCGCCGCCTCGGTCGGCAGCGCCGAACCGGGCAGCCTCGAGATCGCCATCCGCGGCCTGATCGGCGGCATCGTCTCAGGCGTCGTGCTGGGCACGATCACCGGCTTGTCCTTCGCGGTGATGCCGGCCCGGCGCCGGGCTTGAGCGCTCAGCCGAGATGCGGGGCGAACAGCTCCAATAGCCGGGCATAAAGCGCGCGCTTGAACGGCACGATCAGTTCGGGAAGCTCGGCCGGTTCGGACCAGCGCCAGGCGCGGAACTCCGGGTGCGCGGTCGCGATGTTGATGTCGCCGTCTTCGCCGAGGAAGCGCAGCAGAAACCAGCGCTGGCGCTGCCCGCGCCATTTGCCCTTCCACACCTTGCCGATTAGGTCATCGGGCAGGTCGTACTGCAGCTCTTCGGGCGCCTCGGCGATGAGTTCGGCATGGTGGCGGGCGACGCCGGTCTCTTCCCAGAGCTCGCGGAACGCGGCTTCGAGCGCGTCCTCGCCCGGATCGATTCCGCCCTGCGGCATCTGCCAGGCCTCCAACGTCGAATCGAGCCGCTGGCCGACGAACACGCGGCCGTCGCGGTTGAGCAACATCACGCCGGCGCAGGGGCGATAGGGGAGCGAAGCGGGATCGGTCATGCCGCTTTCCTAGAGCGCCGCGGGACCTGACGGAAGGGTCGTCTTTCGCACGCCGCCGCCGCTTCCTAGATTGGCGGCGTGATCCCCGTCGTCCACCACCCCGATTATGTTGCGCCGGCGCCGGCAGGCAGCGCCTATCTCTGGAACAAGAACGGCCTGGTCCGCGACCTGCTCCAGGCGGAGGGCGCCCGCGTCACCTGGCACGCACCCGAGTCGATGCCCGGACGCTGGCTGGAGGCGGTGCATGACCCCGATTATGTCGCCGAAGTGCTGGAGGCGCGCGTGCCGCCGCACAAGACGCGGCGGATCGGCTTTCCCGTCACCCCCGCAGTCGCGCGTCGATCGGAGCGGGTGCCCGGCGGCACCTTCCTCGCCGCGCGGATCGCGCAGGTCGAGGGCTTTGCGGCGAACAGCGCGGGCGGCAGCCACCATGCGCTGGCCGATACAGGTGCCGGCTATTGCGTGTTCAACGATCTTGCCATCGCCGCGGTGCGCCTGACCGAGGAGGGCCATGCCGCCCGCGTGCTGATCGTCGATTGCGACGTGCACCAGGGGGACGGCACCGCGGCGCTCACCGCCGGGCGATCAGACATCGCCACCTATTCGATCCATGCAGAGAAGAATTTCCCGGTCCGCAAGGCGCGCTCCACGCTCGACGTCGGCCTCGCCGACGGGACGGGGGACACCGCCTATCTCGAAACGCTGGAGGCGACGCTGCTGCCGCTGCTCGCGCAGTTCGATCCCGACCTGGTGCTGTACCAGGCCGGCGTCGATCCGTTCGCGGACGATCGGCTCGGGCGACTGGGACTAAGCGGGGAGGGGCTCGTCGCCCGCGATCGGTGGGTGGCGGAGACGCTGCGGCGACGCGGCATTCCCTTTGCCAGCACGCTGGGCGGCGGCTATGGCAGCGATGCGCTGGAGGTCGCACAGCGGCATGCGACGTCGATCCTTACCCTCGGCGCGGCGGCGCTCGGCGACGCTTGCAACGCACGCAATCAAGGCGCATCTGACCCCGCATGAGCCACTATCCCGCGCTTCGCCTCCGCCGCTCCCGGGCTTCGGCCTGGAGCCGTCGCCTCCATGCCGAAACCGTGCTCACCCCCGCCGACCTGATCTGGCCGGTGTTCGTGACCGAAGGTACGGAAGAGGAGCCGATCGCGGCGCTCCCCGGCGTCTCGCGTTGGAGCTTGGCCGGCATCGTCAACCGTGCGCGCGAGGCGCGAGACCTCGGCATCCCGTGCCTGGCGCTGTTCCCCAACACGCCGCACGCCCTGCGCACCGAAGACGGGCGCGAGGCGGTCAATCCGGACAATCTGATGTGCCGCGCGATCCGCGCGATCAAGGATGCGGTGCCCGAGGTCGGCGTGCTGACCGATGTCGCGCTCGATCCCTATACCAGCCACGGCCATGACGGCATCGTCGACGCCGCCGGCTATGTCCTCAACGACGAAACCTCCGCAGTGCTCGTCGAGCAGGCGCTGGTCCAGGCGCAGGCGGGTGCAGACATTGTTGCTCCGAGCGACATGATGGACGGCCGCGTCGGCCAGATCCGCGCGGCGCTGGAAGGCGACGGCCAGGTCAACGTGCAGATCATGGCCTATGCCGCCAAATATGCGAGCGCGTTCTACGGTCCGTTCCGCGACGCGGTCGGCAGCAGCGGGCTGCTCAAGGGCGACAAGAAGACCTATCAGATGGACCCCGCCAATGCCGAGGAAGCGCTGCGCGAAGTGGCGCTCGACCTCGCCGAGGGCGCGGACAGCGTCATGGTCAAGCCCGGCCTGCCGTATCTCGACATCGTCACGCGCGTGAAGAGCGCCTTCGAAGTGCCTGTATTCGCCTATCAGGTCTCCGGCGAATATGCCATGATCGAGGCTGCTGCCGCCGTAGGCGCAGGCGATCGCGAGGCATTGGTGCTGGAGACGTTGATGGCGTTCAAGCGGGCAGGATGTTCGGGCGTTCTCACCTATCACGCGCCTCTGGCGGCACGGCTGCTCGGCGCGTGATCGAGACGGCGCGGCTGCTGCTGCGGCCGCCGGAGCCGCGCGACTTCGAGGCGCTCCACGCCATGTGGAGCGATCCGGAGGTGATGCGCGACCTCGGGCCGGTGAAGACCCCCGCGCATAGCCGGGCGACGATCGTCCGGCATCTCGGCTATGGCCCTAGCCGTGGGCTGGGTTTCCAGGTCGTCAAGCGGCGGGAGGACGGCGCGGTGCTCGGCTTTTGCGGGCTGAAGCCCGGTGCGCCGGATACGCCGATCGCGGGCGAGCTCGAAATCGGCTGGATGTTCGCGCGCCCCCATTGGGGCAAGGGCTATGCGCGTGAAGCCGCCGCGGCCAGTCTCGACTGGGCCTGGGCGCACCGCGCCGAGCCCCGCGTGGTTGCGATCACCTCGGCCTCCAACCTGCCGAGCCAGGCGCTGATGGCGCGGCTCGGCATGGCGTGGTTCGCCGATTTCGAGCATCCGGTGCATCCCGCCGGGCATCGCTTGCGCCCCAGCGTTGCCTTCGCCATCCCCCGACCATGATCGAGACCGAACGACTCCTGCTGCGTGGCTGGACCGATGCCGACCGCGCGCCGTTCCATGCGATGTGCACCGATCCGCGCGTCATGGCCTTTATCGGCCCGGTGCAGTCGCGCGTCGAGAGCGATGCGGGCATCGACCGGCAGATCGGCTTTCTCGCCAGCCATGGCCACTGCTTCTGGGCGATCGAGCGGCGGGAGGACGGCCGCTTCCTCGGCTTTTGCGGGCTGAAGCCGGGTGCTGCCGGTACCCCGATCGAAGGCGAGGTCGAGATCGGCTGGCGGCTCGCCGTGGAGCATTGGGGGCAGGGCTATGCCGGCGAAGCGGCGCGGGCGAGCCTCGCCTGGGGCTGGCAGCATCTCGACGTACCCAGCATCGCCGCGATCACGGTGGAAGAGAATGTGCGCAGCTGGGGGCTGATGGAGCGGCTCGGCATGCGGCGCGCGCTCGATGCCGATTTCGACCACCCCGCCGCCATTCCCGAGCTGCGGCGCCACCGAACCTATCGCATCGCGCGTCCGTGACGCAGCCGTACGCGCAAGCCGACGGCGCCCGCCGCGGATGGTTCGTCGCGGCCATTCTCGGCGGATCGTTTCTGCTGTTCCTGATCCAGCCGATGGTCGCGCGGATGGCACTGCCACGGCTGGGGGGGGCTCCTGCCGTGTGGAACTCGGCGATGCTCGTCTACCAGGCGCTGCTGCTGGTCGGCTATGGCTATGCGCATTGGCTGGGGCGGTTCCGGGTGCGCACCCAGGCGGGCGTGCATCTCGGCGTCCTCGCCTTTGCGGCGCTATGGCTGCCGATCGGGCTGGGAACGATGCAGGTCCCGGCGGGGGCCGAACCCGCGTTGTGGGTGCCGTGGCTGCTCGTCGCAGCGATCGGACCGCTGTTCCTCGCCATTTCCGCCCAGGCGCCGTTGCTCCAGCGCTGGTATGCGGTGGCGAGCCATGGGCGCGACCCCTATGCGCTTTATGCCGCCTCGAACATCGGCAGCTTCGGCGGCCTGCTCGCCTATCCGCTGCTGGTCGAGCCGCTGCTGCGGCTGCGCAGCCAGAGCTGGCTGTGGACGATCGGCTATGCGCTGGTGGCGCTGCTGGTACTCGCCTGCGCGAGCCGCCTGCCCAAAAGCGAGGCGCTGCCCGCGCCGCGCACCGATCGCCCCGCCACCGTGGCGCGCGACTGGGCGCGCTGGATCGTGCTCGCGCTGGTGCCCTCGGGGCTGATGCTGGCGACGACGACCTTCCTCACCACCGATATCGTTGCGGTGCCGCTGCTCTGGGTGCTGCCGCTCGGGCTGTACCTGCTGAGCTTCCCCGTCGCCTTCCGCAGCTCGGCGCTACTCGACGACCTGCTCGAACGCTGCGTGCCGCTGGTCCTGCTGCTGTTCGGCGCGACGCTGGTGGCGGGGGATTCGCGGCTCGCCTATTTCAACGCCCTGATCGGCCTGGTGTTGCTGTTCGCGGTGGCGGTGGCCTGCCATGCCCGCCTCTATGCGCTGCGGCCGCCGCCCGAACGGCTGACCGGTTTCTACCTTGCCATGGCGGTGGGCGGGGCGTTGGGCGGGGTGTTCGCCGGGCTGCTGGCGCCGGTGCTGTTCGACTGGACCTATGAATATCCGCTGCTGATCCTCGCCGCCGGGCTGCTGATCCCGCAGCGCGCGCTGACCGGCGCGTTCGCGCGGCTCTGGGCGAGCCGCTATCGCTTGCCCGTCGGGCTGGCGCTGAGCGCCGCGGTGGTGGCGATCGTGATTGTCGCGCTGCACGTGCAGCTGCTGGCCCCGATCCAGATCCAGCTCGGCTTCGTCGCGGTGGCGGTGATCGGGCTGGTGACGATCGGCGCGCGCTGGCCCTTCGCCGTCGCGCTGGCGGGCGGGCTGTTCCTCTTCGGCGGCTATACCGCGATCGAGACGTCGCTCAGCGGCGCGCGGACCCGCAGCTATTTCGGTGTCTACACGGTGAGCGACCAGCCCGACCAGCGGCGCCTCGCGCACGGCACTACGGTGCACGGTGTGCAGCTTAAAGGTGCGCGCGCGACGCGGCCGACAACCTATTACCAGGCGGGCTCTGGCGTGGGGCAGGCGATGCTCGCCGCACCCGCGCTCTACGGGCCGAATGCCCGCATCGGCGTCGTCGGACTCGGTACCGGCACGCTGGCCTGCTATGCGCGACCGACCCAGTCCTGGCGCTTCTTCGAGATCGACCCGGCAGTGGTGCATCTCGCCCGCGACTCCGGCAAGTTCAGCTTCCTCCGGCTTTGCGCCCCGCAGGCGCAGATCCTGATTGGCGACGCGCGGCTGCGGCTGAGCGAGCTGCAACCGACCAGCCTTGACCTGCTCGCGCTCGACGCCTTCTCGTCGGACGCGGTGCCGATGCACCTGATGACCGCTGAGGCCTTCGCCACCTATGGGCGCGTGCTGGCGCCAGAGGGGCTGCTGCTCGTCCACATCTCCAACCGCTTCCTGGCCTTGGGGCCGGTAGTGGCCGGGGCCGCCAAGACCGGCGGCTGGCTGGGGCTGCGGCTCGTTCATGTACCGAGCGCGCTTGAGCGGCAGGACGAAGGCGCGGTGTCGGACTGGATCGCGCTCAGCCGCTCGCCGCGGGCGCTGGCGGCGTTGAAGGCACGCGATGGCGAGTGGCGTCCGCTTGTCGCCCAGCCTGGCTTTACCGGCTGGACCGACGATCACGCCTCGCTGGTACCGGTGCTGCGCTTGTTCCGTTCGGCCGGAGACTAGGCCCGGACGAGTTCCCGCGCGATCGCGATGAACTCGGCGACGCTTACCGTCTCGGCCCGGCGGCTCGCGTCGATGCCGAGCGTGTCCAGTGCTGCCAGCGCGCCGGGTACCGACTTGAGGCTCTGGCGCAGCATCTTGCGGCGCTGGCCGAACGCGGCGGCCGTAACTGCCTCCAAAACGCGGAGCTGCACGCCTTCGGGCGCCTCGCCCGGCACGATATGCACCACCGCCGACATCACCTTGGGCGGCGGGGTGAAGGCCGAGCGATGGACGTTCATCGCGATCCGCGGCGTGCTCCGCCACTGGGCGAGCACGGCAAGGCGGCCATAATGCTCGGTCCCCGCCTGGGCGACGATGCGCTCGGCGACTTCCTTCTGGAACATCAGCGTCAGGCTGGCCCACCAGGGCTCCCACTCGGCCGACAGCCAGCCGACCAGCAGCGCAGTGCCGACATTATAGGGCAGGTTGGCGACGATGTGCGGCTTGCCCGCGAACAGCGACGGCGCATCGACTTCGAGCGCATCGCCCTCGATCACGCGGAGCTTGTCCGGGAAATAGCCGCCCAGCTCCTCCAGCGCGGGAATGCAGCGCCGATCACGCTCCACCGCGGTCACGCTGGCGCCCGCCTGGAGCAGCGCGCGGGTGAGACCGCCGGGGCCAGGGCCGACCTCGAACACTTCGGCACCGGCCATGTCACCGGGGACCTTGGCGATGCGGCCGAGCAGTTGGCCGTCGAACAGGAAATTCTGGCCCAGCGCCTTGCTGGCGCTCAGTCCATATTTCGTGATGACGTCGCGGAGCGGGGGAAGGGTAGTCACGCGGCGGCGTCAGCCCGATGGCGTGCGGCGCTGGTCGCCATGCGGATCGCCGCGATCATTGCGCCGGGATGCGCGACATTCTGCCCGGCGATGCCGAAGGCAGTACCATGGTCGGGCGAGGTGCGCACGATCGGCAGCCCCAGCGTCATGTTGACGCCGTCGTCGAAATGGAGCGTCTTAATCGGGATCAGCGCCTGATCGTGATAGAGGCATAGCGCCGCGTCATAGCCGGCGCGGGCACGCGCGTGGAACAGCGTGTCGGCGGCGTACGGGCCGCTCGCATCGATCCCCTCGGCACGGAGCTGTTCGATTGCCGGTGCCAGTATGTCGATTTCCTCGCGCCCGATCGCGCCACCTTCGCCCGCATGCGGGTTGAGCCCCGCAAAGGCGAGGCGGGGCGTGGCGATGCCGAAATTGCGCTGCAGTCCGCGCGCGGTGACACGCGCCTTGGCGACGATCAGGTCGACGCTGATCAGGGAGGGCACCCGCGCCAGCGGCACATGAACGGTGATCGGGACGACGCGCAGCGTCGGCCCGGCGAGCATCATCACGGCGTTGTCGGCGGTGATGCCGCAGCGTTCGGCGACGAACTCGGTCTGACCGGGATGCGAGAAACCGATGGCGTAGAGCTGGGACTTGGAGACGGGCCCCGTCACGAGGGCACCGGCGGCACCGGCGCTGGCCAGGCCGGTCGCGACCTCCAGCGACTGGAGCGCGATATGCGCCGTGCCGAGCGAAGGCGCGCCGGGCACCACCGGACCGGTATCGCCAATCGGCAGCACGGGCAGCGCCTCGCCGAACACGCCAGGCGCCTCGCGGGGATCGGAGATCGGCGCGATCGGCCCGGCCCACACGGCACGCACCGCTACGGGATCGCCCACGGCAAAGAAGGGCGAAAGGCACTCGGCCTCGCGCGCTTCCCACGCCTTGGCAGTGATTTCCGGCCCGATCCCCGCCGAGTCGCCCATGGCGACGGCGAGCGGAGGCAGGGGGGTGCCTCCCGCCGTCACGTCAGCGATATTCGATCAGCGCGTCGCGGCGCAGGTCACGCAGCATGCGCTCGGCGCGCAGGTTGACGCGCTGGTCCTCCAGCTGCTCCTGCACCTGCTCCACCGACGGGGTGTTGGCGGCGGGCGGATCGTCGCGGCCGCAGATCACCAAGACGCGCACGCCGTCCTCGACCGACCCGAACGGCTGGGTCGACTGGCCGACCTGGAGCGGCAGGATCAGGTTCTGCAGCGCGGGCGGCAGATCCTTTATGACGATATTGTCACGATCGACCACTTCAGCGCCCTCGGCCGCGGCCACCTTGCTGACATCGCCGCAGCCGCGAATGGCCTGGGTCGCCTTGGCGAACGCGGCGGCGCGGGTGCTGGCCTGGGCCTCGGTGGTGCCCTTGGCGAAGGCGAGCGACAGCTGGCGGAGGCTCAGCTTGGCGTCGCGCGGATCGGAGATGCCGACTTTGTGCTTGTCCGCCAGATACACGATCGAGAAGCCCGCCGAGAGCGGGATCGGTCCGGCGACCTGGCCCGGCTGCATTTCCTGCACCGCCTGGGCGAGCTGCTCGGGCAGCATCGCCGGCTGGATCCAGCCGAGATCGCCGCCGCGCGCGCGGGTCGAGCTCTGCGAATAGGTGCGGGCGAGATAGTCAAACGGTGTGCCCGAGCGCATCTGCTCGATCATCTTCTTCATGCCGCCGGAAACTTCCTCGGCGCGATCGGGCGTGGCGTTCTGGTAGATCTCGTAGACGTGATATTCGTCGGTCCCCTTCTGGGCAGTGAGGCGATCGATCATCGCCTTCACTTCGTTCTCGCCGACATTCACGTTGACGCGCTTGCGCAGCAGCCGGCTCCAGGCGAGCTCGGCCTCGATCTGGCGCTTGATCGAGCGTTCGGACGAGCCGATCTCGCGCAGCCAGGCCCGCATCTGGTCGGGCGTTTTCTGGAAGCGCGTCGCGACGCGGCTGAAGCTGCTTTCGATCTCGCGCGCGTCGACCTTGATCTCGTTGGCCTTGGCCTCCTGGATCTCCAGCGTCTCGTCGATCAGCTGGCGGAGCATGGCGAGCTTGAGCTGCTCGCGCTCCTCGGGCTTCAGGGTCAGCTTCTGCATGCCGGTGACGAGCGCGACGCGCTGGTCGACCTCGGTGCCGGTGATCACATAGTCGTTGACGATCGCGGTGGGCTTGCGGACGTTCGGGTCGGCCTTGCCGAAGATTTCCAGCGTGCTGGGCAGATCCAGCCCGTTGTTCACGCCGTCCTGCCCCGCGGAGGTCTGGGCGATCGCCATCGTCGCCAGGGCAGCAAGCCCCGCGCCCGTCAGCAACTTCGCACCCGTTCCCGCAATCCTGCCCACACCCATCATCACTTCAGAACGACCCTTATCCTCGAACGGGAAGCAGCGCTTATAGCGCAATTGTGCCTGAACCAAGGCTTAGCGCCGAATCCCCCAGACCGGGTCTTCTAGCGGCCGAGGTTCTTGAAGGCGAGGGTGAGCAGATAGGAGTTGCCGCGCACGGCGTCGCCGGTGGTGGCATAGTCACGCCGCCAGGTGGTGCCGATGCGCAGGCAGTCGTCCTCGTAGAACAGCCCGATGCGGTGGCGGATCGGCTGGAAGCCGTTCGCCAGCGACTGCGGATCTTCGTCCTTGTCGGTGAGGTCGATCAGCGTCGAGCCCGACAGCGACCAGAAGCGCGCGAACTGCACGCGTGCGCCGAGGCGCAGTTCCTCGCGATCCTGCAGATCCTCCAGCGTCGGGTCGACATTGCGGTTGAGCCGCAGATAGCCGACCGTCACATAGGTCGCGCGCGAACCGAGGGACATGTCGATTTCGTTGCGGCGCACCGCCAGCCCGTCCTTGTCGAGACGATAGCGGTGGGTGAGGCTGAAGAAATCGTGGAAGCGGATCACCGTGCGGCCGACGATGTCGGACATCCGATCGTTCAGCCCGGTACCATCCGGCAGCAAGGTCGGGCGATCCGTCAGCCGATAGCTCTGACCGATATTCGTCTCGACGCTGAAGCCCGGCAGATACAGCGCGTAATCGAGGCCGTAGGTGAAGCGGGTCGAATCCTCGAACCGGTCATAGCCGGGGAAGCGGTTGAGCGCGAAGAGATTTGAATCCTCGAGGTCGACGGCACGCGCATCCTCGTTGGGCACGTCCATGTTGGCGAGGTGCGGCGCGGCGACCACCTGGACGCGCGGCGTGATCCGCTGCGAACCGCCGAGAAAATCGCCGACGAACGCCCATTTCACATCCACGGCCGCGGCCGCGATGCCGCGGAAACGGAAGCCTTCGAGCCCACGATAGTTGACCACCGTGGTCGCGGAGGTGTCAGTCGTGTTGTAGACGTCGCCGCGGCTATAGGCGGTGAAGGTCACCTCCTGGCCCCAGTCGGTCAGGCGGCGCAGGCTCCATTGTGCGCTGGTGAACGCGCGCTGCGTGTCCTGTCCGCCGGTGCGTGTAAGCGCGAGCGTGTTCACCTCCAGATCGAACTTCCCGCCGAGCAGCCCGTCGTCCAGGCGGCGACGGTAATCGAGCTCGGGCAGCGCGATCGGCTGCAGTCCCTGGCGATCGCCCGCACGCAGCGTCTGCACCGCCCAGGCGTTGATTACGAAATAGCTGTCCGGATCGATACGCTCGATCGAGACATTGTTGCGGAGACGATCGTCTCGCGAGATGTCGTAGCGGCGCAGGAACGTGCGGTCGCTGGCGACGCGCAAGGACGCGCTGACGCTCCAGTTCGGGTCGAGCTGGTAGCGACCAACCAGATCGATATAGCCCCGAAAGTCGTTCTGCAGCGTCGCCGGCGTAGGCGCGACGGTGAGGTCGTCGGCGCGCCGGCTGTAGGTGCCGTAGGCCTGAAGGCGGAACGAGCCGAGGCTGTTGAGCTCGCGATAGTCGACCTGCATCATCGGCAACGCATCGCTGAAGACGCGCGGCGTCACGGTCAGATCGCGATTGGGGGCGAAGCTGAAGAAATAAGGCACCGCGAGCTGCAAGCCGTTGGTGCTGCTGTAGCGCGCGTCGGGCGTCAGGAAGCCGGAATCGCTCTGGCCGCCGGCCGGATGCGAGAAGGCCGGCAACGGAATCGAGGCGATCCCGAAGACCGAGATGCGCGCACCCTTGTAGCGCAAGCGATGCTTGGCGGGATCATACACCACGCGGTCGGCGGTGATCTTCCAGGACGGCTCCTTGGGGCAGCCGGAGCTGTCGCTGACGGAGCAGGGGGTATAGGCCGCGTTCTCGACGGTGATCACCCCGCCGTCGTTGCGCGAACCGCGGGCGGCGGCGATGCGCCCTCCCGCCTCCAGCACCACCAGCATGTTGTCGACCACGCCGTCCTTCAGCGTATCGGTCAGCTCGATGCTGTCGCCATAGGCGGCATCGCCCTGCGGATTTGCAATGACGATATTGCCCATCGCCATCACCTTGCCGGTGCGGCGATCCCAGGTGACCTTGTCGGCGCGGAGGCGGTTGCTCTCCCGGTACATGCGCACGTCGCCGCTTGCGGTGACGACGTCGCTGTTCATGTCGTAATCGAGCTGATCGGCAGTGAACTGGACCTGGTTCGGATCCTCGGGCAACGCCGTGGGCGAGGGCGGGGCCGGTTCGACCGGACGATCCTGCAAATTGGCGGCCGGCACCGTGTCGCTGGAAAGCGGGCGCGATTCGGGGGCTTGCTGGGCACGTGCCTGGGCCGAGAGGCACAGACCGAGCGCGGCCGGAAAGAACATGGCCTTGCGCTTCACGAAAACTCCCACCTTTGTCGACACTCCCCGGCAACGGGCATTCACGTGCCCTATCGCAGCGATTGCGGCTCCGCAACGGGAGGCGCGTTGGCCCAAACGCACATCCGGGCTAAGGGACCCCGCATGCAGGTCGATTTCTATCACCTTACCTTGGCGCCGCTGGACCGCGTGCTGCCATCGATCGCCGAAAAGATACTCGGCAGCGGCGGGCGGCTGCTGATCGTCGCCGAGGATCCGGCACTCCGTACGCGTATCGACCAGCTGCTATGGGCCTACAACGCGTCGAGCTTCCTGCCGCATGCGCAGGCCGGCGGCGAATGGGATGCGGAGCAGCCGGCGTTGATCGCGGAGACGGTCGCACCCGCGAACGGGGCCCGCAACGTCGCGCTGGTGGACGGCCTCTGGCGCGACGAAGCGCTGGCGTTCGAGCGAGCATTCCACCTGTTTGACGAGGAAAGCATCGGCGCGGCACGCGTGGCGTGGCGCGCGCTGGGAGAACGCGAGGACGTCGAGCGCCGCTATTGGCGGCAGGACGAAAACGGCCGCTGGGCGCAAGTCGCCTGAGCTTGCATTGAAGACGCGGCGGGACTAGGGAGCCGCCACTTCCTTCCATCACCAATTACAGGAGCCGCACGGCCATGGCCGCGACCCGGACCTTTTCGATCATCAAGCCCGATGCAACCCGCCGCAACATCACCGGCGCCGTCACCAAGATGCTGGAAGAGGCAGGCCTGCGCGTCGTCGCTTCCAAGCGCATCCAGATGACCCGCGAGCAGGCCGAAGGCTTCTACGGCGTCCACAAGGAGCGCCCCTTCTTCAACGACCTCGTCTCGTTCATGATTTCGGGCCCGGTCGTCGTGCAGGTGCTCGAGGGCGAGAACGCCGTGCAGCGCAACCGCGACATCATGGGCGCGACCAATCCGGCGAACGCCGAGCCCGGCACGATCCGCAAGGAACTGGCCGAGTCGATCGAAGCCAATTCGGTCCATGGTTCGGACTCGGAAGAGAATGCCGCGATCGAGATCGCCTTCTTCTTCAAGCCGGAAGAAATCGTCGGCTGATAGCCTGACGGTTCGTCGGTAGAAAAAAGGGCCGCGCTTCCGATGGGAGCGCGGCCCTTCTTGTTCTTCGCTTTAAGTACCTCCCCTTCAGGGAGGGACTTAGACTTGGGTCACCGCGGCAGCGTGATCGTCGCGGTCAGCCCGCCACCGTCGCGGTTCCCCAGCGCGATCGCCCCACCGGCATCGTTGACGATCGCCCGCGCAAGCGCCAGCCCGAGACCGATCCCGCCGGTGTCCCGGTTGCGGGACTGCTCCAGCCGCGTGAATGGATTGAACACCGCCTCGAGCTTGTCTTCGGGGATGCCAGGCCCGCGGTCGCACACCTCGATCGTCACCCGCTCGGTCTCGGGGATCAGCCGCACCTCGGCGCCATCGCCATATTTGACCGCATTCTCGATCAGATTGCGCACCGCGCGGCGCATCAGCGTCGGCCGCAGCCGCATTTTGAGCCGCTCGGGCTCCTCGAAGGTCACGTCATGGTCGAGATCGCGGAAATCCTCGACTACCGCATCGACCAGCGCGCCGAGATCGACATCGGTGTTGGGCTCGCTCGGACGGCCGAGCCGGGCCAGTGACAGGATGTCGTCGAGCGTGCGGCTCATCTCGTCGATCGTATCCGCCATCCGCCCGCGATCGTCGTCGTCCTCGACCGACTCGATCCGGACCCGCAGCGCCTGGAGCGGCGTGCGCAGATCGTGCCCGATCGCACCGAGCATCCGATCCTTCTCGTCGAGCATCGAGGTGACGCGCCGACCGAGCGCGTTGTAGGCAGCGATCAGCGCACGGACGTCGCTGGGGCCGCGCTCGCGGATCGGCGCGGTGTCGTCGCCGGGGCGGAAGGTCCGCGCGGCATCGGTGAGGGTGCGCAGCGGCCGCGCGATCCGCCCGCCGACCAGCAGCACCGGCACCAGCACGACGACGTAGAGGATCAGCGTCTGCGCAGCGAGCTGCCAGATCAGGTCGAACTCGGTGCGCGGCCACGGCGTCGCGAGGGTGAGCCAGCCCTTGCCGGGCAATTCCACCGCGACCAGCATCTCCGCGCCCATCCGCCGCAGCCGCTCGGCACGCAGCGGATCGATCTTGGGGTCGAGCAGGCGCTGCGGGTTCACCGGGCGCAGAGCCGCCATGATCGCCCCGGCATGCAGCCCCGCGTCCTCCAGCCCGCGGCGAAGGTCGCGCTCGACATCCGGCCGCCGCCGATCGGTCTCGCCGGCGAACGGGTTCTCGGCGTGCAGCCGAACATGGGTGCGCGGATCGGAGAGGAAGCGGTTCTTCGCAGCACCCGGCTGGCGCGGCGTCTCACGCTGGAGGACGAGCAGACGCTCGGCCGCATCGGCAAGCCGCGTGGTCGCCGGCGCGATCACCAGCGCGAACCGCGCCTTTTGCCGCTCATGGAGCAGCAGCCCGAAATTGATCGCCTGCGCGACGAACAGTGCCGCCGCGACGAGCAACGCAATCCGCGCAATCAGGCTGGTGGGCAGGAACCGCCTCAAAGTCGGGTGACCTCGGCCGCCAGCGTATAGCCGCCGCCCCACACGGTCTTGATGATCGTGGGGTTCTTGGCGTCGGGCTCGATCTTCTTGCGCAAGCGGCTCACCTGGTTGTCGATCGCGCGATCGAATGCCGCCGCCTCGCGGCCCTGGGTGAGGTCGAGCAGCTGGTCGCGGGTCAGCACCTGGCGCGGCCGGGTGACCAATGCGTGGAGCAGGTTGTACTCGCCGGTGGACAGCGGCACCGACACGCCCTCGCGATCGACCAGGGTGCGCTCGCCGGTGCGCAGCACCCAGCCGGCAAAGGCGAAGGAGCCGGTCTCCGGCGCATGCTGCTTGGCCCCGCCCGCCGACCAGCGGCGCAGCACGACCTTGATCCGGGCGGAGAGCTCGCGCGGGCTGAACGGCTTCACGACATAATCGTCGGCGCCCATTTCCAGCCCGACGATCCGGTCGGTCTCCTCGCTGCGCGCGGTGAGCAGGATGACCGGCGTTTCGCTGGTCTCGCGAATGTGGCGGCACAGGCTCAGCCCGTCTTCGCCGGGCATCATGATGTCGAGCACCACCAGGTCGATCGCATAGGCGTTGAGCCGCGCCCGTGCGCTCTCCGCATCGCCGGCCTGGGTGACGCGGAAGCCCTGCTTGGTCAGATATTGCGCGAGCGGCTCGCGGATCGAGCGCTCGTCATCGACGAGCAACAGGTGGGGAACCTCGGACATGGTCAACAGACTAGCGCCTTTGGCAGCGGGGGAAAGGGCCGGGCGGGAGGGAGGAGATCCGCAGAGCTTCGCAGTGAAGCGCCGGGGAAGCGCTTCTGATCCCGACGGGGACAGGATCAGCAATGCCCGCGGCCTCCCGCCCGGCTGCTCCGGCTGGCGTCAGTTGCCGTCGGCCGGAGGAGGGGGAGGCGTGTCGCCGGCGGGCGGACCCTGGCGGCCGCGCCAGCCGCCACCGCCGCCGCGGCGCATCTGCATCATCTGCTGCGCCGCGGCCTGGCGCTCGGCGGCGTCGATCTTGCCGTCATGGTTGGTATCGATTCGGTCGAACATGCGGACAGCGCGGGCCTGCTCGTCGGCGAGGGTGAGGTCTTTCTTGGGCGCCATGCGACCACCCATCCGCGCGCGCTGCTGTGCCGTATAGGCCTCGCGCTCTTCCGGCGTGACCTTGCCGTCGTGATTGACGTCCATCGCGTTGAACCGCGCGGCGACGCTGGCGAGCATTTCGTCGCGGGTGACGACGCCGTCCTTGTTCTGGTCCGCCATGCCGAGCGGGTCGCGGGGGCCGCGGGGGCCCTCCTGCGGCGTTGCCTGCGAAGCGAAGGCCGAGCCGGCGAGCAGCGAGGCTCCGAGCGCGGCGAAAGTGAGACGTTTCAGCATGCGAAACTCCTGGAAAGAAAGGGGGTGCCGGGGGCGAGGGGCGGGCCCCCGGCACATGCTTTGTTTCGCGGTCGCGTGTCGCACGGGTTTGTCATCGCTCCCGTCAAAGTGTCGCAATTTGTCGTGTGCTATTCGGCGGGCGCCCGCTGGACGCGGGGCACGACCTTCCATTCGATCAGCAGCAGCGCGCTCAGGGCGAGCACCGCCGCCACGACGAAGTTGCCGCCCTGGAAGCCGCGCTCCGACCCGAAGGCCAATGCCTGGCTCAGCAGCAGCGGGCCGAGGATCAGCGCAACGCTGCCGAGCGCCGCCATCCCGCCCTGCAGTGCGCCCTGGTGCGAAGGGTCGGTCAGCCGCGAGAGCAGGGCATTGATCGACGGGAAGGCCAGCCCCTGGAAGGCGGCAAAGGGGATGATCGCGAATACCATCCAGGTCTCCCGCGCGAAGCAATAGCCGAGAAAGGCGAGGCCGCCGGCGAGCATGCCGAGCACGACCGTCCGCTCCTCACCCCAGGCGGCGATCGCGCGTCCGGTGACGAAGCTCTGGACCAACGCCATGCAGATGCCCGATGCGGCAAGCGAGGCACCGATCATCCGCTCGTCCCAGCCCAGCGCGATCTCCCCGAAGAACGCCCAGGTCGCCGGGTAGACCATATGTGCCAGCTGCCAGAGAAAGGCGGCAAGCAGCAGCGGCTTGGCATTGCCCGCCTCGAACAGCGGCCGGAAGGCGGCGAAGACATGGGCGTCGCGCAGGCGGAAGGGACGGCGGCGCTCGGGCGCCATCGTCTCGGGCAGCAGGAACAGGATCCACAGCGCGTTGAGCCCGGCGAGCACCGCCGCGGCGATGAACGGCGCGCGCGGGCCCAGACTGGCGAGCAGGCCGCCGATCGCCGGGCCGAGGATGAAGCCGATCCCGAACGCCGCGCCCATCATGCCGAAAGTCGCGCCGCGCTTCTCCGGCGGGGTGACGTCGGCCAGCACCGCGTTGGCCGGGCCGTAGACCGCGCCGGTGATCCCGGCGACGATGCGGCCGACGAACAGCCAGCCGATGGTCGGCGCCGCTGCCATCAGCAGATAGTCGATCGCGAAGGCGGCCATCGAGGCGAGCAGCACCGGTCGCCGGCCGATGCTGTCCCCCAGCGACCCGAGGACCGGCCCGGCGACGAATTGCGCGACGGCGAACGCCACCAACATCCAGCCGCCGATCCGCGCGGCATCGTCGAGGCTGGTGTGCGACAGCGTGACGATCAGCTTCGGAAGCACCGGAAGGATGACGCCGAAGCCGATCGAATCGATCAGGACGGCGGCAAGCACGATCGGCACGGCGCGGTGATGAAACTGCATATGGCCCCTCCCCAGAGGAGGAACAGCGTACCCCAATTGCCGGACCCGCGCTACGTTTGACCGTCGCAATTGGGAAGTGCGAGACCCACCAACGCCTTACCGCGCTTGGGACGGGACACATGCCACCGCATCGCCATTTCGGTTGGGCAACACTGTGCTTTCTCCGCAACGATTGCATTCAAGTGGCATTTTGCAACTTTAGTTTTGCTTGACGGCGCTGGCGACAAGGCGTGTATTCGAGGTTCGGGTATGGAGCGGAAACACAGCTCCAACCTCGGTGGAGAGGAAAGATATGCGGCTACGCCTTATGTCGGCCTGTGCAGTGCCGGCACTCGTCATGGCGCTCGCAGCGCCCGCGCTCGCGCAGGAAACACCCCAGGACCAGCAGGACGCCGCAGGGCGATCGACACAGTCCGATAACGAGATCATCGTCACCGCGCAGGGCCGTGCCCAGGCGCTGGCCGATGTGCCGCTCGCGGTCTCGGCGGTCAGTGCCGAGACCCTGCAGCAGACCGGCGCCAACGATATTCGCGCGCTCAACCAGGTTGCCCCGTCGCTGTTGGTCTCGTCGACCGGCAGCGAGGCCAATGGCTCGGCACGTATTCGAGGGATCGGTACGGTCGGCGACAATCCCGGCCTGGAAAGCTCGGTCGCGGTCTTCATCGACGGCGTCTACCGCTCACGCTCGGGCATCGGCCTCAGCGAACTGGGCGATCTCGAGCGGATCGAGGTGCTGCGCGGGCCGCAGGGCACGCTGTTCGGCCGCAACGCCTCGGCCGGCATCATCAACATCGTCTCCAAGAAGCCGGAATCGACCTTCTCGGCCGGCGCCGAGGCGACCTATGGCAATTACAACGCGCTCCGGATGCAGGGCTTCGTCAACGTGCCGCTCAGCAGCACGCTCGCAGGCCGGCTGGACGGCGTCTACATGAAGCGCGACGGCTTCTACCACGACGTCACCAACAATCGCGACGTCAACAATCGCGACCGCTATTTCCTGCGCGGCCAGCTGTTGTTCGAGCCGACCAGCGACATCCAGATCCGTGTGATCGGCGACTATACCCATCGCAACGAAGAATGCTGCGGTGCCGTCTATGTCGACTCCTCGATCAACCCCTATATAGGCAACCTCAACAGCCCAACGGCGAACAATATCGTGCGGGTTCTGCGCGATCTCGGTCAACCGATGGCGGCGTTCAGCAATCCCTATAGCCGGAACCTCTATGTCTCGCAGGGCCGCAGCTATGGCGGCATCACCGAGGATTGGGGCGGCTCGGTCCAGCTCGACTGGAATCTCGGCAACGTAAAGCTCACCTCGATTACCGGCTATCGCAATTATTTCTCCAGCCAGGGCGCCGATACCGATTACAGCGCGGTCGACCTGCTGTACCGCGCACCGAATGCGGACTCCTCGCGCGCGTTCGAGACGCTCAGCCAGGAACTCCGCCTCAACGGCACCGCGTTCAACGAGAAGCTCGACTGGCTGGTCGGCGGCTATTTCGCCAATGAGGATCTGACGCTCGTCGACAATCTCCGCTTCGGCACCCAATATGGACGCTTCGCCACCTGCCGCATCGTGTCGGGGAGCGCACTTGCCGCGCTGTACAACCCGGCGGCGGCGGGCTGTCTTGCCGCGCGGCCGGCGCTGTTCGGCGCCGCAAGCCCGCTGATCTATGCGGCGTTCGATCGTCTGGACGGGATCAACGATCGCGGGACGACGCGCGACTATTTCAAGCAGAACAGCCGCAACTGGGCGCTGTTCACCCACAATATCTTCCACGTCACCAAGGGCTTGGACCTGACACTGGGCCTGCGCTACACCAATGAGCGCAAGCGCCTGAACGCCACCTTCGGCAACGACAACACCGCCTGCGTCGCCAACCAGACCTCGCTGTTGCCGCTCCGCTCGGTTGCCTCGCTCACCGCGACGATCGATGGCATCCTCGGCCTGTCGTGCCAGGGCAATTCCACCGCCGAACTCAACGGCGCGTCGATCCACGACACGCGCAAGGAGGACCAGTTCACCGGCACCGCGATCCTCTCCTACAAGCCGACCGACGACCTGCTGCTCTACGGCAGCTATTCGCGCGGCTACAAAGCGGGCGGGTTCAACCTCGACAAGTCGGCGCTCAAGGTGCCGATCCTACCCTTCGCCGCGGTGGGCGGCGCGCAGGCGTTGGTAAGCAATCTTCAGTTCGCGCCGGAGACCAACAACGCCTTCGAAGTCGGTCTGAAATACTCCACCCGGAAGTTCAGCCTGAACCTCTCGGTCTTCCGCCAGCAGTTCAAGAACTTCCAGCTCAACACGTTCAACGGCACCGTCTTCCTGGTGCAGAACATCAACGGCTGCACGGCGAGCCTGGGCGGCGGCGATCGCGACCAGAGCAAGTTCAGCACCGCAAGCAACTTCAACGCTGCGGCGTCGACCACCGGGGTGTGCTCGTCCTCCAACGTCAGCTACGGCGTGGTGTCGCAGGGCGTCGAGCTCGAAGCCTCGATCGTCCCGGCACGCGATTTCCGCGTCGGGCTGGGCTTCACCTATGCGGACACGCATTACCGCAACCAGCTGGTCGGCAACGATGCCGGTGGGCCGCTCGACCAGGCCTTGCGGCGGCTGCCCGGCCAGCAGCTGTCCAACGCGCCCGAGATCGTCAGCACCGCCTCGGTCGCCTGGACCCCGCCGCTCGGCAATTCGGGCCTTAGCGGCCTGATCTATTTCGACACCCGCATGACCAGCGACTACAACACCGGTTCCGATCTGTTCCCGCAGAAGATCCAGGACGGCTATGCGCTGTTCAACGGCCGCATCGGCATCCGCGGCAAGGACGAGCGCTGGGCGATCGAGTTCTGGGCGCAGAATATCTTCAATCAGAACTACACGCAGGTGGTGTTCAATTCGCCCTTCCAGGAAGGCGCCGCCACCGCGCCGTTCACCGATCCCCAATATCCCGGCGGCCGCCAGCTCTTCTCGGCCTATCTCGCCGAGCCGCGCACCTACGGCCTCACGCTGCGCACCCGCTTCTGACTTTCCTGGGGAGGAAAGCACTGGGTCGGAGGCGCAATCCTCCGGCCCATTTTTTGTGCAGTCGCGTTCGCCGATCCTAGTGCAGCACCGCGGCATCCGGTCCCGGTCCAACAGCGCCCCGGCTCGGCGGCAGCGCTGGGATCTTCGCGGCGCGCAGGATCTCGGTCGCGCGCTCGACGCCGACAGCGGGCGAGAAGAGATGCCCCTGACCATAGGCACAACCGATGCTGCGCAGCCGCTCGGCCTGCAGCTCGGTCTCGACCCCTTCGGCGATCACCCGCATGTCCAGTTCCTGCGCGATGTGCAGCACGCCCTCGACGATCGCGCGGCTCGCGCTGTTCTGGAGCAGCTGGTCGGTGAAGCTCTTGTCGATCTTGATGAAGTCCACCGGCATCGTCAGCAGATGGGTGAGCGAAGCATAGCCGGTGCCGAAATCGTCCAGCGCGACCAGCAGCCCCTGGGCGCGGAACCAGCGCAGCGTATCGGCCACGACGCTGTCGCCCTGGCCGAGATATACGGTCTCGGTGATCTCGAGCGTCAGATGGTGCAGCGGTACGCCGTACCGGGCCAGCGTCTCGGGGATCATCTCGCGCAGCCGCGCGCCGTGGAAATCGCTCGACGAGAAGTTCATGCCGATATGCGGCGGCGCGATGCCGAGGTCGCACCAATGCCGCAGATCGGCGGCGACGCGTTCGAGCATGCGCGCGGTGATCGCACCGGCGACCTTGCCATCGGTGGTCGCCTCGAAGAATTCGGCAGCGGAGACGATGCGATCCTCGGTGCGCATCCGGCACAGCGCCTCGAAGCCGAGGATCTCGCCGGTCTTGAGGTCGAACAAGGGCTGATAATGCGGGAGCAGCCGATCCTCGGCCAGCGCGCGCTCCACCGCGTGGATCGCATCCAGCCGCCGCGCCATGCGGGTGGCGATGCCCGGCACATAGCGGACGAAGGTGCCGCGCGCGGTCTCCTTGGCATGGTAGAGCGCAAGATCGGCATTGAGCCGCACCTGCTCGGCGGTTTCGTCTTCGCCGACCAGCGCGCCGCCGGCGGTTGCGCGGGGCACGACGTTGCGCTCGCCATCCTCGATCGGCTGGGCAAGCGCATCCAGCAGCGTCCGCGCGGCTTCGGCCGGGTCGGCGAGGGATGCCGGGCTCTGCACCAGCACCGCGAACTCGTCGCCGCCCAGGCGATAGGCGCGGTCCGGGGCGGCCGCTTCGGAAAGGCGGCGCGCTGCGTGAATGATCAGCGCATCGCCCGCGACGTGGCCGAACGTGTCGTTGACGATCTTGAGATTGTCGAGATCGACGAGGATCAGTCCCCAGGCTCCCGGTTCGCTGCAATCGAGGTCGCTGAGCGAGGTGGTGAAGGCCGAGCGGTTCGGCAGGCCGGTGAGGCCGTCGAGCTGGGCGCGGCGGACCTGCTTGGCGCGCCAGATGTCCTGTTCGATCGCAATCGCGCACAGGTGCAGGCACACCCGGATGATCCGGCGCTCCATCGGCGTGGGACCGCGTGGCACGCGATAATAGAACGCGACGATGCCGGTCACCTCGTCGCGCGCATTCTTGATCGGGTTCGACCAGCAGGCACGCATTTCCAGCGGGCGGGTGAGGGTGAGATATTTGGCCCAATTGGGGTCGGTCTCGATATCCGTACTGGCCACCGGCTCGCCGAGATAGGCCGCCGAACCGCACGATCCGATTTTGGGCCCGATCATCATGCCGTCGATTGCCTCAAGATAGCTTTCCGGCAGGCTCGGACCGGCAACCGGATGAAGCCGCCCGGCAAGGTCGACCCGAAGCACCATGGCGCGAACATCGGGCAGGCGCACTTCCACCTCGCGGCATAGTCGATCGGTGGCCGAGGCAAGATCGGCGCCTTTGGCGACAAGCTCCAAGATGTTATTCTGAAGCGAGATGTCCACGTCGGCCCCATGTGCAAGTTGCTGCACCTTGCCCGGACTAGCCTTGCCTGCGGCATAATGCAGACGCCTGTAAAACTACGTAGAAGAATGGCGCACGGCGGAGTAGGGGGCGCGGCATGCGCGCCCAGCTCCACGCTTTAACCTTGAGCCCCGGCGGCCGATCGGGTCTTCCGGCGTGATCCGCGGCGGCTTTTTCGCGGCGCTTCCGCTGCTGATCGCGGCGCTCCAGACAAGCGACACCGCTCCCTATCTTGCCGCGGGTCAGTATCCCGACGGCATGGCCATTGTGCCGCCGCCGCCCGCGCTCGACAGCCCCAGCGCTGCGCTCGACATGGCGGTGTTCCGTGCGACCCGGAAGCTGGAGGGGAGCGCGCGCTGGCGGATCGCCACCGACGACGTCACCAACGATCCGCTACGCCGCAACGCCTGCGCGATGGGCATGGTGCTCGATGCCAGGCGCGCCCCCACGCTGGCGCGGCTGCTCGCGCGAGCGGGCACCGGTCCCGTCGTCGGCAAGGTTAAGGCCGCCTATCAGGTGCCGCGCCTCTATCTGCGCGAGGACGGGCCGATCTGCGAAGCGAAGACCGCGCATCTGGCGAGCAACGGCGACTATCCGTCGGGCCACACCGCCAATGGCTGGCTGGAGGCACAGATCCTCGCCCAGGCGATACCCGACAAGGCCAGCGCGCTCCTAGCGCGTGGACGGGCATATGGCGAAAGTCGCGCGATCTGCGGCTCGCACAGCAAGAGCGCCGTGGAGGCGGGCTACATGGCCGGTGCCTCGGTGCTCGCGGTGCTCCAGACCTCGCCCGCCTATCAGCGCGATCTGGTGGCTGCGCGGCAGGAAGTGGCGCGGCTGCGGTCGACGGCACCGCGACCCGATGCGCAAAGCTGTGCCGCGGAAGCCGAGGCGCTGCGCGTCCGCCCCTGGTGATGCGGGCATGACTTCGCTGTCATGAAGCTGTCGCGCTGGCTCGCCACAAGCGCGACGCTTCATGGGGAATCGCAATGCACGGTGATGCCGCGCGCGGAGCCGCGCGGACCGCGTCGGGGTTTACGCTCTTCCTGGGCGGGCTCGCGGCGTTCAGCGCCTATTTCGCGATGTATGCCTTCCGCAAGCCGTTCGCGGTGGCGACCTATGCCGATGTGGCGGGCTGGCACTTCGCCATCGACTACAAGACGGCGCTGCTGATCGCGCAGGTGATCGGCTATGCGCTGTCCAAGCTGATCGGCGTCGGCGTCATCTCCGAAGCCGGGCGGCAGGGACGGGCGCGAATGATCCTCGGGCTGATCGGCGCGTCGTGGGTCGCGCTGGTGCTGTTCGCCCTGATCCCGGCGCCGTGGAACGTCGCCTGCCTGTTCTTCAACGGCCTGCCGCTGGGGCTGATCTGGGGGCTGGTGTTCAGCTATGTCGAGGGGCGCCGCGTCTCCGAGCTGCTCGGTGCGATGCTGTGCGCAAGCTTCATCCTGTCCTCGGGCGTGGTCAAGTCGGTGGCGGTGCTGCTGATGGCGGCCGGTGTCGCGGAGCAGTGGATGCCGGCAGCGACCGGCCTGGTTTTCGTGCCAGTGCTGCTGGTCGCGCTGTGGCAACTGGAGCGCATGCCGCCGCCGGACGCCTGCGACGAGGCCGAGCGCACCGCCCGTGTGCCGATGCAGGCCGCCGATCGCGCCGCTTTCCTGCGCGCACACGGTGCGACGCTGGTGATGCTGGCGATCGGCTATGTGCTGCTCACGTCCTTGCGCGACGTGCGCGACAATTTCGCGCGCGAGCTGTGGACCGCGCTCGGCTATGGCGGCGAGGCGGCAATATTCTCGGCGAGCGAGCTGCCGATCGCGCTGCTCACGCTGGCCGCGCTCGCGCTGCTGATGCTGATCCGCGACAATCTGCGCGCACTACTGGCGATGCACGGGCTGATCCTGCTCGGGGCTCTGTGCCTGGGTGGGTCGACGCTCGCCTTTCAGGCGGGACTGCTCGCGCCGCTGCCATGGATGACGGTGGCGGGGGCAGGCCTGTACCTCGCCTACACGCCGTTCAACGCGATGCTGTTCGATCGCATGATCGCCACGATCGGCACGGCCGCCAATGCCGGGTTCCTGATCTATATCGCCGATGCCTCGGGCTATGTCGGCAGCGTGGCGCTGCTGCTCGTCCATGCCCTCGGCGCCCCGGAAGTGCGCTGGCTGCCCTTCTTCATCACCTGCTGCTATGCTGCCTCGCTTGCGGTTGGTGGGTTGACCCTCGTCTCCGCACTGCATTTCCTGCGGGCGGGCGCGGAGGGGCGGTTGCTCCACGTCGCGGCTTCCCGTACGACGAGCGTCTGATCACGCCGGTGCCTCGAAAGGGGCTTAATCGGGAATGCGGTGCGGGGGCTTGCTCCCAAATCCGCGGCTGTCCCTGCAACTGTGAGCGGATAGCGCGATGCACTGGCCTCAACCTGAGGGGCAGCCACTGGGCCAGCACGGCCTGGGAAGGCGTGCAGCGTGCCGTGACCCGCGAGCCAGGAGACCTGCCGGCGTCCGGTCGCTCTTGCCTTGGCCCAGGGGATGGCCGCGGCACGGTGTACTCCGTCTGAGCGACGCACGAGCGGCTGGGGCCGTTCGCGGTTGCGTGGCTCGGTCGCGGAGGCGTCCGGCCGAGGTGCGCAGCCGGCCGCTCGCGGTGGCCCCGGCCAAGTCGCACGACGCCGCCGGAGTGCCGCATCTTGTCCGTTCTCGCCTTGCGTACGCGCGTGGCCCTGCTGTTCGCAGGGCTGATCGCGGCCAATCTCGCCGCCTGGGGTTGGGCCTTCGCCCTGTTCCATGCCCAGCCGTTGATGCTCGGCACCGCATTGCTCGCCTGGGGCCTGGGGCTGCGCCACGCGGTCGACGCAGACCACATTGCAGCGATCGACAACGTCACCCGTAAGCTGATGAACGACGGTCAGCGCCCGATCGCCACCGGCCTGTGGTTCGCGATCGGCCATTCGGGGATCATCGCCATCGCCTCGGCCGGGATCGCGCTAGCCACCGGCGCTCTGGCGGGGATGGGAGCATTCAAGGAGCTGGGCGGGGTGATCGCCACCGCCGTCTCGGCGCTGTTCCTGTTCGCGATTGCCGGCATGAACCTGATCATCCTGCGCGCGGTGTGGAAGACCTTTGCCCATGTTCGCGCGGGCGGCGCCTATGTCGAGGACGATCTCAACCTGCTGCTCGCGTCGCGCGGGCCGCTGTCCAAGCTGTTCGGGCCGATGTTCCGGCTGGTGCGCCACAGCTGGCACATGGCGCCGCTCGGCTTCCTGTTCGGGCTGGGGTTCGACACCGCGACCGAGGTGGCGATCCTCGGCATGTCGGCGGGGCAGGCGGCGCATGGCGTGTCGCTCGGCACGCTGCTGGTGCTGCCGGCGCTGTTCGCGGCGGGGATGGCGCTGGTCGACACGCTGGATGGGGTGGTGATGCTCGGCGCCTATCAATGGGCGTTCGTCAAGCCGATCCGCAAGCTCTACTACAACGTCACCATCACGCTGATCTCGGCGCTGGTCGCGATCGTGATCGGGGGCATCGAGACGCTGGCGCTGATCGGCGACAAGATGGGCTGGACCGGCGGCGCCTTCGGCCTAGCCGCCGATCTCGGCGCGCATTTCAACGGCCTTGGCTTTGCGATCATCGGCCTGTTCGTCGGCTGCTGGCTGATCAGCTTCGCCATCTATCGCTGGCAGAGGCTGGACGAGATCGAGGTGCGCGTCTAGAGCCCTTGGTCGAAGGCTTTGCAGCCTTCGCAAAGATCGCGCCGGTGCCCCGGACATGGGGCTTAATCGGGAATGCGGTGCGGGGAGCTTTCCCCAAATCCGCGGCTGTCCCTGCAACTGTGAGCGGATAGCGCGATGCACTGGCCTCCAGGGAGAGGCAGCCACTGGGCCGTTAAGGCCTGGGAAGGCGTGCAGCGTGCCGTGACCCGCAAGCCAGGAGACCTGCCGGCGCAACGGTCGCTCTTGCCTTGGTCCAGGGGATGGCCGCGGCACGGTCTTGCTTCCGTTCGAGCGACGAAGCTGTGCGGCTGGGGCTGCACGGTCGCGTGGTGCCGGGCGATCGTCGCGCCCGCCCGTCGTCGCGCGCCGGCTGGACGTTGGTTCCGGCAAGTCCCTCCGCGTGTTCGCTCGGCGCGGGGGAAGACATGCATGACCGACCTGGCCAAGGTCCCCGTTACCATCGTCACCGGCTTTCTCGGCGCCGGCAAGACGACGCTGATCCGCCATCTGATCCAGAACGCCGAGGGGCGTCGGCTGGCGGTGGTCGTCAACGAATTCGGCACGCTCGGCGTCGACGGCGAGATCCTCAAATCCTGCGCGATCCCCGACTGCCCGGCGGAGAATATCGTCGAGCTGGCCAATGGCTGCATCTGCTGCACCGTCGCCGACGATTTCATCCCCACGGTCGAGCGCCTGCTCGCGCTTGAGCCGCGCCCCGACCACATCCTGATCGAAACCTCCGGCCTCGCGCTGCCCAAGCCGCTGCTCAAGGCGTTCGACTGGCCGGCGATCCGCAGCCGCATCACGGTGGACGGGGTGCTGGCACTCGCCGATGCCGAGGCGGTCGCCGAGGGTCGGTTCGCGCCCGACCTGGTGGCGCTGGAAGCGCAGCGCGCCGCCGACCCGGGCATCGACCATGAGACGCCGCTTGCCGAAGTGTTCGAGGACCAGCTCGCCTGCGCCGACATGGTGCTGCTGACCAAGGTCGATCTGGCCGGCCCGGAGGGCGTCGCAGCCGCCCGTGCGGTGATCGCGGCGGAGGCGCCTCGGTCGGTGCCGGTGGTCGAGATCCGCGAGGGCGCGATCGATCCGCGTGTTATCCTGGGCCTGGGTGCCGCGGCCGAGGACGACCTCGCCGCACGCCCCTCGCACCATGACGGCACCGACGACCACGAGCATGAGGATTTCGACAGCACCGTCGTCACCTTCGGCGAGATCGCCGATCCGGCGGAGCTGGTCGCGCGCATCGAACGGCTGGCACGCGAGCACAAGGTGCTGCGGGTGAAGGGCTATGCGGCGGTGACCGGCAAGCCGATGCGGCTGCTGGTTCAGGCCGTCGGCAGCCGCGTGCGCCATCAATATGACCGTCTCTGGCGTCAGGGCGAGCCGCGCGGCACGGCCCTCGTTGCCATCGCCGAGCACGACCATATCGACCCGGCAGCGTTCCGCGCGGTACTGGCCGGCTGAGGCAGAGGGGCGATGCACGTCCTGTTCCGCGAAACGCACGGGCTGGAGGAGAACGCCTCGCCCCAGGACCTCGGGCAGGCGCCCGCGGACCTGGTGGTGCTGTCCTTTTCCGACAGCGACCTCGGCGCATTCGCGGCGGCATGGCGTGCGGGCGAGGGCGCGCTGCCGTCGCTGCGGCTGGCGAACCTCGCGGCGCTGATGCACCCGCTCTCGGTCGATACCTATGTCGAGCGGACGCTGACGGGTGCCAAGGCGATCCTGATCCGGCTGATCGGCGGCATGCCCTATTGGAGCTATGGCCTCCAGCAGGTGGAGGCGCTGGCGCGGGAGCGGGGCATCGCGCTTGCGGTGCTACCGGCCGACGGGCGGCCGGACGAACGGCTGGATGCCGCATCGACGGTGCCGATGGCAGTGCTGCGCGAGCTTGCGCGGCTATGCGACGCGGGCGGCGCCGACGCGGCAGGGGCGGCGCTGGTGGTGCTGGCCGAGGCGGCGGGGCTGCAATCGGCCGCGCGCGCGCCCTACACCCCGTTGCCGGCTTTCGGCTTCTGGCATCCTGAGCTCGGCGCCTTCCGCCCCGCCGACCGCCAGGCCCGCGAGAGCGCGCCGCCCGTCCCCGAAACATGTCCGTGGCGACGGGCGGACAAGCCGCTGGTGCTGATCGTCTTCTACCGTTCCTATCTCGCGGCTTGCGACGTCGATCCGTTCGAGGCGCTGCACGCGGCGTTTGCGGCCAAGGGTTTCGGCACGCTCTCGATCTTCGTCCCCTCGCTCAAGGCGCCTGAGGCGCGCGCGTTCGTCGAGACTTGGGTGCGCGATCTCGCGCCAGCCGCGATCGTCAACGCCACCGCATTCTCCGCCCGGGACGAGCACGGCCGCTCGCCGCTCGATGCCGCCGGCGTGCCGGTGTTCCAGCTCGCGCTCGCCACCGCCTCGCGTGCAGTGTGGGCGGGGGCCGATCGCGGCCTGTCCCCGGCCGATCTGGCGATGCACGTCGTGCTGCCGGAAGTCGACGGGCGCATCTTTGCCGGGGTGGTCAGCTTCAAGAAGGCCGAGGCGCGCGACCCAGAACTCGGCTTCGCCCGAACCGTCCACCGCGCCGATCCCGACCGCGTGACGGCGATCGTCGACCGCGTCGCGGGCTGGATCGCGCTCGCCGCCGGGCCCGCCGCCGACCGTAGCATCGCGCTGCTGCTCTCCACCTATCCGGGCAAGACCTATCAGCTCGCCCATGCCGTGGGCCTCGACGCGCTGGCCTCTGCCGAAGCCATCGCCGCCGATCTGGGGGAGACGATCGAGGGGCTCGCGGGCCGCCTGCAGGCGGAGACGCTGCACTGGCCGATCGCGGACTATGCGCAGGCGCTCGCCCGGCTGCCGGAAGCGTTGCGCATCGCTCTCCACGACGCTTGGGGCGAACCCGAGGCCGATCCTGCTGCGAGCGACGGTGCGCTCCACTTCCCGGCGACCCGCGCCGGCAGGCTGCTGATCGCGCTCCAGCCCGAACGCGGCGATCCGGCGACGCGCGAGGATAGCTATCACGATGTCGGCCGGGTGCCGCGGCATGGCTATGTCGCCTTCTACCTGTGGCTGAAGGCGCAGGGCATCGACGCCCTTGTTCATATCGGCGCGCATGGCACGCTGGAATGGCTGCCCGGCAAGGCGGTGGCGCTATCCGACGCCTGCTGGCCCGAGGCGCTCACCGGCGGGATGCCGATCCTCTACCCCTTCATCGTCAACGATCCCGGCGAAGCGGCGCAGGCCAAGCGGCGCACCGGCGCCGTCACCATCGGCCATTTGCCGCCCGCATTGAAGACGGCGGGGACGGGCGCCGGTCTCGGCCGCATCGAGGCGCTGCTGGACGAATTTTCGAACGCCGTCGGCCTCGACCCCGCACGGCGTGATCGCCTCCAGACCGCGATCCGCGACGAAGCCCGCGCCGTGGGGCTCGAAGCGGAACTGGGGCTCGACGGCGCCGCTAGCAGTGCCGAGGCGATTACCCGCATCGACCGGTTCGTCTGCGACGTGAAGGAAGGCCAGTTCGGCGACGGATTGCATGTGTTCGGCCGCGGGACGTGTGGGTCCGAGGAGCGCGCAGGACTGCTTGCGGGCCTGGCCGGCCAGCGAGTGGCAGCGGGTCCGTCGGGCTCGCCCTTCCGCGGCCGCACCGACGTGCTGCCGACCGGGCGCAATCTCTACACGATCGACCCGCGCGCCGTGCCCAGCCGCGCCGCGCATGCGCAGGGCATCGTTCTCGCCGACGAGCTGATCCGCCGCCACCTCCAGGATCATGGCGACTATCCTAAGGGCCTCGTAGTCGACCTATGGGGCTCGGCGACGATGCGCACCGCCGGCGAAGAATTCGCGATGGCGCTGCATCTACTCGGCGCTGCGCCGGTGTGGGACACGGCGTCGGAACGGGTGACGGGCGTCGAGATCCTGCCGCTCGCGCTGCTCGATCGGCCGCGGATCGACGTGACCCTGCGCGTCTCCGGCCTGTTCCGCGACGCCTTTCCCGCGCTGCCGCAGCTGTTCGGCCAGGCGGTCCGCGCGCTGGCGGCACGCGACGAGCCGCCCGAATGGAACCCGTTCGCCGGCAAGGATGCCGGCGCGCGCGTCTATGGTCCGCGTCCGGGCAGCTATGGGCTGGGCATGGGCGATGCGGCGGAGACCTATACGGAGGACGCGCGGCGCACGGCGGGCGAGGCATGGCTTGCCGCATCCGACCACACGTTCGATGGGAAAGAGGCGTTGGCCGATCCCGCGGGGCTACGCGCGAGAGTCGCCGCCGCGGACGCGTTCGTGCACTTGCAGGATCTGACCGAGACTGATCTGCTGCTCGCAGCCGATTATGCCGCACACGAAGCCGGGTTCGCCGCGGCCAAGGCGCTCAGCGGGGGGTCGGCTGCGCTCTACCATCTCGACGCGCGCGATCCCGAACGACCGGTCGCGCGGCCGCTTACCGAGGAGATCGCCCGCATCGTCCGATCGCGCGCGGCAAACCCTGGCTGGATCGCCGGCATGTGCCGCCACGGCTTCCGCGGCGCGGCCGAGATCGCGGCGACGCTCGACCATCTCGGCGCCTTCGCGCATCTGGCCGGCGCGGTGCCGCCGCAGCTCTTCGACCTGTATCATGACGCCACGCTCGGCGACGCCGAGTTGCGCGACTTCCTGGCCCGCGAGAACCCGGCGGCACTGGCGGCGATGGAGGCGCGGTTCGCGGCGCTGCACGCTGCCGGGCTGTGGCAGACCCGCCGCAACTCGATCCTGTCGGACCTTGGAGGGGCGGCATGAGTGGCTCCCAGGTCCGCGGCTGGTGTCCCGATGCCTGGCGGCCCATGGCGGCGGGGGACGGTCTGCTGGTGCGCGTGAAGCCGCGGCTCGCGCGGCTGACGCGGGCGCAGCTGCTGGGCCTGTGCGAAGTGGCGCTGGCGCATGGCAACGGCCTGATCGACCTGACCAGCCGCGGCAACCTGCAGATACGCGGAGTCACCGAAGCGGGATGGCGGACGCTGGTCGAGCGACTGATCGCGCTGGACCTTGTCGATGCCGATCCTGAAGCGGAGAAGCGCCGCAACGTGCTGGTCGCACCCGATTGGCAGGCGGGCGACGACACGCATCGCATTGCGGTCGATCTTCTCGCTGCACTCGATGCAGTGCCGGTCTTGCCGGGCAAGATGGGATTCGTGGTCGACGCGGGCCCTCGGCCGCTGCTCTCCGATGCCCCGGGCGATTTCCGCATCGAGCGCGACGGCGCGGGGGGCCTGATCCTTCGCGCAGACGGACGCACGAACGGCGCGTTCGTGGCCGTAGGCGATGAAGCCGCCGCGCTCGTTCGGCTGGCGCATTGGTTTGTCGAGACCGGCGGTGCCGCATCGGGTCGCATGGTGCGCCACGCCGCACCGCTACCGAGCTGGGCAGCCGAGCACATTGCCCCCGCCGCGCCGGTCGGACCGATCGCGCCGGGCCGGCACCCGCTGGGTACCGCGCTGGCAGTGCCGTTCGGGCAACTGGACGCCGCGGCGCTGGCGGGTGCGGCGGTCGGGGCAGTCACCGGCATCCGGATAACGCCCTGGCGCACCATCCTGGCCGAAGGTGTCGGGCTGCAGGCAACCGGCCTGATTGGCGATCCCGCCGATCCGCTGCTGCGTGCCGATGCCTGTGTCGGCGCGCCGGCCTGTCCGCAGGCCAGTGTCGAGACCCGGACGCTGGCGCGCGCGCTCGCGCCGCTGGTCCCCGGACGGCTCCACGTTTCGGGCTGCGCGAAGGGCTGCGCGCGGGCGCAGGCCGCCGAGGTGGTCGTGACAGGGCGCGACGGCCGGTACGACCTCGCCTTCGATGCCCGCGCCGGGGCGCCACCCAGCCACAGGGGCCTCACCCCCGACACGCTGCTTGCTCTTTTCGGAACCGATTGATGCCGCATTGCTACGAAACCGATGGCGCCGCCATCTACCGCCAGTCGTTCGCGACCATCCGCGCCGAAGCCGATCTCGCCCGCTTCTCGCCCGAGGAGGAGCCGGTCGCGGTGCGGATGATCCACGCCGCCGGCATGGTCGGGCTGGCGCCGCACCTCCGCTTTTCGCCCGGCTTCGCCCAAGCGGCGCGGGCGGCGCTGGCGGCAGGCGCGCCGATCCTGTGCGATGCGCGGATGGTGTCCGAAGGAATCACGCGCGGGCGACTTCCTGCCGACAACCGCGTGCTTTGCACGCTGCACGACCCGCAGGTGCCCACGCTCGCGAAGGAAATGGCGAACACCCGTTCTGCCGCAGCCCTGGAGCTGTGGCGACCGCAGCTTGCCGGGGCGGTGGTGGCGATCGGTAATGCGCCGACCGCGCTGTTCCACCTGTTGAACATGCTGGAGGATCCGCACTGTCCGCGTCCCGCCGCGATCATCGGTTGCCCCGTGGGGTTCGTCGGCGCGGTGGAGTCGAAGGCGGCGCTCTGGGCCGCGCCGCCGGCCCCCTGTTGCATCGTCGAGGGGCGGCTGGGCGGCAGCGCGATCACCGTCGCAGCGGTCAACGCACTGGCGAGCCGCGCCGAATGAGCCTGGGGACGATCCACGGCGTCGGCCTCGGCCCCGGCGCGCCCGACCTGCTGAGCGTTCGCGCCGACAGATTGGTGCGTGGTGCGCGCCATGTCGCCTACTTCCGCAAGGCGGGGCGGCCCGGCCAAGCGCGACGGATCGCCGGCGGCATGCTCCGCCCCGACGCGATCGAGCTGCCGATGGAATATCCGGTGACGACCGAAATCCCGGTCGCTGACCCACGCTACAATGCCTGTCTGTCCGCCTTTTACGCCGAATGCACCGAGCGACTGCTGGCGCTGTCCCGCGCCGGCGAGGACGTGGTGGTGCTGTGCGAGGGCGACCCCTTCTTCTACGGTTCGTTCATGCACCTCCATTCCCGGCTGTCGGGGCAGGTGCCGGTGGCGGTGGTGCCGGGCATTACCGGCATGGCGGGGGCATGGAACGCGACCGGTCAGCCGATCACCTGGGGCGACGACGTGCTGACGATCGCGATGGCGACGCTGCCCGAAGAGGAACTCGTCCACCGCATCCGCGACACCGATGCGCTGGTGGTGATGAAGATCGGGCGCAACCTCGCCAAGCTCCGAGGGGCGGTGGCGGCGGCGGGGCGTGAGGCCGAGGCCTGGCTGGTCGAGCACGCCGCGATGCCCGAGCAAAAGGTGACCCCGCTCGCTGAGGCGACCAGCGTCACGCCCTATTTCTCGATCCTGCTGATCCATGGCCGAGGGCGACGCCCATGAGCGGCTGGCTAGCCATAGCCGGGTTGGGGCCGGGAGACGAAACGCTGGTGACGCCCGAGGTCACCGCGGCGCTGGCGGAGGCAACCGACGTCATCGGCTATATCCCCTATGTCGCGCGGGTGGCGCCGCGCGCAGGGCTGACGCTGCATGCCTCAGACAATCGCGTGGAGCTGGACCGCGCCGCGCTTGCGCTCGATCTTGCCGCGCAGGGGCGGCGGGTGGTGGTGGTCTCCTCGGGCGATCCGGGCGTGTTCGCGATGGCGGCGGCGGTGTTCGAGGCGCTCGAAGCGGGGTTGCAGACATGGCGTGCACTCGACATCCGCGTGCTGCCCGGGATCACCGCGATGCTCGCGGCGAGCGCGCGGGCAGGGGCGCCGCTCGGCCATGACTTCTGCGCGATCAACCTGTCGGACAATCTCAAGCCCTGGACGCTGATCGAAAAGCGGCTGCGGCTCGCGGCCGAGGCCGATTTCGCGATGGCCTTCTACAACCCGCGCTCCAAGGCACGGCCGCACGGCTTCGCGCGGGTGCTGGAACTGTTGCTGGACGTCTGCGGCCCGGACCGCCCGATCCTGTTCGCGCGCGCGGTCTCCACGCCCGAGGAAGCGCTGCGCATCGTGCAGCTTGGCGCGGCTACGCCCGAGATGGCCGACATGCGGACCATGGTGATCGTGGGATCGAGCCAGACGCGCTGGATCCAGGGTGCCGCGCGGCCGATCCTCTACACCCCGCGCTCGGTGGGAGCGGGAGCATGACCCAGCCATTCCAGCACCGCCGCCGGCTCGGTGACCTCGGCGCGGGGCGGCAGCGCGGGGCGGTCGATCATCAGCACCGGGATGCCGAGTGCGCGGGCCGCGACCAGCTTCGCCTCGGCACCGCTGCCACCGGCATTCTTGCAGACGACCAGATCGATGCCGTGTGCCTCCAGCAGCGCGCGGTCGCCCTCGGGCGTGAAGGGTCCGCGATCGACGACCAGCGTGTGATCCGGGAGAAGGGGGGGCGTCGTCGGCGCATCGACGAAGCGCAGGACATAATGGTGCTGCGGCATCGCCGCGAAGTCGCCGATATGCATCCGGCCGAGCGCCAGCAGGATGCGACGCGGCGGCCCGGCGAGCGCCGCCACGGCGTCCTCGATATCTGCGACGCGCGTCCACTGGTCGCCCGGGACCGGCACCCAGGCGGAGCGGGTGAGGGCGAGCAGCGGGATGCCGGCCAAGCGCGCCGCCGCGACGGCGTTGGCGCTCATCGTCGCAGCAAAGGGATGGGTCGCGTCGACCAGATGCGTCACGCGCGCCTCGCGCAGGTACGCGGCCAGTCCTTCGGCGCCACCGAAACCGCCGACCCGCACCGGGATCGGCTGCGAACGCGGTGCCTCGGTGCGCCCCGCATAGCTGAGCGTCGCGGCCACGCCGCGGTCCGCCAGCAGCCGCGCCAGCGCGCTCGCTTCGGTGGTGCCGCCCAGCAGCAGGACGTTCGGCATGGCTGATCTTCCCTGGCTCACCATCATCGGACTTGGCGAGGACGGCGCCGACGGCCTGTCCGCCGCCGCCCGCGCGGCGCTGGAAAGGGCCGAGCTAGTCTTCGGCGCCGCCCGACACCTGTCGTTGCTGCCGGCGCTTAGGTGCGAAGCGCGCGCATGGCCAGTGCCCTTTGCCGAGGGCATACCCCTGCTTCTCGCCGAGCGCGGCCGCCGGGTGGTGCTACTCGCCTCGGGCGATCCCTTCTGGTTCGGCGCGGGCACCAGCATCACGCGGCGTCTCGCCCGCGAAGAATGGATCGCGCAGCCAGCGCCGTCGAGCTTTGCACTCGCGGCGGCGCGACTGGGTTGGGCGATGCAGGATATCCACTGTCTTGGATTGCACGCCGCACCGTTCAGCCAGTTGCGGCCGCATCTCGCCCCAGGGCAACCGCTCGTGGTGACGGTTCGCGACGGTGCAGCCGTCGCGGTGCTGGCGGCCTATCTGGCGGAAGCGGGGTTCGGCGCTTCGACCTTGCATGTACTCGAAGCGCTCGGTGGACCGCGCGAGCGGATCCGGTCGGTGCGTGCGGAGGAGTTCGCCTGGGGGGACATCGCCCATCCCGTATGCGTCGGCATCGAGCCGGCGGGCCCGGGGGCGGTGCTGCCGCTGACGGCGGGCCGGCCCGACGGCTGGTTCGAGTCCGACGGCCAGCTCACCAAACAACCCGTGCGGGCGCTAACCCTGTCCGCGCTCGCCCCGCGACCGGGCGAGCTGTTGTGGGACATCGGCGCGGGATCGGGCTCGATCGGCATCGAATGGCTGCTCGCGCATCCCGCCAATCGGGCGGTTGCGATCGAAGCCGATCCGGTGCGCGCAGAGCGGGCCCGTGCCAATGCCCATCGGCTCGGCGCGGATCGCCTGATCGTCCTGGAGGGCCGCGCACCGACGGATCTGCCCGAGGGTTCGCCCGATGCCGTCTTCATCGGCGGCGGCCTTTCGCAGGCGCTGCTGGAGGCACTTTGGGCGCGCCTGCCCGTCGGCGCGCGGCTGGTTGCGAACGCGGTGACGCTCGAGTCCGAAGCGCTGCTGGCAACCTGGCACGGCGAACGGGGCGGCAGCCTGCTACGGATCGAACTGGCCGATGCGGTGCCGCTCGGCAGCCGCCATGGCTGGCGGGCCCGCTATCCGGTGGTGCAGTGGAGCGTCACGCGATGATCGTCGCCGGCTTCGGCTATCGCAGCGGGGCGACCGCCGCGTCGCTGCGTTCGGCGCTACTGCTGGCGCAGGCGGGTGCGCCGCCGGTCACCCATGTCGCGACGCTTGCCGATAAGGCTCCGCTGCTGGAAGCACTGGGACTGCCGATCATCGCCGTCGAGGCGGTGGCGGGCATCACCACGCCTACCCGCTCGGCCGCCAGTTTCGCCGCCCACGGCACCGGCAGCGTCGCCGAAGCCGCGGCGCTCGCCGCCGCCGGAGCGGGTGGCCGCCTGCGCGTCTCCCGCCAGATTTCCCCCGACCGCATGGCGACCTGCGCCATCGCCGAAGGAGTTCCCGCATGACCGTCCATTTCATCGGCGCCGGCCCCGGCGCGCCCGACCTGCTCACCCTCCGCGGCCGCGACCTTATCGCGGCGAGCCCGGTCTGCCTCTATGCCGGGTCGCTGATCCCGGAAGCGATCCTCGCGCATTGCCCGCCCGGGGCCCGGATCGTGAACACCGCACCGATGGACCTCGACGCGATCCTTGCCGAGATCGTCGCCGCGCATGCCGCCGGCCAGGATATCGCCCGGCTGCATTCGGGTGACCTTTCGGTCTGGTCCGCGATGGGCGAGCAGCTGCGCCGGCTGCGCGCGCTCGGCATCCCGTTCACCGTCACGCCCGGCGTGCCTGCCTTCGCCGCCGCCGCCGCCGCGCTGGAGGCGGAGCTGACCTTGCCCGGGCTCGGCCAGTCGCTCGTCCTTACCCGCACACCCGGTCGCGCGAGCCGGATGCCCCAGCGCGAGAGCCTGACCAACTTCGCCGCGACCGGCGCGACGCTGGCGATCCATTTGTCGATCCACAATCTTGCGACGCTCGTCGCCGATCTGCTGCCCGCCTATGGCGCGGACTGCCCCGTCGCGGTGGTGTGGCGGGCGAGCTGGCCCGACGAGCGGATCGTCCGCACCACGCTGGCGACGATCGAAGCGGCGATCGCCGGCAGCATGGAGCGCACGGCGCTGATCCTGGTCGGCCCGGTGCTGGCAGCTGAGGACTTTGCCGAAAGCAGCCTCTACGCCGCCGGCTATGACCGCCGTTTCCGGCCGCAGGACGCATCCTCGCGCTTCGCGGACAGCGCCGAATGAGCGTACCCGGCCTGATCATCGCCGCGCCCGCCTCGGGGACCGGCAAGACGACGGTGATGCTAGGCCTGCTCCGCGCGCTGCGCGAGGCGGGCGTTGCCGTCACGCCGTTCAAAAACGGACCCGACTATATCGACCCGGCGTTCCACCGCGTGGCGAGCGGCAGGCCCTCCTACAATCTCGACAGCTGGGCGATGGACGCGGGGCTGCTTGATGCGCTCGCGGGCGAAACGGGAGAAAGCGACCTCGTGCTGGCCGAAGGCTCGATGGGGCTGTTCGACGGTGTCGCGCGGGCAGGCGCGAGCGGCACCGGCGCCACCGCCGACCTGGCGCGCCGTTATGGCTGGCCGGTGGTTCTGGTGGTCGATGTGTCCGGCCAAGCACAATCGGCGGCGGCGACGGCGCTGGGCTTTGCCCGGCTCGACCCGACCGTGCCGTTCGCCGGGGTGATCCTCAACCGCGTCGCCAGCCCACGCCATGAAAGGCTGGTTCGGGTCGGCATGGAAGCGGCGGGTATCCCGGTGCTGGGCGCGCTCCCGCGCCGTGCCGATCTGGTCCTGCCGGAGCGGCATCTGGGGCTGGTGCAGGCCGTCGAGCATCCGGATCTCGACCGCACCATTGCGGACTATGCGGCGTTCCTTCGCGAGCATGTCGACCTCGCCGGCTTGCAGGCGGCTGCGGCATCGACGTCGCAGCCTCGCGCGGGTGGGGTTATCGCGCTGCCGACGCCGCCCGCACAGCGCATCGCAATCGCGCAGGATGCGGCCTTTTCCTTCCTCTACCCGCATCTGCTCGAAGGATGGCGGCGGGCAGGGGCGGAGATCCTGCCCTTTTCGCCGCTCGCCGACGAGGCGCCCGATGCCGGTGCCGACCTCGTCTGGCTCCCCGGCGGCTATCCCGAGTTGCACGCGGGCAAGATCGCCACAGCAGGAACGTTTCTTGCCGGTCTGCGCGCCCATGCCGAGCATCGTCCGGTCCATGGCGAGTGCGGCGGCTATATGGTCCTGGGCGAGGCGCTGGTCGACAAGACCGGGGAGACGCATCGCATGGCGGGCCTGCTCGGGCTGGTCACCAGCCATGCCCAGCGGCGGATGCACCTCGGCTACCGGCAGGCGACGCTCCGGGCGCCCCTCGCAGGCTTGCCCGCAGGTGCGCGGCTGACCGGACATGAATTCCACTATTCGACGATCGTCTCCCAGAGCGACGCACCGCTCGCCGATGTTGCCGATGCCGAGGGCAATGCCGTCCCGGAAACCGGGTCCGTGCGGGGCCACGTCACCGGCAGCTTCTTCCACTTGATCGCGGCGGCGGCATGATCGCGCTCCAGCTGATCGGCATCGGCACGGGCAGCCCGGCGCATCTGACCGGCGAGGCGATCGCTGCGCTCAATGCCGCCGACCTGATCCTTGTGCCGCGCAAGGAAAATGCCCCCGATCTCGCCGATCTGCGCGAGACGATCTGCGCCGCGGTACTGACGCGACCGATGCCGATCGCCGCGTTCGACATGCCGGTGCGGACGGGCGAGGACTATCTGCAGGCGGTCCATGCCTGGCACGACGCCATCGCGGACGCATGGCGCACGACCATCGCCGCGCATCTACCCGGCGGGGGCAGCGTGGCGCTGCTAGTCTGGGGCGACCCGTCGCTCTACGACAGCACGCTGCGGATCGCGGCGCGGCTGCCCGAGATGACGGTGCGCGTGGTGCCCGGCATCACCAGCATCCACGCACTCACCGCCGCCCACGCCATCCCGCTCAACCCGCTCGCCGGCGCGGTGACGATCACCACCGGCCGCCTGCTGCGCAGCCATGGCTGGCCGGCCGGGGCAGAGACGCTGGTCGTGATGCTGGACGGCGGCTGCGCGTTCGAGACGCTCGATCCGGCCGACATCACCATCTGGTGGGGCGCCTATCTCGGCATGCCGCAACAGGCGCTCGACCACGGCCCGCTTGGCGAGGCCGGGCCGCGCATCGCCGCCATCCGCGCCGACCTCCGCACCCGCCATGGCTGGATCATGGACGTGTACCTCCTGCGAAAGGCCCCCCAATGACCCGCGACGATGCCGCGCACGCCGAAAAGATGCGCAAGATCCAGGCCGCCCGCGCCACGATGATGGAGACCAAGACCGAGGAAAAGGGCCTCCTGATCGTCCATACCGGCAAGGGCAAGGGCAAGAGCAGCGCCGCCATGGGCATGGTCGTCCGCGCAATCGGGCACGGCATGAAGGTCGGCGTGGTCCAGTTCATCAAGGGTGCGATGATGACCGGCGAGAAGGCCGTATTCGATGCCTTCCCCGAGCAGGTCGAGTTCAAGCCGATGGGGGAGGGCTTCACCTGGGACACCCAGGACCGCGCCCGCGACATCGCCGTCACGCGGACAGCGTGGGAAGAGGTGCGGCGGATGATCGCCGATCCGTCCTACGACATGGTGCTGGCGGACGAGCTCAACATCGCGCTGCGCTATGACTATCTGCCGCTCGACGAGGTGCTGGCGGTGCTCGAAGCGCGTCCGCCTATGACGCACGTCATCGTCACCGGCCGCAACGCCCCCGATGCGCTGATCGAAGCCGCCGATCTGGTCACCGAGATGACGCAGGTGAAGCACCCGTTCCGTTCGGGCGTGAAGGCGCAGAAGGGGATCGAGTTCTGAGCAGCGCCCCTGCCTTCGATGCGGCCTTCCTCGGCCAGTTCGACACGCTGCTGCGCTGGCGCCGCGATGTGCGGCACTTCGCCGCGCGGCCGATCGCACCGGCGGACATGACGGCACTGCTGGAAGCCGCCGCGCTCGCACCCTCGGTCGGCAATGCGCAGCCCTGGCGCTTCGTGCGGCTCCGCACCCCGGCGCTGCGCGAGGCGCTGGCGACCCATGTCGACGCAGAGAACGCCCGTGCCGCTGCCGGCTATGCGGAGGGGAGGCGCGACGCCTATCGCGCGCTCAAGCTCCACGGTCTGCGCGAGGCACCCGAACTGCTCGCGGTCTTCTGCGACGAGCGCCCGGCGGCCGGACACGGCCTCGGCATCGCCACCATGCCCGAGATGCTGCGCTATTCCTGCGTCACCGCGATCCATACGTTGTGGCTCGCCGCCCGCGCGCGCGGCATCGGCCTGGGATGGGTATCGATCCTCGATGCCGGTGCCGTAACCGCGCTGCTCGACGTGCCGCGCGACTGGACGCTGATCGCCTTGCTGTGCCTCGGCTACCCGGAGACGCCCGCTGAAACCCCCGAACTCGAACGCCGTGGCTGGCAAGCGCGCGAGCCGCTCGCCGACCGGCTGTTCGAACGCTGACCCATCAGGAGATTCCAATGCTTACCCCGGTTGAAGACGGTACCGCGATCGTCGTGTGCAACACCTGCCGCGTCAGCGCCGAGGCGCGGGAGGACGACCAGGGCCGCCGCGGCGGCGCCGTGCTCGCCGACGTCCTGACGGAAACCCGCGACGGCGATCCGCGCTATGCCGGCATCGCCATCCAGCAGATGCCGTGCCTGTTCGCCTGCAACGAGCATTGCACGGTGCACCTGCGCGCGCCCGACAAGATCGGCTATGTGCTGGGCAGGTTCACGCCCGATGCCGAGGCCGCGCGGGCAATCCTCGATTATGCCGCCGCCTATGCGGCCAGCGAGCATGGCAAGGTGCCGTTTGCGCAGTGGCCGCAGGGTGTGAAGGGCCATTTCATCGTCCGCGTGCCGCCGGCGGGTCAGGTCGTGGAGAGCTGACGCCTTGGACGGATCCACAGGACAGATGGCGACGATCAGCGATCCTGCCATCCACCGCCGACGGCACCGATCAGGCGAATACAGGCGTCCAGGCGCCGGGTCTGCAGATCGAGCGCCTTGCGCCGTGCCTGCAGAGCGGATGCCTGCGCGGTTGCGACGTCGAGATAGGTGACCACGCCCTTCTCATAGCGATTGAGTGCCAGCTGTTCGGCGTCGCCGGAAAGACGCACGGCGTCGGCTTGGGCAGCAGCCTCGTCGCCGAAGTGGTGTAGCTGTGCGAGTCCGTCCTCCACCTGCTGGAACGCGGTCAGCACCCGGCCGCGATAGTCGGCGGTCGTCTCGGTCCAGCGGGCGCGGGCTTCGGCGAGCGCCGCCCGCCGCCTGCCGCCGTCGAAGATCGACAGGATCGCACTCGGACCGATCGACCACAGCGTGTTGGGTGCCGCGACCAACCCGGCCAGCGCAGTGTTCTGAACGCCGCCGCTGCCGCCGAGCGTGATCGACGGGAAGAAGGCCGCGCGGGCAACGCCGATGCCTTCATTGGCCGAGAACATCCGGCGCTCGGCGGCCGCGACGTCCGGCCGGCGCTGGAGCAGCGTCGAAGGGAGTGCGGACGGCAGCGCCGGAATTGCCGGCTGGCCGGCGGCGGGGGCCAGCGAGAAGCTGCTCGCCGGCTGCCCGACCAGGCTGGCGATGGCATGCTCGACCAGCGCGCGCGACGCGGCGATGTCGGCAAGTTGGGCGCGCGCATCGGCGAGCAGCGCACCTGCGCGGGCGACGTCGATGCCCGAGGCAATGCCCCCGGCAAAGCGCCGCCGGATCAGCGCATCGGCCTGGCCATAGGCGTTCACCGTGTCGCCGAGCATCTGCGCCTGGGCATCCAGCCCGCGCAGCTCGACGTAGCGCTGGGCCAGCTCGCTTTCGAGCGCGAGCCGGATCGCCGCCAGATCGTCCCCGCTAGCCTGCGCTTCGGCACGGCTGGCGGCGACGCGGGCGTGGAGCCCGCCCCACAGATCGGGCTCCCAGCCGACGCCGGCGGACAGCGTGTCGGCGGCATACACATCGGGCTGGTTGTTGCCGCGTAAGGGGCGATTGTCGGACTGGCGATTCTGCGTCACGTCCGCGCGTGCGCCGATGCTGGGCAGCAGCCCCGCGCCGGCCTGGCGGACATAGGCCTGCGCCGCCTCGTAGCGGCCCAACGCGCCCTGCAGCGTGGGATTGTCGCTGGCGACCTTGCGTTCGAGGCCGTCCAGCACGGGATCGGCGAAGATCGTCCACCAGCTGCCATCGGCGGGCAGTGCCGGGGCCGCGGTGGTCCAGGGACCGGCTTCCTTGAACGCGGGCGGGGCGGGGACGACCGGTGGGCGATAGGTCGGCGCCGTACCGCAGCCCGACAGGGCAGTGGCGACGGCGAGGCAGGCCAGGGTCAGGCGCTTACGCATGGCTCTGCTGCACCCGCACCAGTTCGCCCTCGCTTACCGAGTCCGGCGGATTGTCGACGACGCGGTCGCCGGGCTTGAGGCCGCCCAGCACTTCCACCGTCGGTCCGAGATCGCGGCCGATGGTGATCGCCTGCAGATGGACATGCCCGTCCGGGCTGACCAGCGCGACGCGGGCGCCCTGGGCGCGGAACACCAGCGCGCTCGCCGGGACCTGTACCGTGCCTGCTTGGCCCGCGACGTTGAAGCCGACCTTGGCATAGCCGCCGGGCTCGAGCAGCGCGCCGGGATTGTCGGTGACGAGCTGCACCTGGAAGGCGCCGCTCTGCTGGCTGATCGCGCCGGATTCGCCGACCACCTGCGCGGTGAACGTCCGGCCCGGATAGTCGGGGACGGTCAGCGTCGCAGGCAGGCCCGGATGGATCGCCGAGGAATAGACCTGCGGCACGCTGACATAGATGCGGATCTTGCGAACATCGGCGACCGAGAAGAGCGGCTGCTGGTTGCCGCTGCTCGGGCCGACGAGATCGCCGATGTCCGCGGCGCGCTGCGTCACCACGCCGGCAAAGGGCGCGCGTACCGTGGCGAATCCCTTCATTGCAAGCAGGCGACCCAGATTGGCCCGGGCGCCGTTCACTGCCGCATTGCGCACGGCCAGCTCGCCATTCTTCTCGTCGGCTTCCTGCTGGGAGACCGAATGGGTGGTGAGCAGGTCGTTCCAGCGCGCCGCCGTGCTCTTGGCGAGCCCCGCATTGGCGACGGCGCTGGCAAGGTCGGCACGGGCCTGGCCGATCTGCTGGTCGAGCTCGGGCGTGTCGATCTGGGCGAGGGGGGTGCCGGCCGCGACGGCCGCGCCGATATCCTTGTCCCAGCCGCGGACATAGCCGCCGACGCGGGCATAGAGCTTGGCGGCGTTCCACGCTTCCAGCGTGCCCGGCAGGCTCAGCGAGCCGGTCGCCGCCGCAGCTTGGACGGGCACCAGGTGCACCACCGGGATCGAACGGGCATCGGACCAATGCTGGGCCTCGCCGGCATCATGGGCGCGGCTCATCGTGCCGAGCGCGATGACGGCACCGGCGATCACCACGGCGGCGATCCCGGCCGTCTTCAATCCGCGCGGGGCCCGGGTCTGGGCGGGGAGGGGGGCTTCACTCTGCATAAACAAGGTCCTCGGCTGCGAGGTCGGGGGTGGAACGGAGCTTGTCGCGACGGTGCGCGATGCTGAACACGACGGGGACGAAGATCAGGGTGGCGAGCGTCGCGCAGATCAGGCCGCCGATCACGGCGCGGCCGAGCGGCGCGTTCTGCTCGCCGCCTTCGCCCAGGCCCAGCGCCATCGGCGCCATGCCGATGATCATCGCGAGCGCGGTCATCAGCACCGGGCGGAAGCGGGTGGCGCCCGCCTCCATCGCGGCCTTCAGCGCGTCGCCGGTCTCGGCGAGCCGCTCGCGGGCGAAGCTGACGACGAGCACCGAGTTGGCGGTGGCGACGCCCATGCACATGATCGCACCGGTGAGGGCTGGCACCGACAGCGGCGTATGGGTGGCGAACAGCATCCAGACGATGCCCGCTAGCGCCGCCGGCAGCGCCGAGACGATCACCGCCGGGTCGATCCACGACTGGAAGTTCACGACGATCAGCAGGTAGATCAGCACCACGGCACCGGCGAGGCCGAACAACAGGCCCGAAAAGGCAGTGTTCATCGTCTCGACCTGACCGCGCAGCGCGACGGTGGCACCCTTGGGCCGCTGGCCTTCGGTCTCCTTGATCACCTTCTGGATGCCGGCCGCCACTGCGCCGAGATCACGGCCCTGGGTGGTCGCATAGACGTCGAACACCGGCTGCACCGCATAGTGCGAGACGACCGCCGCGCTCGGCTCCCGGTGGAGCGTGCCGATGCCGCCGAGCAGCTGGGCGTTGCCCTGCGCACCGGTGACCGGCAGGTTCTGCAGGTCGGACATGGTATCCACCCGGTATTGCGGCGCCTGGACGACGATCGGGTAGGACACGCCGTTCTTCGGGTTGAGCCAGAAGGCGGGGGCCACCTGGAAGCTGCCGGCAAGGTTGACCGACAGGCTCTTGGTCACGTCGTTCTCGGTGATGCCATCGCGATCGGCCTGGGCGCGGTCTACGTCGACGGCGAGTTCCGGATAGTCGTTGGCCTGCTGCACGCGGACGTCGGCGATGCCGGCGACATGGTTCATCTTCTCGGCGAGGAGATGGGCATAGGCTTCGTTGGCCTTCTTGTCCGGGCCGGCGACCTGCACGTCGATCGGGGCGGGGGCGCCGAAGTTCAGGATCTGGCTGATGATGTCCGCCGGCAGGAACGAGAAGGTCGAGCCCGGGAAGGCATCCGGCAGCGCCTTGCGCAGCGCCTTCACATAGCCGTCGGTCGGCTTGTGCTCCTTGGAGAGCGTGATCAGGATGTCGCCGTCCTGCGGGCCGATGCCGCCAGTGTTGGAATAGGCGCGGTTGATGCCGCTGACCGGCAGGCCGATATTGTCGACGATCGACACCAGCTGGTCGGGCGGGACCACGCCGCGGATGCGATCCTCGATCTGGTCGAACAGCGCGGCTGTCTCTTCGATGCGGGTGCCGACCGGCGCGCGGACGTGCAGGTTGATCTGCCCGGCGTCGACGGTGGGGAAGAAGGTCTGCCCCAGCATCGGGATCAGCGCGAAGGAGGCGAGCACCACCAGCAGGAAGGCCGGCACGAAGGCCTTGCGGCGGGCAAGTGCGAAGCCGAGCAGCGACAGATAATAGCGGCGAATCGTCTCGAAGCGCTTTTCGAAGCCGTGCTGGAAGCGGCGGAACGGATTGCGGCTCTTCGGCGCACCGGCCATCGCGTCATGGCTGGCCATATGCTCGGCGGTGTGTGCGCCGGCATGCTGGCGGAGCAGGAAGTTGCCCATGGTCGGTACCAGCGTGCGGCTGAGGACGAAGCTGGCGATCATCGCGAACACCACCGCCTCGGCCATCGGCGCGAACAGGAAGCCTGCGACGCCGGGGAGGAAGAACATCGGCAGGAAGGCGATGCAGATGCAGAGCAGCGAGACGAACGCCGGCTGCACGATCTGCCGCGCGCCATCCAGGATGGCGTCGCGCACCGTCTTGCCCTGTTCGAGGTGCCAGTTGATGTTCTCGATGGTGACGGTCGCGTCGTCGACCAGGATGCCGACGGCGAGGGCGAGGCCGCCCAGCGTCATGATGTTGAGCGTCTGCCCGGCGGCGGCGAGGCCGGCAACCGCCGCCAGCACCGCCAGCGGGATCGAGGCGGCGATGATCACGGTCGAGCGCCAGGAGCCGAGGAACAGCAGGATCATCAGGCTGGTCAGCGCCGCCGCGATCGCGCCTTCGCGGACCACGCCGTTGACCGCCGCCTTCACGAACAGCGACTGGTCGGAGAGCGGCAGCACCTTCAGGTCGGGCGGCAGCGTCTCGGCGAGCTTGGGGAGCAGCGCCTTGACCCCGTCGACGATGGCGATGGTGGAGGCCGCGCCGCTCTTCAGGATCGTCATCAGCACGGCGCGGTGGCCGTCGACGCGGACGATGTTGCGCTGGGGCGGCGAGCCGTCATGGACATGGGCGACGTCGCGCATCAGCACGGTGGCGCCGTCGACGGTCTTGATCGGCAGGTCGTTGAGCTGGTCGATCACCTGCGGCGCGTTGTTCAGCCGGATGTTGTATTCGTAGCTGCCGATCTTGGTGGTGCCGGCGGGCACGATCTGGTTCTGCTGCGCCAGCGCGTTGCCGACATCGGTAGCGGAGAGATGGTGCGCCTGGAGCGCGGCCGGATCGATGTCGATCTGGATCTGCCGCTCCTTGCCGCCATAGGGCGAGGGAACGGCGGCGCCGCCCACCGAGGCGAGCGCCGGGCGGATCGCGTTCTGGCCGAGGTCGAAGATCTTGGCTTCAGACAGCGTCTTGGACGACAGCGCCAGTTGCAGGATCGGCACCGTCGACGCGTTGTAGTTGAGGATCAGCGGCGGGGTGATGCCCGGCGGCATCTGCTTGAGCACGGTCTGGCTCATGCTCGTCACCTGCGCGGTGGCGGTGCGGATGTCGACGTTCGGGCGGAAGAAGATCTTGACGATGCCGATGCCGGAAAGGCTCTGGCTCTCGATGTGATCGATGTCGTTCACCGTCGAGGTCAGCTGCCGCTCGTAATAATAGACGACGCGGCCGGACATCTCCTCGGGCGGCAGGCCGCGATAGGTCCATACCGCGGCAATCACCGGGATCTTGATGTCGGGGAAAATATCGGTCGGAGTCGTCAGCGCCGCCACGCCGCCGCCCAGCACGATCAGGATCGCGAGGACGACGAAGGTGAGCGGCTTGCTGAGCGCGATGCGAATAAGATGGAGCATGGGCAGCCTGCGCAACGGGAACCAGGGTGCCGGCGCTGGGCGCTAGGGGGGGAGTGGGGACGCCACAGCACCGGCGCCGAGCCATTTGCTCCCGCGCCGCAACAATGGCGAATTAAATGAATTTCACCCTGGGTATGTTGGCAGCTCAATGCGGGCGATCAGACCCGGCATCGCATCCTCGAACGTCAGCGTGAAGCCGTGCAGGTGCAGGATGGCGTTGACCACGGCGAGGCCGAGGCCGGTCCCTTCGATGCCGGCGGCACCGCTTGCACGGTGGAAGCGGCGCAAAACCGCCTCCCGCTCTTCCGGGGGAATGCCGGGGCCGTCGTCAACTACCTCGATAATGGGGCCATCCTCGCCTTCGACGAGCCGCAGCGTCACGTGGGACCGGGTGAACTTGATCGCGTTGTCGAGCACGTTGCCCACCGCTTCGAACAGCAGTTCCGGGTCTGCGGTGACATGGGGCCGGGCTTCCAGCTCGGTGGTCAGCACAACGCCGCGCTCTTCGGCCAAGGGATCATACAATTCGGCCAGTTCGGCCAGCAGCGTCTGCAGGTCGACCGACGCCATGCCCGCGCGGCGGCCGCTCGCCTCGAGCTCGGCGATACGCAGCAGCGCGGCAAAGCGATCGACCACGGCGTCCAGGTCCTCGATCGCCCGCTCGGTCACGTCGCGCGCCGCCTCGGACAGCGGGGTGTCCTGGCGCATCCGGTACAGCGTCGCGCGCACGCGAGTGAGCGGCGTGCGCAGGTCGTGCGCGATGGCGTCGGTCGCGCTCTTCACCTGTGCGACGACGTGCGCGACTTCGTCGAGCATCAGGTTCACCGTCGCGGCGAACTGATCGAGTTCGTCGCGGCGGCCGGCGACCGGCATGCGATGGTGGAGACCGCCTGCGGCGATGATCCGACTGGCGCGTTCGAGATCGCGAACGCGCCGCAACGGGCCGAGGCTGAGCAGCATCGCCGCTGCGACGACCAGCGCCGTGCCGCCAAGCCCGCTGACCAACAGGATCTGGAGCAGCCGGATACGCAAGTCCTGGATCGGCGAGATGTCGCGCCCCATCACGATCGTCTCACCCGCCGCCGTGTGGACCGCGAGGATGCGCAGCGGCCCGTGGATGCCCGGGGCGGCCGGAACGGAGTAGGGCGCGCCGATGCGGGGCGGGGCGGGCAAGTCGATATCGCCGACCACCGGCTCGCCGTCCTGGCCAAGCAGCGCGAAGTAGTTGAGGCCGGGCGTGGCGTTGACGATCTCGGCGCGCACGCGATCCGGCAGCGCCGTCGGCGACGATGCGAGCAGGCTTTTCGCGCGTGCGGACAGGATTTGGTCGCTTCGCGCCATCAGCTCTTGCGCAGTGAAAAAATAGCTGGTCGCGAGCGTCGCCCAGAGCGCGGCGAGGAATACCGATCCCAGCAGCAAGGTCAGCCGGAAGGGCGTCGTGGCGCGCACCTCCCGCAAGCGCAGCCGTTCAGACGGCATCGAACCGATAGCCTTCGCCCTTAACGGTCGCGATCGCCGACGCGGCGCCGGGCACGTCCAGCTTGCGGCGCAGGCGCGCGACATGCACGTTGATCAGGTTGGCCCCCGGATCGAAGTGATAGTTCCACACCTGCTCGAACAGCATCCGACGGCTGACCGTGGTGCCCGCGTGCCGCATGAGGAATTCCAGCAGCTTGAACTCCATCTGGAGCAGCCGCACCGGCTGCCCCGCCACCGCCACCTCGCGCCGGAGCAGGTCCAGCCGAACCCGGCCGACCTGCAGCACCGTGTCCACCTCGGGTTTGGCGCGGCGGAGGAGTACCTCCACCCGAACCGCAAGTTCGGTCGGCGAAAAGGGTTTAATCAGATAGTCGTCGCCGCCGGCACGCAATCCGGCGATCCGCTCGTCGACGTCGCCCAGTGCGCTGACCATCAGAACCGGCGCGTGGATCCCGGCCTTGCGCAGATCGGCAAGCAAGGTCAAACCAGTGGTGTCCGGCAGCAGCCGGTCCAGGGTGAGGGCATCGGGCATGAAGGCTTGCGCGAGGGCCAGCGCCGCGCCGCCGGTGGCGGCGATGTCTACGGAATGGCCATGCGCGCTCAGCTCGACCGCAATTGCCTCTGCTGTCGCCTGATCGTCTTCCACTACCAGCACATGCGCCATGGCGTCAGCATAGGTTCCCCGGCGCAATCAGCAAGATTGCCGTGTGCCAGACGCTCGTGTGCACTCGCCGTGCAGCCGTTGCGCGGCCCACAGGAACGCCTACGAAATGGGTTGACGCAGCGCAGCACGACGATCATGGGGCCGCCATTCCTTGGGGAGTAGCTATCCGCACTTGCAGCGGAGCGCATGTCAACAAACTTGGCTTCGGCCATGGCATGTGCGGCCTACCGGCTCAGCGAGACCATGGATCGGCAGGCGTCCGGGCCGGGCGCGTGACTGATTCATGTGTCCATCTTCCGGCCCGGAGGATCGCCGATGTCCGCACTCTGGATGTCGATCGCACTGCTGGCAATCGGCGCGCCTCTCGCGTACGCGCTGCGTCATCCATCGAGTAGGCGGCGGCAGCGTCGGCGCACGCCACCCAAGGACAGGTCCGGGAACAGGAAGAGCCCATGAACACAGCGACGTCCCTCCGCGCCTCGCCCAGACGCTCCGCGTCAGACTGAGAATCCAGCCCCCCATGCCCAGCGACGATAGTCGACAGCCCCGGCCGTCGACGGCAGCCGAACGAGACTGATCCGGTCTCTCCTCGGCGCCGGCGGCGGCGTTTGTCGAGGTACATGATGACCGATCCAATCAAAACCGCGCTCACCATGCGGCCGTTCTCGAGAATCCTGCGTGCGAGCCCGCCAAATATGGCGGATGCCGTTGCCTTCCTGCTCCTGTTCGGGCTCGTCCTGCTGGTGGCGAAGGGTCTTTCCGGGGTGGCCCAGCCGCTCTCGACCCTGACCGTCGCACCCGTCTCGCTCGATCTCGCAAATCTACCCGGCTACGCGCTTCGGACGACGCTCCGCATGTTCGCGGCGCTGGGCGCGTCGCTTCTGTTCACCTTGGTCGTGGCGACGCTCGCGGCGCGCAGCCGGCGGGCCGAGCAGATCATCATTCCTGCGCTCGACATCCTGCAATCGGTGCCGATCCTGGGCTTCCTGACCTTCACGGTCACCTTCTTCCTCCGACTGTTCCCCGGGCAACAGCTCGGCGCGGAATGTGCGGCGGTGTTCGCGATCTTCACCAGCCAGGCCTGGAACATGGCGTTCAGCTTCTATCAGTCGCTGCGCTCGGTGCCGTCGGATCTGGAAGAGGTCTGCCACAATTTCCAGCTTTCGCCGATGCGGCGGTTCCTGCGGCTCGAGCTGCCTTTCGCCATTCCCGGCCTGGTCTGGAATGCGATGATGTCGATGTCGGGCGGGTGGTTCTTCGTCGTGGCATCGGAGGCGATCACGGTGGGGAATACCACGGTCGCACTCCCGGGCATCGGCTCCTGGCTGGCGCTTGCGATCCAGCGCCAGGATGCCGGGGCGGTCGCCTGGGCGGTGGGTGCGATGGCGGTGCTGATCCTGCTCTATGACCAGCTCTTTTTCCGTCCCGTGGTCGCCTGGGCGGATCGCTATCGCTTCGAGCAGATCGCCAGCGCCGACACGCCGAGCTCCTGGGCCTTCGACCTCCTCAAGCGCACGCGCCTGCTGCCCGTCGTGCTGAGTCCGTTCCTGGCGCTCGGTCGCCTGCTCCTGCTGCTCGACACGCTGCCATCGGTTCGCCGGGCGGGGCGGGAACGGGCGCCGAGCAGGATCGGCGAGTTCGTCTGGCGGGTCTTCCTGCTCGGCCTCGTAGTGGGGGCAGGGTGGCTGATCCTCGACTATGTCACCCGAGAGCTGACCCTGGCCGACATGGGGCAGGCGGTGCTGTTCGCCGGCTACACGCTGATCCGGGTGATCCTGCTGATCGCAATCGCGAGCCTGATCTGGGTGCCGATCGGCGTCTGGATCGGCCTGCATCGGCGCTGGGCCGAACGGATCCAGCCGCTCGCCCAGTTCCTCGCTGCGTTTCCCGCCAACGTCCTCTTTCCCTTCGTCGTGCTCGCGATTGTGCGCTGGCATCTGAGCCCGGATATCTGGCTGTCTCCGCTGATCATCCTGGGCACCCAGTGGTACATCCTGTTCAACGTCATCGCCGGCGCGAGCGTGATCCCGACGGACATGCGCGAGGCGGCGTCGATGTTCGGCGTGCGCGGCATCCAATGGTGGCGGCGCGTCGTGCTCCCGGCGATCTTCCCCTATTACGTCACAGGCGCGCTGACCGCATCGGGCGGCTCCTGGAATGCCAGCATCGTCGCCGAGGCCGTGTCCTGGGGCGATCGCCATCTCGAGGCGGCTGGCCTGGGCTCATACATCGCAAACGCGACCGCAGCGGGAGACTATCCCCGTGTGGCGTGCGGCGTCGCCGTGATGTCGATCTTCGTCCTCGCCTTCAACCGGCTCGTCTGGCGTCCGATGTACGCTTTCGCAGACCGCCGTCTCCGTTTCGCCTGAACCCGAAGGGCAGTAGAGTCATGGCTACCAAAGCATCCCACCTTGCGCGCGCCCTTGTCGAAGTCCGCGCCGTCAGCCACCGGTACGGCCGCACCGGTGCCGCCGGTCAGGTGCTCGACAATGTCGACCTGACGCTCCGCGAAAAGGAGGTCGTCGGCCTGCTCGGTCGGTCGGGGTCGGGGAAATCAACCTTGCTCCGATCGATTGCCGGATTGATCCATCCCAGCGAGGGCGAGGTCCGCCTCGTCCCGGACGAAGCGGGTAGGGTACCCAGCGTCTCGATGGTCTTCCAGACCTTCGCGCTTTTCCCTTGGCTCACCGTGCTCCAGAATGTGGAGCTGGGCCTGGAGGCGCAGCGCGTACCCGCGGACGAACGGCGCGCGCGGGCGCTTGCCGCGATCGACCTGATCGGCCTCGACGGCTTCGAGAATGCCTATCCCAAGGAGCTGTCGGGCGGCATGCGCCAGCGGGTCGGGCTGGCGCGGGCGATCGTGGTCAACCCGTCGCTGTTGCTTATGGACGAACCGTTCTCGGCACTCGATGTCCTTACCGCCGAAACGTTGCGCACGGATCTTCTCGACCTTTGGTCCGAGGGGAAGATGCCGATTCAGTCGATCCTGATCGTCACCCACAATATCGAGGAGGCGGTGCTGATGTGCGACCGCATCCTCGTCTTCTCGTCCAATCCGGGCCGGGTGGCCGCGGAGATCAAGGTGGACCTGCCGCAGCCGCGCGACCGGCTGGATCCGAAATTCCGGCTGCTCGTCGAGCAAATCTACGCGCGGATGACGCAGCGGCCGGTGCCGGCGGATCCGAATGCGACCAAGCAAGCCGAACAGCCGCTCGACCGCGTGCTGCCGAACGTGCCGGTCAACAGCATTGCGGGCCTGATCGAGGAGGTGGAGGCGGCACCGTTCGAAGGGCGCGCACCGCTATCCACGCTCGCGGACTCGCTCCAGCTGGAAATCGACGAACTCTTTCCGATCGTCGAGGCGCTGCAGCTGCTCCAGTTCGCGGACGTCGTGGACCGCGAGCTCGTCCTGTCCAAGCGCGGGCTCGCCTTCGCCGTAGAGGAGGTCGATCAGCGCAAGACCAATTTCCGTGCAACGCTGACCGCGCATGTCCGCCTGGCAAAGCACATCCGGCAGGTGCTCGACGAGCGCCCCGGCCACCAAGCACCGGCCCGGCGCTTCCGCGACGAGCTTGAGGACTTCATGTCCGAGGAGTTCGCCGACGAAACCTTGCGGACCGTCACCGAATGGGGGCGATATGCGGAACTCTTCGCCTTCGACGAGGAAAATGACCGCTTCAGCCTCGACGACCCGGAGTGAGGGGATGAGGACAGGCTTTCGGCGTTCCGCGTACAGATGGCGCAGGAATACGATGTGCGGTTGCGGCGCGCGTTGGTCCTGGCGGTTCGCAGCTCCGCGGCGCCGCCTTCATAGCGACGCTGGCGGCCGCCTGGCGAGGTTGGGTGAGGGGCGATAATGCCCGGCTAGGCACGGAACGGCCAAGTGCCGCTTTCGCTTCAGGGAATTACCTAAGTTTTCGCACTTCAATTTGGAATCTGCCCCACGCGCCCCTCTGTTGCCGACCCAGGACCGGCTGCGCAAGCAGCAGGCTCCGCCAAGCCCCCTCTCGCGCCCGTGCGCGTGCTATCTCGGCAGGCCTTGCCAACTTGTCGCCAATCGGATCACACGAAGTGGCGAGATTTGCTTCGGGAGCGACATGAGGATCAGGAAAGCCATGCCCGTTTTGCCGTTCTTGCTATTGGCAAGCGGTGTGCTGGCACAAAATGCGCCGCAGCCCGAGACGACGATCTCCTATCGCCCTCCCGCCGATCCGGCCGCGTCCTGGTCGAGCTATGATCGCACCAAGGCAGGGCCGTTGTTCGCCGAAGCGACGATCGAAGGGCGTCGTGCTGCCGTCATGGTCGATACCGGGGTTACGTTTACGACGCTCGATCTTGGGTGGATCAAGCAATTCTCCAACGGCGCCGAAGCCCAGCCGACGTTGCGCGTTGCTGCGACCGGGGGAACGGCAAGCGCGGCGCTTGGACCAGTCGTAGACCTGTCGCTGCCAAGCTACGACGTGCACCGCTTGCAGACGCTCGCAGCGGACTTTTCGGGATTCAAGAGCGCGCTCTCGCGACCTGTCGACATGGCGCTCGGTATGAATGTTATCGGCGTGGGCTCGTTGGAACTGGATCTTGGAGCCGCCCACTGGCGGTTTGCGCCGACAGGCATTCGATGGCCGCAAGCGGCGACGGCGCGGTTACTCTACACGCCCGATCGCTATCACAGCTACATCGTGATCGATATCGAGGGTCATGTCCTGCGATTGGGTGTGGACACCGGTTACGATGGCGGTTTGATGCTGACGAAGAACGCCGCCATGATCACCGGCCTCTTCGATCGAAACCCGACGACGACCGTTGCATCTGTAGGTTTGGGTGGGATGGCGATCAGCACGCTGACCGTTCCGACCAAAATGAAATTCGGCGCGTCCGAGCTATCAATATCCCGACCGAGATCGAAGCCGACGGTGGGCTGCCTACCCAATGGAAAATGGATGGCCTGATTGGCATAGGCCTGCTGCGTCAACTGCATGCAGTGCTAGACTTCCCAGCGAGTACGTTTTTCTACCTCCCGTCGACGGAAGTTAGCCCAGCGCCAGATCGCGCAACCATAGGCATTCAATCAGAGCGAGAAGATGGAGCATGGCGTATAATCCATGTCATGGCCAACAGCCCTGCGGCCAAAGCAGGGTGGAAATCTGGTGAGCGGATTTGTGCTGTGAGTCACGTAGAGGGAAACAAAACGATACCACAAGAGACGAATACTTCTTGGGGTATATCTGCGCCGGGAACGAAGCTGAAATTCCAGATGTGCGATGGATCTTTACGCCGATTGACCGCGCGGAATTTCTATTGAAATCTTTTTTTCGTGTGATTGATATGCTTCCGCTAGCTACCAACTCCGATGCCTCCAAGAGCGCGCGGAATCTCAGCAGGCGAACGCGCTTGAGCCTGGGCGTGCGTAGCGTCCTGCAGTCGATCTTCAGTTCCGCACGGGTAGGGGCCGCGAATGCCCCTACCGCCTTCGAACTGCGCACCGGTTAGCTATCGTTCCGCTTGAGGTGGTGCGGTCTCGCCGCCTGTATCGTCTGAGCCATGACGACGGCCGCACCGAGCCGCTTGTTCTCGACAATCTTGGCCTGGTTGACCCGCTGCATCTTGTCGTATACGCGATAGGGAAGGCCTAGCGCAGTTCTGAAACCGGCCGTTCGATCTGCCGATACCATTGCCGTTTTCGATGTCCGGCGAACCATCCCGGGCCGATGCACCCGGTTGATCGCCCCTGCCCATCGAACCAGGCCCTGTCCTCTAGTCAGTCGCGGGACGGCCGGAGTCCACTAGGGCCTCGCCAACGTCAGCCGAAGCCAATTGCCGCTCGCGAACCCAGCCCTCGCGCCATCGTCTAATTCGCAATCGGCCAGGAAGCGCCTGGCATCGCAGCCCGGGCGGTATTGGTAGGGATAGTCCGTCGAGAACAGCAGCCGATCCGTCCCGACAATTGCCGCAGCTCGCGCCAGATAATGCGGCAGAAACATGCCACTGGCGGTCACATACAGGTTGTGGCGCAGGTAATGCGTGATCGGGTGCTTCAGCCCTGCGAAGCGGTCCATCACCGCGAAACGCTCGGCGTAAAACAATATTAACTCGCCCCAATGGCCAAGGATCACCTGAAGGCCAGGAAGGCGGTCGAACGTGCCCGACAGGACAAGTCGCAGGAACTGGATGCCGGCATCGTAATGCCAGCCGAGCCCCGCCGTCGCAAACACCGCATCCAGCACGGGCGACAGCCCGCTATAATAGGCTTCCCGCACGGGCAGCGGGGGTGTGCGAGGATGCAGCAGCACGGGAACGCCGAGCCGGGCCGCGCACTCCAGGACGGGCGTGAACGCGGGATCATCCAGATGGCGTTCGCCCACCCGACCGCACAACATTGTTCCCGTGAAGCCCAGCATGGTGACGCAGCGTTCCAGCTCCGCTGCGGCCTTGTCCGGTATCGCGACGGGCAGCGTAGCCAGCGCCTGAAAGCGGGTGGGATGACGCGCGACTGCTTCGGCCACGGCGTCGTTGGTACGCCGGGCTAGGTCGACGCTCGCATGCCCCAGGTCGTGCAGCATGGGGGTAGTGAGCGACAGCACCTGCATGTCGAGCCCGGTCTCGTCCATCAGCGCGAGCCGTTCGTCGGCGAGGTCGGCCAGACGGTGACCGATCGCCCCGCCATGGTAGGCGACGCTCGGATCCGTCGCCTCCAAGCCGATTGCGTGCCAAGCAGCCGCCACCTCCGGCGTCAGGAAGTGCTCTTCGATGCCGATCAGCATCGGACGATCCCTGCTCACCACGGCACCGTGTTGCCATTGCGATCCAGGAAGGCGAGGCCGGGCTTGCCGAGCCGGCCGAGCAGCACATCGACGATGAGCGGTACGCTATCCTCGACCCCGAACGGCGCGTTCGGGCCACCGAGACGCGTTCGGATCCAGCCGGGTGCCATCAGCACGACCCCACGCGGATCGTCGGCATGGCGTGCCGAGTAACTGCGGACGAGCTGGTTGAGAGCCGCCTTGCTGCTGCGATAAACCTCGTGCAGGCCGTTGGTGTTGTTGGTGATGCTGCCTTGACCTGAGGACATCACGCCGATCAGGCCATCGGCGCGCACGAGGTGTCGGCAGGCTTCGATCACGCGCAAGGGACCAAGTGCGTTGGTCGCCAGCACGCGCGCGTATTCGTCTGAGGCGATCTCGCCGGCTATTTCGTCCTTCATGTTCGCGGTACCCGCATTAACGAAAAGCATATCGAATACGCGTCCCGCGAGCCGGTCACGCATTGCGGCGATCTGTTCCGGCAGCGCGATATCAACGGCTTCGATCTCGATCCGCTCGGGATGCGCGTCCGCCAGGTCGTGCAGTTCGGTCCGTGCGCTTCCGCGCACCGTGGCGACGACCCGCCACCCACGTTTTGCAAACTCGCTGGCCATGCCGAGCCCGAGACCGCGCGAAGCGCCGATCAGAAGAATGGTGCCATTGGAAACAGGTGTGGTTTGGGTCATCAACGCGGCTCCGATCAGGTGTGACCGCGATATGTTGGGCGCCGAGGAGATGCGCCAGACGCATAAGACGCACATTATAATTGCATGGAACGCTTGCTCTGGATCCTCGCGACGGAGCATGGGTTAGGCGATGGCCGACCTTGATATGAATCTGCTCGCGGCGCTGGACGTGTTGTTGACGCAGAGCAGCGTCACCGGCGCTGCCCGGAAGCTCGGGCTCAGCCCGTCCGCCATGAGCCGGACACTGACGCGGCTGCGCGCCGCCACCGGCGACCCACTGTTGGTGCGGGCCGGGCGCGGGCTCGTGCCGACACCGCGTGCAATGGCGATCCGCGACCGGGTTCACGACCTGGTGCGCGACGTACGTGCAGTGCTTGAACCCGTCCCCGGCGAAATCGATGCGATGGTGATAGACCGCACCTTCACCATTCGTGCCGGCGAGGGTTTCGTCGAAGCGTTTGCCGCTCCCGTGGTGAACGCCATTGCATCGAGGGCACCGCGGGTCCGCCTGCGTTTTGCGCCCAAGCCCGCCAAGGACGCAGGGCCGCTCCGCGACGGCGAGGTCGATATGGAGATCGGCGTCGCTGAACCCTCAGGGCCCGAGCTACGCATGCGCCTTCTTTTTCGCGATCGTTTCGTAGGGGCGGCGCGAACCGGGCACCCTCTGCTAGCGGACGCGATCAGCGCGGAGCGCTACGCAGCTTGCCGCCACGTGGTGGCCTCTCGTCGGGGCACCTTCACAGGGCCGGTAGATGCAGCGCTCGCGGCAATCGGCCTTGGTCGTGAAACCATGGTGGTCGTGCCGGGCTTCTCCGATGCCCTCACGGTCGCTCGGCGGTCGGACCTGGTGGCGCTCGTGCCCAGTTCCTGCTTTCGGGTCGCGGATCCTGCCCTGGCAGAGCTCAGCGCTTTTGAACTTCCTGTAACGACGCCTGAAATCGTTGTCTCTGCGTTGTGGCATCCCCGGGCTGCGTGGAGCCCTCCTCATAGCGCAGCGCTGCCCCCGCTGATGCCCCACACTCCCGGCTCCTGCCCCCGGACCCGCTGCGCAGGCAGCGGGCCCGGTCACACCGGCTCCGCGCAACAGTTAATGTTCTCGAGCCCTTCAGGCGAATCCTTGATTGGCTTGGCAGCCAAGCCGGCTTAGCGTCATGACCTGGAAAGCTGGCGCTTTCGCTGATAGGCGCGAAATTATGACGAAAGACGAACTATTCGAACAAATGAAGGCGGAAGGCATGCCACTAGACATGCTGTCTCACACATCATCTGTGCCATCGGAATGCTTCGTAATCCGAGAGAGACAAGGAGTTTGGGAAACATTCTATGCTGAGCGTGGACTGGAGACTGGCCTCACTAGATTCTTGACAGAAGATGCAGCGTGCCGCGCGTTGCTCGACGAGATGCGACAATATGCCTCCGCATCTGGCCATACAAAGGGAAGCTGAGCTACGTTCGTGCCAAGACCCGAGTTGAAAATCAGCCTCTCATCAGCTGCCGGGGCGACATTGTTTGACGCGGCTGGAGTGGCGTCAGGCGGAATGCGCTTGAGCTTCGGCGTGCATAGCGTCCTGCGGTCGATCTTCGGTTCCGCAGGGGTAGGGGCCGCGAACACGCCCACCGATTGCGAACTGCGCACCGGCTCGCTGTTGTTCCGTTTGCGGTGGTGCGGCCTCGCCGCCTGCAGCGCCTGCGCCATGGCCAGCGCTGCGCCGAGACGCTTGTTCTCGACGATCTCGGCCTGGTTGACCCGCTGCATCTTGTCGTAAACCCGGTAGGGCAAGACGACCTCGCCGTGCCGCACCTCGATGCGGCCGTCGGGAAACTCGCAGACATGGACGCGCTTGCGGGCCAGCGTCCGCGCGAGTGGCGTCGGCTCCAGGATGAACATCGCCTTGTTGTAGTGCAGCGCCAGGGCGCCGGTGACCGAGCGCTCGACGCGCCAGACCAGCTCCGCCTCGACATTCTCGTGCGCAGCCAGCGGGCGATGCGCGTCCTGCGGATCCGCCGGCACACAGGCAAAGCGGGCATTGTGCTGGGCGAGGTAGGAGGGGAGGAAGCGATTGGCTTCCGCGATGCTGGAGATGCCCTCGAGCCGCATCGCCTTGACCAGCCTGTCCTGCAGCGTGCTGTTGGCGCGCTCGACCCGGCCCTTGGCCTGCGGCGAGTTGGCGCAGATGATCTCGATATCGAGCACGTCGAGGGCGCGGCCGAGATGCGTCATCCCGTCGCCGTCCGCCGAGGCGCGGTTGTTGCGGAACACACAGTGCTTGTCCGAATAGAAGACGATCGGCTTGCCGTGCCGCTCCAGATACGTCCGGGTGGCCTGCATGTAGGAGAGGGCGGTCTCGGACTCCGCCATCTCGAGATGCATCAGCTCGCTGGTGGCGTCGTCGATGTAGACCAGCAGGCTGCAGCGCGGGCCGCGGCCCTCGAACCAGTCATGGTCCGAGCCGTCGACCTGGACGAGCTCGCCGCGGCGCTCGCGCCGGTTGCGGGTCTGGTGGAGCCTGGAGCGCTTGGCTGCCTTGGCCTTCCAGAGGCCCGCGCCCATCATCAGTTGCCGCAGCGTCTCATGCGAAATCGTGATGCCGTGGCGCTCGGCCAGATACTCGGCCGCCAGCGTCGGGCCGAAATCGGCATAGCGCTCGCGGACGATGCCGAGAATCTGCTCCCGGTAGGTTTCGCTCAACCGGCGGTTGCTCGGCCGACCGCGCTTCCGGGATATCAGGCCAGCGGCGCCGTCAGCGCGGAACCGGTCGAGCAGCCGATAGACCTGGCGCCGGCATAGCCTGAGCAGATCGCCGGCCTCGCTTGCGGTAATCTCGCCGCGCTCGACCCGCTGCAGCGTTTCGTACCGTGACAACTCGCTCCGGCTCATCGCGACCACCGTCATCAGCGTGCCCCCAAATTGCTCGGGCGGCATGCCACTCGGAAGGTGCCGACCAAAGATTGTGACATCTCTATCTGGCGGAAGAGTGACATTTGTACGTTGCGCTTACAGCCGATTGCCTAGGTTGAGGTCGATAATATATATTATGTAAACTCACGTTGCTGTTCGCAGGATCGGCGTAGCCTGCCGCTACTCCGTTCCCTTGGGCGCTTTGGGCTCCAGCACAAGCACATTGCCCTCCACGCGCCAGCTGTGCAGTCGCGACAGGAAGTTCATGCCGAGCACGTCGAGCTCGCCGAAATTCTGCGAGACCACCACGCCGAGGTCGCGCATCTTCAGCGGTCCGAGTGACAGCGCCGCAATCCGTGCCCGACGCGCCGCCACGCTGCCGTTTGCGGTTTCGATGATCGCCGGCAGACCTTCGGACGTATGGATGTGGGCTTCCTTGGCGGTCCGCTCGGAAATCGCCGTGACCGTGGCGCCACTGTCGATCAGCATGCGCCGCTCGACGCCGTTGAGCGCCACGCGCGCCCAGAAATGGCCGTCGGGGCTCATCCGGATGCGGACGGTATCGCCTTCGACGCGCTGATCCTCGAGGCCGAGCTTCGCGCTCAGCGATGTCCACGCCGCAGCCAGTTCGTAGCGATGGCCGACCGCGAACAGCACCAGCAGCACGATCGCCGCCCAGCCGAGCAGCGTCCGCAGCAGCAGCCCAAAACCGATCCGCCGCGCCGACAACGCGCTGACCACCAGCACCAGCGCGCCGATCAGCCAGACCATGTTGACGCCGTCCGACCCGTTCACGCGTGCAACTCCAGCCCGTCATACCCCGGCTCGACGCCGGCGGGCAGCTCGGCGGCGAGCGTCGCATAATCCATGCTATGGTCCATGTGGACCAGCGCTGAACGCATCGGGCGCAGTTCCTCGATCCAGCCGAGCACTTCGCTCAGATGCGGATGCGTCGGGTGCGGCGCGCGGCGCAGGGCGTCGACCACCCACACGTCAAGGCCGGTGTAGAGCGCCCGCATCTCCGCGGTAAGCTCATGGAAATCCGTGGCATGGCCGATGATCTTGCCACCGCTTTCGAAACGCATGCCCGCCGAAGTGATCCCGCCATGGGGCTGGTCGACGACACGGACCGCGATATCGCCGATCGTGAAACTGTCCGGCATCGCCTCCAGAGCGACGACCGGCGGGTAAAATTTCCCACGCCCTTCAAATATATAGTGGAACTTGCTTTGTAATTGTTCGAAGGCGAACGACCGCGCCAGCCCGCGCACTGGCGTGCCGCCGCGGGCGTGCATCACCTGGCGCAGATCGTCCATGCCGTGGCAGTGATCGGCGTGGTCGTGGGTCCACAGGACCGCGTCGACATCTGAGACCCGCGCCGCAATCAGCTGCTCGCGCATGTCCGGGCTGGTGTCGATCAGCAGCGTCGTCGTCGCGCTACGGACCAGCATCGAGGAGCGCGTCCGCCGGTTGCGCGGCTCGTTCGGATCGCAGGCGCCCCAGTCGGGACCGATGCGGGGCACGCCCGAGGACGTACCCGAGCCGAGGATGCGGATGCTCAGCACGAAGGGCAGGTCCCCTGCCCGGTCACGCCAGCGTCTTGGCGAAGAGCGTGTGGAAGTTGGCGCGGGTCGCCTGGGCCAGCATCTCGGGATCTTCGCCGCGAAGCTGCGCCAGGAACCTGCACGTGTCCGCCACGAAGGCCGGTTCGCCGGTCTTGCCCCGATGCGGCACCGGCGCGAGGAAGGGCGCGTCGGTTTCGATCAGCAGCCGGTCCAGCGGCAGCGCGGCGGCGGTTTCCTGCAGGTCCTTGGCGTTCTTGAACGTCACGATACCCGAAATCGATATGTAGAAGCCGAGTTCCAATGCGATCTCGCCAAAGGCGCGGCTGGCGGTGAAACAATGGATCACGCCGGGGAAGGCCCCCTTCCCCATTTCCTCGCGCAGGATCTCGGCGGTGTCCTCCTCGGCGTCGCGGGTATGGACGATGATCGGCAGCTGGGTTTCGCGCGACGCCGCCACGTGCGCGCGGAAGCTCGCGCGCTGGCGATCGCGGTCGCTATGGTCGTAGAAGTAATCCAGCCCGCTCTCGCCGATGCCGACCACGCGCGGGTGCTGCGCGCGCTCGACCAACTTGGCGGTGTCGACATGGGGGTGCGTGTCCGCCTCGTGCGGGTGGATGCCGACGCTCGCCCAGACATCCGCCTCGCGCTCGGCGACGGCGATCACCTGGTCCCATTCATTTTCGCGCGTCGAGATGTTGAGCATCGCCACCACGCCGGCGTCGCGGGCGCGGGCCAGCACCTCCGGCTGCTGCTCGCCGAGACCCTTGTAGATCAAGTGGCAATGGCTGTCGGCGAGCTTCATGCGTCCTCGGAGCTTTGCAGTTCAAGTCGCGGGAAGATGGGGGTCGGGGCCGCGATCTTGAAGTCCGCATCACCCTCGGGCCCGAGCTGGCTGAGCAGCTTGGCCGCCGAGGTCGGCACCACGGGCTCGATCGTCACGCCGAGGCGACGGATCGCCTTGAGCAGCGTGCCGAGCACCGCATGCATCCGCTCGGGATCGGTCTTGCGGAGCGTCCAGGGGGCCTGCGCGTCGATATACTGGTTGCAGGCGAACACGCCGGTCATCCACGCCTCGACGCCTTGGCTGAGCGCCAGATCCTGGAACGCGCGGGTGAAGGCGGCGCAGGCGGTGTCGACCTCGGTGAGCAACACCGCATCGACATCCTCGGCCCGGCCGGCCTGCACCGTGCCCTCGCAATTCTTGGCGATGAAGCTCAGCGTGCGCTGCGCCAGATTGCCGAAGCTGTTCGAGAGATCGGCGTTGGCGCGGGTGACGATCGCCTCGTCGCTGAACGTGCCGTCCTGGCCGAAGCTGACGTCACGCAGCAGGAAGTAGCGCAGCGCATCGACGCCGTAGGTTTCGGCCAGTTCCATCGGATCGACGACATTGCCGACCGACTTCGACATCTTCTCGCCGCGGTTGAGCAGGAAGCCGTGGCCGAACACCTGCTTGGGCAGCGCAATGTCGGCGGACATCAGGAAGGCCGGCCAATAGACGGTGTGGAAGCGGACGATATCCTTGCCGATCAGGTGCAGATCGGCCGGCCAGTAGCGCGCCAGCCGCTCGGCATCTTCGGGGAAACCGGCGCCGGTCAGATAGTTGGTCAGTGCGTCGACCCAGACGTACATGACGTGCCCGGGCGAACCCGGCACCGGCACGCCCCAGTCGAAGCTGGTGCGGCTGACCGAGAGGTCGACCAGCCCACCCTCGACGAAGCGCAGCACTTCGTTGCGACGCGATTCCGGGCGGATGAAGTCGGGGTTGGCGGCATAGAAGTCGAGCAGCGGCTGCTGGTACTTGGAAAGGCGGAAGAACCAGGTCTCCTCCTTGGTCCATTCCACCGGGGTGCCCTGGGGCGAGAGCTTCTGGCCCCCTTCCCCGTCGACCAGCTCCTTCTCCTCGTAGAAAGCCTCGTCGCGGACCGAATACCAGCCCTCGTAGCGATCGAGATACAGGTCGCCCTTGGCCGCCATCTTCTCCCAGATCGCCTGGCTGGCGCGGTAGTGATCAGCCTCGGAAGTGCGGATGAAACGATCGCACGAAATATCGAGCTTCTCCGCCATCACGCGGAAATGGTTCGACATTTCGTCGGCGAGCTCGCGCGCAGTCATGTCGCGCGCGCGGGCCGTCTGCACCATCTTGAGGCCATGCTCGTCGGTGCCGGTCTGAAAGAACACGTCGCGACCCTGCTGGCGCTGGAAGCGCGCGATCGCGTCGGCGGCGATCATCTCATAGGCATGGCCGATATGCGGCTTGCCGTTGGGATAGTGGATCGCGGTGGTGATGTAGAAGGGGTCAGCCATGCCCGCCGCTTTAGGATGCGGCGCAGCAACGGGCAACCTGTACCCTTAGCGCCGGGCGAGCCGGGCCAGGATCCCGCTCATCTCGAACACGGTGGCGGTAGCGTCGAGCGACAGGCCGAGTGCCGCGCCGGCAAGCTCGCGGGCGGCACCATAGGCATCCAGCGCCGTGCGCAGCGCCTCGCCCTCCAGCCGCTTGGCGCGTGCGGCAATGAAGCTGGGCGTGCGCTCCAGAAAGGCTTCATAGCGCGGCTGCGCGGCCTTGGCGCCGAGCTGGCGGCCGAGCCGCGTGCGCAGGGCGTTGTCCGGGTCGCCATAGCCGGCGAGCTGCGCCATGTCCGCTTCCAGTGCCGACAGGTCGAGCCCGGCGAAGCGCAGCGCGCGGCCCGGCGAGCCTTCGACGGCCTCGACCAGCGCGGCGATCTCGATCTCGCTCGCCTCGGGGATCTGGCGGCGAAGCACCGTCGTCGTCTCGGCGTCAGACAGCGGCTCGAAGCGGAGCAGCCGGCAGCGCGAGCGGATCGTCGGCAGCAGCCGGCCCGGCGCGTGGCTCACCAGCAGGAAGATCGTCCCCGCCGGCGGCTCCTCGAGGTTCTTGAGCAGCGCGTTGGCGCCGCCGCGCTCGAGATCGTCGATCGCGTCGATGATCACCACCCGGCGCGGGCTGAGCGAGGGTTTGGTCGCGAACAGCGGCTGGAGGCTGCGCACCTGCGCGATCGTGATCGAACGGGCGAGCGCCTCGTCGGGCTTGTCCGCGTCCTTGGGCAGCCGGGCGAGGATCTTGAGGTCCGGATGGCTGCCCGCGGCCATCAGGCTGGCGGTGCGGGTCGTCGCCGGCACGTCCCAGCCCGGCATAAGCCGGTCGGGCTCGGCGGCCTCGGCCAGCATACGCGCAGCCGCGATGCGGGCGAAGCCCCCCTTCCCCACGCCTTCCGGCCCGGCGATCAGCCAGGCATGGTGCAACGCGCCGCTCGCCATGGCGGCGGCGAGCGCGTCGCGGGCGTGGCTGTTGCCGATCAGGGCGTCGGCCAAGGCGATCAGGCCAGGTGGAGCAGCGACATCAGCCCCGCCCAGGCGCGGCCGAAGAACCCGGCCTGGCCGACATCCTCGGCGGCGACCAGCGGCAGCACCTGCTGGGGCATGCCTTCGCCTTCGATGATCAGGTCGGCGATATGGTCGCCCTTCTTGAAGCCGGCCTTCACCGGCCCCTGATAGACGATCTTGCCGGCAAGTTTCGGGCTAAGCCCCGAAGGCAGCGTGATGTTGAGGTCGCGGGGTGCCACGACCGCCACCTTGTTGGCGGTGCCGCCCTGCACGTCGACGGTGCCGACGGTGCGGTCCTTCTTGACCACCGGTTTGGTGCTCCAGGCGGCGAAGCCCCAGCGCATGAAGCGAACGGATTCGTCGGCGCGGGCGCTGTAGCTGTTGACCCCGGCGAGCACCATCACGAGACGGCGGCCATTCTGCTCGGCCGAGCCGGTGAAGCCGTAGCCCGCCTCTTCGGTGTGGCCGGTCTTGAGGCCGTCGGCACCCGGGACCTTGCCGAGCAGGGGATCGCGGTTGCCCTGCTCGATCGCGGCGCCCGCACCGAGAGTCTTGCCCCAGGTGAAGCTCGGCAGCGAGTAGAAGGACTTGTAGAGATCGGGGAAGTCGCGGATCGTCGCAGCGGCGAGATGCGCCAGGTCGCGCGCGGTCACATAGGTGCGGCCTTCATCGGGCCAGCCGTTCGACGTACCGAAATGGCTGTTCGTCAGGCCGATCTTCTTGGCCCGATCGTTCATCAGGTTGACGAAGCCCTCCTCGGTGCCGGCGATGCCTTCCGCCAGCACGACGCAGGCGTCGTTCCCCGAGAGCGTCACGATGCCCTTGAGCAGGTCCGCGACGGTCGGCTGCTCGCCGACGCCGAGGAACATGGTCGAGCCCTGCGAGTGCCACTTCTTCCAGGTCTCGGGGCGGACCTCGATCTTCTGGTCGAGCTTGAGCTCGCCCTTCTTGATCAGGTCGAACGCGACATAGACCGTCATCATCTTCGCCATCGAGGCCGGCGGCATGCGGCGATCGGCATCCTTGGCGAACAGGATCGCGCCGGAGGACATGTCCTCCATGTACGCGATCGGCGCGGGCGTCGGGAAATCCGGGCCGGCGGCCTGCAGCGGAGCGGCGATGGCGAGCGCCAGGAACGAGGCGGCGGCGAGCTTCTTCATGATGATCGGTCCAGAACGCGTAAAGGTTACCCCTATCGGACCGTGGTGCGGCGCGCATCTCCGAACCCGGCCCGAACGGCCTCTGCCCGCGCCCGCTCCGCCGCCGCCTCCGTCGCGAAGGGGCCGAGCTGGACACGATAGAGCCCGCCCCCTGCCTTTACGAAGCCCTGTAGCTTTTGGGCAAGCGCCTGCGCGCGCTGGAGCGAAGAAAGTGCGGCCACTTGCACCAGATAGCGGCCCTGGGCCGGCTTGGGGACAGCGCCCTTCGGGGCCGGACGGGGTTTCGCCGGGATTGCGACGTTCTCGACGGGATGCGGGATGACGTCGGCGATCGGGTCCGGCTGCGCGGGAGGTGGCGGCGGAAGCGGCGCGCTCGTATCGGGCTGCGGCGGGAGTTGCAGTCGCAGAGCACGCAGCAGCGCGGGCGGCGAATCGATGCGCGGCTGCGCGGCACCGGCGCTCCGCAGCGCTGCCTGGTCCTCGGTAGAGGGGCGCACGGCTCGGATGCGCACCGCCACCAGCCGATCGGCGGGAACGCCGAGCTGGCCGGCCGCACCTTCGGAGAGCGCTGCGATCGCACCTGGAACCTCGGACGCTTCCGTGATGCGGACGAGGATTGTCCGACCGCTATCGAGCGCCGTCACTTCGGCATAGCTTTCGACCGGCAGCGCCGGGCTCACCGCCAGGGCAACGGCGCCGAGCGGCCGAACGGCGGCATAGCCGACCGCGTCGTACCGCCGATCGTCGGGCGCGAGCTGCGACGTGCCGTGCGGCCCGTTCGCGGAAACGGTCGGGTCTGCATCCTGGGCATGGGCGCTCGTCGCTGCAAACAGCGCAAGGGCAAGCGTGATCGGTCTAGCGTTCCACTGCATCGGCCAGCAGGCCTACCGACAAAGCGTAAAAATTCGAGCAATTGTAATCCAGGATCACCCGGTAATTGCCGGTGAGCAGATAGGCGGTAGCGCCCTTCCCGTCGGGTTCGAGCAGCGTCGCCAGCACATCGTCGCCCGGCCAGGCGCGGTCCTGCGGGACCACGCCCAGTGCCCGCCATTCGGACATCGTCTTCCACTGGCTCTGGCGGCCATGGACGCGCGGACAGCGCGGGCTGGTGGTCCGGTTGGCGATCAGGCGGCGATCGAGCGATGTCGGCACCGAGACGGCGAAGCCCCAGGGCACGCCCGCGCGCCATCCGGCATTGACGAAGTAATTGCCGATCGAGGCGAGCGTGTCGGCATCGCTGTTCCAGATATCCGCCGCCCCGTCGCCATCGCCGTCTCGGGCGAGGCGCAGATAGACGCTGGGCAGGAATTGCGGACCGCCGAACGCGCCCGCCCAGCTGCCGACCAGCTTGTCGCGGGGCACGCCGCGATCGATCATCTTGAGGGTGGCGATGAACTCGTCGGCGAACAGCGCGCGACGGCGACCCTCATAGGCAAGGCTGGCCAGCGCGCGCGGCAGATCGAACCCGCCCATCACGCGGCCGTAATTAGTTTCGTGCCCCCAGATCGCGACCATGATCGATTCGGGGACGCCGGTCTCGCGCTCGATCGCGGAGAGCCGGCCGCGGGCGCGCAGATAGGCGGCGCGGCCGCGGGTGATGCGATCGGCATCGACATGGCGGGCGCGATAGGGCGCGAAGGCGGGCACCGGCGCGTTCGGGCTGCTCTCCGGCTGCTGGCGATCGAGTTCGACCACGCGGGCATTGTAGGTGAGCGTCGGGATCACCGCATCGATCGCGCGGCGGCTTACCCCGGCGGCGGCGGCTTGCGCAGCGAGCGTCTGAAGGTAGCTTTGAAAGCCCGCCTCATCCTGCGCCATCGCTGGGCGGATCGGCATGGCAAGGGCAATGGCGAAACCGGCAATCCCGGCAAGATACGAGCGGATACGCGACATGGCCCGGCTGTTGCACAGCCGCGCGCGCACAGAAAGCCCGCGCGCCCTTCCGATACGACGAAAACCGCGTCCGGCGGCGACCAAAAGAAAAACACCGGCCGCGCAGGGCGCGACCGGTGCTCTTGGATCCAGCGCACCCTAGGGGTGCGGCAGGCGTGGTTCAGGCGAACGCGACGCGCGTGGTGTTGCGACGACGCAGCGCACCGCCGACGAACGCGAAGCCGCCGATCATCATCGCCCAGCTGGCGGGCTCGGGAACCGGGGCGAAGGTCGCCTGGGCGCCGTACGAGCCGTTGCCGCGCGACAGGCCCTTGATCACGATGGTGTTTTCCTTGCCGGCGATGATCGGCACGTCGTTGGCGAACACCGCTTCGTTCAGGCCGCCATAGGTGCCGGTGAGCGCGACGCCGTTGAACGTGACCGAGAGCAGGTCGAGGTCGTTGGCTGCCTTGAGCTTCACCGCGCTGGTGTTGATCGAGGCGCTGCCCGTCAGATAGGCCGGCAGGGTGAAGCTGTAGATGTGCTCGAAGTTGCCCGCCTTGATGCCCGACTTGCCGAAGTCGGCCGAGTAGGTGCCGTCGCTGGCCGGGGCGATGTTCATGTTCGCGCCGGTGTAGTGGGTGGTGGTGGTGATCACCGGGGCGGCCTGCGCGGCGCCCGAGAAGGAGACGACGGCGGCGATGGCGCCGAGTGCCGGGAGAAGCTTGTTGATCATGAACCCTCTGTTTCCGCTGGTGTCGAAACGATTGCTGTAAGCCCCTTCTGAACTAGCCATCGCCGCGGTTGCTTCAACAAGCCGTTGGTCCCGAAGGGGGACCGTGTCCCGCGGCGGAACAGAGACGACCTTCCTGTTTACGATCTTTATCGCTTGAGCCCGGCCGACTCGATTTTGACAGGCTTGCGAAAGCCAGGTTGCGCGGGATGGATTGATCCGCGGGCGAACTACGACTAGGCGCTGTCGCCGCGCGGAGAGATGGCCGAGTGGTTTAAGGCAGCGGTCTTGAAAACCGCCGTGGGTGCAAGCTCACCGTGGGTTCGAATCCCACTCTCTCCGCCAGAGCAGAACGTGGTGCGAGAGCGCGCCGCGCAAGAGGTCACGCGTCAATTTCCGTACGGCGGCGTTCGATCCAAGCGCGCGATGATAACACCGCCCCCCACAGGCGACTCGTCTAGGGAGCGTTCTCAAGGGATAGCGCTTCCTAACCCATGAACGTTAACCAAAGCCGTTCAGTCGACGTTGGTTTTACCCAGATCATATGGACCTCGCCTAAAACGGGGGACGTTATGTTCGTTTTGACCATTGCCGCGATCATCGGGTTAGTCGTGGGTCTGTTCTTTTTTGTTGCGTACGTTCAAAATAAGGTAGTTGAACGATTCGAGTATCGCCCTTTTACCTTATTTGCATTCAGCGCTTTCGTGGGCAGCTATTTTCTGCTGTCAATTGGCTATTCGTGGCTTCTATCGACCCATACACGAGGTGGCGACCCACTAAACGGCATCGTATTGATGGTTTTTGGCGCCGCACTGTTGTCCTGGATCGTATTTCGCCACATCCGCAGAACTAGTGTTCCAACCGGTATTGGCATCTGCGTCTTGCAGATCCCGTTGTTTGCTGCCTTGGCATATATCGGGATATTCCTGCTGATCCTTTTCGTGGCGTTGACCATCGTCATGCCGGCAGTCCTCCGCGGCCTCAATCCTCCTATGGTTCGTCTCATTCAATAAGGGCAGCGGGAGCGCTTCAAGGCGAGACCAAATAAAAAGGCTCCCGACGCACCGTGTGCGTGGGAGCCTTTTGCGTCTTACCGAACGATCACCGCCCGGCGCGAGCGCCTTACTTCTTGCCGAGCGTGAGGCCGCCGAAGCGCTTGTTGAAGCGCGCGACCTGGCCACCCTGGTCGAGCAGCTGACCGCGACCGCCGGTCCAGGCCGGGTGCGCGAGCGGATCGATCTCAAGCTGCATGAGATCGCCTTCCTTGCCCCAGGTGGAGCGCGTCTCGTACACGGTGCCGTCGGTCATCTGCACCTTGATCATGTGGTAATCGGGGTGGGTGTTCTGCTTCACATCGAATTCCTTGGAAAAAGCCGCCGGTTTCCGACCGGCAGCGGACGCGCGCGCCTAGCAGAGCCCAGGCGCCAACGCAACCTCATTGCCGCATGCCCCACCAGCGGCGGAGCGCGACGAGCGACCAGATCGCCTCGACCAACCCGAACGGCCAGGCTCCCTGCAGGAAGCCATAGGCCGATCCGAGCAGACAGGCGCCGGCAAAGCCGAGCACCCACCAGGTCGAGCGCGCCTCCAGCGCATAGGTGACCAGCATCGCCGTCACCGCAAACAGGCCGAACCAGGTCAGTGCGTCCATGGTCCGGCCCTGGTCCCGATCACGCGCTGGGCGGATCGGCGATCATCGCGGTGAATTCGCATTCGGCCGCCAGTTCGCCGTCGATCAGCGCCTTGCCCGCGAACTTGCAGACTCGCGAGCGCTTCTGCACGAACTCGACATGGAGCTTGAGCAGCACGCCCGGCTCCACCGGCTTGCGGAACTTCACGTTGTCGATCGCCATGAAGTAGACGAGCTTGCCGGAACCGGCGAGCTCGAGCGACTCCACTGCCAGCACGCCTGCCGCCTGGGCGAGCGCCTCGACGGTGAGCACGCCCGGCATGATCGGCCGACCGGGGAAATGGCCCTGGAAGAACGACTCGTTGATCGTCACCGCCTTCACCGCCACGATCGACTTGTGGAGGATCAACTCCTCCACCCGGTCGACCAGCAGCATCGGAAAGCGGTGGGGCAGCGCTGCCATCACCCGCCCGATATCGAGCGGACCGATGTTGCTGCCCCCCTGCTCTTCCCCACTCACCGCGGTTCGGGCTTGGCCGGCTTGGTCGCGGGCGCGGCGGCCGGACGGGCTGCACCCGGTGCCGCGGCTGCACCCTGCTGCTGCTGCTGCTGTGCGCGGGCAGCGGCGAGCTGATAGGCGCGACGCTTCAGCTCGTTGACCTGCTGCTGGAACTGCACGGTGCGCTGCTGCGGCTGCCAGTTGGCCGGCGGCGTGATCGAGACCGTCGGCGTCTTGTCCAGCTCGGCGACGACGGCGTCGGTGATGTCGGCGGCGTCGGGTGCGTAGACGATCGCTTCCGGCTGCAGGATCACGCTGACCTTGCGGGCGTTGACGACCGACATCTGCGCCGCGTCGTACAGCGCCAGCACCTTCTCGAACGCGAACAGCTCCGCCAGGATCGACGGCATCTGCAGCTTCTGGATTTCCTCGTTCGCCTGGTTCTGCAGGGTCATGAGCTGGGTGTAGTTCGGATCCTTGCGCGCGGCCGCGGCCTGCTCTTCGGCTTCCGAAACCTGACCGTCCTTGTTGGTGTCGATCGTGCTGATCAGCGTGCGGGCATCGGCCTGGAACTTGGCCTGGCGGGCCTGAATCTGGTCACGCACCGGCTTGTAGGTGGTGTCCAGCTGGGTTTCCGCAGTGGTGAACGCCTTGGCGCGGGTGATCGCCTCGACTGTGTTGACGGTGGCGATGCCGTTGACCTGCGCCGAGGCCGGCGCGGCGACGGCCATCGCCGCGGAGGCGGCGAGCGCCGCCGCGAATACACGGTTCTTCGTCATTAGAACTGAGTCCCTACGTTGAAAGTGATGAGTTTCTTGTCGTCGCCGGGCTGGCTGACGATCGCCTTGGCAAGGTCAATACGCAGCGGGCCGAAGGGCGAATTCCAGTTGACGCCGACGCCCACCGAAATGCGCGGCGACGCGGTGCTGCCGCGATAGACTTCGTAGAACGGCGCCGTGGAGTTGACCGTGCGCGTGTTGACCGAGGTCCCCACGCACGGGCTGCCAGCCGCCGCCGCATAGCCGACGGTGCAAGTCGTGGTCAGTCCGAGGTTGGCACCGCTGTTGACCGTGTAGAGCGCGTTCCCGCCGGAATCGAACAGCGGGGTCTCGAGCGGGAAGTAGGTCGGCGAGCCGTCCTTGTTGTACAGCAGCTTGCCGGTCGAATCCGTCGCCTGGGTGAAATAGCTGTTGGTCGACGGCCGGCGGATCGAGAAGAGCGAGCCCGCCATCACATAGATCGACGGCCGCAGCCCCAGCTCTGCAGCACCCGAACCGAGCGGCAGTTCGAGCTCGGCCTTGGTCATGTAATAGGCCTTGCCGCCCAGCGCGTCGTCGACGACCTGGTCGCTGGCGGTGACCAGCGCCTGCGTGTTCGTAGTCGGATCGTTGGTCGGCGTGCCGCTATACTGATAGCGCTGCACGCGCGGGCCGACGCCGCGAATGTCGAAGCCGCGGAACTGCGGTTCGCCCAGATAGAAGCGATCGGTGATGCGCACCTCGGTACCGTCGAGGCTCTTGATCACGCCGCCTTCGCCGGTGAGCGAGAAGACGAAGCCGCTGCCGAGGCCCCAATATTTCGCGCCATCGATCTTGCCGCGGACATAATGGACGTCACCGCCCAGGCCCGCGACGTCGACGCCCAGCGAGACGCGCTGGCCGCGCGTCGGCCGCAGGCGACTGTTGAGGCTGTCATAAATCAACGATGCGCCGACCAGCGAGGTCAGGCGGTTGCCCACCGCTTCGCAATAATAACGGCCGGCCTTGAACGGATCGCACTGGCCGTTGGTGTAGAAGGTCGCCTGGTCCAGCGTCACGTTGTCCTTCGCCAGGTAGTAGCGGCCGGACAGCGTCCAATATTCGGTGAGCGGCAACCCGGCGACCAGCTGGAAGCCGGTCGACACCTGGCGATAGGTGGTGTTGCGGCTAGTGCCGAGATAGTTGAACGAGTTGTAGTCGCGACGGAAGACCGTCGCGCCCAGCGCGACGTTGCTGTCGAACAGATAGGGCTCGGTGAAACCGAGTTCCACCGACTTCGAATAGGCCGAATAATCGGCCGAGATGCTCGCCGTCTGGCCCATGCCGCGGAAGTTGCGCTGGCGGATCGAGGCCTGGATGATGAACCGCTCGAGGCTGGAATAGCCGGCCGACAGCGTCAGTTCGCCGTTCGGCTTCTCTTCCACGTTCGCGCCGAGCACGATGCGATCGGGCGCGGAGCCTTCCTTGCGCTCGATCTCGAACTTGTCCTGGAAATAGCCCAGGCTGTTGATGCGATCCTGCGAGCGCTTGACCAGGAAGGTGTTGAAGGCATCGCCCTCGGCCACGCGCATTTCGCGGCGGATCACCTTATCCTGGGTCTGGCGGTTGCCGGTGATCTCGACGCGCTCGATATAGGTGCGGTTCGCCTCGCCGATGTGGAAGTTCATCGACATCGTCAGCGCATCCTTGTTGCGCTGGAAGTCGGGGCGAACATCCGCAAAGGCATAGCCGAACAGGCCGGCGGTCTCGCTCAGCTGCTCGACCGTGTCCTCGACGGCCTTGGCGTTATACCATTGGCCTTCCTTGATCGGCAGCGCCGCGGCGAGCTTCTTGTCGTCGAAGTCGCGGATCGCGCTATCGACCGTGACCGGACCGAACTTGTAGCGAGGGCCTTCCTCCACCACGTAGGTGATGATGAAGTCCTTCTTGTCCGGGGTCAGCTCGGCCACCGCCGAGATCACGCGGAAGTCGGCATAGCCTTCGGTCAGATAATATTGGCGCAGCTTCTGCTGGTCATAGGCCAGGCGATCCTGATCGTACGACGTGTTCGAGCTGAGGAAGTGCGAGAAGCTGGCGACCTTGGTCGCCATCTGCGCGCGCAGCTTCTTGTCCGAAAACACCTCGTTGCCGATGATGTTGATCTGGCGGACCTTGGACTTCGCGCCCTCGTGGATCTCGAAGATCACGTCGACGCGGTTCTGGTCGAGGCTGACCATCTTCGGCTCGATGCGCGCGGCGAAGCGGCCCTGGCGGCGATACAGCTCGACGATGCGGGCGATGTCCGCACGCACCGCGGTGCGCGTGAAGATCTGGCGCGGCTTGAGCTTGATCTCCTTGTCGATCTTGTCCTGCTTCAGCCGCTTGTTGCCTTCGAAGACGACGCGATTGATCACCGGGTTCTCGCGGATGCGGATGATCAGATTGCCATCGTCCAGGCCACTGATCTCGACATTTGCGAGCAGTTCGGAGGCGAGCAAGTCCTTGATCGCCTGGTCGACGGTCTCCGCCGTATAGCTGTCCCCCACGCGCAGACGCGTGTAGCTGAGCACCGTCTCCGGCTCGATGCGCTGCGAGCCTTCCACCCGCAGCGACTTGATCGTGCGCACCACCGCCGGGGCTACCGGGGCGGGCGTCGCCTGGGCTTGGGCGGCCGGGGCCGCCGCGGGCTTTGCCGCGGTCTGCGCCGCTGCCGGCGCTACCACGCCCGACAGGATCGTCCCTGCCAATAGCGTAGCCGTCGCCCGCGCGCCCAAATTGCTTGCCTTGATCGCAGTCACCATCCCACCCCAGTCGGAATCCAAATATTGCCGGAACGCGCGCGGCACATTGCCGCCCTGCACGAACCCCCTCAACCGATCAAGCCGGCCAGATGTCTCCACACACCGAAAGCGCCCAGATCGTTGAGCGTCACGAACAGCATCAGCGCGAGGATCGCGAGCATGCCGCCCCGAAACGCCCATTCCATCACCTGCGGCTCCACCGGGCGCCGGCGGACCGCCTCGACGGCGTAGAACAGGAGATGACCACCATCCAGTACCGGAACTGGCAACAGGTTGATGAATCCCAGATTAATGGAAACGAGCGCGATCAGAAACGCGAACTCGATCGGTCCCATGGAGAGTCGTTCGCCCGAAACCTGGGCAATCTTGAGCGGCCCGCCCAGTTCGGCCACCGAGCGGCGGCCGGTGATGATCTGCGCGAGGCCGTCCACCGTCATGCGGACGATGTCGGCAGTGGTCCGCAGGCCGACCAGCGGCGCTTCGAGCAGTCCCACCGGCACCTGGGTCGAACCCGCCGCACCGATGCCGAGCTGGCCGATCTTGAATTCGTTGCCGAAGCGATCGCGCTCCAGACGCGTGCCGATCACGGCGTCGACGCTGCGTTCGGCACCGCCGCGGACGAAATCAACGCGTACGGGTTCGTTCGGCCGGAGCTGGGTGAACTGCACCATGTCGGCATAGGTCTCGACCGTGCGGCCGCCCAGGCCGGTGATGCGGTCGCCGGGCTGCAGGCCTGCCTTTGCGGCGGCGCTGCCCTGGATCACCGTACCGATCACCGATGGCGTGCGATTCTCGCCGAACATGAAGGCGAAGGCCGACAGGATGACGATCGCGACCAGGAAGTTCATGATCGGCCCGGCGGCGACGATGATCGCGCGCTGCCACAGCGGCTTGGCCTGGAAGGTCTTGGCGCGCTCGCTCGCCGGCAGCTGCAGCCATTCGGGCGAAGGCTGGCTCGCCGGGTTCATGTCGCCGGCGAAGCGGACATAGCCGCCCAGCGGCAACAGGCTGAACTTCCAGCGGGTGCCACGACGATCCGTGATGCCGGCAATCTCGCGACCGAAGCCGATCGAGAATTCCTCGGCCTTCACCCCGAAGAGGCGGCCTGCCAGATAATGTCCCAACTCGTGCAGAAACACGAGCGGCCCGATCACCAGCGCGAACGCCAGAATGGTGAGCAGGATGCCGGGGGATTGGATCAAGCGACGCAGTCCTTCACTCGCTCAGCCGCATAAAGCCGCGCCTCCGCATCGATCGCCAGCACGGCGTCGAGCGTTTCCGGCGCGACCGGGTCATAGCGAGACAGCGTATCGGCAGAGATTGCGGCAATTTCAAGAAATCCGATCCGCCCGGCAAGAAAGGCTGCGACAGCCACTTCGTTGGCGGCGTTGAGGATCGCAGGACGCGCCCCGCCCGCCTTCAGCACGTCGATCGCCAGCGCGAGCGCCGGGAAGCGATCGAGATCGGGATTTTCGAACTCGAGCTTGCCGACGGCAGCGAGGTCGAGCGGCGGGCACGGCGTCTCCATCCGCTCCGGCCAGGCCAGCGCATAGGCGATCGGGGTGCGCATGTCGGGCGTGCCGAGCTGGGCCAGTACCGACCCATCGACATATTCCACCATCGAGTGGACGACCGATTGGGCGTGGACCAGCACCGCCAGCTGCTCGGCGGCGACCGGGAACAGGTGGAAGGCCTCGATCAGTTCGAGCCCCTTGTTCATCATCGTTGCCGAATCGACCGAGATCTTGGCGCCCATCGACCAGTTGGGATGCGCAACCGCCTGTGCTGGAGTGATCTCCCGCATCGCCGCCTTGGGCATCGATCGGAACGGACCGCCGCTGGCAGTGAGGATGATCCGGCGGACCCCCTTGGGCGCGGTGCGATCAAGGCACTGAAACACCGCATTGTGCTCAGAATCTACCGGCAGCAGCGTCGCGCCATGCGCACGGGCCGCCGCCATCATCACTTCGCCCGCCGAGACCAGAGATTCCTTGTTGGCGAGTGCGACGGTGCCGCCGGCTTCCAGCGCGGCCATCACGGGCTTCAACCCGGCGCTGCCTACGATCGCGGCCATCGTCCAGTCGGCGCCCATCCGCGCCACGTCGCATATCGAATGCGCGCCGCCCATCGCCTCGACGCCGCTACCGGCCAACCGCTCCTGCAGCGCCGGCAGGCACGTCTCGTCGGCGACCACGGCGCAGCGCGCGCGGGTGCGGATCGCTGCCGCGGCGAGCTTCTCGACATCGCAATTTGCGGTCAGCGCCACGACTTCGAAGGCGTGTGGATGTCGTTCGATCAGATCCAGCGTCGAGGTGCCGACCGAACCGGTCGCCCCCAACACCGTAACGCGCTTCACCACCAGTATCCTCCCACAACCACCTGATGATGGATCGCAAAAAACAAAGCTGCAACCGGGGCGGCGAACACCAGCCCGTCGAGCCGATCGAGAATGCCGCCATGGCCCGGCAGCAAATTGCTCGAATCCTTCACGCCGGCGACGCGCTTGAGATGGCTCTCGTAGAGATCGCCGATCTGCGAGGCGAAGGCGACGAGCGGCGATACCGCCACCAGCCACCAGCCGATCGCCGCGCCGGGTGCCGCTGCGACGAAGGCGGCGGAGAACAGGATCGCGGCGATAAGCCCGCCGATCAGCCCGGCCCAGGTCTTGTTCGGGCTGATCGAGGGCGCAAGCTTGGGCCCGCCAATCGCGCGCCCGGCAAAATAGGCACCGCTGTCGCACACCCAGACGATCGCCATCGCCCAAAGCGTTGCAGCGAACCCCTGCGGATGGTCGCGGAGCAGCAGCAGCGCGAGCACCGGCAGCCCGACATAGACCTGCCCCGCCGCCAGCTTGCCGTTCCGCGTCACGATCGCGACGAAGAAGAAAGCGCCGAAGATCAGGCCAAACGCCAGGAACCCTGGCCCCGCCGCGGCCGGACTCAGGATCGCCAGCGGCACCGTCATCACATATTGGGTGAGGCGGCGCTTGCTCTCATCCTGGGCCAGCAGCGCCCATTCGCCGATCATCAGCACCGCCGCCACGGTGATGACCAGCCAGAAGCCCCAGCCACCCGCCCACAGCGCGGCGAGCGCAAGCCCGACCAGTGCGGCTCCGACGACGGCACGTTTCGGAAGATCGGAATTCTTGCTCACAGGCCCCCGAAGCGCCGCTGGCGCCGCCCGAACTGCGCCAGCGCATCGGCCAGCGCGCGCTCGTCGAAATCGGGCCACAGCGTGTCTACGAACAGCAGTTCGGCATAAGCCGCCTGCCACAGCAGGAAATTGGAAAGGCGCTGCTCGCCCGAGGTGCGGATCATCAGATCGAGCGGCGGCAGGCCTGCCGTCTCCAGCTCGCTCTCGAACCGCGCCTCATCGATCGCGGCCGGATCGAGCGTGCCGTCGCGCGCCTGCTCGGCCAGCCGCCGCGCGGCCGCGAGCAGTTCCGCCTGCGCGCCATAGTTGAGCGCCAGCACGAGCGTGGGCCCGGTATTGACCGAGGTGCGGGCGATGGCGGCGTCGATCATCGCCACCAGGTCGGGCGAGAGTTCGCGCCAGCCGCCGATCACGCGCAGCTTGACGCCGTCGGAGACGATCTCGTCCAGCTCGCGCTCGAGGAACTGCCGCAGCAGCCCCATCAGCGCGCCGACTTCCTCTTCCGGGCGGCGCCAGTTCTCGGAGGAGAAGGCGTAGAGCGTCAGCACCTCGATGCCGAGGGACCGGGCGGCCCGCGCGACGCGGCGCACCGCCTCCACGCCCTGGCGATGGCCGGCGACGCGCGGCAGCAGGCGCTTCTTCGCCCAGCGCCCGTTGCCGTCCATGATGATCGCGACATGGCGGGGCGGCGGGCTTCCGCCGCCCGAAGCGGAAGCCAGCTTAACGGCCACCGCGCCCTGCCCTTTCGGCCGCACCAGAACCCCCCGGGCGGATCACTTGCCCAGGATTTCCTTTTCCTTGGCAGACGCCGCCGCGTCGATCTCGGCGATCGTCGCGTCGGTGATCTTCTGGACCTCGGTCTCGTGGCGCTTGCGCTCGTCCTCGCCGAACACGCCCTTCTTCTCGTCGGTCTTCAGGCTGTCCATGCCGTCGCGGCGCACGTTGCGCGCGGCGATGCGGGCCTTTTCGGCGTACTGGTTGGCAAGCTTGGCGAGCTCTTTGCGGCGCTCTTCGGTCAGATCCGGGATCGGCAGGCGCAGCGTCTGGCCGTCGACGATCGGGTTGAGGCCGAGGCCGGCCGAGCGGATCGCCTTGTCGACGGGGCCGACGTTCGACTTGTCCCACACCTGCACCGAGAGCATGCGCGGTTCGGGCGCCGAGACGGTCGCCACCTGGGTGATCGGCATGTGCGAGCCATAGACCTCGACGGTCACCGGATCGAGCAGCGTGGTCGAGGCGCGGCCGGTGCGGAGACCGGTCAGATCGTGCTTGAGCGATTCCACGGCGCCGGCCATGCGGCGCTCGAGGTCTGCCTTGTCATATGCGGCCATGTTCGGCGTTCCTTGAAGCTTGGGTACAGGGAGTTACGCGGCGTCCGCATCCTGGACGATGGTGGAAGTCCCCTCGCCCCGGAGCACCGAGGCGAGATTGCCCTCGCCGCGGATGTTGAACACCACGATCGGAATATGGTTGTCGCGGCACAGCGCGACGGCCGAGGCGTCCATAACCTTCAGATTGTCGGCAAGGACGCGGTCGTAGCTGAGCGTCTCGTAGCGCTTGGCGGTCGGCACCTTCTTGGGATCGGCGTCGTACACGCCATCGACCGAGGTGCCCTTGAACAGCGCGTCGCACTTCATCTCGGCGGCGCGCAGCGCGGCGGTGGTGTCGGTGGTGAAGAACGGCAGGCCGGTGCCCGCGGCGAACAGCACGACGCGGCCCTTCTCCATGTGCCGCTCGGCGCGGCGACGGATATAGGGCTCGCACACGCTGGCCATCGGGATGGCGGACTGGACGCGGGTCTCGACACCGACCTTCTCGAGCGCGTTCTGCATCGCGAGCGCGTTCATCACGGTGGCGAGCATGCCCATGTAATCGGCGCTGGCGCGGTCGAAGCCTTGCGCCGCCCCGGCGATGCCGCGGAAGATGTTGCCGCCGCCGACGGTCATGCAGATTTCGAGGCCGCTTTCCTTGGCCTCCTTCACCTCGAGCGCGACACGCTCGCAGGTCTCGGGATCGATGCCGAACTGACCCTGGCCCATCAGGACCTCCCCCGACAGCTTGAGAAGGATGCGGCGGACGGTCGGTGCGGTCATGGGTTTCCTGAAATCTTGAGAAGCGGACAGCGAAGCGGCGCGGACCCTAGAGGAGCCGCGCCGCGCGAACAAGCGTGGATGCCGGGGAAAAGCCGTCGAAACGGCCCCTCCCGGCGCGCCTGATTACTTGGTGAGACCGGCAGTCGCGGCCACTTCGGCGGCGAAGTCGCTCTCTTCCTTCTCGATGCCTTCGCCGAGCTGGAAGCGGACATAGTCCTTCAGCACGATCGCAGAGCCCGAGTCCTTCGCCGCCTTGGCGATGACGTCCGAAACCGGGGTCTTGCCGTCCATCACGAACAGCTGGCTGAGCAGCGCGTTTTCCTTGGCGAACTTCTTCACCGCGCCGTCCACCATCTTCTCGATGATCTCGGCCGGCTTGCCGCTCTCGGAAGCCTTTTCGGCAGCGATCGCACGCTCACGGGCGAGCACGTCCTGGTCCAGGCCGCTCTCGTCCAGCGCCAGCGGGAAGGCGGCGGCAATGTGCATCGCCAGCTGCTTGCCGAGCGGCTCGAGCACGTCGACACCGGCTTCCGATTCGAGCGCGACGAGCACGCCGATCTTGCCGAGGCCCGGAGCGGCCGCATTGTGGACGTACGGGATCACCGCGCCCTTGGCGACTTCGACCTTCTTGGCGCGACGCAGCACCTGGTTCTCGCCGATCGTCGCGATGTTGGCGGTCAGCGCCTCGTCGACGGTCTGGCCCGACGCCATCTTGGCACCCTTGAGCGCGGCGACATCGTCACCGGTCTCGAGCGCGATCGACGTGGCTTCACGGACGAAGTTCTGGAAGATTTCGTTCTTGGCGACGAAGTCGGTCTGCGAGTTCACCTCGATCGCGACACCCTTGGTGCCCGCGACGGCGAGGCCGACCAGGCCTTCAGCGGCGGTGCGGCTCGACTTCTTGGCGGCAGCGGCGAGGCCCTTGGCGCGCAGCCAATCGGCAGCGGCTTCCATGTCGCCGTTGGTTTCGGAGAGCGCCTTCTTGCAATCCATCATGCCGGCGCCGCTCTTTTCGCGGAGTTCCTTGACGGCGGCTGCAGTGATCTCGGCCATGTCTCTATTCCTCAGTTAAAAGTCGGGCGGAGCAGTGCGTGCGCCCTGCCCCGCCCCGATTACGGTTCGATGACGCGGGCGATCAGCCTTCGACGGCTTCCTCGACCGGCGGCTGCTCGGCAGCACCGAAGTCATAGCCCTGCTGCATCAGCGCTTCGCGGCCGCCACGGGTAGCGGCGATGGCGATGGCTTCGCAATAGAGGCGGATGGCGCGGCTGGCGTCGTCGTTGCCCGGAACCGGGAACGCGATGCCGTCCGGCGAAACGTTCGAGTCGAGCACGGCGACGACGGGGATGCCCAGCGTGTTGGCTTCCTTGATCGCCAGCTCTTCCTTGTTCGCGTCGATCACGAACATGATGTCGGGAATGCCGCCCATGTCGCGGATGCCGCCGAGCGAGAGCTCGAGCTTGTCGCGCTCACGGGTGAGCTGCAGCACTTCCTTCTTGGTGAGGCCGTGCGTGTCCCCCGACAGCTGCTCTTCGAGCGTCTTGAGGCGCTTGATCGAGTTGCTGATGGTCTTCCAGTTGGTGAGCATGCCGCCCAGCCAGCGATGGTTGACGAAGTGCTGGCCCGCGCGACGCGCTGCCTCGGCGATCGGCTCCTGCGCCTGGCGCTTGGTGCCGACGAACAGCACCTTGCCGCCGGCGGCAACGGTGGAGCTGACGAACTCGAGTGCGCGCGCGAACAGCGGAACGGTCTGCGACAGGTCGATGATGTGAACGCCGTTGCGATCACCGAAGATGTAAGGCTTCATCTTCGGGTTCCAGCGATGGGTCTGGTGACCGAAGTGCGCGCCCGATTCGAGCAGCTGCTGCATGGTGACGACAGGTGCCGCCATAGGGATAACTCCTTCCGGTTGGTCCTCTGGGAAGCGGGAATTCGGAATCGCTCCGAACACCGGGTTATGATGCTTCCCATGCGGGGTTGAGGCGGGCCGCTTAGTCGATTGCGCCGCCCGGCACAAGCTGGAACATTATCAGAACATCGCTTGACGGCGGAACAGGAACAGAACATACAGCGATCAGAACGCGATTGATGGAACAGACAGGACTCTCGGCGGTTCGAGGTTCGTGGGTTCCGCGGGGATCGGCGTTGAAGATCAGGAGCCGGGTAATGACTGGATTCGCTGTCTTTTTTCTGTTCGGACTGGCTTTCACGGCCGCCGTCTGGACGCTCTACACAAGCATTCATCCGCAACTGCATCGCTTCGCCGAATTGTTCGGCATGGCGCAGCCGGTAGCGCTTCCCGCCCCATCACCGCGCCTGTCGCGCGTCAGGGTGCGGTCGGTTCCGGCGCGGATGCCCCGTCCCCGCCCGCAACGCGCAGTCGCCTGATCTTGCGGTAGGAACGAATGCTGAACGGGATGCTGACGAGATAGGCGATCGCCACGATCGCCAGCGTCGTCCACGGCGCCGAGACCAGCGCCGCGGCGAGGGCCACGAGCACCGCGATCGCCTCGAAGCGAACATTCTGGCGCAGCCGGATCTTCGGGCCGAAGGTGGCGACGCTGGAAACCATCAGGATCGCGATCAGCACGGTCCAGCCGGCGATGACGAGCGGCTCGCGCGTGATTGCCGCCCCCGTCCACAGCCAGAGATACACGGGGGTCAGCGCGAGCGCCGCGCCGGCGGGTGCCGGAACGCCGGTGAGAAAGCCCGCCGACTTGTGCGGTTGCTCGGCGAGATCGATCTGCGCGTTGAAGCGGGCAAGGCGCAGCGCGCAGAACAGCGCATGCAGCAGCGCAACCAGCCAGCCGAACCGCCCAAGCGTCTGCAGCGACCATAGGTAGAGGATCAGCGCCGGCGCGACGCCGAACGAGATCGCGTCCGACAGGCTGTCGAGCTCCGCGCCGAATCGGCTCTCAGCACGCACTAGTCGGGCGATGCGTCCGTCGATGCCGTCGAGCACTGCGGCGGCGAGCACCATCAGCACCGCCACTTCCCAATTGCCGAGGATGGCGAAACGAATGCCGGTAAGACCGGAACACAGCGCGAGCGCGGTGACGGCGTTGGGCAGTACCGCGCGAAGCGGGATGCCGCGCGGCAATCCCGGCTTGCGTCCCAGCCTGCGCCGCTCGAGCCCGCGCCGGAAGCGCGGGCGTTCGTTGCTCATTGCGCCACCCCGGTGGCGTTCTGGATATTGCGGCGGGCGATGATCGTCTCGCCGGCAATGGTGCGCTGGCCGAGAATCACCTGCGCGCCATATTCCTCGGGCAGGAACACGTCGACGCGGCTGCCGAAGCGGATGAGGCCAATGCGCTGCCCGGCGACCACCATGTCACCAGGCTTGACGAAGGCAACGATGCGGCGGGCGACCAGTCCGGCGATCTGGGTGAAGCCGATCCGCAATCCGTCGCGATCCTCGACTACCATGTGCTGGCGCTCATTCTCGTCGCTCGCCTTGTCGAGATCGGCGTTGAGAAACTTGCCCGAGATATAGATGACGTGGCGGATCGTGCCGGTGATCGGCGTGCGGTTCACGTGCACGTCGAACACGCTCATGAAGATCGACACGCGCACCATCGGCTCGGTGCCGAGCGCGTGCGGGCCGGCGAGCTCGGGCGGCAGCGGCACACGCTGGATCATGGTGACGAGGCCGTCGGCAGGCGCGACGAGGACGCCCTCCTCCACCGGCGTCACCCGCACGGGGTCCCGGAAGAAAGCGGCGACGCCAAGCGTCAGGAACAGAAGCGGCCAGGTGAGGACGTCCCAAACCCACAGGCTGGCAACGGCGATCGCAGCGGCGATCAGCACATATTTGCGGCCCTCGGGGTGGATATCGGGAAAACGCCACTTCACCGTCGAGGTGCCTAAAGGGGGCTTATCGAGCGATGTCATGCGCGCAGGTGTAACCGCCCCGCCGCAGATTTCCTAGCCACTCCGGTGGTCCGGAAACATCCAGGGCAACAAAGCCGCTCTCCGGCGTTTTTGCCGTGACCAGGATCGGGATCCTTTTCGACGACGGTCGCTTGCATATCCGCCGGAATTTGCGCAACCGATGTCCCCGACGCGTCATATTTTCGTAAGGAAGCCCATGCCCCCTTCGACCGCCACCGCAAAACGCCGGAGCGCCCGTCGCAGCCGTCCGGCCGGTGTGCCCTCGCCGACGATGTTCTTCCTGCAGCAGTTCCTCAAGCGCCCCGTCATGGTCGGCGCGGTCGCCCAGTCGTCGGGCCGACTGATTCGCCGGATGCTGAGCAAGGTCGATTGGGCGAACACCAAGCTGTTCGTTGAATATGGCCCGGGCGTCGGCACCTTCAGCCGCCCGATCCTGGAGCGCCTCGGCCCCGACGGCAAGCTTATCGTGATCGACACAAACCCCGATTTCATCCGCTACCTGCGCCAGTCGATCGACGATCCCCGCTTCATCGCGGTACTCGGTTCGGCCGCCGATGTGCAGAAGATCGTGCGCGACAACGGCTTCGAGCAAGCCGACTATATCGCCTCGGGCCTGCCCTTCTCGACCCTGCCCGACGGCATCGGCGATGCGATCGCCAAGTCGACGCGCGAGATCCTGCGGCCGGGCGGCGCGTTCCTGGTCTACCAGTACAACCCCAATGTGCGGAACTTCCTCACGCCGCACTGGGACAATATCGAGCATGAGATGGAATGGTGGAACATCCCGCCCGCCCAGCTCTGGTGGGCCTGGAAGGACTGAGCGTTCCCACACACAATCAAAAAAGGCGGCCATGGGGTTCCACGGCCGCCTTTTTTTGATCGAAGCGGCGGGGCGACGGCAGCGCCGCCCCGACCCGGCTCACCAGTTCCACATCGTCCCGTCTTCGAGGCGGGCGACTGGCAGATAGGCCGGCTTGTACGGATATTTCGCCGCCAGTTCCTCGTCGATGTCGACGCCGTGGCCCGGCGCCTCGCCGCAGAACAGATAGCCCTTCTCGAAGTGATAGTCGTGCGGGAACACCGCATCGGTCTCGTCGGAATGGCGCATATATTCCTGGATGCCGAAGTTCGGGACCCAGGTGTCGAAGTGCAGCGCGCAGCCCATCGTCACCGGCGACAGGTCGGTCGCGCCATGGCAGCCGGTACGGACCTGGTAGAGGCTGGCGAGATCGGCCAGGCGACGCAGATGCGTCAGGCCGCCGGCGCCGACCACGGTTGCGCGCAGATAGTCGATCAGCTGGTTCTGGATCAGGTCCTTGGCGTCCCAGATCGTGTTGAAAATCTCGCCCACCGCCAGCGGGGTGACGGTGTGCTGGCGGATCAGCTTGAACGCTTCCTGGTTCTCGGCCGGGGTCACGTCCTCCAGCCAGAACAGCTGGTAGGGCTCGAGCATCTTGCCGAGGTTCGCGGCTTCCTGCGGGGTGTAGCGGTGGTGGCCGTCATGCAGCAGGTGATGGTCGAAGCCATAGGTCGCGCGCAGCTTCTCGAACAGCTTGGGCACATAGTTGAGCGCCTTGCGCGTATCCCAGCCGGTGACCGAGGGCAGCGCCGCATCGGCCGGCTCGTAATACATGGTGCCGCGGCCGACGCCGTACGCATCCTTGATGCCCGGCACGCCGGTCTGCGCGCGGATCGCCTTGTAGCCCAAGTCGATATATTTGCCGACGGCGTCGACGGTCTGCTCGATGTCGGCGCCATTGGCATGGCCATAGACCATCACGCCGTCGCGGCTGCGCCCGCCGAGCAGCTGGTAGACCGGCATGCCGGCCATCTTGCCCTTGATGTCCCACAGCGCCATGTCGACCGCGGCGATCGCCCGCATCGTCACCGGGCCACGGCGCCAATAGGCACCGCGATAAAGATACTGCCAGATATCCTCGATCCGGCGCGGGTCCATGCCGATCAGGCAGGGAATGACGTGATCCTCGAGATACGAGACCACCGCCAGTTCGCGGCCGTTGAGCGTGCCATCACCGATGCCGTAGACGCCCTGATCGGTGTGGATCTTCAGCGTCACGAAATTGCGGCCGGGGCAGGTCACGATAACCTTGGCCGAGACGATCTTCATCGAGCTACCTCTATAGGCTGTTTGTTGCCGCTGGCCTGACCAATTCGCGCGACCATGTCAAGGGATTGGCCAGACCTCCGGTGCACACCCTAGGTCGCCGGGCCTAAGCATTCCTCAACGCCGCCCTGCGATAGGGCTACCCAAAAAGTGCTGATCGCGAAACCGCGAACCCCATGAAACGCCTCAAAAGGCGGGCTTGCCGAAGACCTGCCGGGTTACCGGATGGCTGCTGCTGAGGCCGCCATCGACGGCGATTGCCTGTCCGTTGACATAGCTTGCGGCGTCCGAGGCAAGGAACAGCGCAACCTGTGCGATTTCCTCCGGCCGCCCCGCGCGGCGCAGCGGATTGAGCTGACCCAGTTTCTCTTCCTTGCCCTGCTCGCGGGCATAGTCGAAGGCGCGCTGGGTCATGCCGGTCTCGATCAGGCCGGGGCAGATCGCGTTGACGCGCACGCCCGAGGTAGCGAGCTGCTGTGCGGCGGTCTGCACCAGGTTGATCACGCCCGCCTTGGACGCCGAATAGGGTGTGCCGCCTGCCCCCGAACGCAGCCCGGCGACGCTGGCAGTGCACAGGATCGCCCCACCCCCACGCGCGACAATCCGAGGCGCCGCATGTTTGATGGCAAGAGCGGGACCGATGAGATTGATCCGTAGCACTTCCGTCCAAAGCGCTACGTCCGCGTCGAAAATGCCTGCGGTCCCGCCGGAAATACCGGCATTGGCGTAGAAAATGTCGAGCCCGCCAAACTGTTCGCATGCAGTCTCAACAAGTCGCTGCACATCACGCTCGTCGCCTGCATCGATCTCGATCGCCAGGGCGCCTTCGAGCCCGGCTATCGTGTCGTGCACGCCACCATCCCGGTCTGCCGCAACCACCTTCGCCCCGTGCGCGGCAAATGCCCGCACCGTCGCCCTACCAATACCGGAGGCCGCACCCGTCACCACCGCGACCTTGCCGGTGAAATCGAAACCGCCGCTCATGCCCCTGCCCTTTGCGCGAAATGCCATGCCGCCGACGCCAGCCAGGGTAACCGTTCGACCGTCTTGGCGGCCAGGGTGCTCGAGGCATTCCCGTCGAGCATCCGCTTCTTGATCCCCTGCACGATGCCGGTCAGGCGGAAGAGATTGTAGGCGAAATACCAGTCGAGGTCGGGCACGCCGTCGCGCCCCGTGGCGGCGCAGTAGCGCGCCACCATCGCCTCGATCGTCGGGATGCCCGTCTCCGGCCCCGCCAACCCCTTCACGCCCGAGCGACCTTCCGGCTCGGTCACCCAGTTCATCAGGAAATAGGAGAAATCGGCGAGCGGATCGCCGAGCGTCGACAATTCCCAGTCGAGCACCGCCAGCACCTCCGGCCGATCCGCGGCGAAGATCATGTTGTCGATGCGGTAGTCACCATGGACGATGCTGGTCTGGGTCTGCGGCGGCACGGTGCGCGACAGGAAGTCGATCAGCGCTTCGACCTCGGGCAAGTCCTCCGTCTGGCTGGCGCGATACTGGCGCGTCCAGCGCTCGACCTGGCGGGCGAAGTAATTGCCCGGCCTGCCATAGTCGCCGAGGCCGACCGTCTCCGGGTCGATCCGATGGAGCGCGGCGAGCGTGTCGACGATCGCCTCGTAGATCGCGGTGCGCTGCGCCGGCGCCATGCCGGGCAGCGATCCGTCCCAGAAGGTCCGCCCCTCGACCATTTCCATCAGGTAGAAGGGCGCGCCGATCACCTGCCGGTCCTCGCACAGCGCATAGGGCCGCGCGACTGGGAAGCCTGCGGGATGCAGTGCGGCGATCAGCCGATATTCGCGCTCGACCGCGTGCGCGGACGGCAGGATCGTGCCGAACGGCTTGCGGCGGAGCACGTATGCGCCGCTAGCGCTTTCAACACGATAGGTCGGGTTGCTTTGCCCTCCTGGGAACTTGGTGATGGTGACCGGGCCGGCGAATCCGGGGATCTGCGCCGAGGCCCAGGCCGCGAGGCGGGTTTCGTCGAGGTCGCTCATGCGAAGGTGATCACCGAGCGGACGCTCGTGCCCTGCCGCAGCTTTTCGAGCGCTTCGTTGACCTGCGGCAGCTGGATACGTTCGGCGACCATCGTATCGAGGTCCAGCTTGCCGTCGAGATAGAGCTGGACCAGCCGCGGCATATCGATCGGAAAGCGGGTGCTGCCGAGCAGCGAGCCCTGGATCTTCTTGCCGGTGAGGAAGGTATGGCCCGGCAGGCTGACGCTCTGGCCGGGTGCGATCATCCCGAGGATCGTCGCGGTGCCGCCGCGGCGCAGGATCTGCCAGGCAAGTTCCGCCGTTGCGGGTCGCCCGACGGCTTCGACCGCATAGTGCACCCCACCGCCGGTCAGCGCGAGCACCTGCTTGGCAACGCCCTCGCTCGTGGGATCCAGCGTGTGGGTTGCCCCCATCTTCTCCGCGAGCGTCCGCTTCTCGGGCACCGGATCGAGCGCGAGGATCTGGCCTGCCCCCGCAATCTTGGCGGCGTTGATCGCGGCGAGGCCGATCCCGCCCGCCCCGATCACCGCGACGCTCTCGCCGGGGCGCAAGCGGCTGTCGTTGAAGATGGAGCCCGCGCCGGTGATCACCGCGCAGCCGAGCAGCGCGGCGCGATCCAGCGGCATGTCCTTGGAAATCGCGACGCAGGCATTTTCATGCACCAGCATCATCTCGGCAAAGGCGGAGAGGTTGAGAAACGGCGCGAGCGGCCTGCCATCGCCCAGCTTCAGCCGTGGCTCCGCATCGGGAGCCCGCCGCGTCGAGGGGTCGACGCAGAGGGACGGCCGGCCGGTCACGCAGAACTCGCACGACCCGCAAAAGGCAGTGAGGAAGGTGATGACATGGTCGCCGGGACGCAGATGGGCGACATCCGAGCCAACCGCCTCCACCACCCCCGCCGCCTCATGCCCCGGCACCGTCGGCACCGGATGCGGAAAGGCGCCGTCGACGAAGTGCAGGTCGGAACGACACACCCCCACCGCCGCCGTGCGGATCAGCACTTCGCGCGGGCCGGGCTTGGAGACCTGCACCTCCTCGATCGCGAGCGGGGTCTTGGCCTCGAACATCACGGCTGCCTTCATGCCGCCCTCCTACCGGCTGACGCCGAGATCGCCGGAAGAGGCACGGTCCGCCTTGAACTCGGCATATTTGCCGAACTCGGCGCGCGCGATCGCGCGGGCATGGACTTCGTCCGGCCCGTCGGCGAGCCGCAGCGTGCGGACGCTACCCCAATTATGTGCCAGGTCGAAATCGTCGCTCACGCCCGCCCCACCATGCGCCTGGATCGCGTCATCGAGGATCTGCAGCGCCATGGCGGGCGCCTGTACCTTGATCATCGCGATCTCGAGCTGGGCGGCCTTGTTGCCGGCCTTATCCATCATGTCGGCGGCCTTGAGGCAGAGCAGCCGCGTCATTTCGATGTCGATCCGCGCGCGGGCGATACGCTGCTCCCAGATCGAATGGTCCGAAATGCGCTTGCCGAACGCGACGCGGCTGACGAGCCGCTTGGCCATCGCGCCGATCGCCTCCTCCGCCACCCCGATCGTGCGCATGCAGTGATGGATGCGGCCGGGCCCGAGCCGGCCCTGCGCGATCTCGAACCCGCGGCCTTCGCCGAGCAGCAGATTCTCCGCGGGCACGCGCACGTCGCGCAGCACGATCTCGGCATGGCCGTGGGGCGCGTGATCATACCCGAAAACCGAAAGCATCCGCTCGATGGTAACGCCCGGCGTGTCTAGCGGCACCAGGATCATGCTCTGCTGGGCGTGCTTGGCGGCGCCGAAATCGGTCTTGCCCATGAGAATGGAAATTTTGCAGCGCGGATCACCCGCGCCCGAGGACCACCATTTCCGCCCGTTGATCACATAGTGGTCGCCGTCCCGCTCGATCCGCGTCTCGATATTGGTCGCATCGGACGAAGCGACCGCGGGCTCGGTCATCAGGAAGGCCGAGCGGATTTCGCCGCGCATCAACGGCGCCAGCCACGCATCCTTCTGCGCCCGCGTGCCGTAGCGATGGAGCACTTCCATGTTGCCGGTATCGGGTGCCGAGCAGTTGAACACCTCCGACGCCCAGCCAATCCGGCCCATCTCCTCGGCGCAGAGTGCATATTCCAGGTTGGTGAGCTGCTCGCCCTCGAACACGAAGCTGTCATCGACATGCGCCCGGCCGGACTGGGGCGGCATGAAGAAATTCCACAGCCCCGCCGCCTTGGCGCGCGCCTTGACGTCTTCCAGTACGGGATTGACCGACCAGCGCTCGCCCGCGGCGGCGGCGGCGCGATAGTCGGCCTCGCGCGGCCGGATCTCGGCGTCTATGAAGGCCTTCACCCGGTCGCGGAAATGGGTTTCGCGCGCGTTCAGCGTGAAGTCCATGGCATCGCTCTCCTGTCGTTCTTTGGACCGAGCCTAGCCCGTACCCGATATTCGGTAAAGGGCGTTGCCCGATCAAATTACCGCATACCGAGAGCAAAAAACCATTTGGGCGCGCAGCGGAAACGGCTAAGCTGAGGGGATGCAATCGCCGCCCAAGACCGAGACCACCAACACCAAGCGGTTCCAGGCCAAGCGCGACGCCATCCTGGCCGCCGCCGCCGCCGCGATCAACGAGCAGAGCGCGAAAGGCATGACCTTCGCCGACGTCGCACGGCGCGTCGGGCTCAACACCACCTCGGTCACCTATTATTTCAAGCGCAAGGAAGACCTGGCCGCCGCTGCGTTCGAGCAGACGCTCGCGTGGCTACACGACATCCTCGACCAGGCGCTGGCCGAGCCGACGCCCGAGGCGCGCGTCGCCCGCTTCCTCGCCATCAACATGGAGCGGCTGGCGCGGATCGGGCGCGGCGAGGAACAGGCCGTGGCAATGCTGTCCGACCTGCGCGCGATGGAGGAGCCGCTCAAGGGCAAGCTGCTCACCGGCTGGCGCAACGTGTTCCGCAAGACGCGCAGCCTTTGGGGCAGCGACGGCAACCGCGCCGAGACCGACCTGCGCGGCGCCCGTGCGCACGTGCTGCTCGAAAACAGCTTCTGGCTGAACGCCTGGATCACGCGCTACGAGATCGACGAATATCCGCGCGTCGAGGCCCGGCTGATGGACGTGTTCCGCCACGGCATCGCCGCACCCGGCCAGCGCTGGGCGCCGGAATTGTTCGAGCTTGTTCATGACGAGCCCGAGCCGGGCCGCGAAGCGTTCCTGCTCGCCGCCACGCGGCTGATCAACGAGCTCGGCTATCGCGGCGCCTCGGTGCAGCGCATCGCCTCCGAGCTCAACGTCACCAAGGGGAGCTTCTACCACCATCTCGATGCCAAGGACGATCTGGTGATCGCCTGCTACAAGCGCAGCTTCGACATCCTCGCCGATGCACAGCGGCTGGCCGAGGGCCATGCCGGCAGCCAGTGGCAGCGGATCGAGAGCACGCTGGCGACTTTGCTCGACTATCAGTTCTCCGAGCGCGGGCCGCTGCTGCGCACCACCGCCCTTTCCGGCCTGCCGCCGCATGTTCGGAATACGATGCTCGATCGCTCGAACCGGATCGCCCGGCGCTTCGCGGGCATGTTGTCCGACGGGATTGCGGAGGGGACAATTCGCCCGATCGACCCGCTGGTCGCCAGCCAGGCGCTGATGGCGCTGCAGAATGCCGCATTCGACATGCGCAAATGGGCTGGCACGATGCCGCGCGAGCGGGCGGTGGCCTTCTATGCCTCCACCCTAGCCTATGGCCTGTTCGACGATCGCGTCCTGGAGGGCTAAGGGGCTCGCCCCACGCCCTAAAGGTGCTTCTTGTCCAGCTTGCGGGCCAGCGTTCGGCGATGGAGCCCCAGCCGCCGCGCCGCTTCGGAGAGGTTGTAGTTGGTATCCGCCAGCGTCTGGTGGATATGCTCCCATTCCAGCGTCCGGATAGAGGTCGGCCGCGCCTTGAGCTCGGTATCGACATCGCCGTCGACGCGGTCGAACGCGGCCTCGATATCGTCGGTATTGGCTGGCTTCATCAGATAGTTGGTGGCGCCCAGCTTCACCGCCTCGACCGCGGTGCTGATGCTGGCGAACCCGGTGAGCACGACGATCCGCATGGTCGGATCGATCTCGTGCAGCTGCTTGACGCAGACCAGTCCGGAACTGCCGCCGAGGCGCAGGTCGACGACGGCTCGATCCGGCCCGAACGCGCGTGCGAGTGGTTCTAGATCCTCGGGACCGTTGCGCACCTCGACCGTATAGCCGCGCCGCTCGAAGGAACGCCCCAGCGTCCGCGCGAACACCGCATCATCCTCGACAATCAGTAACTTATGCGCGGTCATTCGCCTTCATCCTCAAGTGCGAGCGCGGCCTGCGGCACGCGGAGCAGCACCTCGGCACCGCCCGCTTCGCAATTGCGCGCGGTAAGCGTGCCGCCAAGCGTCCGTAGCACATTGTGCGTCAGGAACAGCCCCAGTCCGGCGCCCTGCCGGCCCTTGCTGCTGTTATAGGGGTCGCCAATCCGCGGCAGGATTTCCTCGGGAAAGCCGCGGCCATCGTCGCGGACCGACAGCACCAGCACCCCCTCCTGCTGGCCGACCGACAAGCGGATGCGAGTCGCGCCGGCTTCCACGGCATTGTCGAGCAGGTTGACGATCGACTGGCCGAGCGCGCGATCGGCGACGATGGGCAGGTCGCTGCCCAAGCGATAGTCGAGGATCACGCTGTCGTTGCGCGGCCAGGCCTCCACCAGCCCCGTGACGAAGCGCCGCAGCGTGGTGCGTTCGGGCGCCTCGCCGCTGATCTCGCCCGCCGCGAACAGGATGCCGGCGACGATCGCCTTGCAGCGCGCGACCTCGGCCTGCATGTCCGCAACTTCGGCGCTGAGTTGCGGGTCCTTGGCGATCTTCCGGTCCGCGCGCCAGTCGCCCAGCGCCACCGAGATGGAGGCGAGCGGCGTGCCGAGCTCATGCGCGGCACCGCTGGCGAGCAGCCCCATGCGGACGATATGCTCTTCCTCGGCGGCACGCTGGCGCAGCTCGGCAAGGCGCCCGTCGCGATCGCGCAGGTTGCGCGCGATACGGGTGACGAACTGGACGATCAGCGTCGCGGTCAGCGTGTAGTTGAACCACAAAGCGAACAGGAAGGCGCCCGATAGCGACGTCGCGAGCATCGGCGGCAAGGACAGAGGCCGATGCACCACCGCAAGAAAGGCGAAGGCCGCGCTGGTGAGAAAGACGAGCGCCCAGCTGGAAGCGGTCTCGAGCAGCACGGCACCCAGCACTACCTGCAGCAGATAGAGCGAAACGAAGGGGTTGGTCGCGCCGCCGCTCAGATAGAGCAGCACGGTGAGGCACGTCACGTCGACCAGCAGCCCGGCCATCACCTGCGCATTAGTCGCGGGGCGGAGCGCGCGGGCCGGGTACATCGCCAGGTTGAGCGCCACCAGCACGCCCACCGTGACGAGCATCGGCACCAGCGGCAGCCGCACGTCGAAGACGAGATGGACGCCGAGGATCGTGGTCAGCTGCCCCAGCACTGCCAGCCAGCGCAGCTGGACCAGCAGCAACAGGTTGCGGCGGGCGGCGTCCTCCGGCGTCGCTGTGGTCATGCGTCTCCGCGCCCGCGCCACGCCCGCCAGGCGAACCAGGCGGTCAGCAGCGCCAGGCCGAACCAGGTGAGCGCATAGACGAGATGGTTGTTGGGGAAGCGGACGACGGTCATGCCGCCACGTGGCCAGCCATCGCCGCTGCGATCGGCATCGATGAAATAGGGCGCGAGTTGCGGAAGACCCTGGCCCATGGCAGCCACGTCGCGCGAGTACCAGCGATTGGCGGCGGGATCGTTGGCGCGCAGGAACCCGCCCTTGGGCTCGCTCAGGCGGAGCAGGCCGGAGATGCTGACCGGCTTCACGCTGGTGGTGATGCAGTCGGGCAGTGCCTGGCCTTCGGGCAGGAAGCCCCGATTGACGAAGACGGTGAAGCCGCGCGCGGTGACCAGCGGGGTCATCACCCATTTGCCGGGACCGATTTCGGTAACGGCTTGGGCCAGTTTGGTGCGGCAGGGAAGGAAGGTGCCGGTCACGCTGACGCGCCGATAGGTCGCTTCGCTATTCACGCCGGACCATTCGGCGGGCCCGGGGGCGGGAACCGGCGCCGTGGCCAGTCCCCGCTCTACCCGGTCGATCAATGCCAGCTTCCAGGCGCGTCGCTCGACCTGCCAGATGCCGAGGCCGAGGAGGATGGCGATCAGCGGCAGCAGCGCGATCGCCATCCAGTTGCGGGAAGCCGGCCGGCTCACATGCCGGCGCCGGAAGCCATCCCGGGCATCATGTTGAGGTTCATGTTGAACATCACCCACAGCGAGCCCGCGAGCGCGATGACGATGATAATGATCGTGAACACCAGCGCCATCAGGGTCCAGCCCTGCTCCGACTTGCTGTTCATGTGGAGGAAGTAGATCATGTGAACGACGATCTGCACCATCGCCAGCGCCGCGCAGATCGCCACCGCCACGCGGGTGTCGGCGATCCAGCCGCCCATCACGATCCCGAAGGGGATCGCGGTGAGGACGACCGAGAGCAGGAAGCCGGTGATGTAGCCACCGCGGGTCGAGTGCGGCGCGTCATGGCCATGATCGTGGCCGTGACCATGGTCATGGCCGGCGTGGCTGTGGGGGTGCGCGCTCATCGCATGGCTCCAAACAGATAGACGAAGGTGAACACGCCGATCCAGATCACGTCCAGGAAGTGCCAGAACAGCGACAGGCACTGCAGGCGACGGACGTTTGCCGGGATCAGGCCCTTGCGACCGATCTGCACCATCAGCGTGAACAGCCAGATCAGGCCGAAGGTGACGTGCAGGCCGTGGGTGCCCACCAGGGTGAAGAAGGACGAGAGGAACGCCGAGCGCCAGGGACCCGCACCTTCATGGATGAGGTTCGAGAACTCGTAGAGCTCGATGCCGAGGAAGGCAGCACCGAACAGCGCGGTCAGCAGCAGCCAGGCCTGGACGGCACCCTTGCGCTGTTCCTGCATGGCGATCATCGCGAAGCCGTAGGTGATCGACGAGAACAGCAGCATCGCCGTGTTCACCGCCACCAGCGGCAGCTCGAACAGCTCGTGGGAGGTGGGACCTCCCGCATAGCTGGTGCCATAGACGCCCCATGCCGCGAACAGCATCGCGAAGATGAGGCAGTCGCTCATCAGGTACATCCAGAAGCCGAGCAGCGTGCTGCCGCCGGGTTCGTGATGCTCCTCCTCGAGCTGGTAGAAGACGGGGGTCTTGCCCGTCGATACGGTCGTGGCGCTCATCGCGTCAGGCTCCATGGCGCGCGAGCACCGTGGTGCGCGCATTCTCGGTTTCGGTCACTTCTTCTGCCGTGATGTAGAAGTCGCGATCATAGTTGAAGGTATGGGCGATCGCGGTGACGATCAGGCCCAGGAACGCCGCAGCCGCGAGCCACCAGATGTACCAGATCATGGCGAAGCCGAAGACCAGCGAGAAGCCCGCCAGGATGACACCGGTGCCGGTGTTCTTCGGCATGTGGATCGGCAGATAGCCCGAGACCGGACGCACCGCGCCGCGCGACTTCATGTCGTACCAGGCATCCAGGTCATGGATGACCGGCGAGAACGCGAAGTTGTAGGCCGGCGGCGGCGACGAGGTCGCCCATTCCAGCGTACGCGCCTGCCACGGATCGCCGCTGTCGTCGCGCAGCGCCTCGCGGTTGCGGATGCTGACGAAGATCTGGAGCAGGAAGGCAGCGATGCCGACGGCGATGATCGCGGCGCCGATCGCGGCGATTACGAACCAGATCTGCAGGCTCGGATCGTCGAAGTGGCGGAGACGACGGGTTACGCCCATCAGGCCGAGGACGTAGAGCGGCGTGAACGCCACCCAGAAGCCCACCACCCAGCACCAGAAGGAGACCAGGCCCCACTTCTTGTCGAGCTTGAAGCCGAAGGCCTTGGGCCACCAGTAGTTGATGCCGGCGAACAGGCCGAACAGCACGCCGCCGATGATCACGTTATGGAAGTGCGCGACCAGGAACAGCGAGTTGTGCAGCACGAAGTCGGCCGGGGGCACCGCCAGCATCACGCCGGTCATGCCGCCGATGACGAAGGTCAGCATGAACGCGATGGTCCACATCATCGGCAGTTCGAAGCGGATGCGGCCCTTGTACATGGTGAACAGCCAGTTGAAGATCTTCGCACCCGTCGGGATCGAGATGATCATCGTGGTGATGCCGAAGAAGCTGTTCACGCTCGCGCCCGAGCCCATCGTGAAGAAGTGATGGAGCCAGACGAGGTACGACAGGATGGTGATGACGAGGATGGCGTAGACCATCGAGGTGTAGCCGAACAGGCGCTTGCTCGAGAAGGTCGAGGTGACTTCCGAGAAGATGCCGAAGGCCGGCAGGATCAGGATGTACACCTCCGGGTGACCCCAGATCCAGATCATGTTCACGTACATCATCGGGTTGCCGCCGCCGGTGTTCGTGAAGAAGTGCGTGCCGACATAGCGGTCAAGACTGAGCAGCGCGAGCACGGCGGTCAGCACCGGGAAGGCGGCGACGATCAGGATGTTGGTGGCAAGCGCGGTCCAAGTGAAAACCGGCATCTTCATCAGGCCCATGCCCGGTGCACGCATCTTGACGATGGTGGCGACCAGGTTGACGCCCGAAAGCAGCGTGCCGACACCGGCAATCTGCAGCGCCCAGACATAATAGTCGACGCCCACGTCCGGCGAATAGTCGAGCCCCGACAGCGGAGCCATTGCCAGCCAGCCGGTCCGCGCGAACTCGCCGATGAACAGGCTGGCCATCACCAGCGCCGCACCCGCCGCCGTCATCCAGAAGCTGAAATTGTTCAGGAACGGGAAGCTGACGTCGCGCGCGCCGATCTGCAGCGGCACCACGAAGTTCATCAGGCCGGTGACGAAGGGCATCGCCACGAAGAAGATCATGATCACGCCGTGGGCGGTGAACACCTGATCATAATGATGCGCGTTGAGGTACCCCTCGTTGGCGCCGAATGCCATCGCCTGCTGGCCGCGCATCATGATCGCATCGGCAAAGCCGCGCAGCAGCATCACCAGGCCCAGCACCATGTACATGATGCCGATGCGCTTGTGATCGACGGTGGTGAACCACTCCTTCCAGAGATAGCCCCACAGGCGGAAATAGGTCAGCGCGCCAAGGAGCGCGATGCCGCCGAGCGCGACGCCACAGAAGGTGGCGACGACGATCGGCTCGTGGATCGGCAGGCTCTCGATGGAGAGCCGGCCAAAGATCATCTTCAAAGTGTCAGACATGGCAGTGCTCAAGCCTCGCCCGCCGCCGCGCGGCCGGGATAGGCCGACGCGTCCATGCGGGTCATGTTACGGTTCGAATCCGCGCCGGGTTCGGTGTGGCCGGCGGGAGCGCCGTGCGGATGGGTCAGGTGCGGACTGGTCTTCATCTCGTCCGGCGACTTCATCAGCGCACCATCGGCGCCTTCGCCCGGACGGTCGTTTACCGCAGGCGCGACTTCCTGGGCACCCGCACTATGGTGCATCATGCCGTGGCCGCAGGCGGTGCCGGGCTTCACGCACATCTGGACGATGCGATCGAACAAACCGCCCTCGACGGTGCCGAAGTGCATCGCCGGCACCTTCTCGCTCGGCTTTTCGAGCGTCAGATACTCGGTGGTGTCGAGCGCCTGGGCGGAAGCTTTGGTCTTGGCGACCCACTCGTCGAAGCCAGCCGCATCCACCGACTGGGTCGGGAAGTGCATGTAGGAGAAGCCCGCGCCGCTATAATTGGCGCTCTGGCCCTCGAAGGTGCCGACGCGGTTCATCACCGCGTGGAGCTTCGTTTCCATGCCCGGCATCGTGTAGATCATGCCCGCCAGCGCCGGCACGTAGAAGGTGTTCATCACGCTCGACGAGGTCAGGCGGAAGCGCACCTGGCGATCGGCCGGCAGCACCAGCTCGTTCACCGTGGCGACGCCCTGCTCGGGATAGATGAACAGCCACTTCCAGTCGAGCGAGACGACCTGGATCTCCAGCGGCTGCTGGCCGGCCGGAATTGGCTTGCCCGGTGCGATGCGGTCCAGCGGCCGGTACGGGTCCAGCTGGTGCGTCGTGAGCCAGGTCAGCGCGCCGAGCGCGATGATGATCAGCAGCGGGGCCGACCAGATCACCAGCTCGATCCGGGTCGAGTGATCCCAGTCCGGAGCATATTCCGACTCGGTGTTGCTCGCGCGATACTTGATCGCGAAAACCACCGTCAGGATCATCACCGGTACGATGATGAGCAGCATCAAAAATACCGACCAGAGGATCAGGTCGGCCTGCTGCCGTGCAACATCGCCGGATGGATTCATCACGACGAGGTCGCACCCGCCGAGGAGCAGCGGTGCAGCAAGGGGTGCGATCAGGGCGATCGGCCGGAGGGCACGACGGAACGGGGTCATGGATCGAAACATAGCGGCCGCGAGTTAGGAGGGGTTGTGCGGGTGCGAAATAGGACAATTTGTCCCATGGCTGCAACCCGAGAGTTTCCCTAGGTGCTTTCCCCAAAGCTTTGCGGTAGACATATCCCCATGGCCAATGCTCAGCTTGGTTCGACGCAGATCGAACATGACGCCCGCCTGATCAACACCTCGCACGGTGACGATCACCTTCGCCCCGGCGATATCGCCATCGGGGTGATCATCGGACGAACATCCGAGTTCTTCGACTTCTTCGTCTACGCGATCGCTTCGGTGCTGGTCTTCCCGGCGCTGGTGTTTCCCTACATGGATCGCGTGACCGGCACGCTCTGGTCGTTCGCCCTCTTCCCGCTTGCTTTCATCGCCCGTCCTATCGGCACCCAGCTCTTCATGCGCATTGATCGCCGTCATGGACGCGGCGCGAAGCTCACGCTGGCGCTGTTCCTGCTCGGCACGGCGACGGTGACCATGGCGTTCCTGCCCGGCTATGAGCAGGTCGGCATCTGGTCGGCGATCCTGCTGGCGGCACTGCGCCTGCTACAGGGCCTGGCGCTGGGCGGCGCCTGGGACGGCCTCGCCTCGCTGCTGGCGCTGAATGCGCCGCCAGCGCGTCGTGGCTGGTATGCGATGGTGCCGCAGCTCGGCGCGCCGCTCGGCCTGATCGTGGCGAGCGGGCTGTTCGCCTATTTCCTGAGCGCGCTCGACTCGGCCGACTTCATGAGCTGGGGCTGGCGCTATCCGTTCTTCGTCGCCTTCGCGCTCAACGTGGTGGCGCTGTTCGCCCGCCTGCGCATGGTCGTGGCCCCCGAATATGTGAAGCTGTTCGAGAGCCGCGAACTGACGCCCTCGCGCGTCACCGCGACGATCAAGGCGCAATGGCGCAACATCATCATCGGTGCCTTCGCACCACTGGCGAGCTTCGCGCTGTTCCACATGGTCACCGTGTTCCCGCTGTCGTGGATCGCACTGTTCACCAACGAAAACCTGACCCGTTTCCTGTGGATCGAAGTCGGCGCTGCCGCCTGCGGTCTGGTCGCGATCGTGATCTCGGGCATCCTTGCCGACCGGATCGGTCGCCGCTCGCTGCTCGCCTACACCGCGCTTGCCATCGCCGCCTATTCGGGCTTCGCGCCGCAGTTGCTCGAAAAGGGCAATGCCGGCGAGACGGTGTTCATGGTGATCGGCTTCATCCTGCTCGGCCTTGCCTTCGGCCAGTCCTCGGGTGCGGTTGCCAGCAACTTCCCGAAGCGCGCCCGCTACACCGGCGCGGCGCTGACGTCGGACCTGGCCTGGCTGTTCGGCGCCGGCTTCGCCCCGCTCGCTGCGCTGCTGCTCGCCGCCAACTGGGGCGTGATCGCTTCGGGCCTGTATCTGCTCTCGGGCGCTGCGGGCACGCTGATCGCACTCTACTTCAACAAGGAACTCGGGCGCCGGCTCGACTGACCCCCGAGCGGCTTGCCTAAGCCGCATGCGACCTGCAAAGGCCTCCTGTCCGCACCCGCGTTCAGGAGGCCTTTTGCATGACGTCCCCCACCGGTATAGATCGCCTGGTCGCCATCATGGAGCGCCTGCGCGATCCCGAGCGCGGCTGCGAATGGGATGTGGCGCAGACCTTCGAGACGATCGCGCCCTTTACGATCGAGGAAGCCTATGAAGTGGCCGACGCCATCGAGCGTGGCGACATCAGCGAGCTGAAGGACGAGTTGGGCGACCTGCTGCTCCAGGTGGTGTTCCATGCCCGTATCGCCGAGGAAGCCGGCCAGTTCGCGCTGGCCGACGTGGTCACCTCGATCAGCGACAAGATGGAGCGGCGCCACCCGCATATCTTCGGCGACAAGGCCGAAGGCGGCCATCATCTCTGGGAAGTCATCAAGGCCGAGGAGCGTGGTGCCAAGGGCGCGTCGAGCGCGCTCGACGGCGTGGCGATCGGCCTGCCCGCGCTGCTCCGCGCCGAGAAGCTCCAGAAGCGGGCGGCGCGCACCGGCTTTGACTGGCCCGATGCCAGCGGCGCGCGGGAGAAGATCCTGGAGGAACTCGAAGAGGTGGAGACCGCCGAGAACGAGGCGCATCGCGCCGAAGAGGTGGGCGACCTGCTCTTCGCGGTGGTCAACTTTGCCCGCAAGCTGGGCATCGAGCCCGAGGCGGCGCTGCGCGCGGCGAACGGCAAGTTCGAGCGACGCTTCAAGGCGATGGAAGATCGCGCCGGCGAGTCGTTCGTGGGGCTGGATCTGGAGGGCAAGGAAGCGCTCTGGCAGGCGGTGAAGCGCGGCTGAGGGCGCTAAGCCCTTCGCCATCTTCCAGACGTCATCCCGGCGAGCCGGGATCCATTCGCCTCTCGCTTGCAGCAAGAGCCGCAACGTAGCGCCGATGGATTCCGGCTTTCGCCGGGATGACGGAGTAAGCGTAGAAACGGCGTCAAGAGCACTTGCGCTCCGCTTACCCCCGCGTGACGAACCGCTCGTAGTCGCGCGGCGCCATGCGGACTTCGTAGACCGCCTGCTCGTCCTCGATATGCTGCTCGATCACGTCGCCATGCTGGTGCAGCCACGCCGCAGCCGCGCCGTCGGCAGGATCCAGCCGCAGGGTATAGCGGCGATGCCCCTCGGTGAGCCGCGCGGCGACAGCTTCCACCAGCGAGTCGACGCCCTCCCCGGTCAGCGCAGAGATCACCCGCACCTCGTCGGTGCGGCGCGCAGCCATCGCCAGCGCATCTTCGCGCTGCTCATCGTCGAGCAGGTCGAGCTTGTTCCACGCCTCGAAGCGCGGCGTCTGCTCGGACACGCCGATTTCCTGGAGCACCTTCTCTACGTCCACGCGCTGCGCTTCGGTATCGGGATGCGCGATGTCGCGCACATGGATCAGCAGGTCGGCCGAGACCACCTCCTCCAGCGTCGCCTTGAAGGCGGCGACCAGCTGGGTCGGCAGTTCGGAGACGAAGCCCACCGTGTCCGACACGATCGCCTTGTCGATGCCCGGCAGCGAAATCTGGCGCAACGTCGGGTCGAGCGTGGCGAACAGCAGATTCTCCGCCATCACCCCGGCACCGGTCAGCCGGTTGAACAAGGTCGACTTGCCGGCATTGGTATAGCCGACCAGCGCCACCACCGGCCAGGGCGCACGCTGCCGCCGGTCGCGGTGGAGCGTGCGGGTGCGGCTGACCTGGTCGAGCTCGCGCCGGAGCCGCGCCATGCGGTCGCGGATCAAGCGGCGGTCGGCTTCGATCTGGGTTTCGCCCGGGCCGCCGAGGAAGCCGAAGCCGCCGCGCTGCCGCTCGAGGTGGGTCCAGCTTCGGACCAGCCGGCCCGCCTGATAGTCAAGGTGCGCGAGTTCGACCTGCAACCGCCCTTCGGCGGTACGCGCGCGTTCGCCGAAGATTTCGAGGATCAGGCCGGTACGGTCGATCACCTTGCAGCCCAGCGCCGTCTCGAGGTTGCGCTGCTGCACCGGCGTCAGGCCCGCATCGAATACCGCGAGCTGCAGCTCGCCGTCGCGGACCGTCTCGGCCAGGGCTTCCACCTGGCCCGAGCCGATCAGCGTGCCAGGCTTGGGCTGGCGCAGCCGAACGGCGACCCGCTCGACCACGTCGACGCCGATCGCCGCGGCGAGGCCGGCCGTTTCCTCCAGCCGCGCCTCGGCGTCGCGCGAGCTTCCGCCCATGTCCGGATAAACGACGAGCGCGCGTGCGCCCCGCGCGAATTCGTCGGGGTCGCGCTCGAAACCAGTGCTCATGCGAGGATCAATCCTCGTCGCCGCCGTTGGTTTCCTCGGCGAGGTTCAGCGGGTGCGCGGGTTGCACGGTGGAGACCGCATGCTTGTAGACCAGCTGGGCCATGCCCTCGCGCTGGAGCAGCATGCAGAACAGGTCGAATGCCGCGATCTGGCCTTGCAGCATCACGCCGTTCACGAGGAACATGGTGACGTTTTCCTGCTGCTTGCGGACCGCATTCAGGAAGATTTCCTGCAGCACCGGGTTCTTGTGCTGATATTCGCCCGCCGCCGTGAGCAGCGCGGCAAGGTCCATCGGGCCCGAGGGCATGATGGTGGAAATGGCATGCTTGTAGATCAGCTGCGACTGGCCGTCGCGGCGGAGCAGCACCGAAAAATTATCGAACCAGGTGACGATCCCCTGGAGCTTGACGCCCTTGACGAGGAACATCGTCACCGGCGTCTTCGACCGGCGCAGTGAGTTGAGGAACAGGTCCTGAAGCGAAGTCTGCTTCTCTGCCATATGGTGGCTCCATTTATTCTTGGCGGGATTTGTCCCGCGGTGCGCCGTTCCCGGCGTCAGGGTCGGCGCCACCCCGGCGCCGGGATCCAATCTAGGAGCTTCGTGCGCTTCCGTCCATAGCGGCTCAATCCTCGCGTGCGTCGGTGATGCCGAGCAGCTTGAGCTTGCGGTGCAGCGCCGAGCGCTCCATCCCGATGAAGCTCGCGGTGCGCGAGATGTTGCCCGAGAAGCGGCGGATCTGGACGCGCAGATATTCGCGCTCGAAGCTCTCGCGCGCTTCCTTGAGCGGGGCGCCCATGATCGCGTTCGAGGCCATGCCGGTGCCGCTGTCGTTCTGGCGGCCCAACACTTCGGGGGGCAGCAGGTCGACGTCGATCCGGCCGATCCGGTCGCCCGGCGCCAGGATTACGGTACGCTCGACGACGTTGCGCAGCTGGCGGACATTGCCCGGCCAGTCATAGCTCTGCAGCGCCACCATCGCGTCGGCGGCGATCTCGGGCGTCGGTACGCGGCGTTCGGAGGCATAGTGGGCAACATAATGCTCGACCAGCGCGGGGATGTCTTCGCGGCGATCGGTCAGCGCCGGAATCGGCACCGGCACCACGTTGAGCCGGTAATAGAGATCCTCGCGGAAGCGGCCGCCGGCGATCTCCGCCATCAGGTCGCGCGCTGTCGCCGAGACTACGCGGACGTCCACCTTCACCACGCGGGTGCCGCCGACGCGGCTGAAGCTCTGGTCGGTCAGCACGCGGAGGATCCGCGCCTGGGTGGCGACCGGCATGTCGGCGATCTCGTCGAGGAACAGCGTGCCGCCATGCGCCTGTTCGAGCAAGCCGGGGCGGACGAGGTCACCGCTCTCCTCAACGCCGAACAGCTCGTCGTCGACCCGGTCGGGCGTCATCCGCGCCGCGCTGACGATCACGAAGGGCGCATCGGCGCGCTGGCTCCAGCCATGGAGCAGCCGCGCCGCGACTTCCTTGCCGACGCCGGCGCCGCCGGTGATCAGCACCCGGCTGCCGGTCGAGGCGACGCGCTTGAGGGTGGCGCGCACCGTGTTGATCGCGGTGGAGGTGCCCTGCAGGTCGTTCCCCCGCCCCGTCACCGCGCGCAGCGAGGCGACTTCGCGGCGGAGGCGTTCGGTCTCGGTCGCACGCGCGACCATCAGCAGCAGCCGCTCGGCCTCGAAGGGTTTCTCGATAAAGTCCGAGGCGCCGCGGCGAATCGCCGCCACCGCGGTATCCAGATTGCCGTGGCCCGAGATCACCAGCACCGGGATCGAGGGATCGCGCCGCTTGATCTCGTCGAGCAGTTCGAGCCCGTCGAGCCGCGAGCCCTGCAGCCAGACATCGAGCAGCACCAGGCTGGGCCGCCGCTCGGCGATGGCCTCCAGCGCCGAGTCGCTGTCGGCGGCGTTGCGGGTGGCGTACCCCTCGTCCTCCAGCACGCCGGCTACCAGTTCGCGGATGTCGCGCTCGTCGTCGACGACGAGAATGTCCAGGCTCATGTTCTGCTTCCGATCCGGGTGAGCATGGCCGGGCGCGCGTCCTTCGCGTCGTCCGGCGTCTCCGTGAGTGCAACGCTGGCAAGCATCGCGGTATCGAAGCACAGCGTCACGAGCGTACCGCCGCCGGGGCGGTCGGCAAAGCCGATCGTGCCGCAATGTTCTTCGACGATCTTCTTGACGATGGCGAGGCCCAGGCCGGTGCCCCGGCTGCGCGTCGTCATATAGGGTTCGACGATCCGGTCCCGCTCGACCGGCAGGCCGACGCCGTTGTCGGCAAGCGTGAGCATCAGCTTGTCATCGCCTTCGGGCTGGATGGTGAGGTGCACCTCGCCCTGCAGCAGGTCCGCCCCCTGCCCCGCCGCCTCGTTGCGCGCCTCGATCGCCTCGACGGCATTCTTGACGACGTTGGTCAGCGCCTGGCCGATCTGGCGGCGATCGCACACCAGCGAGGGCGCCGGATCGGGTGCGTCGAGGGTGAAGCGCAGCGTCGGGTGCGCGACTTCGTGCAGGAACATCGCCTGCCGGGCGATATCGAGCAGCGACTCGCGCCGGAACATCGGCTTGGGCATCCGCGCGAAGGACGAGAATTCATCGACCATCCGCCGCAGATCGCCGACCTGGCGGACGATCGTCTCGGTCAGCCGCGCGAACACGCCGTCGCTCTGGTCGACCTGCTTGCCATAGCGGCGCTGGAGCCGTTCCGCGGCGAGCTGGATCGGGGTGAGCGGGTTCTTGATCTCGTGCGCGATGCGGCGCGCGACGTCCGCCCAGGCGGCGCGGCGCTGGTCGTTGAGCTGCTGGGTGATGTCGTCGAAGGTCAGCACCTGGCCGCCCTCGTCGGTGGTGACCTTCACCGCCAGCGTCCGCGCCTCGCCGCCGCTGGCGATCTGCACGATTCCCTCGCGCTCGCCGCTGGCCAGCATCGTCTCGAGCTCGGGGGCGAGGGCCTCCAGCGGCTGGCCGACCGGTTGCTCGGCCGCGTTGCGCAGCAGCGCGATCGCCGAGGCATTGATCAGCCGAACCCGGTGATCGCCACCGATCGCGATCACGCCCGCCGACACGCCCGACATGACCGCTTCGATCAGCGCACGGCGGCTGTCGAGCTGGGCGTTGGCGGTGACCAGCGCGTTGGTCTGGTCCTGCAACCGCTCGGTCATGCTGTTGAAGGCGATGCCGAGCGTGGCGATCTCGTCGATCCGCTCCGGCGTCGGTACCCGCGCGCTGAGGTCGCCGTCCGCCACCTGCCCCGCCGCCTGAACGAGCTGGTCGACCGGGCGCACCAGCCGGTCCGCCACGGCAAGCGCGATCCAGGTGGCGATGCCGACGATCAGCAGCGCGACGCCGAACAGCACCGCGTTGAACTGCAGCTGGAGCGAGCGCGACCGGGCGATCAGCGCCGAATATTCATGCCCGATCCGATCCGAGGCGAGGTTCTGGCGGTTGAGGAAGTCGACGTTGTTCGGCGTGGCGACATAGAGGAACAGGTTCGCCGAACGGTCGACCGGCGTCACCACCCACACCATCTCGGAATCGTAATTGATGTAGCTGTCCTCGTTGCGCAGCACATTGAGCACCTTGCCCGAGACGCGACGCTTGAAGGTGGGCCCGGACGGCGCCTCATAGGCATAGAGCGCCTCGACGCGCTTGCCGTCGATCACGCGGAACAGCACTGACTGGAAGAACTGGCGGAAATAGGTCTGGCGGAGGAACCAGTCCTCGAAGACGGCCGAACGCTCGGGCACCTTGGGCGAGGTTTCGAGCATGTCGCTGACCATCTGCCGCGCCTCGCCCTTCCAGCGCTGGATCACCAGCCCCTTGCCCTCATTGGCGAGCGCCTGGGTCGACGTGAGTGCCGCACGCGCGCGCTCCGATCCCCAGAGCTGGATGCCCGACTGGAACATGATCGAGGCGGCGATCACCGCCAGCACGATCGGCACGCTGGCCATCAGCGAGAACACCGCGACCAGCCGCACATGCAGCCGCCCGCCGCCTGCGAGGGCAGATCGCGCGGTTCGCTTGAGCGCGATCCGCCGCCCGATCAGCACGATCAGCGCGACATAGGGGAGCAAGTTGACGAGCAGCAGCGCCGCGGCGACGCCCGGGCTGAACAGCTGCTGGTTGGAATGCTGGCGAACGAACCAGTAGGTGATGATCGGCGTAGCGACGGCCAGCGCGACCACCAGCATCTCGACCAGCCGAAACGCCCGTCCGGGGCGCGACCAATCTTCAGGGCTATCGAGACTCGTTGGAGCTACGGCGACCATTGCACTCTGTGTACACAGGGATTGTGGCCAAAAGAACACATAATATTGCGGATTTGTCACCCGTACGCATCGGCCCGCCGCAGATCACGTGTCTTTAGCTTGCCGGATCGTCCCCTCGCGTCGCAATTCCCAGCGTATCCAGGCGCTTGCGAAGCGTGTTCCGATTGATCCCCAGTGCCCGCGCGGCGCGCAGCTGGTTCTGCTGGTGGCGCGCAAGCATCATCTCGATCAGCGGGCGCTCGACTTCGCTGATGATCCGGTCGTAGAGCGTGCCGTCGTCGAGCGCGCGCGGCTCCTCCAGCGCGATCCGCTCCAGGCGGGCGCGGATCGCCGCCTCGATACCGGCGTCGCGGGCGACCGGCATCACGCCGCCGCCATCGCCCAGCGCACGGCGGAGCGCGGCCGCGTCGATCCACTCGTCGCGCGACAGTGCGGCGATGCGGCGCATCAAGTTCTCGAGCTCGCGGACATTGCCCGGCCAGTCGAGCGTCTCGAGCAGCGCCACCGCGTCCTTGTCGAGCTGCTTGCGCGGCAGCCCGTCCTCGGCGGCACGGTCGAGGAAATGACGGGCGAGCAGCGGGATGTCCTGGCGGCGCTCCCGCAGCGCCGGGAGGCTGATCGGCACCACGTTGAGGCGGTAGAACAGGTCCTCGCGGAACTGGCCGACCTGCACCAGCTGGGCGAGATCCTTGTTGGTCGCCGCGACGATGCGGACATCGGCGCGGATCGTCCGCGCGCCGCCGACGGTGGTGAACTCGCCCGACTGGAGCACGCGCAGCAGCCGCGTCTGCGCATCCATCGGCATGTCGCCGATCTCGTCGAGGAACAAAGTCCCGCCGGCCGCCTGCTCGAACTTGCCGGCTACGCGCGCCTGGGCGCCGGTGAAGGCGCCGCGTTCATGACCGAACAGCTCGGCCTCGATCAGTTCGCGCGGGATCGCTGCCATGTTGAGCGCGACGAAGGGCGCGCGGCGGCGGGGCCCCAGGTCGTGGATCGCCTTGGCGACCAGTTCCTTGCCGGTCCCCGACTCACCGCTGATCAGCACGGTGAGATCGTTGGAGACGACGCGGGCGATCACCCGATAGACCTCTTGCATCGCCGGCGAGCGGCCGATCAGCGAGGGGCCCCCGCCCTGCTCGGCATCGGGCTGGTCGGTGGGGCGACGGCGGCCGCGCGCCATCGCGCTCTGCACCGCATGGGTCAGCACGTCGAGATCGAACGGCTTGGGAAGATAGTCGAACGCGCCGACTTCGGTGGCGCGGACGGCCGTGGCCAGCGTGTTCTGCGCCGAGAAGACGATCACCGGCAGCGCCGGATGCTCGGCCATCAGCCCGGAGACGACATCGAGCCCATTGCCATCGGGCAGCACCACGTCGGTGACCAGCACATCGGGCACGCCGGTGGTCAGCGCACGGCGCAGCTCGGCGACGCTCGCGGCGGTGGCGACGCGGTGCCCCTCGCGCTTGAGTGCGGCGGCGACCACGGTGCGGATCGCGGCGTCGTCGTCGACGACCAGAACCGAGCCCGGCGTCATGCCGTGGCTCGCGGCAACAGGATGCGGAACACCGTAACCTCCGGTTCGCGTTCGCGGGCATATTGGACGATCCCGCCCATGTCCCGCACCAGTTTCTCGACGAGCGGCAGCCCCAGCCCCTTGCCCTCCGGCTTGCCCGAGACGAACGGCTCGAACAGATGCTCGGCGATGTCGGCGGGGGCGCCGGGGCCATTGTCCATCACGCAGATCTCGATCGGCAGCGGCCGCCGCGGCTGGCCGGGACCTGCATTGACCGACATGCCGTGGCGGAAGGCGGTCGACAGGATGATCCGCGGCTGGGCGAGGCCTTTCAGTGCCTCGGCGGCGTTCTTGAGCAGGTTGATCAGCACCTGCAGGAAGGCGTCGCGATCGACCAGCACCGGCGGCAGCGAGGGATCGAACCATTCCTCGATGACGATCCCGCGAGCGAACCCGGCCAGCGCCACGCGGCGGCCATGATCGAGCAGCGGGTAGATGTTGGTCGGGGCCAGATCGAGCGGCCGGGTGTCGGTGAAATCCTGCATCCGGTCGATCAGCGCGGCGATGCGATCGACTTCGGTGGTGATCAGCCGGGTGAGCTCGCCGTTGGTCTCGGGGTCGCCGCCGCTCTGGAGCAATTGCGCCGCACCGCGGATGCCGGAAAGGGGGTTCTTGATCTCGTGCCCCAGCATCGCCGCCGCACCGATCGCGGCCCGCGCACCGGCGGTGCGGTCGAGGCCATGGTTCATCTTGCGCGCCTGCGGGGCGTGATGCAGCGTCACGATCCGCCAGCCGGGATGGTCGGGCACCTGGCTTTCTAGGAAGTCGACGCGCAGCCGCGAGCCGCGCACCGCCTCGATCTCGGCATCGAACGCCGCGAAGCCGCGCCCTTCCCGGCGCTCGGTATAATCCTCGGGAGGCAGCAGCACCGCATCGTATGGCTGGCCCACCATGCTGGTCTCGCTATGGTTGAGCAGCACCTCGCAGGCGGGGTTGGCATGGGCGATGCGCCCGTCCGGATCGAGCACGAGCACCGCTACCGGCAGCGCGCCGAACAATTCGGCGAAGCTGGGTCCTTCTACGGTTTGCGGGCGGAACCGCTTCAGGCCGCCGCGCGGGAAAGCCACGGCTCGTAGAACTCCGCCAGCATGTCGAGCACCTTGACCGGATCGACGACCTGGTTGACCTTGTTTCGGAACTCGGCCGAGCCGTGCAGCCCCTTGGTGTACCAGCCGAGATGCTTGCGCATCATGTTAACGCCCACCTCGTTGCCATAATGGCCGAGCGTCTCGACATAATGCTCGGTGATCACGCGATATTGTTCTTCGATGGAGGGTTCGGGCTTGTCGCCCTTGCCGGTCAGCGCGTCCATCACCTGGCGGAGGATCCACGGCTTGCCATAGGCGCCGCGGCCGATCATCACGCCGTCCGCGCCCGACTGGGCCAGGGCCTCGCGGGCATCGGCCACCGAGCAGATATCGCCATTGACGATCACCGGGATCGACACGGCATCCTTCACCCGGCGCACGAAGCTCCAGTCGGCCGAACCGCGATACATCTGGTTGCGGGTGCGACCATGGACCGTCACCAGCTTGGCGCCGAGATCCTGGGCGATCTTGGCGAGCTCGGGGGCGTTGAGGCTGTCGAGATCCCAGCCCATCCGCATCTTGACGGTCACGGGCGCCTTCACCGCGTCGACGCAGGCGCGAATGATCGCGCCGGCATGGTCGAGGTCGCGCATCAGCGCCGAGCCGGCATCGCCATTGGTCACCTTGCGGACCGGGCAGCCCATGTTGATGTCGATGATCGACGCGCCGCGATCCTCGTTGAGCTTGGCGGCTTCGGCCATCTCGTGCGGGGTGCAGCCGACCAGCTGCATCGAGACGGGCTCCTCGATCGGGTCCCAGGCCGCCTTCTGCACCGATTGCCGCGTCTCACGGATCGCGGCGGCGCTGGCGATCATCTCGGTGACGTTGAGGCCCGAGCCGAAGCGCCGCACCGCCCGCCGGAACGGCAGGTCGGTAACACCGGTCATCGGCGCAAGCAGCACCGGGGCTTCGACCGTGACGGGGCCGATCTGGATGGGGGCGAGTTCGCGCATCAATTCTGCCTGAAAATCAGGCAGCGCATGTAGCGATCCGGGGCCGGAAGGGCAAGGTCGCAGAAATCCGAGCGGGCCGTGACATAGCATTGCCCGGCCGGTGCAGGCCTACCGCTGCCCCGCAAACTTCGCTAGGCGCTCCGCCATGACCGCGTTCAGGACCGCCGCCATCCTCGTCGCCGCCGGCAGCGGCACCCGCGCCGGGGGCAGTGTGCCCAAGCAATATGTCCTGCTTGGCGGCAAGCCGCTGCTCGCCTATGCCCATCAGGCGCTAAGCAGCCATCCCAAGATCCATGCGGTGCTGACCGTGATCGGCGAAGGCCAGGAAGCGCTGCTCGAAGCGGCGCTCGGCACCACGACCTTCGTCACCGGCGGCGCCACCCGGCGCGAATCGGTGCGGAACGGGCTGGAGGCGCTGCTTGCCGGCGGCTTCACCCATGTTCTGATCCACGACGCGGCCAGGCCCTTTCTTCCGGCGCGGGTCGTCGACGACCTGCTGACCAGCCTCGGCACGGCTGGCGGGGCGATCCCCGCGCTCCCCGTCGCCGACACGCTCGTCCGCGGCGAAGGGGACCTGATCGGCGACACCGTCCCGCGCGACACCCTCTACCGCGTCCAGACCCCGCAGGCCTTCGCCTTCGATGCCATTCTCGACGCGCATCGCCGCTGGCCCGCTGAGAAGGAGGCGACCGACGACGCCCAGATGCTGCGCGCGATCGGCGGCCAGGTCGCGCTCGTCTCCGGAGACCCGATGCTCGAAAAGATCACCCATCCCGCCGATTTCGCCGCCGCCGAGACGCGGCTGGCTTCTTCCATGCGCGTTCGCACCGCCACCGGCTATGACGTCCACCGCTTCGCCGAGGGCGAGGCGCTGTGGCTCGGCGGCGTGCGCGTGCCCCACAGCAAGGGCCTGTCGGGCCATAGCGACGCCGACGTGGCGCTCCACGCTATAACCGATGCGCTGCTCGGGACGATCGGCGCGGGCGATATCGGCATGCACTTCCCGCCCAGCGACCCACAATGGCGCGGCGCGGCCTCAGCCCGCTTCCTCGAACATGCCGCGTCGCTGGTAGCGGCCGAGGGCGGCGTGCTCGACTTCATCGACGTGACGCTGATCTGCGAGGCGCCCAAGATCGGCCCGCACCGCGAGGCAATCCGCGCCTCGATCGCGGCGATCCTCGGTCTCGATCCGGGACAGGTCAGCGTGAAGGCCACCACCACCGAGCGCCTGGGTTTCACCGGCCGCGGCGAGGGCATGGCCGCGCAGGCTGTCGCAACCGTACGCGCACCTGCAAGGAACTGACTCGTAACACCCTTCATCCAATGGCAAGGGGGCGCCGTTATGGACACGATTCTTCCCACCGAGCTCGTAGAAGCTGCGCGTAAGGTCATCGACGCAAACCGCGCCGCCGGCCGCCGCGTCGCCGTCGCAGAGAGCTGCACCGGCGGCCTGGTCTCCGCCGCGCTGACCGAATTGCCGGGTTCGTCCGACGTCTTCGACGCCGGCTTCGTCACCTATTCCAACGACGCCAAGATGGACGTGCTGAAGGTGAGCCTCGATGTGCTCGAGACCTTCGGCGCCGTCTCGATCGCGGTCGCCTGGAGCATGGCACAGGGCGTGCTGGAGCGCACCAAGGCCGACGTCGCGGTGGCGATCACCGGCATCGCCGGTCCGGGCGGGGCGACCGAGAACAAGCCGGTCGGCACCGTCGTCTTCGCCCAGGCGATCCGCGGCGCCGATCCCAAGCACGTCGTCGCCGACGCGCGCCATTTCGAGAATAACGGCCGCGGCGGCATCCGCCTTCAGGCGGCGTTGTGCGCGCTCGACCTGTTGATGCCGTCGCCCGAAGTGCCGGTCGAGGAACCCGAAGCGGCGTAAAGCTTCGCCGCGCGCTCCTCGAACGCACCGATCATCTTGCGGAGCGCGCGGTCGAACACCTGGCCCGCCAGCATCTCGAACACCCGGTTCTTGAACGCGAAGTCGACGCAGAAATCGACGTAACAGCCGCCCTGCCCGTCCGGCCGGAACTTCCAGTCGTTCGACAGGTGCTTGAGCGGTCCATCGACATATTCGACATGCACGGTCTCAGGCCGCGCCTTGGTGACGCGCGAGGTGAAGGTCTCGCGCAGCCCCTTGAAGCCGACGATCATGTCCGCGACGACCTGGGTGTCGCTCGACGAGCGGACGCGCATCGCGCTTACCCAGGGCAGGAACTCGGGGTAGCGCGCGACATCGGCCACCAGATCGAACATCTGTTCCGGCGTGTAGGGGAGATGCCGGGTTTCGCTGTGCTTGGGCATCAGGCCTTGGCGCTCGCCTTCGCCAGCTTGGCTTCGCGGGCCGCGCGCATCTCGGCGAAATCCTCGCCGGCATGGTAGCTGGAGCGCGTGAGCGGGGTCGAGGCGACCTGCAGGAAGCCCTTGGCCCGCGCGATCGCGCCATAGGCCTGGAAATTCTGCGGGGTCACGAACTCCTCGACCTTCGCATGCTTCGGCGTCGGCTGGAGATACTGCCCCATGGTCAGGAAATCGATGTCGGCCGAGCGCATGTCGTCCATCACCTGGTGGACCTCCAGGCGCTGCTCGCCCAGACCCAGCATGATACCCGACTTGGTGAAGATCGACGGATCGAGCCGCTTCACCGTCTCCAGCAGCCGCAGCGAGGCGTAGTAGCGCGCGCCCGGGCGGATCATCGGATAGAGCCTGGGGACGGTTTCGAGATTGTGATTGTACACATCCGGCCGCGCGGCGACGATCGCCTCGATAGCGGCCTCGTGCTTGTTGCGGAAATCCGGGGTCAGGATCTCGATCGTGGTGGTCGGGCTTGCCTTGCGGATCGCCTCGATCACCTTGACAAACTGCTGGGAACCGCCGTCGGGCAGGTCGTCCCGGTCCACCGAGGTGATGACGATATGCTCCAGGCCCATCTGCACCGCCGCCTCGGCGACATGCTGGGGCTCTAGCGGATCGACCTTGCGCGGCATGCCGGTCTTGACGTTGCAGAAGCGGCAGGCGCGCGTGCAGACGTCGCCCAGGATCATCACCGTCGCGTGTTTCTTGGTCCAGCACTCGCCGATATTCGGACAGGCGGCCTCTTCACACACCGTGGTGAGGTTCTTGGAGCGCATCAACGCACGGGTCTTGGCGAACCCTTCCGAGGTGGGGGCCTTGACGCGGATCCAGTCGGGCTTGCGGACGCGCTCGGGGCGCGGCAGCGGAGTCTGCTCGTTCATGGGGGGCAGATAGAGCGCCCGAACGCGTTTCGCCAGTCCCGGAAATTGCGCATGGCGTTGCAAGGAGCGTAAGCGGCGTGCGCGCGTTCGCCCCGTCGACAAGCCCAACGAGGACGACTAGGCGACGCACATGGCAGGATTTCGAGAACTCATCGGCGGCTATCACCGCTTCCGCACCGAAGGCTGGAGCCAGCAGCGCGCGCGCTGGGCCGAGCTGTCCGAGGGCCAGAGCCCTAAGGTGATGGTGATTGCCTGCTCCGACAGCCGAGTCGATCCGGCCCAGATCTTCGACACCTCGCCGGGCGAAATCTTCGTGGTGCGCAACGTCGCCAACTTGGTCCCGCCGTTCGAGATGGGCGGCGGCCGTCACGGCGTGTCGGCAGCGCTGGAATTCGCGGTGACGCAGCTCGAAGTGCCCGAGATCGTGGTGATGGGCCACGGCGCCTGCGGCGGCGCGCATGCGGCGCTCACGCAGCGTTTCGCCGATGCCGAAAATGGCGAAGGCGGGTTCATTGCGCACTGGGTCGACATGCTGGAGGGCGCGCGCGAGCGGATCGTTGCCGAGCATGGCGAGGGTCCGGCGGCGGTGCGCGCGATGGAGCAGGAGACCGTCCGCGTCTCGATCCGCAACCTGCGCAGCTTCCCCTTCGTCGCCGACCGCGAGGCGGCGGGCACGTTGAAAATTCACGGGGCGTATTTCGCGATCGCCGACGGCGTTCTGCACGTGATGCGCGACGACGGCACCTTCGCGGCGGCCTAAGCCTGCCTCCTGAACTTGCGCTCCCCTCCCGCACGCGGAAGGGGAGCGCAAGTCCGCAGGGTCAGAACTTCCCCAGCGCTTCGGTCGCCACCTTCACCACTTCCGGGTCGAGCTCCGGCGGCACCATCGGCACGTGCTTTTCCAGCTGCTCGGCGATGGCGGTCAGTGCCGCGATCCGCGCGGCCTTCTTGTTGTTGCCGTCGATCACCGTCCAGCGCGCATGCGGCGTGTCGGTCTCGTGGAACATCTCGTGCATCGCATCGAGATAATCGGCCCGCCGCGCGCGGTTGCGGAAATCGTCCATGCCGGTCTTCCACCGCTTCCACGGATGGGTCAGCCGGTCGCGCAGGCGCTTGTCCTGGGTCTTCTGCGTCACGTGGAGGAAGAGCTTGATCAGCGTCGCGCCGTTGTTGACCTGCTGCGCCTCGAAATCGTTGATCTCGGCATAGCCGCGCCGCCAGTCGCTCTCGCTGGCATAGCCCTCGACCCGCTCGACCAGCACCCGGCCGTACCAAGTGCGATCGAACACCGCGATGTTGTGCTGGGCGGGCAGCCGCTGCCAGAAACGCCACAGGAAGTGATGGGATTGCTCTTCCTGGGTCGGCGCGGAGATCGGCCAGACCTCATAATAGCGCGGGTCCCATTCGGCGGTGAGGCGCTTGATCACCCCGCCCTTCCCCGCCGCGTCCCAGCCTTCCAGTGCGATGATCGCGCGGCGCTTATGGATGATGTGCGCGGTCTGGATGTGGCTCAACCGCTTCTGCAGCTTGGCCAGCTCGGCGTCATAGTCGCCGTCGAAATGGTCGCCGGCCTCGTAGTCGGAAAGATCGATCGTCATGGGAGCCCCTAACGTGCAGGCGCGATCAAGGCTGCATCGACCCGGTTCGCAAGCGGTCGCCCCGCCTCAAAATCGGCAATGCTGGCCAGCGTCGTCTCGGCGATCGCCGACAGCGCTTCTTCGGTAAGAAAGGCCTGATGGCCAGTGATCAGCACGTTAGGGAAGGTGAGCAGCCGCTGGAACTGGTCGTCGGCGATGATCTCGTTCGACAGATCCTCGAAGAACAGATCGGCCTCCTGCTCGTACACATCGAGCGCGACGGCGCGGACCTTCCGCGCCTTGAGGCCCTCGATCAGTGCGCCCGTGTCGATCAGCGCGCCGCGGCTGGTGTTGACGATCACCAGCCCGTCCCGCGCCTCGGCGATCACCTGCGCATCGATCAGCCGATGCGTCTCCGGCGTGAGCGGACAATGCAGCGTGATGATCTCGGCGGTGCGCAGCAACTCGTCCCGCGGCACGTAGCGGACGCCGATCGCCTCGAGCTCGGGATCGGCGTGGAGATCGCTCGCCAGCACGGTGCAGCCGAAGCCGGCTCGCAGCGCCCTAGCGACCAGGGCACCGATCTTGCCGGTGCCGATCACGCCGACGGTGCGGCCATAGAGGTTGCGGCCGATCAGCCCGTCGAGCGCGAAGTTGTTTTCCCGCACCCGGGCCCAGGCCCGGGGGATCTGCCGGTCGACCGCCAGCAGCAGCCCGACGGTGAACTCCGCCACGGCGTGAGGCGAATAGGCGGGCACTCGAACCACCGCGATGCCTAGCCGCTCGGCCGCAGCAAGATCGACATTGTTGAAGCCGGCGCAGCGCAGCGCCACCAGCCGCACGCCGACCTTCGCCAGCGCCTCCAGCACGCTCGCGTCCACGCCGTCGTTGACGAAGACGCACACCGCCGCATGCCCCGCCGCCAGCGGGGCGGTCAGCGCATCCAGGCGGGGTTCGAGAAAGGTCAGGTCATGGCCGAAGCGGGCGTTCGCCTCGGCAAGGAAGCGGCGGTCATAGGCCTTGGTATTGAATACCGCGACGCGCATGACCGCCGGCCTCCGCTCAGCCGGCCTTGGGGCCGTCGATGCCCGGCGCCAGGCGGATGTGCAGTTCCTTGAGCTGCTTGTCGCTCACCGCCGACGGCGCGTGCATCATCAGATCCTCGGCCTTCTGCGTCATCGGGAAGGCAATCACTTCGCGGATGTTCGGTTCGTCGGCGAGCAGCATCACGATGCGGTCGACACCCGGTGCCGAACCGCCGTGCGGCGGCGCGCCGAACTTGAAGGCGTTGATCATGCCCGCGAAGTTGGTGTCGACATCGGCCTGCGTATAGCCGGCGATCTCGAACGCCTTGTACATGATCTCCGGCTTGTGGTTCCGGATCGCGCCCGAGGACAGCTCGATGCCGTTGCAGACGATGTCGTACTGATAGGCGAGGATGTCGAGCGGGTTCTTGGTCTCCAGCGCCTCCAGCTCGCCCTGCGGCATCGAGAAGGGGTTGTGGCTGAAATCGACCTTCTTGGCATCCTCGTCATACTCGAACATCGGGAAGTCGACGATCCAGCAGAACTCGAAGCGCTTCTTGTCGATCAGCTCGAGCTGGTCGGCGACGCGGGTGCGCGCCAGGCCGGCCAGCTTGGCGGCCTGCGCTTCCTTGCCCGCGGCGAAGAAGATGCCGTCGTTCGGGCCCAGGCCCATGGCTTCCGCCATCGCCTTCATGCCGTCCTGGCCATGGTTGTTGGCGATCGGGCCGCCGAACACGCCGTCCTTCTGCGTCGCATAGCCGAGGCCCGGGAAGCCTTCGCTCTGCGCCCAGCTGTTCATGTCGTCGAAGAACTTGCGGCTTTTCTCGTGGGTGCCCGGCGCCGGGATCGCGCGGACGACGTCGCCGCCCTCGACGATCGAGGCGAAGCGGCCGAAGCCCGAGCCCTTGAAGAAGTCCGACACGTCGGTGATCACCAGCGGGTTGCGCAGGTCCGGCTTGTCGTTGCCGTACTTCAGCATCGATTCGCGGTAGGGGATGCGCTTGAACGGCAGCGCGCTGACGCTGCGGCCCATGCCTTCCCAGTCGGCGAATTCCTCGAACACGCCGTGCAGCACCGGCTCGATTGCGGCGAACACGTCGTCCTGGGTGACGAAGCTCATCTCGAAGTCGAGCTGGTAGAACTCCCCCGGCGAACGATCGGCGCGCGCGTCCTCGTCGCGGAAGCAGGGGGCGATCTGGAAATAGCGGTCGAAGCCGGCGACCATCAGCAGCTGCTTGAACATCTGCGGCGCCTGCGGGAGTGCGTAGAACTTGCCCGGATGGACGCGGCTGGGGACGAGATAGTCGCGCGCGCCCTCGGGGCTCGACGCGGTGAGGATCGGGGTCTGGAACTCGGTGAAGCCCTGGTCGATCATACGCCTACGCAGCGACGCGATGACGTTCGAGCGCAGCAGGATGTTCTTGTGGACCTTCTCGCGGCGGAGATCGAGGTAGCGGTTCCGCAGGCGGATCTCTTCCGGATATTCCTGGTCGCCGAACACCGGCATCGGCAGGTCGGCGGCGGCCGACTGGACGGTCACCTCGCGCACACGAATCTCGATTTCGCCAGTCGGCAAGTTCGAGTTCACAGTACCCTCAGCCCGCGCCGCAACCTCGCCCGTAATCGTTATGACCGACTCGGAGCGAGCAGACTCGAGAACTTGGAAGGGATCGTGGTACTCTTTGATTTTTTCAACCACTGCGTCGGTGTCGTCGACCACAAGCTGGGTGACGCCGTAGTGGTCGCGCAAATCGACAAACAGGAGCCCCCCATGGTCGCGCTTGCGGTGCACCCAGCCCGACAGGCGGACGGTTTGCCCGACGTCCGCGGAGCGGAGCTGGGCGCAGGTATGGGTGCGATAGGCGTGCATGTTGCGGTTCTTCTCACCTTGTCGTCATCCCCGCCAGGGTAGGCGGTGCCGGTCCGGGCCGGCGCGACGATATTGAAACACTATGACCGCGCGCATTCCGGTCACACCCCACTTTTGTCAACCCGAAGACCGGTATATGGGCGTCTGATGCACATTCATGGTCTGATCGAAGACAGCGTCACCCTCGCCGAACTCTGCAAACGCCTCGCGAAGTCCGACTTCATCACGGTCGACACCGAGTTCATGCGCGAAAACAGCTACTGGCCCGAGCTCTGCCTCATTCAGGTGGCCAACGACAAGGAGGCCGCGGCGATCGATCCGATGGCCCCGAACCTCGACATGGGCCCCCTGCTCGAACTGATGGTCAACAACGAGGACGTGCTCAAGGTCTTCCACGCCGGCGGCCAGGACATCGAGATCGTCTACAACCTTACCGGCAAGACCCCGCACCCGATGTTCGATACCCAGGTCGCCGCGATGGCCCTCGGCCAGGGCGAGCAGATCGGCTATTCGAACCTGGTCGACACCTATCTCGGCATCGTCGTCGACAAGGGCGCCCGCTTCACCGATTGGGCGCGCCGCCCGCTCGACAAGCGCCAGATCGACTATGCTATCGCCGACGTGACGCACCTCTCCGCCATCTTCCCCAAGATGCTGGAAAAGCTGCGCAAGTCCGGCCGCGGCGTGTGGCTGGACCAGGAGATGGAGCGGATCTCCAACCCCGAGAACTACCGCAACGATCCCGATCAGGTGTGGCAGCGCGTCCGCATCAACAGCCGCAAGCCGGAGGTGCTGGGCCGCCTCAAGGCGCTGGCCCGCTGGCGCGAGCTGGAGGCGCAGGGCAAGGATCTGCCGCGCGGCCGCATCGTCAAGGACGAGACGCTGGCCGACATCGCCGCCAACCCGCCGCGCAAGCAGAGCGACCTCGCCAAGGTGCGTGGTCTCTCCGCCGCCTGGGCGGGCAACGACATCGGCGGCCGGATGATGGCGGCGATCGCCGAGTCGAAGCCGATGCCGGCCGACGAGATGCCCGGCCGCGAGGAGCGCAAGCCATCGCTCGGCAAGGACGGCGCGCTGGTTGCCGATCTGCTGAAGCTGCTGCTCAAGATCCGCGCCAAGGAAGTCAACGTCGCGCCGCGCTTGCTGGCGCGTTCGGAGGATCTCGAAGCGCTGGCTTCCGGGGTGCGCAAGGACCTGCCGATCCTGGAGGGTTGGCGCTACGAGCAGTTCGGCCGCGACGCGCTGGCGCTGGTCGAGGGCCAGCTCGGCTTCGCGGTGCGCAACGGCAAGCTCAAGATGAGCCGCACCGAGGATCCGGCATGATCCGCGCCCTCACCCTGCTCGCGCTGGCCGGCACGGCTGCCGGTTGCGCGCCGCAGAAAAAGGCCGAGCCGCTGCCGGCGGTGGTGCAATGCGATGCCAATCGCGTGCAGGACCTCAAGGGCAAGCAGCGCTCGCCCGCGATCGAGGCCGACGCCCTCGCCCGCTCGGGGGCCAAGCGCATCCGCTGGGTCGAGCCGGGCTCGGCGGTGACGATGGACTTCCGCGTCGAGCGGCTGAACCTCCATGTCGACGCAGCCGGCACCATCACCGACGCCCGCTGCGGCTGAGCCCGCTCAGCGGACCGCCCTGCCCGCCGCGAGCGCGCGCTCCCGCGCCTCGCGGTGGTCGATGCGCTTGGGTGGATAGGCGGCGGGGCGGCATCCTGCCGCCTCGGGATCGTGGATCACGCTATCCGGCAGCTTGGCGAGTTCCGGCACCCATTGCCGGATATAGCCCGCCGCATCGAACTTCTCGGACTGGCTGAGCGGCGCCATTACCCGGCTCCACTGGCTCGAGTCGACGCCCGAGCCCGAGACCCATTGCCAGTTCACCGCGTTGTTGCCGTAATCGGCATCGACCAGCGTGTCCCAGAACCAGCGCTCGCCCTCGCGCCAGTCGATCAGCAGATGCTTGATCAGGAAGCTGGCCGCGATCATCCGCACGCGGTTGTGCATCCAGCCGGTCGCCCAGAGCTGGCGCATGCCCGCATCGACGATCGGATAGCCGGTCTGCCCACGTTGCCAGGCGCGAAGATCGGCCTTGGCGTCGCTGCCGCCCCGCCACTCCATCTTGTCGAAGGCGGGACGGCCGTTCTTCGCGGCGTAATCGGGAAACTGGCAGATCAGGTTCTGGGTGAAGTCCCGCCAGCCCAGCTCGCGCAGATATTCCTCCACCTCCCCGCCCGCATCCTCCACCGCGTGCCAGACCTGGGCCGGAGAGACCTCGCCGAAATGGAGGTGGGGCGAAAGGCGCGAGCTGCCTTCGATCGAGGGCAGGTTGCGGGTGTCGTCATAGCGGGCGGCATGGTCCTGGAAGCGTTGTAGCCGCTTGTGCGCCCCGGCCTCGCCTGGCGTCCACTCCTCGCGGAAGCCGCCTGCCCAGTCCGGCGCGGTCGGGAGCAGATTCCAGTCTTCCAGACTGTCGCTCTCCGGCCATTGCAACGGTGCGTCGATCCTCTGCGGCACCCGCAGCGGCGGCGCCGGGGGCAAGCGCTCGCGCAGCGCCCGCCAGAAGGGCGTGAAGATCTTGTAGGGCTGGCCAGCGCCCGTCGTGACCGCCCCCGGCGGCAACAGGTAATTGCCGTCGTGGCAGCAGAGCGTCAGCCGCTGCGCCACCGCCCGCTCGGCATTGCGCCACCAGGGTTCGTAATGGCGGATGCAATGGGCTGTGGTCGCGCCGGTCTCCTCGGCGAGCCGCGCCAGTTCCACGTCGCTCTTGCCCCGGCGCAGGATCAGCCGCGATCCCTTCTCGCGCAGCGCCGCGTCGAGGGCAGCCAGGCTGTGGTGCAGCCACCAGCGCGAGGCGCCGCCCATCGCGCGGTGCTTGGCCGTCTCGTCATCGAGCACATAGACCGGGATCACCGCCCCTTCCTCCACCGCGGCGACGAGCGCGGGTTGATCGGCAAGGCGGAGGTCGCGGCGGAACCAGAGCAGGACGGGTGCAGGCATAGGCGCAGAAACGCGCAAGTCCGGGCGAAGGCGACCTGTCCGCTGGAACAGGGGGCATGGACCCGATCGGCGCGTGCGGGCGTTACGCTGCCGTCATCAATTCAGGGGGTCCCATGGCATTCACATCGGCGGCGATGGTCGTCAACACCAAGTCCCGCCACGGCCAGGACTGGTTCGACCGCGCCTGCGCCCGCTTCGGCGAGCAGGACATGCCCGTCGACGCCCATGCCGTGCACGATCCCGATCGGCTGGAGGCGGTGCTGGCCGAGATTCTGGCAAAGAAGCCCGAGTTGGTGATCCTCGGCGGCGGCGACGGCACGATCAGCGGCCTGGTCGACAAGCTCGTCGGCAAGGGCGTGACGCTGGGCGTGCTGCCGCTCGGCACTGCGAACAGCTTCGCACGCTCGCTCGGCATCCCGCTCGACGTCGACGGCGCGATCGATGCGATCCTGCAGGGCAAGCCGAAGCGGATCGACCTCGGCATGATCGACGACGATTATTACGCCAGTACCGCGGCGATCGGCCTTTCGCCACAGATCGCCGAGACTGTGCCGCACAACGCCAAGCGCTGGTTCGGGCGGATGGGCTATCTCAGCTGGGCCGCGCTGCAGTTCGTCAAGTTCAAGCCGTTCACCGTGATCGTCGGCGAGGGCAAGGACGCCAAAAGGCTGCGTGCGGTGGAAGTGCGGATTTCGAACGGCCCCTTCCATGGCGGCACCGAGCTGGTCGACGAGGCCGGCGTCGCCTCGGGCGAGATCGTCGTCCAGGTGGTGAAGGGCCCGACCAAGTCGCGGCTGGTGCGCAACTGGGCGGCCTCGGTGCTGCGGCTCGAGGCGCGCAAGGAGGATACGGTGACGTTTCGCGGGCAATCGCTGCGCGTGGCAACCGAGCCGTCGCTGCCGATCTCGATCGACGGCGAGGTGCTGGCCAAGACGCCAGTGACCGCGAAGGTGGCGCCGGCGGTGATCGATGTGATGGTGCCGGTGTCGGAATAGCCAGTCACCCTCACCCTCCATCGCTACGCGATGGGCCCGTCCCTCTCCCGCAGGCGGGAGAGGGCTTAAGGTCCCTCTCCCGCCTGCGGGAGAGGGAGGGAGCCGCGAAGCGGCGGAAGGGTGAGGGTAAGTCGGGCTAGAAATTACCCCAGCCGCGCCAGCGCCGCCGCCAGCCGCTCGGCCTCGGCCGCCTTCTCGGCATGATCCGCCCGCGCCTTCTCGACCGCCTCGGGCTTAGCCCGCTCGACGAAGCTCGGATTGCCGAGCCGCCCAGCAAGACCGTCGCGCTCCTTCTCGGCCGCGGCGATCGCCTTCGTGAGACGGGCACGCTCGGCCTCCAGATCGACCACGTCGCCCAGCGGCATCACGAAGGTCGCTTCGTCCACGACCAGCTGTAGCGCGCCGCCCGAAGGCGCATCCCCCTGCGCCTGATCGACCCGGCCAAGCCGCGCCAGCGCCGCTTCTTGCCGCGTCAGACGCGCGACCGTCTCTTCCGACGCATCGCGGACGTGCAGCGCCAGACGTGCACCCGGCGGCACATTGAGTTCGGTCCGCGCCGCGCGGATCTCGCTCACCAGCCGGATCAGCCAGTCGATCTCCTGCGCCGCCGACGGATCGAGCGCCCGCGCATCGGCCATCGGCCACTTCGCCACGATCAGGTCATGGTCGCGCGGGCCCATTTTCGACCACAGCTCTTCGGTGATGAAGGGCATGAACGGGTGGAGCATGACGAGAATCTGGTCGAGCGCCCAGCCGGCAACCGCGCGCGTCTCTTCCGCATCGGCGGCAGCAACGCCTTCGCCCTGCAGCACCGGCTTGATCAGCTCGAGATACCAGTCGCAGAAGCGGCTCCAGACGAACTGGTAGATGCTGTTCGCCGCTTCGTCGAAGCGCAGATCGGCCAGCGCCAGATCCAGCGCCTGCACCGTTGCGATGGTTTCTGCGATAATCCAGCGGTTTACCGCCAGCTCTGCAGTCGGCGCCTCAAGATTCTTGCTCGCGGCGATGCCGTTGGACTGGCAGAAGCGCGCGGCGTTCCACAGCTTGGTCGCGAAGTTGCGATAGCCCTCGAGCCGCTTCTCATCCATCTTGATGTCGCGACCCTGGCTCTCCATCGCCGCCATGAAGAAGCGCAGCGCATCGGCCCCGTACTTGTCGATCATGCCCAACGGATCGACCGTGTTGCCCTTGGACTTGGACATCTTCTGGCCGTCCGCCGCGCGAACAAGACCGTGCAAATACAAGGTCTTGAACGGCACTTCCTTCATGAAGTGCAAACCCTGCATCATCATCCGCGCATCCCAGAAGAACAGGATGTCGAAGCCGGAAATCAGCACGTCGTTCGAGTAGCGCCCGCCGAGCGTCGGGTCGGTATTCTCCGGCCAGCCGAGGGTCGCGAACGGCCACAGCGCCGAGGAGAACCAGGTGTCGAGCACGTCTGGATCGCGGGTGAGCGCAACGCCCTCGCCCGCCTGCGCCTGCGCCTCTTCCTCGGTTTCGGCGACATAGGCCTTGCCGTCGGCGTCGAACCAGGCCGGGATGCGGTGGCCCCACCAGAGCTGGCGGCTGACGCACCAAGGCTGGATGTTCTCCATCCAGTTGAAGTAGGTCTTCTCCCAGCTCTTCGGCACGATCTTGGTTGCGCCCGAGCGGACCGCCTCGATCGCCGGCTTGGCGAGCGTCGCGGCGTCGACATACCATTGGTCGGTCAGCCACGGCTCGATCACCTGGCCCGAACGGTCGCCATAGGGCGCCTGGATGGTGCGCGGCTCGGCGTCGTGTTCGGCGCCTTCCTTGTCGACGAAGGGCACGAGGAAACCCTCGTCCTTGAGCCGCGCGACGATTGCCTTGCGCGCCTCGAAGCGATCGAGCCCGATCAGCTCGGCCGGCACCAGCCCGTCCTGCGTCTGGCAGATCGCGGCCTTGGCATCGAGCATGTTGAGCATCTCGCCGGCCTTGATGCCGGCGCGAACACCGACCTCGAAGTCGTTGAAATCATGACCAGGTGTGATCTTCACCGCGCCCGAGCCGAGCGCCGGATCGGCATGCTCATCGCCGACGATCGGGATCAGACGGCCCGTGATCGGCAGCTTGATCTGCTTGCCGATCAGCGCCTGGTAGCGTTCGTCCTCGGGATGCACGGCGACGGCCATGTCGGCGAGCATCGTCTCGGGCCGCGTCGTCGCGACCTGGATGAAGCCCGATCCGTCCGCAATCGGATAGCGCAGGTGCCAGAAATTGCCGCGAACTTCCTTGGTCTCGACCTCAAGGTCGGAGATTGCGGTGCCGAGGCCCGGATCCCAGTTCACCAGGCGCTTGTCGCGGTAGAGCAGGCCTTGGCGGTGAAGCTCGACGAACACCTTGAGGACGGCCTTGGAAAAGCCCTCGTCCATGGTGAATCGCTCGTTCGCCCAGTCCATCGAGCAGCCGAGCCGGCGCAGCTGGCGGGTGATCTGCCCACCGCTCTCGGCCTTCCACTCCCACACCTTGTCGACGAACGCTTCGCGCGTATAGTTGGTGCGCTTGTCCTGGCGCTCGTTGAGCTGGCGCTCGACCACCATCTGCGTCGCGATGCCGGCATGGTCGGTGCCGACCACCCAGCGCGCGTCCTTGCCCTTCAGCCGCGCGTGGCGGACGAGGATGTCCTGCAGCGTGTTGTCGAGCGCGTGGCCGATGTGCAGGCTGCCCGTCACGTTGGGCGGCGGGTTGACGATCGTCCAGGGCTCGGCGCCGGTGCGCTCGGGGCGGAACAGGCCTTCGTCTTCCCAATGGGCGTACCAGCGGGATTCGATTTCGGCGGGGTCGAAGGTCTTGGGGAGTTCGGTCATGATGACAGGGGCTTTAGCGTCGCCCCTGCCCTGCGCACAACCCTTGCCAACGCACCCTTCGCCCATGCCTCAGCTGAGCGTGCTGAGCACCTTGTCGACGCGATCCAGCGTGAACGGTTTGGACAGGACCGGCCGGTCCCGGTGCAGCGGCGCAATGCTGTCGTCGGCGCCGCCGGTCGCGAGCACGAAGGGAATGCCCAGTTCGGCGAGCTTGTCGGCGATCGGCCAGCTCTGCTCGCCGCCGCGCAAATTGACGTCGAGGATCGCCGCATCGATGCCGCCCGCCCCGATCCGGTCGAGCGCCTCGGCGACATTATCGGCGGTGCCTGCCGGCACACGATCCAGCGCATCGAGGAAATCCTCGAGCATCATGGCGATCAACGGCTCGTCTTCGACGATGAGAATGTTACGCGGACCCTGCATGCTGCCCCCTTTGCAGGAAAAATTGTTTCATGCCAAGCACTTATTTGGCCACCAGGATCTCCTGAACCGCTTCTGCAAGTTGTTGCACGGAAAAGGGTTTAGGCAGAAAGGCGACATTATCGAGATCGATCGAACGGCGCAATTGTTCCTCGGCATAGCCGGACATGAACAAGATCGGCAGATCGGGCCAACGCTCGCGGACCTTGCGTGCCATGCTGGGCCCATCCATCACCGGCATCACCACGTCGGAGACGAGCAGGTCCGGCTTGTCCATCGTCTCGATCGTTTCTAGCGCGACCTCGCCATTTTCGGCGGTGACCACCGAATAGCCCTGCCGGGTCAGCGCGCGCTCGGCGATCGCGCGGACCATGTCCTCGTCCTCGACGACGAGAATGGTGCCGGTGCCCCACAGATCGGCTGGCTTTTCCTTGACCACCGGCAGCTTGGCCACAGCGGCCTCGGGCGCGGTATGCACCGGCAGATAGATGGTGAAGGCCGCGCCGCCGCCTGGATTGTTCTCGGCGAAGATATAGCCGCCCGACTGCTTGATGATGCCGTAGACGGTCGACAGGCCGAGCCCGGTGCCCTTGCCCACTTCCTTGGTGGTGAAGAAGGGCTCCCAGATCTTGGGCAGGATCTCGGGCGGGATACCGGTGCCGGTGTCCGATATGCGCAGCGCGGTATAGTCGCCGACCGGCAGCACGTCGTCGTCCATCCGACGGACATCGGCCGAGGAGACCGCCAGCGTCTCGATCGTCAGCGAGCCGCCGCCGCTCGGGTTCTTGCTGAGCATCGAGTCGCGGGCGTTGACCGCGAGGTTGACCACCACCTGTTCCAGCTGCCCGGGGTCGGCGCGCACCGGCCCCAGATTGCGGCCATGCTTGACGTCGAGCGACACCGTCTCGCCAAGCAGCCGCTTGAGCAGGTTGGAAACCTCGGAGATGATGTCCGGCAGCTGCAGCACCTGCGGGCGCAGGGTCTGCTGGCGCGAGAAGGCGAGCAGCTGGCGCGTCAGGCTCGCCGCGCGGTTCGAGTTGGCACGGATCTGCTGGATGTCGTCATAGTCGCTGTCGCCGGGCGAATGGCGCATCAGCATCAGGTCGCAATGCCCGATGATCGCGGTGAGGATGTTGTTGAAGTCGTGCGCGACGCCGCCGGCGAGCTGGCCCACCGCCTGCATCTTGGTCGCCTGGGCGATCTGGCGCTTGAGTTTGCCCTCCTCGCCTGAGTCCCGAAGACTGAGCAGCACTGCCGCGTCGCCGAGCCCGCGGGCGCCGGCGATGGTGATCGCCACCGGCTCTTCCGAGACATCCTTCAGCCGGACGGTGATCTCGAGCGACTGGGGCGCGCCGCCGGCGAAGCGGCGGACGGCATCGGCCAGCGTCGCCTTGTCCTCGCGCACCACCAAGTCGCCCGGATAGAGCGGCGGCGCGGAGGGGTTCACCCGCGCGGTGCGAACGAACGCGTCGTTCATCGTCAGGAAGCGGCCGTCGCGATCGATCAGCGCCAGGCCGGTCGGCAACAGCGCGATCAGCGAATGGACATGGGCGGAAGCACTGCCGGCGATGGCGGGATTGGCAATCACCGCCGGCTCCTCGTCCAGCAGCGCGACCAGGAGCGGCGCCTCGTCTCCTTCGAGGAACGGGATCTGCAACACCCGAAGCGGCGTGCCTTCCATCCCCTCACGCTCGAACCGCACCTGGCCGATCGAGTCGGTGATCAGCAGCCCAGCGAAATCGCGCCCGTCGGCCATCGCATCGGCACTGCCGAGCGCGCGATGGCGGAACACGCGATTGGCCGAGCGGATGCGGCCATCGGGAGCCACCAGCACCACCATTACCCCCGCGCCGCCCAGCCGATCGCCGGTCGGGCCCGCTAGCAGCCCCTGTACCTGCACGGCCAGATCCAGTGCGTGGATACCGATGAACCGCCAGACGAGCGACTCGTCGCCCACCCGCGCGACCCGCACCGCGACCTGCGCGCCGAACACCTGCACATCGTTGCACCGGCTCTCGCCGTCGCGCCAGGCGGCGCGCGCGCAGGCGCCCAGCGCCCGCTCGCCTTCGTCGCCTATCGGCAGATTGGGCGGCGTCGGCCAGCCTCCGAACAAGGCCTCATATCGGGGATTGGCACAGACCATGCGGCCGCTGCGATCGGTCACCGCCAGCGCATCGTCGCTGGCAGAGGCAAGCGCATGGGCGATTGCCCAGTCGGTATAGCGTTCGATGCTGGTGGTCGGCGATCGGAACAGCCGCCCCATCGCGAGCATCACCCCCGCCGCGAGCAGCGCCGCGGCGAAGAACCCCATCGCGATCGCGCGATCGTTCAGGCTCGCGAGGATGACGCCGGCAGCCGCAACGCCGGTGAAAACCACCGCCACGATCGGCAGCAGCAGCGGCGGCTTGGGCAGTTCGGCGTCGGGCAGACTAGCCATGGTCCACCGATGTTCCGTCCCCGCCTCAGCGTCAAGCGCCGATCGCCTCAGTTCGGATGCGCCAGCGCTACATCAAGCGCGTGCGCGGCGAAACTCCAGCCGCAGGCGACGCTTGCGGACGATCCACCAGCGCCACAACAGGCCGCTGCCGAAATAGCCAAGCACGGCAAGCCCCACCGCCAGCGTGACCAGTCCGGTTAGCAACGCCGGGCCGCCATGGTGCAGCAGCCAACCGACCCAGGCCGACGCATCGCCCGCGAACACGTCTCGCCCGACTTCGAGCCCCAGCATCCAGCTGCCCAGCCCATAGGCGGCGATCCAGAGCGGCGGTGTCGTGAAGGGGTTGGTGAGGAAGGTCGTGGCGGCTGCCGCGGGAATGTTGGCGCGGAGCGGCAGCGCGAGGACTGCAGAGGCGGGGATCTGCCCCATGGGCACGAGGATGCCGGTGAGCATTCCCAGCGCCACCCCGCGCGGCACCGAGCGGCGGGTGAAGCGCCACGAGGACGAATGCATCACCCGGCGCGCGACCGGCTTCAGCCAGCGATTAGTCTCGATCGACTCCCGGCTGGGGATCGCCTTGTCCGCCAGGCGGCGCAGGCGGCCGGGCGCTACCATCTCAGCCGCCTCAGCCGCGGTCGCGGAGGATGCGCGACTGTTCGCGCTTCCAGTCGCGTTCCTTGATGGTCTCGCGCTTGTCATGCGTCTTCTTGCCCTTCGCCAGCGCCAGCTCGACCTTCGCACGCCCCTTGCCGTTGAAATAGACCGACAGGGGGACCAGCGTCATGCCTTCGCGGGCAACAGCGCCGTGCAGCTTGTTTATCTGGCGCTCGTTGAGGAGCAGTTTACGCGGGCGCTTGGGCTCGTGGTTGAAGCGATTGCCGTGGCTGAACTCGGGGATGTTGGCGTTGACCAGCCATACCGCGTCGCTCTTGATCTCGGCATAGGCCTCGGCGATCGAGCCCTCGCCAAAGCGCAGCGACTTTACTTCCGTGCCGGTGAGCACGAGGCCGGCCTCATAGACCTGCTCGATGAAATAGTCGAAACGCGCGCGCCGGTTCTCGGCGACGGTCTTTACCTTGTCGAATTCCTGGGGACGTGGACGGGCCATAAGACCGCGGGATGTAGGGATGCTATGCCCGGAGCGCCAGCCGTTTGTTGGCGCTCCGGTCGGAAGCTCAGACCAGCCCGGCGAAGGCGAGTGCTGCATCGACCGCCTTGCGGCTCGCCTCGCCCGCTTCGGTCATCGGCAGACGGAGCTCCTGCGGGAAGCCGGGACGCACCCGGCCCATCGCATACTTCACGGGGCCCGGCGATGCGTCGGTGAACATCGCGATGTGGAGCGAATAGAGCTTGTCGTGAAGTTCCAGAGCGCGCGCGGTGTCCCCCGCCGCCCAGGCGGCCTGGAAGTCGGCGCACAGCTTCGGCGCGACGTTGGCCGTCACCGAGATACAGCCCACCCCGCCCATTGCGTTGAACGCGAGCGCCGTCTCGTCATTGCCCGAGAGCTGGACGAAGCCGGTGCCGCAGCCCGCGCGCTGCTCGGACACGCGGCCGAGATTGCCGGTCGCATCCTTCACGCCGACGAAGGTCTCCGGGAACGCTTTCACGATCCGCGCCATGGTCGCGGGCTGGATATCGGTCACGGTACGGCCGGGGACGTTGTACAGCACGATCGGCAGGTCGGTCGCCTCGGCCACCGCGGCAAAGTGGCGGAAGATGCCTTCCTGGCTGGGGCGGTTGTAATAGGGCGGCACCATCAGCGCGGCGTCCGCGCCCGCATCCTTCGCGGCATGGACGTTGTCGATCGCCACCTTGGTGTCGTTCGAGCCCGCGCCGGCGAGGATCTTCACCCGGCCTTTCGCCTGATCGGCACACACCCGCACGATGTGGAAATGCTCGTCCTTCGGCATGGTCGCGGCCTCGCCGGTGGTGCCGCAGGGAACCAGCGCGGCGGAGCCTTCGGTAATCTGCCATTCGACGAGCGCGCGGAAATCCTCCTCCGCGAACGCGCCGCTACGGAACGGCGTGACGAGCGCAGGGATCGATCCAGAAAACATCGCGCGGAATCATCCTCTTTTTTCGGTAGAAACGGGGTGGCAGATACGGGCGGATCTCCTATCATGTCCAGATGGTCGGTACGGTACTCAAAGGCGCGTTGTTGTTCGCCGGTGTTTCGGGACTGGCGGCCTCCTCGCAGGTGACCCCTGCGATGCTGGCGGCCTTGGCAGGCGGCTTCGTGCCCCAGGCACAGGCACAATATGATCCGGTGAGCACGGCGCTGGTCGAATGGAAGCGCCTGCAGCAATCGGACAATTACGCTTTTTCCGATTATGCCAATTTCCTGCTCGCCCATCCCGGCTGGCCCGGCGAGAAGAGCCGGCGCGCGGCCGCCGAGACGATCCTCGACAGCGGCGCGACCATGCCGGACCTCGCCGTCCGCTTCTTCACCCGCTTCCCGCCGATCACGCCTGCCGGACGCCTGCGCTATGCCGAGGCGCTGGCCGCCACCGGCCGCCGCGCCGAGGCGGAGGACCAGGCACGCCGCGCCTGGCGCGCGGGCATCCTGCGCACCGTCGACGAGAGCAAGCTGCTCACGACCTTCGGCACCGCGCTGCGCTCCGCCGATCACGACGCCCGCGAGGACATGCTGCTCTGGCAGGGCGCGACCAGCATCGCGACGCGGCAGCTGGTCTATACCTCGCCCGAACTCCGCCCGGTGTTCGATGCGCGGATCGCCTATCGCACCAACGCCTATGATGCGGTGACCAAGGCCGGCCTCGCCGAGGCGCGCGGCGGCTCTGACCATGGCTATATTGCCGATCGCGCGCGCTGGCTGGGGCAGACCGGCCAGACGCAGCTGATGCGGTCGTACCTCGCCCAGCCGCGCCGCATGGCCGGCTTCCCGGGCGATCCGGAGAAATGGTACGAGGTGCTGCTCTCGGCCGCGCGCGGTGCGCTGGCGGACGGGCAATACGACCTCGCCTATCGCATCGCCTCGCAGGTGGATGACGCTTTCCCGTCCGGCACCGACGTCAGCGAGCTCTCGCTCGGGGTGCGCGACGATTATACCAGCCTCACCTGGCTCGCCGGCACGGTGGCAATGTACAATCTGGGGCGCCCCAGCGACGCGGTCGCCATGTTCGCGCGCTATGGTCACGGCTCGAAGACGCCGGGCACGCAGTCCAAGGGGCTGTACTGGGCCGGTCGCGCTGCCGAAGCGGCGGGCAATGCAACCAGCGCGCGCACCTATTATGCCAGCGCCGGCGGGTTTCCGGACCTGTTCTACGGCCAGCTCGCCGTGGAGCGTCTCGGCCAGCCACTCCGGGGCCCGCGCGACCTCACCGGCAAGACGGCGTCCCCCGGCGCGCGCGACGCTTTCTACCGCAGCGAACTCGTCCGCGCGGCGCAGCTGCTCGGCCAGATGGGCAACCGCAGCGACCAGAGCCTGTTCCTCCGCAAGATCGCCGAGGACGCGACGACCGAGGACGACCATCTCCTTGCCGCCGATCTCAGCCGCACGCTCGGCCGCCCGGACCTGGGCGTGATGGTCGGACGGAGCGCGCTGCAGAACGGCCTGTCGGATTATAGCGCCGCGGGCTATCCTTCGGTGAAGGTGCCGGAGGGGCAGCGCGATTACTGGACGATCATCCACGCGATCGCCCGCCAGGAAAGTCAGTTCAACCGCGACGCGGTCAGCCGCGCTGGCGCACGCGGCCTGATGCAGCTGATGCCGGGCACCGCGCGCGAGACCTCGCTCAAGATCGGCAGAAGCTATGATCCAAGCGCGCTCAACGCCGACACCGACTACAATATCGAGCTGGGCTCGAGCTATTTCCAGCGGATGCTGAACTACTATGGCGGCTGCTATCCGCTGGCGGTCGCCGCCTACAATGCCGGCCCCGGCAACGTGAACAAGTGGCTCAACGCCTATGGCGACCCGCGCCTGCCCGGCGGCGACATGGTCCGCTGGATCGAGCAGATCCCGATCTTCGAGACCAAGAACTATGTCCAGCGCGTGCTGGAAAATGCCGTGGTCTATGATCTGATGAACCCCTCCTATGCGCGCAGCAAGGGGACGGCCAACCTCAGCTGGTATCTGGGCAAGAGCCGGCCGGGCTGATAGCGCGGCCGATCATGAACGATCGCCCCAACTATATCACCCCCGCCGGCTATGCCGCGCTCAAGGCCGAATATGACCAGCTATTCGGGCAGGAACGCCCCAAGCTCGTCGAGACGATCTCCTGGGCGGCGGGCAATGGCGATCGATCGGAAAACGGCGATTACATCTATGGCCGCAAGCGGCTGCGGGAGATCGATCGGCGGCTGGGCTTCCTGGCTCGGCGGATGAAGGCGGCCAAGGTTGTCGAGCCCAGCCGACAGGAGGATCGCAGCGGCGTGTTCTTCGGCGCCTGCGTGACCATCGCCGACGAGGACGACAACCACCGCACCCTCACCCTGGTCGGCGACGACGAGGCGGACGCCGCCAAGGGGCTGGTCGGCTGGAACGCCCCGCTCGCCCGCGCGCTGCGTGGCGCCCGCATCGGCGACCTTCGCCGCGTGACGCTGCCCGCAGGCGAGCGCGAATATGAAGTGATGGCGATCACCTACCCCTGACGCGCCGGGGTCTGCCGGGTTTGCGGCGGGCCGTTCCCCTGCCCGGCTTCCCATCTGTCCCAGACTGCTACAGGGTTGTGCGGCCCGACAGCATGGGCGTGTACAAAGGGAGCATATGGCGCAGCAGCGAATCCTGGTTTCGGGACGGGTACAGGGGGTCGGCTATCGCGACTGGGTCGTCCGCACGGCGCAGCGCGGCGGGCTGACGGGCTGGGTCCGCAATCTGCGGGACGGCCGGGTGGAGATCCTCGCCGCCGGAGAAGACACGGCGCTCGGCCTGTTCGTCGAAGCGTGTCGCGAAGGCCCGTCCATGGCGCGGGTCGAGCATGTCGACAGCGAAGCGGTACCCGAGGACAAGGTGCACAAGGGCTTCACCAAGCGGTTCACCGCCTGATCCGAGCGGATCAGGGTTCAGCCAGCGCGCTGCATTCGCCGCCGAGATGCTGGCCGAACATCGGGGTTTCGGTGCCCAGTTCCGCCGCCGGGTTCTTGCCGATCTTGTAGCGGACGATGCGGCCGTCGCCCGCATCGGCATCCACCAGCCAGGCATCCTGGCCATCGACCTTCGCACTGCCGACCACCTTTAGGGTGAAACGTCCCAGCCCCTTGTCGTACTGGAAGAAGGGCAGCGCATAGGTCTGTCCCTCGGCCAGCGGCAATGCGGCGAAGGTCAGGCCCCAGAGATTGCCGTCCCACACCGCGCCGGGGGCCGAGACCTGCGTATCGGCCTGTTCCGGCCGCGTCACCTGGATCGTCGCGCCATCATAGCGGACGCGGACATGCTCCACCCCGTTGCGGCGGCTATCCATGCGCAGCGGCCGCAGGTCGCCACGACGCAGCACGAAATGGTCGCGCATGTCGAATTTTCCGTCGCCGACGCGCTGGTGGACGATGATGTCCCAGACGGGGGTGCCGCCTTCTGTCGCGGCGCGCACGCGCTGCCAGGTCTGGCCGATCGGCTTGCCCTCGCGGGTGAGCGCGTAACAGGCGCCGCCCTCCTGGAGCCTGGCGCCGTCGGGCACCGCCGCCTCCGGCAACGGCATGGCGACGATCAGCATCAGTGCAAGCATCCTACGGCTCCCCTCTGGTCGAGAGCCGTACTATAGCAACAATACACCACGGAAAGGCAAGCGCCGGATCGAGCCTGTGGGGCTCGACCCGGCGCGTTCAGGCTCAGCGCGTCAGCTTCTTGTAGGCCAGCGCGGTCGGACGATCGGCGGCATCGCCCAGGCGGCGGCGCTTGTCTTCCTCATAGGCTTCGAAGTTACCCTCGAACCATTCGACATGGCTGTTGCCTTCGAAGGCGAGGATGTGCGTGGCGAGACGATCGAGGAAGAAGCGATCGTGGCTGATCACCACGGCGCAGCCCGCGAAATTCTCGATCGCCTCTTCCAGCGCGCCCAGCGTTTCCACGTCGAGGTCGTTGGTCGGTTCGTCGAGCAGCAGCACGTTGCCGCCGCGCTTCAGCATCTTGGCGATGTTGACGCGGTTGCGCTCACCACCCGACAGCTTGCCGACGATCTTCTGCTGGTCCGCGCCCTTGAAGTTGAACGCACCGACATAGGCGCGCGTCGACTGGTCGTGGCCGTTGATCTTCATGTAATCGAGACCGTCGGAGATTTCCTGCCAGACGTTCTTGCTGTCGTCGAGGTGATCGCGGCTCTGGTCGACATAGCCGAGGCGCACGGTCGAGCCGATGTCGATCTCGCCCGTGTCCGGCGTTTCCTGGCCGGTGATCAGCTTGAACAGCGTCGACTTACCCGCGCCGTTCGGCCCGATCACGCCGACGATGCCGCCCGGCGGCAGCATGAACGAGAGGTTCTCGAACAGCAGCTTGTCGCCATACGCCTTGGAGATGTTCTTGGCCTCGATCACCTTGCCGCCCAGGCGCTCGGGCACCTGGATGACGATCTGGGCCTTGCCCGGCGTGCGGTTCTCCTGGCTGGCGACCAGCTGCTCGAACTTGGCGATACGCGCCTTGGACTTGGTCTGGCGGGCCTTGGCGCCCTGCCGGATCCAGGCGAGCTCGTCCTGGATCGCCTTCTGGCGACCGGAAGCCTCGCGGTCCTCCTGCTCCAGGCGCTTGCCCTTCTTTTCCAGGTAGGTCGAGTAGTTGCCCTCGTACGGGAAATACTTGCCACGATCGATTTCGAGGATCCACTCGACCACATTGTCCAGGAAGTAGCGGTCGTGGGTGATCATCAGCACCGCGCCGGCATATTCCTTGAGGTGGTTTTCCAGCCAGTTGACGCTTTCAGCGTCGAGGTGGTTGGTCGGCTCGTCGAGCAGCAGGATCGACGGCTTCTGGATCAGCAGGCGGGTGAGCGCGATGCGGCGCTTTTCACCGCCCGAGAGGTTCTCGACCGGCCAGTCGGACGGCGGGCAGCGCAGCGCTTCCATCGCGATCTCGAGCTGGTTGTCGAGGCTCCAGCCGTCGACCGCGTCGATCTTGGCCTGGAGATCGCCCATCTCCTCCATAAGCGCGTCGAAATCGGTGTCGTCCTTGGGATCGCCCATCTCGGCCGAAATGGCGTTGAAGCGATCGACCATGTCCGCCACTTCGCGCGCGCCGTCCTTGACGTTCTCGAGCACGTTCTTGGTCGGGTCGAGCTGCGGCTCCTGCGGCAGATAGCCGACGGTGATGTTCTCGCCAGGCCATGCCTCGCCGGAGAAATCCTTGTCGATGCCGGCCATGATCTTCATGAGCGTCGACTTACCCGCGCCGTTGGGACCGACGATGCCGATCTTGGCGCCCTGGTAGAATTGCAGGTTGATGTTGTTGAGCACCGGCTTGGGGGCGCCGGGGAAGGATTTGGTCATGTCCTTCATGACGAAGGCGTACTGCGCAGCCACGGTGGCGGATCTCCGTTGCGAGAATTCTGGATGCTGGAAAGACGCGTGGCATGTAGCGATGCGGGCGCGAATTGGCAACGCGGGGCAATGCTCCCGGTCGGCACAGCTTTTACGCCTAACCCTTTCAGTGCATCCCCAAACGCCTCATCCCCCATTGCAATCGTTCCGTCGCTGGTTAGCATCCGCAGCATGACCAAGCGCCTCCTGCTCGCGGCCGTTGCCGCGCTCGCCCTGCCCTTCCCCGCGCTCGCGCAGACTGCCGACCAGGTCGCCAAGGTCCGCGATGCCGCGTTGCAGGACACTGTCGCCTGGGACGTGGTGGAAGGCCTCACCACCGAGATCGGCCAGCGCCTTGCCGCCACCGAGGCCGAGGCTCGCGCCCGCGCCTGGGGCGTCAAGAAACTGACCGCGCTCGGCTTTCAGAACGTCCATGTCGAGACCTACCGCATGCCCGTCTGGATCCGCGGCGTGGAAACGGCCGAGGTGCTCGGCGGATCGGCGCAGAAGCTGACCATTGCCGCGCTCGGCTATTCGGGCTCGACCGGCGCGCAGCCGCTCGAAGCCGAGGTCGTCTATTTCGCCTCGCTCGCCGATCTCCAGGCCGCGCCTGCGGGCAGCTTGAAGGGCAAGATCGCCTTTATCGACCATGCGATGGTGCCGACGCAGGACGGCTCGCAATATGGCTATTACGGCGCCGTCCGACGCACCGGCCCCAGCATCGCCGCGACCAAGGGTGCGGCCGCGGTGCTGATCCGCTCGATCGGCACCGACCATCACCGCAATCCGCACACCGGCGTCACCACCTGGGCCAAGGGCGTCTCGCCGATCGCCGCCGCCGCGCTTTCGGTGCCCGATGCCGAGCAGCTGGTGCGCCTCGTCAAGCGCGGCCCGGTCAAGCTGCGGCTGAGCGTCACCCCACAGTTCAAGGGCGAGGCCCAGTCCGGCAACGTCATCGCCGACATCCCGGGCAGCGACCCCAGCGCCGGCATCATCGTCGTCGGCGGGCATCTCGACAGCTGGGATCTCGGCACCGGCGCGATCGACGACGCCTCAGGCGTGGCGATCACCACCGCTGCCGCGCTCCAGGCCGCCAAACTCGGCCAGCCGCGCCGCACGATCCGCGTCGTCTGGTTCGGCGCCGAGGAAGTCGGCGGCTTCGGCGGGGCTGCCTATGCCAAGGCCCATGCCAAGGAACGCCATGTTCTCGCGATGGAATCCGATTTCGGCGCCGATCGCGTCTGGAAGTTCGAGACCAACCTGCCGCAAGGCGCCACGGCAATCGGCGACCGGCTGGAAACCGCGCTCTACCCGCTCGGCATCGAGCGCGGCCGCGGCACCGCGCATGGCGGTACCGACGTCGAAGGTATTCTGGCGCTCGGCGTCGGCACGATCGGACTGAACCAGGACGGGCTGCGCTATTTCGACCTGCACCACACGCCCGACGACACGCTCGACAAGATCGATCCCGCGCAGCTGCGCCAGAACGTCGCCGCCTGGGCGTCGATGCTGGCGATCGCGGCTAATGCACCCGAGGATATCGCCGCCGTCCCTGCCGACAAGGAGGAGTGAGGGCACGTCCCGAATTCGGGCGGAAACATGGCAAAGTCACGGCGGCGCGACATATTTGCGTTTGACGCGTTGCGCGCCGTGGCCCATGCAGCGGGCTGACGCGCGGCCTCTTTCGGCTGCGCAACGAAATTGAACGTAGGAGCAACCGGATGACCAAGCTTCGCCTGATGGCTGCGGCAGCCCTGCTGACGCCGCTTGCGGCATGCGGCGGCGGCGAAGGCAATCTGTCCGACGGCGCGAACGTCGCGCCCGAGGCCAATGCGATGATCTACCAGAACGACGCCGAGGACCGCGCCAATGCCGAAGCCGAGGCGATGATCGGGAACGCCGCGCCCGACAACGGCGCCGACATGCCGGCCGCCAACGCGCAATAAGCCGTACCGGCCGAACCGATCAGGGGCGTCCCTCCAGGGGCGCCCCTTTTTCGTGACTCAATAGCCCGCTTCGATCGCCATTCGCACAGCGTCCGCCGCGGTGCGCACGCCAAGGGCGCGGAACATCGCCGCGCGGTGCATCTTGATCGTCCGCTCGGTCAGCCCGAGGTCGTAAGCGATCTGCTTGTTGAGCTTGCCCGCCGCCATCGCGATCAACACCGATCGCTGGCGCGGCGACAGCGCGCCGATCTTGTCGCGCGCGATCGTGGCGCGGTGCGCAGTGCCGTCCTTCGGCCCCTCGACTTCCATCTGCGAGCCGAGGAAATATTCGAGCTCGCCGTCCTCGCCGAAGATCGGCGCCACCAGCAGCGCGTTGCGGAACGGCGTGCCGTCCTTCTTGTAGTTGAGGATCTCCACCATCACCGGGCGCTTCTCGCGTACCCCGGCGCTCAGCGCTTCGCTCAGCCATGGCTCGGTCTTGTCGCCGGCGAGGAACCGGCAATTGCGGCCGAGGATCTCGTCGCGTCGATAGCCGGTCAGCGCCACGAAGGCGTCGTTGCAATCGACGATCGGATTGTCGGGTAGTCGGGGGTTGCTGAGCACCGCGGCAACGGCGCTTCCGGCGATCATGTCGGCTAGTGGCATTGGTCGGCTTTCCGCATCCTTTTGGGGCCGCAAATCTGCATACCCTTTTGTCCATGTTCCCGGTTTTACCCGGGTTCCTCATGTGGAGGACACTCGATGCCGGCGTGCCACGCAAACGCTGCCGGTGAAACGAAAGGTAGGCCCGATGAACTTCTTCTGCAACGATATAGAACGGGCCGACAACGAAGCTCCGCAGGAAATGGTCCCGGAGGAGGTGCAGGAAGCGGTCCGTACGCTGCTCCGCTGGGTCGGCGAAGATCCGGAGCGCGAAGGGCTGCGCGACACGCCCCTCCGCCACGCCAAGGCATGGCGCGAATATTGCGCCGGCTATGACGAAGATCCCGGCATGCACCTTTCCCGCACCTTCGAGGAGGTGGCGGGATATGACGAGATCGTGCTGCTGAAGGACATTCCCTTTCAATCGCACTGCGAGCACCACCTCGCGCCGATCATCGGCAAGGCGTCGATCGCCTATCTGCCGAAGGACCGGGTGGTCGGCATCTCCAAGCTCGCCCGCGTGCTCCACGGCTATGCCCGCCGCCTGCAGATCCAGGAGCGGCTGACCGCCGAGATCGCGCAGGCGATCTGGACCCATCTCAAGCCCGCCGGCGTCGCGGTGGTGATCGAGGCGCAGCATGGCTGCATGACCGGGCGCGGGGTGAAGACCCACGGCGTCGGCATGGTGACCAGCCGGATGCTGGGCTGCTTCCTCGAGGATCGCAGCAGCCGGGCCGAGCTGATGTCGCTGATGGGCTATTGAGCGGGACCGCGCAGATGGACGTCGTGATCCTCGGCGCCGGCATTGCCGGCCTGGCCTGTGCCGATCAGCTGCGTGCCGCCGGGCACCGGGTGACCCTGTTCGACAAGGGCCGCGGCCCCGGTGGGCGGATGTCGACCCGGCGGGTCGAGGTCGACGGCAAAACGCTCCAGTTCGATCACGGCGCGCAGTACTTCACCGCGCGCGACGATCGCTTCCGGCGCCTGGTGCAGGATTGGCAGGCGCAGGGCGTGGCCAGCCCGTGGGACGAAGCCGGGCCGGATGCCTGGGTCGGCACGCCGACGATGAATGCGCCGGTGCGCCACATGGCGTCGTCGCACCAGGTCCATTTCGGCCACCATGTCGTCGGTCTTACCCGCAACGCGCAGGGCTGGCACGTCCGGCTGCAGGCGCAGCAGCACGGTCCTTTCGACGCGGCGATCATCGCGCTGCCGGCCGAGCAGGCCGCGGCGATCCTCGGCACGCACGACCTGATGATGGCCGCCGACGCGATGGCCGCGCGCTCGCAGCCCTGCTGGACAGCGATGATCGCGTTCGAGGACCGCGTGCCGATCGCGACCGACAGCATCCGCCAGCACGGCATCATCGGCTGGGCCGCGCGCGACGGCGCCAAGCCCGGACGCCATGACGGGGAAACCTGGGTGGTGCAGGGCCATGGTTCCTGGTCGACCCAGCATCTCGAAGACGCGGCCGACACTGTGGCGCAGGCGCTGCTCGACGCGCTGCTCGCGCATGCCGAGGGCGCAGTGCCGGCGGTCCGCTACCTCGCCGCGCATCGCTGGCGCTTCGCGATGACGCCGGGCATCGACAAGGGTGCGCTGTGGAACGGTGCGCTGCGGCTGGGCGCCTGCGGGGACTGGCTGCAGGGGCCGCGGGTCGAGCTGGCCTGGCTCTCCGGCCATCGGCTCGGCACGATGATCGGAAGCGCGGCAGCCGCCGCCTGATCAGAGGACGGCGAGCGCCAGCGTCAGCGCGCCGAGCCCGGTGGAAAGCTGGAGGCGCAGCGCGATCCAGCCCTGCACGCTCGCCTGCTTTCGCTCCAGCGCGAGGTCGACGATCGGCGAGAGCAGGATTGCCGCGCCGAGCCCCAGCAGTGCCTCTTGTGTGGTCCAGCCAAGCAGCCTTAGCAGCATCAGCCCCCAGGCGATCAGCGACGGTACCACCGCGACGGTGAACAGCGCAGGGGACGCCTTGCCGCGTGCCACGCCCTGCCCCCACCAGAGACCGCCGAGAAAGCTGAAGATCAGCGCGGCATAGCCGAACCCGGCGTCGAGCAGCAGCGCGCGGTGCATCGGCAGCAGCACCAGACCGGCGACGCAGCCGATCAGCGGCAAGAGGCCGGCATAGCCGAGCATCCGCGCGGCAGGGGCGAGCGAGGCGTGGTTTTCCATTCCATCGGGATCGCCTGCGCGCCGCCAGCGCTCAACCTGTCCGAAAAGACATCGCGCTCGCGGGCGCCCCCTACCCCACATGGCTGGTCATGGCCCGGCTGATCCTCATCCTCGGCGACCAGCTCACCGCTGGACTGTCCTCGCTCGCCGAAGCCGATCCGGCCGAGGATGTGGTGCTGATGGCGGAGGTCGCGGAAGAGGCGCGCTACGTTCCGCACCACAAGAAGAAGCTCGCCTTCGTCTTTTCGGCGATGCGCCATTTCGCCGAGGAACTGCGCACCGAGGGCTGGCAGGTCCGCTACACCCGGCTCGACGATCCGGAGAACCTCGGCAGCCTGACGGGCGAGATCGAGCGTGCCCGCGAGGACCTCGACATCGAGGAAATTCTCTGCACCGAGCCGGGCGAATGGCGCCTCCGCCAGGCACTCGCAGCGGTGCCCGACCTCACCCTGCTGCCCGATGCCCGCTTCCTGATCGACCCGGCAGGCTTCCGCGCCTGGGCACAGGGCCGCCGCCAGCTCCGGATGGAGTATTTCTACCGCGACATGCGCCGCCGCACCCGGCTGCTGATGGACGGCGATCAACCTGCCGGCGGCGAATGGAACTACGATCACGACAATCGCGGCACGCCGCCCCCCGGCACCGAGCCGCCGGCGCTCCCGGCGTTTGAGCCCGATGCGATCACCCGCGACGTGCTCGACCTGGTCGAGCGCCGCTTCCCAAACAATTTCGGCGACCTGCAACCCTTCGCGCTCGCCGTCACCCGCGCCGACGCCGAGAAGGCCCGCGACCATTTCCTCGCCCACGCCCTGCCCCGCTTCGGCGACTATCAGGACGCGATGCGCCGCGGCGAGCCCGTGCTGTTCCACGCGCACCTCGCACTTTATCTGAACATCGGCCTGCTCGAACCGCTCGACCTCTGCCGCCGCGCCGAGGCCGAATGGCGCGCTGGGCGGGTGCCGATCAACTCGGCTGAGGGCTTCATCCGTCAGATCCTCGGCTGGCGCGAATATGTGCGGGGCATCTACTGGCTGCATATGCCCCGCTATGCCGAGGCCAACGCGCTGGAAGCCCACCGTCCGCTCCCCGACTTCTACTGGACCGCCGAGACGGACATGGCCTGCATCCGCGACGCGGTGGAGCAGACCCGCGCGCATGCCTATGCCCATCATATCCAGCGGCTGATGGTCACTGGCAATTTCGCACTGCTCGCCGGCATCGACCCATACCTGGTCCATGTCTGGTACATGGCGGTCTATGCCGATGCCTATGAATGGGTGGAGATGCCCAACACGATCGGCATGGCGCTGTTCGCTGATGGCGGGATCATGGGCTCCAAGCCCTATGCGGCGAGCGGCGCCTATATCGATCGCATGTCCGATTACTGCGCCGGCTGCCGCTACAAGGTAAAGCTGAAGGCCGGGCCGGACGCCTGCCCGTTCAACTATCTCTACTGGGACTTCATCGCCCGCCACCGCGACCGCTTCGCGCGCAATCAGCGGATGGGACCGATCGTCCGCAACCTCGACCGCATGACGGAGGAGCGCAAGGCCGAGATTGCCGACGATGCCGCGCGCTTCCTCGACGCGCTGGTGCCCGCTGGGAGCCGCTGGAATGGCTGAACCGCTGACCGTCTGGTATGATGGCGGCTGTCCTCTATGCATCCGCGAGATCGCGCTAATGCGACGGCTCGATCACCGCGGGCGGCTCCGCTTCGTCGACGTCAGCGACGACACCAGCAGCTGTCCGCTCGACCGCGGCGATCTGCTCGCGCGCTTCCATGTCAGCGACGCGCAGGGTCGCTTCTATAGCGGCGCGGCGGCGTTTGCGGCGATGTGGCGCGCGGTCCCGCTGCTGCGGCCCTTGGGCTTGCTGGCGCTGCTGCCCGGGGCCACCTGGGCACTCGAACGGCTCTATCGCGCCTTCCTGCGCGTTCGACCCAGACTCCAGCGCTGGATGCGCGAAAGGGAACGGCATGGCGGATGACACGGGATATGACGGCCGCTCGCGTGCGGTGCCCAAGGGGCGGCTCGCCCGCTTCGGCGTGATGGGGCGGCTGGCCGGCGGCGTGGCCGGCAACGTGCTGGCGGAGGGCGCCAAGCGACTGGTCGCCGGCGAGCGCCCGCAGCTGCGCGACCTCGTCCTCACCCCCGGCAACGTCGCCCGCGCCACCGAGCAGCTGGCCCAGCTGCGCGGCGCGGCGATGAAGCTGGGGCAGATGATCTCGCTCGACGCCGGCGACGTGCTGCCCGACGAACTTACCCAGATCCTCGCCCGCCTCCGCGACCGCGCGCATCACATGCCCCCTGCCCAGCTGCAGCAGGTGCTGGCCAAGGAATGGGGTGCCGACTGGCGCCGCCGCTTCGCCTTGTTCGAGGCGCATCCGATGGCGGCGGCTTCGATCGGCCAGGTCCACCGCGCCCGGCTGCCCGACGGACGGATGCTCGCGATCAAGGTGCAATATCCCGGTGTGCGCGAAAGCATCGACGCCGATGTCGACAATGTCGCGACCTTGCTCCGCCTCTCCGGGCTGCTGCCCAAGGGCCTCGACATCGCGCCGCTGCTCGGCGAGGCCAAGCGCCAGCTCCATGACGAAGCGGATTATGTCCGCGAAGCCGCAATGATGACGCGCTATGCCGATCACCTCGCCGGCGATGACCGCTATCTGGTGCCGCGCCCGGTGCCCGAACTGTCGACCGTCAACGTGCTGGCAATGGACTATATCGCCGCCAAGCCGATCGAGACGCTGGAGGCGGCGGATCAGGGCGAGCGCAACCGCGTGACCACCGCGCTGATTGATCTGGTGCTCCAGGAGCTGTTCGCCTTCGCCTTCATCCAGACCGATCCCAATTTCGCCAACTATCGCTACGAGCCCGAAACGGGGCGGCTAGTGCTGCTCGATTTCGGCGCGGCCATGCCCGTTTCGGACGCGATCACAAATGGATACCGTAACCTCCTGAAGGCCGGACTGAACAGCGATCGTGCTGCCGTACGCAATGCCGCATTGGAGCTCGGCTTTTTCAGTGCAGCCGCGCTGGAGCGCCATCCGGCGGTGATCGACCGGATGATCGCGCTGATCCTCGAACAGACCGACCGTGCCGACGATTTCGATTTCGGCGACCGCAGCTTCCTCCAGGCGGTGCGCGGCGAAGGCATGCAGATGGTCGAGGATCGTGCGGTATGGCACGTACCGCCCGCCGACACGCTGTTCGTCCAGCGCAAGATCAGCGGCATGGCGCTGCTCGCCGCCAGGCTGAAGGCACATGTGGGGCTGCGTGAGCTCGTCGAGAAGCGCCTCCCTCAGTAGGGGATGCGGGAGCCGTCCCACGCGAACAGGCCGCCCGAATCCTTGGGACTCAAATGGTTGAGAACGCCTAGCAGATAACCTGCACTTCTATCTGCATCGAATAGCTTTTTCGGCGCCACCGCCCGCTGGAACGGCGCGGAGAGACCCGTATCGACGGTACCCGGATGCAGTGCTGCGACAACCGCTTGCGGGTGAGTTCGCCGCAGCTCGATGGCGAGGTTCACCATCAGCATGTTGAGCGCCGCCTTGGACGCGCGGTAACTGTGCCAGCCGCCGAGCCGGTTGTCGGCGATCGACCCAACCCGTGCCGACAATGCCGCAAACACCCCGCGGCGATCGCGCGGCAGCATGGGCGCGAAGTGCTTGGCGATCAGCGCGGGTCCGATCGCGTTGACCGCGAACAACTCGGCCATCGCCGCGCCGTCCAGCGCCCGCAGTGCCTTTTCCGGCGAAGGACCGCCGGCGCGGTGCAACATGCCCGTCGCCACGAACACCAGGTCCACCGACCCCTCCAACCCGGCGGCCGCGGCGGCGATGCTCGCCTCGTCTGTCAGATCGAAGGCGAACGGCACCAGCTTGGCGTCCGCCGATGCGCCAGGGCGACGGCTACCCGCGTAGATCCGCGCGATCAAAGGGTCGGCGGCGAGCTGCGCCACGAGTGCGCCGCCGATCCCGCCCGACGCTCCGAACACCACTGCCTGCTTTTCCATGCGTACTACCGTCTGCGCCCCGCCGCCGCCCCGCAACCTGTCCGCGCGGCCGCCGCTAAGCCCATGCGTGGTACAGATGGGACCGTCTGCCCTTTTTGCGCCGCGAAATCATGGCTAGGACGAATATGTGATGCGTGCCCTCCTCCTTGCCTTTCCGCTTCTGCTCGCCAACGCCGAGGATCCGCCGATCCCGCCGACGATCAAGGCGATGCTCGACGCGGCAATGAGTTCGGGTAACGAGGCCGATGTCGCGGTCATCGTCAAATATGCCAAGACCGCCGATCCGGCGAGCGCCCCGCTGGTCGCGAAGATCGCCGGCGATTGGCGGTCGAGCCGCCGCGAGGTGACGCAACAGGCGTTGCGCGAGGCCCATTTCCTCCAGCTGGTAAAGGGTCATATCGAGCTCGGCGGCTATGTGCAGACCGGCAATTCGGAAAATATCGGCGTCACCGCCGCTGCCGAGGTAAAGCGCGAAGGCATCGAGTGGCGCCACAAGGTTCGCGTGCAGGCAGACTATCAGGAGAGCCTGGGCATCACCACGCGCGAACGCTATCTCGCCGCGTACGAGCCCAACTGGAAGTTCGATAGCCGCGCCTATATGTACGGCGCCGCACAATATGAAAGCGATCGCTTCTCCGGCTTCGGCGACCGTGTCTCGATGTCGGTCGGTGCCGGCTACAGCGCGATCAAGAGTTCGGCGGTCAAGCTCGATGTCGAACTCGGGCCTGCCTATCGCTACACGCGCTTCATCGGCGCGCCGACCGAGAACAACATCGCGGCGCGCGGCTCGCTCGATTTCGCCTGGAAGTTGTCGCGCGGCATGTCGATCACCCAGCAGGCCTCGGCCTATGTCGAGAGGGACAACAGCACCGTTGCGACCAAGTCGGCGCTGCTGGCCAGGCTGATCGGCCCGCTTTCTGCGCAGTTCAGCTATACCGTCCAATATGAAAGCGCCCCGCCGCTGGGCCGCCTGACCACCGACACCACCAGCCGCGCCGCGCTCGTCGTCGATTTCTGATCCCGCAGCCTGGCCGGGGGTGTTCAACCGCACTGGTTCCGCGCTACCACCTGCCTATGACCATGCTATCCGCGATCGAACGGACGGCGATCGAGCGCGCGCAAGCCGCGCCGATGCTGGAGAGGACCCTGGAGTGGTCGGCAATCAACAGCGGCACCCGCAACCTAGCGGGGCTGTCCGCCATGGCGGCGACGCTGGCCGACGCTTTCTCGGTCCTGCCCGGCGCGCTGGAACTCGTCGAGCCCGAGCCGGTGGAAACGGTGACGCCGGGCGGTGTCGTCGAGCCGCTTGCCCATGGCCGCCACCTGCTGCTGACGGTGCGGCCCAACGCGCCGGTACAGCTGCTGCTGACGGGGCATATGGACACGGTGTTCGCCGCCGATCACCCGTTTCAGCAGGCGCAGTGGCTGGCGGACGGCCGCCTCAACGCCCCCGGTGCGGCCGACATGAAGGGCGGCCTGTCCCTGATGCTCGCCGCACTGGAAGCGGCCGAAGCGAGCCCGATGGCCGAGCGCCTGGGCTATACGGTGCTGATCAACTCGGACGAGGAGACGGGGTCGCTTTCGTCGCGGGGGCTGATCGCCCGCGTCGCGCAGGGCAAGGCGGCCGCGCTCACCTATGAGCCTGCGCTACCCGACGGGACGCTCGCCGGCGCACGGGGCGGTACGGGCAATTTCTCGCTCGTGGTCCACGGCCGCAGCGCCCATGCGGGCCGCAACCCCGAAGAAGGCCGCAACGCACTCGTCGCCGCAGCAGCGCTGGCGGTGATGCTGGCGGACGCGAAAGCGCCAGGCCTGTCGGTGAACCCCGCGCGAATCGATGGCGGCGGCCCGAACAATGTCGTGCCGGATCTCGCCATTTTGCGGGTGAACTTCCGCCCCGGCGACGCTGCCGCCACCGCCCGGGCTCAGGCCGCGCTCGACACCGCGACCGCGCAGGTCTCCGCCGCGCACGAGGTGCGGATCGAACTGCACGGCAGCTTCAACCGACCGCCCAAGCCGATCGACCCGCCCGCCGGCCGCCTGTTCGATCTCGTCCGCGATGCCGGCGCCGATCTCGGCATATCCATCGCCTGGAAGGCGACCGGCGGCGTGTGCGACGGCAATAACATTGCCGCCTGCGGGGTGCCGGTGGTCGACACCATGGGCGCCCGCGGCGGCGCCATCCATTCCATGGAGGAATTTCTGATCCCCGAAAGCCTGCCCGAGCGCGCCGCGCTCTCGGTCCTCACCCTTCTCCGCCTTGCCGAGCGGGGCCGGCCATGAGCAGCTTCCGCATCCGCGCCGCGCGCGACGAGGATCTTCAGCATTTGTATGAAATGGCGAAGCTAACCGGCGGTGGCTTCACCAATTTGCCGCCGGACAAGCCCGCCCTGCGCGCCAAGCTCGATCGCAGCCATGCGGCCTTTGCGCGTGGCGAAGATGCGGAGGTGGCGGACGACCTGTTCGTGCTGATTCTCGAAAATGTCGAGACCGGCGACGTGCGCGGCACCTGCCAGATCTTTACCCGCGTCGGCGACAAATGGCCTTTCTACAGCTACCGTATCGGCACGGTTACCAAGCACAGTCAGGAACTTAAGCGCACTTTCCGCGCAGAAATCTTAAGTCTGGTAAACGATCTCGAAGGCTGCAGCGAGGTCGGTGGATTGTTCCTCCACCCGGGCGAACGCGCCGGCGGCCTCGGCCTGCTGCTCGCCCGCGCGCGCTACCTGTTCATCGCCCAGCATCGCGCGCGCTTCGCTGACCGCATCCTGGCCGAACTGCGCGGGGTGATCGACGAAGCAGGCGGCTCGCCTTTTTGGGACGGTGTCGCCGGGCGCTTCTTCGGCATGAATTTCCAGCAGGCGGACGAGTTCAACGCCACCCATGGCAACCAGTTCATCGCCGACCTGATGCCCAAGCATCCGGTCTATACCGCGATGCTCTCCGAAAGCGCGCGGGGCGTCATAGGCCTGCCCCACCCTTCCGGCCGCGCGGCGATGCGGATGCTGGAAAATGAAGGCTTTGCGTTCGAAAGTTATATCGACATCTTCGATGGCGGCCCAACTATGACCGCCCGCACCGATCAGGTGAAGACCGTTCGTGAGGCCCAGCGCGCGACCATAGCGGCGATCGCCGGCGGCGGCGAGCCGGCGCTGGTCGCCTCGGGCGCTCTGTCCGAATTCCAGTCGGCGCTCGCCCAGATTACCCCGTCCGAGGGCGGCATCACCCTCGACCCGGTCTCGGCCGAGGCGCTGGGCCTGTCGGTGGGCGACAGCGTGCTGTGGGTGGCGCGCTGATGCTGGTGGAGATAAATTTTGACGGGATCGTCGGACCCAGCCACAATTATGCGGGTCTGAGCCCGGGTAACCTTGCCGCCACGCGCAACCGCGGGGCCTCGTCGCACCCCCGCGCTGCTGCACTGCAAGGCATCGCCAAGATGCGCGCCAATCTCGCGCTCGGGCTGCACCAGGGCATCCTGCTGCCGCACATTCGGCCCGACCATGCATGGCTAGCCCAGCTTGGGCTGCGCTACGAGCAGGCGCCGCCGCACAGCCAGGCGCAGGCGCTCTCCGCCTCGCCGATGTGGGCTGCCAACGCCGCCACCGTCTCGCCCGCACCCGACACCGCCGACGGCCGCTGCCATTTGAGCGTCGCCAACCTGGTAACGATGCCCCATCGCAGCCATGAGTGGCCGGAGACGCTGGCGCAGCTCCGCCTCGCCTTTGCCGATCCCGCCTTCGCGGTCCACGGCCCGGTGCCCGCGCCCTTCGGCGACGAAGGCGCGGCCAATCATATGCGACTGGCGCCCGGCCACGATGCGCCGGGCGTGGAGATATTCGTCTACGGCATCGCAGGCGGCCCCTTCCCGGCCCGCCAGCACCCGGATGCCAGCGCTGCGGTCGCGCGGCGGCACCTGCTCGATCCCGAGCGCACCCTGTTCGTCCAGCAGTCCGAAGAGGCGATCGCCGCCGGTGCCTTCCACAACGATGTCGTCGCCGTGGCCAACGGCCGGGTGCTGTTCGCACACGAACAGGCCTTTGCCGACAAGGACCGCTTCTACGATCGCCTCCGCACCGCAATGCCCGAGGTCGAGATCGTCGAAGTGCCTGCCGACCAAGTGAGCCTCGCCGACGCCATCGCCTCCTATCTGTTCAACGCGCAGCTGGTCACCGTACCGGGTGGCGACACCGTGCTGATCGTGCCGAGCGAGGCGCGCGACACCCCAGCGGTGTGGAACTGGCTGGAAGCACATGTCGCCGGCAACGGACCGATCCGCCGGGTCGAGGTGGTCGATGTGCGCGAATCGATGGCTAATGGCGGCGGCCCCGCCTGCCTCCGCCTGCGCGTTGTCGCCGATCCGAGGAGCATCGACCCACGCTTCCTGGTCGATACTGCCAAGCTCGACCGCATCGCTACGGTCATCGAGGCGCATTGGCCCGAGGCCATTGACCCCAACGCCATCGCCGATCCGGCGCTGATAGCCCGCATCGAAGCCGCGCGCGCGGCGCTGCTGGAGGCGCTCGATCTTGTCGGGTTAATTGACAGTTTACCATGACCGCCGATTGAGAACCGACGCTTTTCCGGGACTGGCACGCGGCTTGCTGCGTGCCGGCCATGCTCTACCGCATCGGCCGCCTCTTCGTGATCAAGTCGAAGTTCGAAGCGTTCCTGGTGATCTTCGGGCTCGCCAATGGCGCGGTCGAGCGCGGCTTCCATTATATGAGCCTGTATCCGGGCGTGGGCGGCAAGCTGCTGTTCGCGGTGTGCCCGATCGCGGTGTTCATGGCCGGCGGCAAGATCCTCGACAGCCTCGAAGCGCGCGCCTGACCCCAGAAACACAAACCCCCGCCGAGCAGCTGCTCTGGCGGGGGATATGGTGCGCCCGGAACGATTCGAACGTCCGACCCTCAGATTCGTAGTCTGATGCTCTATCCAGCTGAGCTACGGGCGCTTGGTGGAGGCGAGCGTTTATCGGCGGAAATCGGAGAGCGCAACCCCGTTGCGCCAAGTTTTCCACAAGCATATGGCGAGCCCATGCGATCGCTCTCCCTTCTCGCCGCTGGCGCCGCACTGCTCGCCGGCTGCGCCCAGTCCGCCACGCGCTATCCCTCGCTGCTACCGCGGGCGAATGAAGGGCTGAACTTCACCGAGCCGGAGCGTCCCGTGCCGCAGGCCACGCCCGATGCGGCGCTGGATGCACGGATCGCTGCGCTCACCGCGAAGATCGATTCGGCGGATGGCGAGTTTCAGACGGCGGCGAAGGATGCTGAGGCGAAGGTCGCCCGCGCCCGCGGCCAGGCAGCGGGGACGAGCCCGTGGCTCGATGCGCAGACTGCGCTCAGCGTGCTCGACGGCATCCGTTCGCGCACCGCGGTTACGCTCGCCGACATGGACCAGCTGCGAATCGAGCGTGCCCAGGGTGGCCAGCCGGACTATCCGGCGCTCCAGGCCGCCATGGACCGCGCCGCCGCAATCGTCGCCGCGCAGGAAAGCCGTGCGCGGGCGCTGGAGGCGGCGATCGCCTCCAGCTGAGCCGCTTAGGGCTTGGCCGCTTCCTTGGGCGTATTGTCATTGGCCGCGACCGGGGTCGGCGTCGGCGGCGGGCCCTTGGCGATCGTCGCGGCGAGCGTGGTCGCATCGGCGCAGCCCGTCTTGCAGATCGTCTTGATCTTGGCGAGATTGTCCTTGGCGCGGGTCATCGCACCCTTGCCGACCATCGCCTCACCCTGACCGCGCAGCGCGGTCACGTCGTTGGGATCGAGCTTGAGCGCCTCGCCATAGAAGCGGATCGCCTTGCCGGGAAGGTTCTGCACGCGGGCGATATCGGCCAGCAGCACAAAGGCTTCGCGGTTGCGCGGATCGACCGCCACCGCGCTTTCGAGCAGATCATTGGCCCCGCCAAGGTTGCCCGCCGCCTGCGCACTGCGCGCCTGGCGGACCAGCTCGACCGAGCGGGGTTCCAGCTGGCTGTCGGGCCGCTGCGCGCTCAGGCTGGTCGAAACCGTCAGCACCAGCAGCGCCGCCGCCACCGAGATCGTCGTGAACCGCATCAACATCTCCGAAACTCCATCGCCACGGGCTAGCATTGCCGCACCAGCTTCGCGACAAAAAACCCGTCGGTCGTGTCGTGCAGCGGCGTGAGCCGCAGCCCCTCGCCCCGGGGACGCCCTGCGGGGGCATCGAGCGGCACCGTCGCCCAGCCGGGCTGCGCCGCCACGAAGCGATCGACCTGCCCCGCCCCCTCGGCATCGAGCAGCGAGCAGACGATATGCACCAGTGCCCCGCCCGGCCGCACCAGCCGTGCGGCAACGTCGAGCAGATGCGCCTGGGTATCGACATAGCGATCGAGCTGCGGCGGGGTCAGCCGCCAGCGCGCCTCCGGATTGCGCCGCCACGTGCCGGTACCCGAGCAGGGCGCGTCGACCACGACCAGATCCGCCTGCTCGCGCCAATCGGCTAGCGCTTCGGCTTCGCGCGCGGGGTTGAGCAGCAGCGTCTCGGCGATGGTGACGCCCGCGCGCTCGGCCCGCGGCATCAACTTCGAGAGACGCGCCCGGTCGACGTCGCAGGCGAGGATCCGGCCCTGGTTGGCCATCGCGGCCGCCAGCGCCAGCGTCTTGCCGCCGCCGCCCGCGCAGAGATCGATTACCGTCATGCCGGGTGCTGCACCCGCCAGGGCGCTGACCAGCTGGCTGCCGGCATCCTGCACCTCGAAGCCGCCTTCGGCATAGGCGTCGCTGCGATCGACCGGCATGTCCTCGGGCAGCCGCAGCGCATCGGGGGCGAAGGCGAGCCGTTCGGCGCCGTCGAACAGTGCGGCCACGGCGTCGGGGGTCATCTTCAGCCGGTTGACCCGCAGGTCGAGCGGGGCGCGGTCGAGCAGTGCCATCCGCTCGTCCGCATCGAGCCCCGATGCCTCGAACGCCGCCTCCAGCCATGCCGGGGCAACGCCCTGCCTCGCCACCGGTTCGCCCTCGGCGATCGCGGCAGGTCCATAGCGCGAGCCGTCGAACAGGTCGGCCAGCGCCGGCTGGGCGTGTGCAACCGCCAGCATCGCCGCGCGGCCGGACACCGGCACCTCCCCGCACAGCCGGATCGCATCATAAACGAGGCCGCGCACCGCTCGCCGGTCCTTGGAGCCGGCGAAGCGCCGCTCGGCGAACCAGCGCGCGAGGATCACGTCGGCAGCGGCACCGCGGTTGCGCGCGGCCGCGATCACCTGATCGAGCAGGTCGATCGCCATCTGTACACGTGCGGCAGGAGTCATGCCGGCAGCGCTAGGCCGAACGCCTGCGGAATGCAAAGCACCTGCGGCTCGCGGCGGATAGCCAGCACGCGCAATCCTTTGTACACCCCGGCTTTCGCATGGGGTGCGATGTGGGGATCGTGGATAAGAGTTCGGTGCGGCGCGTTACGATATGGGCCCTGCTTCGCGCATGGAGCATGCTGGCCCTGGGGTGCATGGTCGCGCCCTGGCCCGCTCACGCGGTGCCGATCCCGCTCGATTCGCGCGTTTGTCACGCCGTTTCGCCGATCAGCGGGCCAGCCGCGGTGCTGCCCGCGCTGCGCTTCCGCTGCGGGGAAAGACCCATGGGCTACCAGTCGACGCGGCTGTGGCTGCAGCTGGACCCGCAGCGCTACGGCATTCGCGGCAAGTCCCCGACGCTGCTCGTCCACCAGACGCGGTTCGATCGGCTGGCGGTCGCCTTTCGCTACGCCGATGGCAGTATCGAATGGCAGGAGGTCCGGGCCGGAGATTTCGGGGATCATTGGCGGCCCGGTGCGCAGATCGCATTCACGCCGCGCGACCAGAAGACCGCCCTCACCTCGATCACGCTGCGGGTCGACCGGCTGGCGAGCTATCCGCTGCTGCGGCTCCGCCTGATGGGGGCGGGCGAAGCAGGGATCGAAACCGCCGTCCTCGGCGCATTGATCGGGGCGGCGCTCACGCTGGTGCTGGCAGGGGCGGCCTATAACCTGTCACTCGCCATCGGCACGCGCCGCGGCTATCTCGGCTGGCAAGGCGCCTGGGCGGCCACCGTATTCCTGTGGGGGGCGATCTGGTCGCAATTCGGCCTGCTGCTCCTGCCGGGCATGGCGGGAACCACGGCAGCGCAGACCAGCACCGCACTTTCCGCCCTATCGATCCTGCTTGCCACCCTGAGCGCAACGAGCGCGCTGGAGAAGGGTCGGATACCCGCGCCACTGCGCGCGACCGCGCTGGCGCTCGGCATCGCCGTCGCCGCGATCGGGATCCCCGCGACCCTGGCGCGCGGGCCGTTGATCGAGAGCGTCGGCCCGCCGCTCGCTGTCGCCGTGCTGGGCAATCTGGTGGCCGTGCTCGCCTGCCTGATCGTCGGCGCACGTCGCGGCAGCGTCGAGGCGCGCGACTTGCTCGCCGCCTGGTCGGTGCCGATGGCGGCACTGGGATTCACCCAACTGGTCGATCTCGGCACGTCGTTCTGGGGTGGTGGTCCCCAGATCCTGGTATTGTTCGCCTCCGCCTGGCAGACACTGTGGCTGTCCTTCGCCGCCAGCCGCCGGCTCGCCCGCATGCGCACCGAGCGCGATCTTGCCCGTGCCGCCGAGGCGCGCGCCAGCCGGCTCGCCGAGCATGATCCGCTGACGGCGATCCGCAACCGCCGGGGGTTTCTGGAAGCGGCCGACGCGCTGATCGCCACGGCGGCGCGCACGCAGGCATCAGTGGCGTTGCTGCTGGTCGATATCGACCGGTTCAAGGCGATCAACGACGAGCATGGCCATGACGCGGGCGATATCGTGCTGTGTACGATCGCGACGCAACTGGCGCACTGGGAAGGTCCGACCTGCGTGGTCGCCCGGCTCGGCGGCGAGGAGTTCGCGCTGTTGACGATTGCCGCCGACCCGACCGCGATCGATTTTGCAGAGCAGGTGCGCGAGGCGGTCGCTGCCTGCGATCATCGCACGGCGATCGGCGACCGGCAGGTGACTATCAGCATCGGCGTCGCCGAAGGGCGGCACCGGATCGACCTCGCCAAGCTGTATCGTGAAGCGGATCGCGCGCTCTATGCGGCGAAGCGCGGCGGCCGCAACCAGGTCCGCCATGCCGACACGGTTCCGATGCCAGTGCCGGTGCCGGTCGCGAACGAGCAAAGGCCCGCTGCGACCGGCTAGAACGCTCAGCGCGTCGGGTAGTTGGGTGCCTCGCGGGTGATCGTCACGTCGTGGACGTGGCTTTCCTTGAGGCCGGCATTGGTGATGCGCACGAAGCGCGCCTTTTGCTGGAATTCCGGGATGGTGCCGGCGCCGACATAGCCCATCGAGGCCTTCACACCGCCGACCAGCTGGTGGATCACGTCGCGCGCCGGGCCCTTGTACGGCACCTGGCCCTCGATGCCTTCCGGCACCAGCTTGAGCTGGTCCTTGATGTCCTGCTGGAAGTAGCGGTCGGCCGAGCCCTTGGCCATCGCACCGACCGAGCCCATGCCGCGATACGACTTGTAGGCGCGGCCCTGGTACAGGAAGGTCTCGCCCGGCGCTTCCTCGGTACCCGCGAGCAGCGAACCGATCATCGCGGCGCTTGCGCCGGCGGCCAGCGCCTTGGCGATGTCGCCCGAGGTGCGGATGCCGCCATCGGCGATCACCGGAACCCCCGACTTGGCGGCTTCGTTGGCCGCGTCCATCACCGCGGTGAGCTGCGGCACGCCGACGCCGGCGACGACGCGGGTGGTGCAGATCGAGCCCGGGCCGATGCCGACCTTGAGGCCATCCGCGCCTGCATCGATCAGCGCGCGTGCGGCTTCGGCGGTCGCGATGTTGCCGGCGATCACCTGGACGCGATTGGAAAGCTTCTTCACCCGCTCGACCGCGCGGCTGACGTCCTTGTTGTGGCCGTGCGCGGTGTCGATCACGATCAGGTCGACTTCGGCGTCGACCAGCGCCTCGGTGCGCGCGAAGCCCTTGTCGCCCACAGTGGTCGCCGCGGCGACGCACAGGCGACCGGTGCCGTCCTTGGTGGCGTGCGGATAGGTGACGGCCTTTTCGATGTCCTTCACCGTGATCAGGCCGACGCAGCGATAGCCTTCGTCCACGACCAGCAGCTTCTCGATCCGGCGCTGGTGGAGCAGGCGGCGCGCCTCTTCCTGCGCGACGCCGACCTTCACCGTGGCGAGGTTCTGGTGGGTCATCAGCTCGGAGACGAGCTGGTTGGGGTTCTCGGCGAAGCGGACGTCCCGATTGGTCAGGATGCCGACGAGCTTGCCGCTGGCTTCCACGATCGGGATGCCGCTGATCCGGTGCCGCGCCATCAGCGCCTGCGCCTCGGCGAGCGTACCGGTGGGCGCCATGGTGATCGGGTTGACGACCATGCCGCTCTCGAACCGCTTCACCGCGCGGACCGCCTCGCACTGCTCGTCCACCTCCATGTTGCGATGGAGCACACCGATGCCGCCGAGCTGCGCCATCACGATCGCCATGTCGGCTTCGGTGACGGTATCCATCGCCGAGGAGAGGATCGGGATGTTGAGGGCAAGGTTCTTCGTCACGAAGGTGCGCGTATCCGCCATGCTCGGCACGATTTCGGATTCGCCCGGATAGAGGAGGACGTCGTCGAACGTGAGGCCGAGGGGGATTTCCATGGGGTGCGCCAAATCCTTGAGTCGAATGTTGGCGGCCCATGTAACCGCAAGGGTGCGGATGCGCTAGGGGGCAGCGTCAGGCGTCGACCGATGGGAGCGCCGGATAGAATTGCACGCGTTCGATTTCGATCTGCCGCCGGAGGACCTGGGCAAGCTTGCGGGAGGCGACGACATAGTCCGGCCACTCGGCCACGGCGCGGGTGGTCGGCCAGGCGACGGTATGGTCGGTATAGAACATCCGCATCTGGAGATTGCCGGCGCGCACCGCCTGCACCGCCGCCGCCCGGGCACCGCCCTCGGCCGTCGCGGCGTTGAACAGCAGGTCCATGGCCCGGCGCCGCGCCGCAACCGCGCGGGCGGTCTGGTAGCGGAGTCGGGAAAGCTCGGCGACGTCGCAGCAGGGCATGGCGAGGAGCGCCTCGATCGCCCCGATCGCCTGGAGCAGCGTCCTGTCGAGCTTGTGCAGATTGCCCATATATTAGACATAGATCAACTGCAGGCGGAGCGAATGCCGGCGCGGCGATTTATTCGACTTCCCCAGCACGTTGGAGAAGCAGCCGGGCCTGGGCCACGTGCATCGCCTCGATCATGCGGTCGCGGAAGCGCTCAGCACCGCCTTGGGCGGCGGCGAGCAGGGCGCGGGCATCGGCGATTTCCTCGGCGGTCGCGCCGAAGGCCTCTGCGGCGATCGCAATCTGGCCCGGGTGGATCAACGTCTTGCCGTCATAGCCCAGCGCGCGCCCCTCGCGGCACTCGGCAGCGAGGCCTTCGGCATCGGCGAGCGCGTTGAACACGCCATCGAGCGCCCAGGCATTTCCCGCCCGCGCCGCGAGCACCACGGTCTGCAGCGCCAGCGACAGCCCGCCCCGCCCCGCCGCCGAGGGAATGCCGAGGGTCGCCTTGAGGTCGTTGGTCCCGGCGATCAATCCCGCGACGCCCGGTTGCGCGGCGATAGCCGCGGCGGCGAGCACCCCGGCGGGCGTCTCGATCATCGCCAGCAGGGGCTTGCCGACTGCCGCGGCGATCCGAGCGGCGGTGTCGGCATCCTCGACCTTGGGAACGACGATCAAATCCGCTGCCGAGCGCGCGGCCGCGGCCAGATCCGCGCCGTGCTCCGCCGAATCGACGCCGTTCACACGGATCGCGGCGATCCGCGCGCCGAAGCCCTCCGCCATCGCCGCCACGGCGGCTTCGCGCGCCGCGTCCTTGTCCTCGGGCTTCACCGCGTCCTCGAGGTCGAGGATCACCATGTCGCAGGCGAGCGTGCGCGCCTTGGCTATCGCGCGCGGGTTTGATGCGGGGAGGAACAGGGCGGTGCGGGGGGCGAGAGCCATGCTGGTCATGGACGTTCTCTATGCTAGCACTAGGCCCCATTGCGAGGGGAGTCGGGGCGTATGGACGTGCTTTTCGTGTTTCTGGCCGGGCTGGTGGCGCTGGTGCTGTTCTACCTGCTGGCCAGCGTGAAGATCGTGACCCAGGGCTATCAGTACACGATCGAGCATTTCGGCCGCTTCACCACCGTCGCCGCGCCCGGCTTCAACTTCTACCCCGCCTTTTTCTATCGTGTCGGTCGCAAGGTGAACATGATGGAGCAGGTGATCGACATTCCCGGCCAGGAAATCATCACCAAGGACAATGCGATGATCTCCACCGACGGGGTGGTGTTCTTCCAGGTGCTCGACGCCGCCAAGGCCGCCTATGAAGTGTCCGACCTGTATGTCGCGCTGCTCCAGCTGACGACGACGAACCTCCGCACCGTGATGGGCTCGATGGACCTCGACGAGACCCTGTCCAAGCGCGACGAGATCAATGCTCGGCTGCTCTCGGTGGTCGACCATGCGACGACGCCCTGGGGAGTGAAGATCACCCGCGTCGAGATCAAGGACATCCGCCCGCCCGCAGACATCGTCAACGCGATGGGCCGCCAGATGAAGGCGGAGCGCGAGAAGCGTGCCAACATCCTTGAGGCCGAAGGCAGCCGCCAGTCGGAGATCCTGCGCGCCGAGGGCCAGAAGCAGGCACGGATCCTGGAGGCCGAGGGCCGCCGCGAATCCGCCTTCCGCGACGCCGAGGCCCGCGAGCGCGCCGCCCAGGCGGAGGCGGAGGCGACCCGGCTGGTCTCCGACGCGATCGAGTCCGGCAGCGCCGCCTCGCTCAACTATTTCATCGCGCAAAAGTACGTCGAGGCGGTCGGCAAGTTCGCCACCTCGCCCAATGCCAAGACGATCCTGTTCCCGGTCGAGGCGACGCAGCTGATCGGCACCCTGGGCGGCATCGGCGAGCTGGCCCGGGACGCGCTGTCCGGCGGTGCGCCCAAGCCCCCCGCCCCGCCCGCACCGCCGGCCCGCCGTCCGGGTCCCTTCGACCAGCAGGATTGATCGCAGCGTTGGACTGGCTGCAGCACCCGCCCCTGCTCTGGCTGATCGCCGCGGTCGCGCTGGGGATCGCCGAACTGGTGGTGCCGGGCGTGTTCCTGGTGTTCCTCGCCGCCGCCGCCGCGATCATGGGCGGGCTGGCATTGCTGTTCCCGGACCTGCCGCTTGCCGGGCAGTTGCTTGGCTTTGCCGGCTGGTCGGCCGTCGCCGTGCTGATCGGCCGGCGCTGGTATCACGACTTCCCGGTGCAGAGCGCCGATCCGCTGCTCAACGATCGCGTCGCCCGGCTGGTCGGCGAGGTCGTCACCGTCGTCGAGCCGGTGAGCGACCATGGAGGCCGCGTGCGCGTCGGCGACGGCGAATGGCCGGCCCGCGGTCCCGATGCCCCCGTCGGTGCCTGCGTGCGGATCACCGGCGCCACCGGCGCGACGCTCCGTGTCGCGCCGCTTTCCTCTCCTCCCCAAGACTGAAAACAATCGAGGTCGAAACCATGCGTACTACCCGTCGCGACGTGCTGCTCGGATCGAGCGCCCTGCTGGCCACTTCCGCCGCCGCACACCCCGCGCTTGCCGCCAGCCCGGCCGAAGCCCAGGCCCAGGCGTTGATCGATCGTACTGCCGAGGCGCTGCTGGTGCTCAACCCCGAAGGCGCGTCCAGCCTCGGCATCGACAAGGGCGCACGCGCCGCGCTCAAGCACAAGCTCGGCGACCGCACACCCGCGGGCGTCGCCAAGATGGCCGCACACCTCAAGGCAACGCTCGCCGACATCGCGCGGATAGACGTGAATGCGGTCAGCCCCGAGATGCGCGTCCATCTCGACGTGATCCAGACCGCCTATGAAAACGGCCTGAAGGGCATGGCCTTCCCGTATGGCGATGTCGCGGTGGGGAGCTGGCGCAACACGCCCTATGTCGTGATCCAGAATGTCGGCGCCTATATCGACGTGCCCAAGACGCTCGACAGCGATCACCAGATCGCCACGCGCGACGATGCCGATGCCTATTGCGACCGGCTTGTCGCCTATGCCGGCGCGCTCGACGGCGAGACGGTGCGGCTCCAGCAGGCAGCGAGCGTCGGCGTGATCGCGCCCGACTTCCTGCTCGACAAATGCCTCAAGCAGATCCGCCTCGCCCGCAGCGGCGATCCGGCCAAGTGGGACGTGGTGACCTCGCTCGCCAAGCGGACCGCGACGATGCCGGGCGACTATGACGCGCGCGCGACCAGGATCGCCGCCGAGCAGGTCGGCCCTGCCCTAGACCGCCAGATCGCCGAGCTGGAGAAGCAGCGCGCTCGCGCTACCTCCGACGCCGGCGTGTGGAAGTTCAAGGACGGCGACGCCTATTATGCCTGGGCGCTGAGCGCCGGCACGACCACGACCATGTCGCCGGACGAGGTGCATGCGATGGGCAAGGCGCAGCTCGCCGAGCTCCAGGCCGAGATGGACACGATCCTCAAGACGCTCGGCTATACGCAAGGCTCGGTCGGCGCACGGATGCGCGGGCTCGCCACCGACAAGCGCTTCGCCTTCCCCGAGAATGACGCGGGCCGCGCCGAGATCATCCAGATCCTCCAGAAGAGCATCGACGACATGCGCACCCGCATGCCCCAGGCCTTCCACACGCTGGTCCCCGGCAATGTCGAGGTGAAGCGGATCCCGATCGTCGAGGAAGAAGGCGCGGCCGGCGCCTATGGCGGCCCCGGCACGATCGACGGCAAGGTGCCCGGGCGGCTATGGGTCAATCTGCGCTCTACCGGCATCTGGACGCGGTTCAGCCTGCCCGACCTCGCCTATCACGAGGCAATCCCCGGCCATGCCTGGCAGGGCGAATATACCTTCAAGATGCCGCTCATCCGCTCGCTGCTGCAATTCAACGCCTATTCGGAAGGCTGGGCGCTCTATGCCGAGCAGCTGGGCGACGAACTGGGCGTCTATGCCGAGAACCCGGCGGCAAGGCTGGGCTATCTCCAGTCGCTCGGCTTCCGCGCCTGCCGGCTGGTGGTGGACAGCGGGCTCCACGCCAAGCGCTGGACCCGCGAACAGGCGATCCGCTGGTTCGTCGAGGCGAACGGCTCGTCCGAGGACGAGGTGCAGGGCGAAGTCGATCGCTATTGCTCGTGGCCGGGCCAGGCGTGCGGCTACAAGGTGGGCCACACCGCGATCAACCGCCTGCGGACCAAGGCGAAGGGCGAACTCGGCGACAAGTTCGACTTCCGCGCCTTCAACGACGCGCTGCTGCTGGGCGGCAACGTGCCGATGACCGTGCTCGGCCATGTGATCGACCGGCACATCGCGCTGCGGAAGGCTTGAGAGGATGGGGATCCCGCCCGATCGCGGGCGGGGTCCTCAGGCGTGGCGCCAGCGCCAAAGCAGCATCGGCCGGGCCAGCGCCAGGCCGATCAGGAAGCCGCCGATATGCGCCCAGATCGCGACGGTCACGCCGCCCTGAAGGAAGGCGAAACCCATCAGCAGGTTGACGCCCACCCAGGCGGCCGCGAGCCAGGCGACGTGGACGACCTGCGCCGGGATCGGCCCGATCGCCTTGGCGCGCTGGCGGCCGTAGAGCAGCGAATAGGCGCCGACCACCGCCGAGCTCGCGCCGCTCGCGCCGATCATCGGCGCGGTCGACATCGGGTCCGCCAGCCACTGCGCGCCACACGCGGCATAGGCGCCGATCAGGTAGAGCGTCACCAGCCCCTTGATGCCGATCGCGCGCTCGGCCTCACGGCCCGTAAAGGCCAGCATCAGCATGTTCATGCCGAGATGGGCGAGGCCACCGTGGATCAGCGCGGAGCTGAGCGGGGTCAGCCACACCGGCACCACCGGCCCGGACAGGATCAGACCACCCGAAAGCCGCGCCGGAATGAACCCCGCCGCATATTGGATCTGCACCGCATTGGGCGCAAAATTGGCGATCAGGCTCACCGCCACCGTGACGGCGACGATCACCGTCGTGGCGCTGAACTTCGGCATGGCAGGCCTCAGATGAATTCGACCTTGGAGACCAGATAATAGCGGTCGCCCGCCGGTACCGACACCTCGACCTCTTCGTCGACCTTGCGGCCGATCAGCGCGCGGCCGATCGGCGAATTGTACGAGATACGGCCCTTGCTGGCATCCGCCTCGGTCTGGCCGACGATCTGGTAGGTGACCGGCTTGTCGTCCTCGTCGAGCAGCGTCACGGTCGCGCCGAACACGACCTTGTCGCCCGAAAGCTCCTTGGGGTCGATGATCTGCGCGCGGCTGAGCTTGTCCTCGATGTCGTTGATCGTGGCCTCGACCTGGCCCTGCCGCTCCTTGGCGGCATGATATTCGGCGTTTTCGGAGAGATCGCCGTGCGCACGCGCTTCCTCGATCGCGTCCACGATCAACGGCCGCTCGGCTTTCAGCCGCTTCAACTCTTCGTTGAGCTTCTGATAGCCTTCCGCCAGCATCGGCATCTTCTCGACGGTCGCCATAACGCCCTTGTCCTTCAATACGCCCCCGGGACCGACCGTCGCCCGAAAGCGACGTCCGCACACTTACATCGGTTGGGGAAATCCATTGTGCGAACGCGAATATTAAGATGCGGGACGAAAAACATCAAGGCGGGGGGAGGAAATGCAATAAATTGCCGTCCACCCAAAGCTTTCGCCCCTCCCGCAAGCGGGAGGGGAACGCAGCCCCCTCCCCAACGGCAGATTACCCCCGCGAGGCGAAATACGCCTGGATCGGCTGCACCTCGAAAGGCCGCTCGGCCATCGCCGCGATCGCCCGTGCCGCCGCTACGCTGCCCGGCGCAGTGGTGAAATAGGGCACCTTCTGCGCCAGCGCCGAGGCGCGGATGCTCATCGAGTCCTTCAGCGACTGCCAGCCTTCGGTGGTGTTGAAGATCAGCGCGACGTCGCCGTCCTGGATGCGGTCGACGATGTGCGGACGGCCCTGGGCCACCTTGTTCACCGTCTCCACCGCGATGCCCTCGGCGGCAAGGAACTCGGCCGTGCCGCTGGTCGCGATGATCTTGAAGCCGAGATCGGCCAGGATCTTGACGCCGGGCAGCACCACGGCCTTGTCGCCCTGCTTGACGCTGACGAACACCGTGCCGCCGTCGGGCAACACCGTGCCGGCGCCGAGCTGCGACTTGGCGAAGGCGGTCGCAAAGTCCTTGTCGATGCCCATCACTTCGCCGGTCGACTTCATCTCGGGCGAGAGCACGGGATCGACGCCGGGGAAGCGCGCCCAGGGGAACACCGCTTCCTTCACCGCGATATAATCGATGTCGCGGTCGATCTTGGGCAGGTTCGCCAGCTTCTCGCCCGCCATCACGCGGCTGGCGATCTTGGCGATCGGCGCCCCGATCGCCTTGGCGACGAACGGCACCGTGCGGCTGGCGCGCGGGTTCACCTCGATCAGGTAGACCTCGCCGTCCTTGACCGCGAACTGGATGTTCATCAGGCCCTTCACCTTGAGCGCCCGCGCCAGCGCCACGGTCTGGCGCTCGATCTCGGCGATGATCTCGGCGGGCAGGCTATAGGGCGGGATCGAGCAGGCGCTGTCGCCCGAATGGACGCCGGCTTCCTCGATATGCTGGAGCACGCCCGCCACCACCACATCGGTGCCGTCGGCGATCGCGTCCACGTCCACCTCGATGGCGTCGCGCAGATACTGATCGATCAGCACCGGCGAATCGCCCGAGACCTGCACCGCGGTCTGGATATAGTCGTCGAGCTGCTGGAGGCTGTCGACGATCTCCATCGCCCGGCCGCCCAGCACATAGCTCGGCCGCATCAGCACGGGGTAGCCGATCCGCTCGGCCACGCGCACCGCCTCGTCGCGGCTGCGCGCGATGCCGTTCATCGGCTGCTTGAGGCCCAGCTTGGCGACCAGGTCGGCGAAGCGCTCGCGGTCCTCGGCAAGGTCGATCGCATCGGGGCTGGTGCCGAGGATCGGGATGCCCGCATCCTCCAGCGCCTTGGCGAGGTTGAGCGGGGTCTGGCCGCCGAACTGGACGATCACGCCGACCAGCTCGCCCTTCGACTTTTCGACCTCGAGGATCTCGAGCACGTCCTCGGCGGTCAGCGGCTCGAAATAGAGCCGGTCCGAGGTGTCATAGTCGGTGCTCACCGTTTCCGGGTTGCAGTTGACCATGATCGTCTCATAGCCCGCATCCGCCAGCGCGAAGCAGGCGTGGCAGCAGCAATAGTCGAACTCGATCCCCTGCCCGATCCGGTTCGGGCCGCCACCGAGGATCACCACCTTGCGGCGGTCGCTCGGCTCGGCCTCGTTCTCGGGCTCGCCGAAGCTGGGCGCCTCATAGGTCGAGTACATGTAGGGCGTCTTCGCCTCGAACTCGGCCGCGCAGGTGTCGATCCGCTTGAAGACGGGCCGCACGCCCAGGCGGTGGCGCAGCTTGCGCACCTCGGCCTCAGTCACGCCCCCGGAGATGGCGTTGGCCACCTCGCCGATCAGCCCCGAGCTGCGCGCCATGACTTCGCTGCCCGCGCGCAGGTTGACCGACTTGAGCGCCAGATAGGCCAGCCGCTTGTCGCTGAAGCCCATCGCCTTCAGGCGGCGCATGCCGGCCGCGTCCTGCGGCAGGCCGTTGGTAGCGACGTCCTTCTCGGCGTCGAGGATCTCGGCGATCCGCTCGAGGAACCAGGGGTCGTAGCTGGTGAAGCGCTGGACGTCCTTGACGCTGAAGCCCTCGCGCATCGCCTGCGCCGCGATCAGCAGCCGGTCGGGCGAGCGGACGGTCAGCGCCGCCTCGATCACGTCGCGCGGCGCGCCGACCAGCCGGTCGACATCGTTGAAGCCGCTGAGGCCGGTTTCCAGCCCGCGCAGCGCCTTCTGCAGCGATTCGTGGATCGAGCGGCCGATCGCCATCACTTCGCCGACCGACTTCATCGCCGTGCCCAGCACTGCTTCGGCGCCCTTGAACTTCTCGAAGGCGAAGCGCGGGATCTTGGTGACGACGTAATCGATCGTCGGCTCGAAGCTCGCCGGGGTGGCGCCGGTGATGTCGTTGTCGATCTCGTCGAGCGTGTAGCCCACCGCCAGCTTGGCCGCGACCTTGGCGATCGGGAAGCCGGTCGCCTTGGAGGCCAGCGCCGAGGAGCGGCTGACGCGCGGGTTCATCTCGATCACGATCAGGCGGCCGTCCTTCGGATTGACCGCGAACTGCACGTTGGAACCGCCGGTCTCGACGCCGATCTCCCGGAGACACGCGATCGATGCGTTGCGCATGATCTGGTATTCCTTGTCGGTCAGCGTCAGCGCCGGCGCGACGGTGATCGAATCGCCGGTGTGCGTGCCCATCGGATCGATATTCTCGATCGAGCAGACGATGATGGCATTGTCGTTCCGATCCCGGACGACCTCCATCTCATATTCCTTCCAGCCGAGCAGCGATTCCTCGATCAGCACCTCGGTGGTCGGCGACAGGTCGAGGCCCGAGCGCACGATCGCGATGAACTCCTCGCGATTGTAGGCGATGCCGCCGCCCGATCCGCCCATGGTGAAGCTGGGGCGGATGATCGCCGGCAGCCCGACATAATCGAGCCCGGCGAGCGCCTCGGCCTCGGTGTGGGCGATCGCCGACCGGGCGCTTTCGAGCCCGATCTTGGTCATCGCGTCCTTGAACTTCAGCCGGTCCTCGGCCTTGTCGATCGCATCGGCATCGGCGCCGATCATCGTGACGCCGAACTTCTCCAGCGTGCCGTCGCGGAACAGCGCCAGCGCGGTGTTGAGCGCGGTCTGGCCGCCCATCGTCGGCAGGACGGCGTCGGGCCGCTCCTTCTCGATGATCTTGGCGACGACCGCGGGCGTGATCGGCTCGATATAGGTCGCGTCGGCCAGCTCGGGATCGGTCATGATCGTCGCCGGGTTCGAATTGACCAGGACGATGCGGTAGCCCTCTTCCTTGAGCGCCTTGATCGCCTGCGTGCCCGAATAATCGAACTCGCACGCCTGACCGATGACGATCGGGCCTGCGCCGATGACGAGGATGGACGAGATGTCGGTACGCTTGGGCATCAGTGTTTCATTCCAGTTTCAGCGACGCATCCCCAGCCATCATATTCGAGGCCGAAATGCGCTTCTATGCGCAGACAAAGTTCGGTCAGGGCACGGATCGACGTCTCGTCGGTCGGCTGGCTGCGCTCCAGGAAGAGCCAGCGCGCGCCGCCCTTGGACGTCTCGTCGCCGAGCACGGTGAAGCCCAGCTCCTCGGCCGCATCTTCCAACGCGGCGAGTGCGTCCGCCGAGCCCTTGAAGCTCACATCGATCGGCCGCGCGACGGCGGCGTTGTCGCCATTGGCAGCGAGATTCTCGAAAACGTCCCTGTCGGCCGCCCACTCCTCTTCGAAGCGGGCCGGATCGAACGGGGGGAGGTTCACGCCATCATCCCCACGAACCGCTCGAACAGATAGAGGCTGTCCTGCGGGCCGGGGCTGGCCTCCGGGTGATACTGCACGCTGAACGCCGGGCGGTCGGTGAGCTCGATGCCGGCATTGGAGCCGTCGAACAGCGACACATGGGTCTCGCGGGCGTTTGCCGGCAGGCTCTCGCGCTCGACGGCGAAGCCGTGGTTCATGCTGGTGATCTCCACCGCGCCATCTTCCAGCCGCTTGACCGGATGGTTGGCGCCGCGATGGCCCTGGAACATCTTGGTGGTCTGCGCGCCCACTGCGAGGCCGAGCAGCTGGTGGCCGAGGCAGATGCCGAACAGCGGCTTGCCGGTTTCCAGCAGCTGGCGGATCACCGGCACGGCGTATTCGCCGGTCGCTGCGGGATCGCCCGGGCCGTTGGAGAGGAAGAAGCCGTCCGGGTTGAACGCCATCACCTGCTCGAAGGTCGCGGTGGCGGGGAGCACGGTCACGTCCGCGCCGGCCTGCACCAGGTTGCGGAAGATGTTGCGCTTCGAACCATAGTCGATCGCGACGACCTGCGGGCGCTTGTTTGCGGGGCGGCTGGTGTCATAGCCGGCGCCGAGCTTCCACACGCCGCCTTCCCAGCCGAAATGCGTCTCGCACGAGACGGTGACGGCGAGGTCCATGCCCTCCAGCCCCGGCCAGGCGCGCGCCTTCTCCAGCAGTGCGTCGATGTCGAAATTGCCCGACTTCGAATGCGCGATCACGCCGTTCGGCGCGCCGCCCACGCGGATGCGGCGGGTGAGCGCGCGGGTGTCGATGCCCGACAGGCCGATCCGCTGGTGCTTCGCCATCCAGGCATCGAGATGCTCGGTGCTGCGGAAGTTCGACGGCTCGGTCACGTCCTCGCGGACGATCATGCCCAGCGCATGCGGATCATCGGCCTCGATGTCGTCGGCGTTGGCGCCGACATTGCCGATGTGCGGGAAGGTGAAGTTGATGATCTGACCGGCGAAGCTCGGGTCGGTCATGATCTCCTGATAGCCGGTCATCGCGGTGTGGAAGCACACCTCGCCGACGGCATCGCCTTCGGCACCGAATCCTCGACCCCACAATATCTCGCCGCTCGCCAGAACCAGAACGCCCGTGGCTCCAACGGGCATGGACAAGGGTTTGGCGTCGGCCATTTGGGGCGGGCACTCCTGCTTTGGGTTTGCGATGTTGCTAAGGGCCGCCCGCTAGACCCCATGGCCGGGTGCGTCAATCTGTTAAGTTTTTTGCAGGTCCGCTATGGTTCCCGGCTTACCGTAAAAAGATCGAGAGAAACGATGATTCGCGACGACATCAAGGCTGCGCTGGTTACTGCCATGAAGGGCGGCGACAAGGCGTCGACCGCCACGATCCGCCTGATCCAGAGCGCGATCAAGAACCGCGACATCGAAGCCCGCACCGGCAAGGCGCCCGAGGACGACGATGTGCTGGTCGTCGAGGTGCTGCAGAAGATGGTCAAGCAGCGCCGCGAATCGATCGACATGTATGTGAAGGGCAATCGCCAGGAACTCGCCGACGCCGAGGCCGCCGAGGTGGTGGTGATCGAGCGTTTCCTGCCGACGCAGATGAGCGAAGCCGAGACCACGGCGGCGATCGAGGCGATCAAGGCCGAGCTGGGCGCGGGCGGCATGAAGGACATGGGCCGGGTGATGGCCGAACTGAAGGCGCGGCATGCCGCGCAGCTCGACATGAGCAAGGCGAGCACGCTGGTGAAGGCGGCGCTTTCGTAAGATGGACGACGGGGACCGCTCTGCGCTCCCCCTCCCGCACGCGGGAGGGGGCCGGGGGGTGGGCCCCCGCTTCCGGCTGGACAGGCCGACGCGGCGGGCACGCGAACTGCGAAACGATCCTACGGCAGCGGAAGAGCTGCTGTGGTCGAAGCTGCGGAAGTCTCAGCTGGCGGGGCTGAAGTTCAGCCGACAAATGCCGATCGCGGGGCACTTCGCAGATTTCGCGTGTCGGAAGGCGAAGCTGGTGGTGGAACTGGATGGCAGCCAGCATGCCGAGATGACCACAGCCGATGCTGAACGCACACGGCGGATCGAGGCCGAGGGTTATCGCGTCCTTCGCTTTTGGAACAATGATTTGACCTCGAATATGGAGGGCGTGTTGCAGGCGATCCTTTCCGCCGCCGTGCCCAGTGGTGAGCGGGGGCCCACCCCACAGCCCCCTCCCGCTCGCGGGAGGGGGAGCGCTTAACCCATGTCCCTCACCCCCGCCTTTCTCGACGAGCTCCGCGCCCGCACGACGCTGTCCACCCTCATCGCCAAGTCGGTGAAGCTGCAGCGTGCCGGCAAGGAATTCCGCGCCTGCTGCCCGTTCCACAACGAGAAGACCCCCAGCTTCTACGTCAACGACGACAAGGGCTTCTACCATTGCTTCGGCTGCGGCGCGCATGGCGATGCGATCCGCTGGATGACCGACCAGCGCGGCTTGCCCTTCATCGATGCAGTGAAGGAACTCGCCCAGGCCGCGGGGCTCGACATGCCCGAGCAGGACCGCCGCGCCGCCGAAAAGGCCGAGCGCGCCAAGGGCCTGCACGAGCTGATGGGCGAGGCAGCCGCGTGGTTCACGGAGCGGCTGAACGGCATCGAAGGTGCCGAGGCCCGCGCCGTGCTCCAGCGCCGCGGCATCACGCCGGAGATTGCGCGCAGCTTCGGCCTGGGCTTCGCCCCCGATTCGCGCGGCAAGCTCAAGGATGCGCTGAAATCCTATGGCGATCCCATGCTGGTCGAATCCGGCATGCTGATCGCCGTCGAGGGCAAGGAGCCGTATGACCGCTTCCGCGGCCGGCTGATGATCCCGATCCGCGACGTGCGCGGCCGGACGATCGCTTTCGGCGGCCGCATCATCGGTGACGGCGAACCCAAATATCTGAACTCGCCGGAAACACCGCTCTTCGACAAGGGCCGCACGCTCTACAATCTCGATCGCGCCCAGGCTGCCGCACGCAAGGCCGATCGGGTGATCGCGGTCGAAGGCTATATGGACGTGATCGCGCTCGCCCAGGCCGGGTTCGGCGAAGTCGTCGCCCCGCTCGGCACCGCGCTGACCGAACACCAGCTCGAGCGGCTGTGGCGGCTGTCCGAAGTCCCCCTGCTCTGCTTCGATGGCGACAGCGCCGGGCAGAAGGCCGCGCTCCGCGCCGCCCACCGAGCGCTGCCGATGCTGGCCCCTGGCCGCAGCCTCGCCTTCGTCACCCTCCCCCAGGGCCTCGATCCGGACGATCTCGTCCGCGCGCAGGGCCCGGCCGCCTTCGAGGCGCTGCTGGCCAAGCCCGAGCCGCTGGTCGATCGGCTGTGGACGAGCGAAGTCGCGGCCGGTCCGCTCGACACGCCCGAGCAGCGCGCCGGCCTCAAGCGCCGCCTCTCCGAACTTGCCGAGCAGATTCAAGACCCGAATGTAAAGCACGAATATATCGCGGAATTTCGTGCCCGTGCCGACCAGCAATTCGGCCGCGGCCCGCGAGAGTTCCGCAAGGACCAGCGCGGCCCCGCTCCTGCCCGCCAGCAGCAGCGCGGCACCCGCAACGCCCGCGGCGGCTGGCAGCCGCCCGAGGCCCCGCCCTCGCACCTGATCAAGGGCGTGCAGGCGAGCGGGCTCGATCCCATATTGGCACGCGCGGTGCTCGCCGGGCTGATCCGCCACCCGGTCGAGATCGCCCGCCACATGGAGATATTGGGGAGTCTGCGTAGTGCATCGGGCGCACTCGGGCGGCTATTCGAAGCCGTTGTCGAGGTGGCGCTCACCAATCCGGCGTCGCGTCAGCTTGATAGCGCGGATTTCCTCACCATATTGGCATCGTCCGGTTTCGATTCAGTGGCAAGCGAGTTGCTCCGCGCAGACACGCTCCCCTTCACCTTCACGCGGCCCGCAGCCGACGTGACGAAGGCGCGTGAGGATCTGGGCGAGGCGATCGCGGTGATGGCGGCACAGCCCGCCGTCGATGTGGCGCTCGCCGAGGCGACTGCTGCGCTGATGCGCGACGGCACCGAGGAAGCGTTCGCCCGCCAGGTGGCGCTTTCGCGGCAACGGCAGGAGCTTCAGGAACGGCTTGCCAATCTGATGCTTGCGGAAGACGGCGTTTTTGAGGAATAGAGGCGGTGTAAAATTGCCGCCATCTGAGTTTCGAGGGATTTGATGGCGAAGGCGAACATGGCAGACGTCACGGACACGGCAGACACGAGTGACGCGCCGCTGATCGATCTGAACGAAGGTTCGATCAAGAAGCTGGTCGCGCGTGCGAAAAAGCGCGGGTACATCACCGTCGACCAGCTCAACGAGATGCTGCCGCAGGACCAGATGTCCTCCGAGCAGATCGAGGACGTGATGGCCGCGCTCAACGACATGGGCATCAACGTCGTCGAGAACGAGGACGCCGGCGAGGACTCCGAATCCGAGGACGATTCGGCGGACGATTCGGAAAGCGCAGACACCAGCGACGACTCCGCGCCCGCCTTCGAGATCGCGAAGAAGAAGGAAACCGTCGATCGCACCGACGATCCGGTGCGCATGTATCTTCGCGAAATGGGCGCCGTGGAGCTGCTCAGCCGCGAGGGCGAAATCGCCATCGCCAAGCGTATCGAGGCCGGCCGCGACACGATGATCCTGGGGCTCTGCGAGTCGCCGATCACGTTCAACGCGATCATCGGCTGGTCGACCGCACTCAACGAAGGCACGATGCAGCTGCGCGAGATCCTCGATCTCGACGCCATGCTCTCCAAGGGTCCGTCGGCCGAGCAGGTCGAGGGCGCCGAGGACGATAATGGCGAGATCAGCGAATCGAGCACCGGCCCGACCTTCAAGGAAGAGGAAGAGCCCGAGGAAGTCGCGTCCGACGAGGATGACGAGCTGACCGAGCGCCGCGCCCGCCGCCCCTCCGACGACGAGGAGGAGGACAACACCCTCTCGCTCGCCCAGATGGAAGAGCAGCTCAAGCCGCAGGCGCTCGAGAAGTTCGCCAACATCACGGCGATCTACAAGAAGTTCGGCAAGGTCCAGCAGCAGCGGCTCGACACCATGTCGGCCGGCGAGGATTTCCCGGCTTCCGAGGAAAAGAAGTACAACAAGCTCCGCGAGGAGCTGACCGCCGAGGTGGAGAGCGTCCAGTTCCACCAGGCGAAGATCGAGTATCTCGTTGACCAGCTGTACAGCTTCAACCGCCGCCTCACCGCGCTGGGCGGCCAGATGCTGCGTCTCGCCGAGCGCCACAAGGTCAGCCGCAAGGACTTCCTGGATCGCTATGTCGATCACGAGCTCGACGAGAACTGGCTGCCGACGGTGGTGGGTCTCGACAAGAAGTGGAAGGCCTTCGTCGAGAACGAGGGCAGCGCGGTCGACCGCATCCGCACCGAGATGAGCGAAATCGCCCAGTCGACGGGCATGACGCTCACCGAGTTCCGCCGCATCGTCAACATGGTGCAGAAGGGCGAGCGCGAGGCGCGTATCGCGAAGAAGGAGATGGTTGAGGCCAATCTCCGCCTCGTGATCTCGATCGCCAAGAAGTACACCAATCGCGGCCTGCAGTTCCTGGATCTCATCCAGGAGGGCAATATCGGCCTGATGAAGGCGGTCGATAAGTTCGAATATCGCCGCGGCTACAAGTTCAGCACCTATGCGACCTGGTGGATCCGCCAGGCGATCACCCGCAGCATCGCCGATCAGGCGCGCACCATCCGTATTCCGGTGCACATGATCGAGACGATCAACAAGCTGGTCCGCACCAGCCGCCAGTTCCTCCACGAGCAGGGCCGCGAGCCCACGCCGGAAGAGATGGCGGAGCGCCTGAGCATGCCGCTCGAGAAGGTGCGCAAGGTGATGAAGATTGCCAAGGAGCCGATCTCGCTCGAAACGCCGATCGGCGACGAGGAAGACAGCCACCTGGGCGACTTCATCGAGGACAAGAACGCGATCATCCCGGTCGACGCAGCGATCCAGGCGAACCTCAAGGAAACGGTCACCCGCGTCCTGGCGAGCCTCACCCCGCGTGAAGAGCGCGTGCTGCGCATGCGCTTCGGCATCGGCATGAACACCGATCACACGCTGGAAGAAGTCGGCCAGCAATTCTCGGTGACGCGCGAGCGTATCCGCCAGATCGAGGCCAAGGCGCTGCGCAAGCTCAAGCACCCGAGCCGCAGCCGCAAGATGCGCAGCTTCCTCGACCAGTAAGCGCATCGGCCAGAAAGAGAAACAACGGCCCCGGGCATCCCCCGGGGCCGTTTTCTTTTGGGACAAGGACGCGTGGGGAGCCGAAATCCTGTCTTTCAAGATTAATTTCGGCGTAACCATCTTTCTATGCGCTTCGGTATCGTCGCTGTGCGATCTCCTCTGAACCGGCCGATGGCGGGCGGCACTGTCCAGATGAGGAAGGTCATGCTCTTGGATACCGCACCGATCGAGCATTTGTCGGGCGCTTGGGGCCCGATGGGGGCGCTGGCGGGATCCGACGGCAGCGCCCAGCATCTGCATCTGCGCGCGCTCCGCGCCGCCACCCTGCCCCGCCGCGATCTGGCCGACGCGGTCCACCATATCGCGCGCCTGCATGGCCGCCATCCCGGGCTGGTCGACTATGCCGCCGGCCATGCCCGCCGCCCGATCGAATGCGAATGGCTGGAAGCCGCCGCCGACGCCTTCGTGGCGGAGCGCGCCTATCTCGTCCGCCTCGTCGCCGCGGTGGGCCCCCTGCCCAGCACCCCCGGCCATGCCGAAAGCGAAGCCGCCGCCGCCGCGCAGCGCCATGCGCTCGACATGCTCGCCCAGTCCGATCGCGCCGGCTGCGCGACCGGCGCGGCGATCGCGCTGGCGATCGAGTGGGTGGCGATCCGCGCGGTGCTCGATCGTGCCGCGACGAGCTTCGGGGTCGATCCCAAGCCCCCAAGCCTGCCGATCCCCGAGGAGACCGTCAGCGTGGTCGACGCACTGGCCCGCGAAGCCGCGCACGAGCGCGCGATGCTGTTCGGCGCGCAACAGGTCTTCGCCCAGCATCGCGGGCTGTGGGACCTGCTGGAAGCCCGCGCCAGCGCCCGCAGCCGGGGCTGACCTGCCCCTCGGGATGGGTTGCATCCCGCCACTGTTCGTCCCACCTTCTGCGCATGCGCTTCGAAGGTACCCAGAGCTATGTCGCCACCGCGGACCTGAAGGTCGCGGTCAATGCCGCCGTCACGCTGCGACGCCCGCTGCTCGTCAAGGGCGAGCCCGGCACCGGCAAGACCGTGCTGGCGACCGAAATCGCCAAGGCGGTGAACGCGCCGCTGATCGAGTGGAACGTCAAGTCGACCACCAAGGCGCAGCAGGGCCTGTACGAATATGACGCGGTGGCGCGGCTGCGCGACGGCCAGCTCGGCGATCCGCGGGTGCACGACATCGGCAACTATATCCGCAAGGGCAAATTGTGGGAGGCGTTCACCAGCCCGGTCCTCCCCGTGCTGCTGATCGACGAGATCGACAAGGCCGATATCGAGTTCCCGAACGACCTGCTCCAGGAACTCGATCGCATGGAATTCCATGTCTACGAGACCGGCGAGAATGTCCGCGCCGCCGAGCGCCCGATCGTCGTCATCACCTCGAACAACGAGAAGGAGCTGCCCGACGCGTTCCTGCGCCGCTGCTTCTTCCACTATATCAAGTTCCCCGATCGCGACACGATGCAGGCGATCGTCGACGTCCACTTCCCCGGCATCCAGAAGCTGCTGGTCAGCCGCGCGATGGACCTGTTCTACGAGATCCGCGAAGTGCCGGGCATCAAGAAGAAGCCCTCCACCAGCGAGCTGCTCGACTGGCTCAAGCTGCTGCTCCACGAGGAGATGCCGCTGGAGGTGCTCCAGTCGCGCGATCCCAACAAGGCGATCCCGCCGCTCCACGGCGCGCTGCTCAAGAACGAGCAGGACGTGATGCTGTTCGAGCGGCTGGCCTTCATGGCGCGGCGGCAGAAATGAACATGCGCCGGGCGCATCCCCTCCGGCGCGCAACGTAATGGACGCGCCCCGCCCCGCAGGCCTAGTCTAGCGCCATGTTCCTCGCCTTTCTCGACGAACTGCGCGCCGCGGGCATCCCTGCCAGCCTCAAAGAACACCTCCTGCTGCTCGAAGCGCTCGACGCGCAGGTGATCGAGCCGACGCCCGAGGCCTTCTACTTCCTCGCCCGCGCCACCTATGTGAAGGACGAGGGGCTGCTCGACCGCTTCGACCAGGTGTTCGCCAAGGTGTTCCGCGGCATCGCCTCCAATTACGGCGTCGCCCCGGCCGAGATCCCCGAGGAATGGCTCCGCGCGATCGCCGACAAATACTTAAGCGACGAGGAAAAGGCGGCGATCGAGGCGCTCGGCTCGTGGGACAAGCTGATGGAGACGCTCCAGCAGCGGCTGAACGAGCAGCACGAACGCCACCAGGGCGGCAGCAAGTGGATCGGCACCGGCGGCACCTCCCCCTTCGGCAATGGCGGCTACAACCCGGAAGGCGTGCGGATCGGCGGCGAAGGCAAGCACCAGCGCGCGGTGAAGGTGTGGGAGGCGCGCGACTATCGCAACCTCGATTCCACCCGCGAGCTCGGCACCCGCAACATCAAGGTGGCGCTGCGCCGCCTGCGCCGCTTCGCCCGCGAGGGTGCGGCGGAAGAGCTCGACATCGACGGCACGATCGCCGGCACCGCAAGGCAAGGCTGGCTCGACGTCAAGATGCGGCCCGAGCGGCACAATGCGGTGAAGCTGCTGCTTTTCCTCGACGTGGGCGGATCGATGGACCCGTTCGTCAAGCTCTGCGAGGAGCTGTTCTCGGCCGCGACCAGCGAGTTCAAGAACCTGGAGTTCTTCTACTTCCACAACTGCCTCTACGAAGGCGTGTGGAAGGATAATCGCAGGCGGTTCACCGAGCGCACCCGCACCGCCGACCTCCTCCACAAATATGGCCCGGACTATAAGGTGATCTTCGTCGGCGACGCGTCGATGAGCCCCTATGAGATCACCCAGGTCGGCGGCTCGGTCGAGCATCTGAACGACGAGCCCGGCGCCACCTGGCTGCGGCGGGTGACCGACACTTGGCCCGCCACCGTCTGGCTCAACGTATTGCCCGAGGCGCAATGGGGCTATTCGCACTCGGTGTCGATGATCCGCGAACTGATGCGCGATCGCATGTATCCTCTCACGATTGCAGGGATCGATGCGGCGATGCGCGAGTTGAGTAGAAAGCGATGAGTACGATCCGCGACATGCTCCACCGTTGGCACCGGCGCCTGTTCGGTAGCTACACCATCGCCGACCCCCGGCCGATGGCCGATGCCGCGCCCTACACCTTCTTCCTGCCCAGCGAGAACGAAGCACTGGCGCTGCGGCCTGGCGACCTCGCCAAGCTGATCTTCCAGTCCACCCCGCCGTCGCGCGACTATGCCGCCGAGCGGATGTGGGTGGAGATCACCCGCGCCGAGGGCGAGAAGCTCTGGGGCCGGCTGGACAACGTGCCCCTGGACATGCCCCAGCTCCGCCCCGGCCGCGAGGTGGCGTTCCGCCGCGGCGACGTGATCGACCTGCGCTGGGGCGAAGATCGCCCGGTGCGCCCGCCGTCGGCCCCGGCGCGGCGCCATTACGACGCGCGCTGCCTGGTCGATAGCTGCGTGCTCGAACAGGGTGCGGCGGTCCATTATCTCTACCGCGAGCTGCCCCTGCCCCCCAGCGTCGGCGACGCGCCCGACAGCGGCTGGCGCATCCGCGGCGACTATCGCGGGCTGGAAGACGAAGCGATCGGCGCGCGTGCGATCGAGTGCGTCGCGCTCGGCCGGGTGCTCAACATCGACGATAGCTGGGTCCACCTGATCGATGCCCCCACCGGCTCGGCCTATGTGCGGAATTGGGAGAAGGATGTGTTCGAGCCGGAGTCCGCGGCGGCGGATTGAAGACGGATAACCTGCCGTCATTCATGAAAAGCGATGCTCGCCAATGCAGCTCATGAGATCGGTAGTACTGTAAACATCTGTACTGAGGTTAGGTCCTCCGAGTACTCCACGTGCAGTTTGAAACCATCGCGTACGAAGTTATCCCATGCCGGCTTCCATCCTAGCACGAGCACCCGGCCAGCTTCAGAGCTTTCTTCAGGACTTCCAAGGTGAGAGCGGACCACATCCCGCGACATGTCAAAGGTCAGGCCGAGCGGAACGCGAAATGGGAAGCGCGCGAAGCCATCCTTCTCACCGCCATAGATGAACACAGCCGCGACGTGGCCATCTACGACCACCAAGGATATCCCGAACGCGATTGAACTGAGATAGTCTCGATCGTCAACGCGCTCAGACGTTATTTCACCCAGCTGTGGAAGCTGGTTCGGCAATTTGCCGAGCAGCTCCTCAGCAGCGATCACTTTTTTCCCGGCTAATGACGTGGGCTCAAAGCTTCTCCACCGCCTTGTCGATCCGTCGCAGCAGCGCGCCGTCCTGGGCGCTGCGCCGCACGGCCTCTTCGGCCAGGCCCATCAGGCTGGTCGCGCCGAAGCTGCCGGCCAGGCTCTGCAGCCGCAGCGCGGCGCCTGACCATTGCTCGGCGCCCTTGGAGGTCCTCATCATGTCGACCGAACGATGGACGCTCTCGAGGAACGCGTCGCGAAGCTCGGCGATCAGCGCGGGATCGTCGCCCACCGCAGCCGCCAGACTCGTATCGATTGCACCGGGATCATAAGCCATGGCTAATCCTATCTCCACCTTCGTTAACCGTTGGTTGCCAACCCGGTCTTGGTCCGCGCGGCAAAGCTGGTAAGGTGGCCCGATGACTGGGGGCTCCACCGCTGAATCCGCCGTATCGTTCGACACCCACGCCGCCGAGCCGCCCGTGCTCGCGGAAAGCCTGGTGATCGACGAACCCGCACCCTTGGCGCCCGCCGAGCCGCTCGAAGCGCCGCGCCTCGGCTGGATCCTCACCCTGCTCGCGGTCGCGGCCGGGGTCGGCGCGACCTATGGCATGGCGGCGCTCGCGCTGCCCGCCTGGGACGAGCCGCTGAGCAACTTCCAGCGCGTCCAGCTGCTCGCGTCGCTCTGCGTGCCTGCTGCCGTGGTCGCGCTGCTCTACCTGATCGCGGTGCGCACCAGCACCGCCGAGGCGCGCCGCCATGCCGATACCGCGCGGGCGATGCGCGTGGCGGCCGAGGAGCTCGAAGCGCGCACCGCCGCGCTCACCGATCGCCTGCTCGCCCAACGCAACGCGCTCGCCGAGCAGGAAACCAGCTTGTCGGTGCTGAGCGACGCCGCGGCCGAGCGCCTCGCCCATGCCGCCGCCAGCGCCCAGCGCCAGGCCGAGACGGTCGCCGCCAGCACCCAGCAGCTGAGCGCCGTCACCGGCGCCGCCGAGCACAGCGTCGCGGTGATCCTCGCCTCGCTGCCCAGGGCGCACGAGGAAATGCGCGGGCTGGCCGATCGTGTCGATCAGGCCGGGCTGCAGGCGGGCCAGACCGCCGCCGCGCTCGATATCCAGCTGACCGTGCTCGCCGAGCGCGGTCGCGAGGCAGATCGCATCGCCAGCGGCGCCGCCGAGCGGCTCGCCGCGCATATCTCCCGCATGGAAGCGACCAGCGAGGCGGCGAGCAGCCGGCTTGAACAGGTGACCGACCAGATGTCCGCGCAGGTCGATGCGGTGCTCGATCGCGCCGCCGCCGCGGTCGACCAGTCGCGCCAGGGCATCGCTGCGCAAGGCGACGCGATGCTGGCGATGCTCGGCGCCAACCAAGCCGCGCTCGAACGCGCGACCGAGGACAGCAGCACCGCGATGGCGCAGCGCATGGCGCTGATCGAGGATGCGATCATCCGCATCTCGTCGCGGCTCAGCGAGGAACAGCGCCGCGGCGACGCGCTGTTCGCCCGCCTTTCCGAAGGTGCGTCGACTTTCGATTCGGAGCTGGAAGTCCTTCACGCCGCCGGCACCCGCCGCACCGAGGCGCTGGCCGCCGCGATCCACGGGCTCCACCAGTCGATGGACGGCATGACCCAGTCGATGCGCACCGGCGAAGGCACCGCGCGCGAGGTGATCGCCACCGCGGAAAACCTGCTCACCGCGCTAGACGCCGCCGCGCGGGAGCTCGACGAGACGATGCCCGCTTCGCTCGAACGGCTCGACGAGCGGATCGACGCCACCCGCAAGCGCATCGCCGCCTCCAAGCCCGAGCTGCTCGGCCTGGTCACCGCTGCCGAGACCACGCACGATGCCGTCGCAGGGATCGCTGCATCGGTCACCCATCAGCAGACCGCGCTCGAACGCGGCCGCGCCGCGCTCGCCGAGACGCTGGCGACCGCCGCCGAGCAGGCCGAGACGCTCAGCCGCGCGGTCGACGGCGCGATCCTCCACGCGAAGAGCTTCACCAGCGAGGCCGCGCCCGAACTGATCGAGACGCTGCTCCGCGTCCGCGACAGCGCCAACAAGGCCGCCGACCATGCCCGCGAGGCGATCGACGGCATCGTGCCGGCGGTCAACCGCGTGCTGCAGGACGCGACCGATCAGGTGATCGAACATGCCGTCGAGCTGTCGGTTCGCCGGCAGGTCGACACGCTGACCAAGGCCGCCGACGCCGCGATCGGCGCCGCCGCCCGCGCCGCCGAGCATCTCCGCGCGCAGATGACCGTGCTCGAGGAAGCCAACCAGCTCGCCGAGACCCGCATCGCCGAAGCGCAGGACGCGCAGGAGCGCGCCGACAGCGACGGCTTCGCCCACCGCATGGCACTGCTGATCGACGCGCTGCACTCGACCTCGATCGACATCGCCAAGACCTTTTCGACCGAGGTGACCGACGGTGCCTGGGGCGCCTATCTCAAGGGCGACCGCGGCGTGTTCACCCGCCGCGCGGTGCGCCTGCTCGCGCCGCACGAGGCGCGCGAGATCCACCGGCTGTACGACCATGACGAGACGTTCCGCGAGAACGTCCACCGCTATGTCCATGATTTCGAGACGATGCTCCGCCAGGTGCTGGGCCTGCGCGAAGGCAATCCGCTGGCGGTGACCCTGCTCTCGTCCGACGCGGGCAAGCTCTACGTCGCGCTCGCCCAGGCGATCGAGCGGCTCCGCAACTAAGGCCCCCGGCCTGCCGCCGGGCTCAGCTGAAGCTGAGCTCGGGGCGCCCGTGCGGCACGATCGCGGTGCGCGCCGTCTTCACCGGTGCGCCGGGTTCGGTGACCGTGTCGACGGTGCGGAACTGCGCCTGCCACTGGTCACGGGTGACGTCGCAGAGCAGATAGCCGCGGCGGTCGTTCATGTATTTCAGATACGGGTTGTGGCCGAGGATCTTGTCGCTTCCCGAGCGAACGTCCGCCCCGTCGCCGCCCGAGCTGATCGAGGTGGAGACGAACTCCACCGCCACCGCCTCGCCCTGGCCGGCGCGGGTGCGCAGCTCGCCGGCATAATTCTGGTGCTCGTCGCCGGTCAGCACCACGACATTGCCATGCCCGGCGAAGCTGGAGAGCAGCCGCTCGCGGGGCCGGTCGTAGCCACCCCAGCTGTCCATGTTGCGGATCGGCGCCGGCTCGTCGCCCATGCGGCGGTCGAGCGGCATCATCATCACCTGCTGGGCGATGGCATTCCAGCGCGCCTTGCCCTCGGCAAGGTTGCGGCCGAGCCATGCTTCCTGCGGGGTGCCGAGCACCTGCGCATCGGCGGCATCCCAACCGGCGCATTTCGGCTTGAAGCCGTCGTCGCAGGGCTGGTCGGTGCGGAACTGCCGCGTGTCGAGCAGATGCAGGTCCAGCAGATCGCCGAAACGCGCACGGCGATAGGCCTGGATCGTATCCCCCTTGGGGATCGCGCTGCTGCGCACCGGCATATGCTCGTACCAGGCCTGGAAGGCGGAGGCGCGGCGGAGCAGGAAAGCCTCGGGGGGCGTGCCGTTCTGGTCGCGGTCGCTCACCCAGTTGTTCTGGACTTCATGGTCGTCGAAGGTCGCATACCAGCCGGTCGCGGCATGCGCGGCCTGGAGATCGGTGTCCGTCTTGTACTGGGCGTACCGACGGCGATAGTCGTCGAGGCTGAACGGCTCCTCGCCGACATGCGCGCGGATGAATTTCTTGGGGTTGCCGCCATAATCGAACGCCAACGGGTTGGCGCGGCCCTCGTAGATATAGTCGCCATAGTGGAAGAGGAAGTCGGCCTCTTCGCGCGCCGCATGGGCATAGGCGGTGTAGAGCCCCTGCTCGTAATGCTGGCAGCCCGCGACGACGAAACGCGCTTCGCCCACCGAGGCACCGGCGGCGGGCAGCGTCTTGACCCGGCCGCGCATCGAGCGCTCGCGGCCGCAGGTGAAGCGATACCAATAGGGCCGCGCCGGCTGCAGCCCCGCGACCTCGACATGCACTGAATGGCCAAGCTCGGGCCGGGCCAGCGCCTCGCCCTTGGCGGCGATCGTCTTGAAGGCGGGGTCGGCGCCGACTTCCCACTGCACCGCGATCGGCGCCATCGGCATGCCGCCATGCGGCTCCAGCGGGTCCGGGGCGAGGCGCGTCCACAGCACGAAGCCGTCCGCCGACGCATCGCCGGCCGCAATGCCGAGCGTGAACGGATAGGCTCGGAAAATCTGCTGCGCACGCACGATATCCGGCGCGCCCACCAGCAGCATGGACCCAGCAGCGCCCAGCAACAGTTCGCGGCGCGTAGTGTGCATCGTTCAGTTTCCTTGCGCGGAGCGGCAGGCACCCAGCCTCGGTCGTAGCGAGGAGATGCGAACCCGTCCCACGTCGCATGGCAAGCGACGATGACAGAATGGTGAACGCTTACACCGCTACGGCAAAATGCGGCGTCAGGACCGCGACCTCCCGCTCGACCTCGCGCCGCAGCGCTGCCCGCATCGCCTTCGATGCACGGACATAGCCGGGCCAGTCGGCAATCACCTGCCGGAGCGTCCAGGTGCCGATATGACTGCTGGAGGCGCCGCGCGAGGCATTGGTCGCATCGCGCAGGGCCTTCAGCGCGGGATCGCCCGTCCCCGCCGCGATCAGCCGCTCACACAGTGCAACCACCTCACGCCGCCGCGCGCTGCTGGCGCGGGTCAGGCGGTAGCGCACGGCCGTCACCACCTTGTCGTCACAGCTGGGCGATTGCGTGAGTTGCTCGAGTTCGTCGAGTGCGGCGAGCATCTGGGCGTGGTGGCGGCGCAGGTCTTCCATCCGGTTCTTATAGGCGACCGAACCTACCTCATGGTCAACAAAAGCTTGTTTTGCCGGTGGTTACCGCGTCCAGTCGAGCATGTCGGCGGTCACCCAGCCATAGACGTAATTGAGGTAGAAGGCCGCGAACAGCACCGCCGAAAGGATCGTGGTGCGCACCACGATCTTCGTCGGGTTGAAGCTGTGCGGCGCGCTCGGCGCCTGGCCAGGGACGAGCGGTACGCCCGCCTCCTCGCTGGTCCGCACCCCGAAGGGCAGTACGAAGAACACCGACATCGCCCAGAAGAGCGTATAGATCGCGAGCGCCGACTGCCACTTCATGGGGTGAGGTTACGCCTCGATCAGCAGCACGTCCACTACCGGCTTCTTGCCGGTGAAGCGCACCGCGACCCGCCGCACCGCAAGGCGCAGCGATTCGCGCAGCTTGTCGCGATCGCGGCCATCCTTGGCGACCGCCTCGCGCGCCGCCTTGGCCGCCGCCTCGATCAGGTCGTCACGGTCTTCTTCCACCGGCACGCCCTGGATGCGGATCTGCGGCGCACCCACCAGCTTGCCCTTGCGGTCGATCGCCACCGCGACCGACATCTGGCCATAGAGAGCAATGCGGCGGCGCTCGCTCATCGTTGCGCCGTCGGCGGGCAGGATCACGTCGCCGTCGAGGACGAGGCGGCCGACCGGCGCATGACCAATCTTGGCCGGGCCGTTGGGCGCGAGGCGAATGATCTCGCCATTCTGCTGCTTCACTGCCTTGGGCACGCCCTGCGACAGCGCGAAACGGGCCTGTTCGTGCATGTGGCGGATCTCGCCGTGCACCGGCACGATGATCTCCGGCCGGATCCACTTGTACATCTCGGCCAGCTCGGGGCGGCCCGGGTGACCCGAGACGTGGACGAAGGCCTGGCGGTCGGTGATGATGTCGACGCCCTTGTCGGCCAGCGTGTTCATGATCTTGCCGATCGCGATCTCGTTGCCCGGGATCTGGCGCGAGGAGAACACCACCAGGTCGCCCTGATGGAGCTTCAGCACATGGCTGCCCTCGGCGATGCGGTTGAGCGCGGCGCGCGGCTCGCCCTGGCCGCCGGTGGCGACGATCAGCACGCGCGAGGCGGGCAGCGTCATCGCCTTGTCGAAGTCGATCAGTTCGGGGAAGTCACGCAGATAGCCGGTCGCCTTGGCGACGCGGATGATGCGGTCGAGCGAGCGCCCGGCCACGCACAGCTCGCGGCCGGTGTCGCGCGCGACCTCGCCCAGCGTCTGCAGCCGCGCCGCGTTCGACGCGAAGGTGGTGACGAGCACGCGGCCCTTCGCCGCCGCGACGACCTCGTCGAGACCGGTGCGCACATCCGCTTCCGAGCCCGAGGCTTCGGGGTTGAACACGTTGGTCGAGTCGCAGACGAGCGCGAGCACGCCCTTGTCACCGATCGCGGTCAGTTCCTCGGCGGTCGCCGAACCGCCGAGCGACGGCGCTTCGTCCAGCTTCCAGTCGCCGGTGTGGAACACCTTGCCGTACGGCGTCTCGATCAGCACCGCATTGCCCTCGGGGATCGAGTGGGCGAGCGGGGTGTAGGTGATCGTGAACGGGCCGATGTCGAACGGCCCCTCTTCCTTGACCACGTTGAGCTCGACGCGGTCCTCGATGCCTTCCTCGGCGAGCTTGCCGTGGATCAGGCCCGCGGTGAACGGCGTCGCGTAGAGCGGCACGCCGAGATCGGCGGCGAGATAAGGCAGCGCGCCGATATGGTCCTCATGCCCGTGCGTCAGCACGATGCCGAGCAGATCGTCCACCCGGTCCTCGATGAACTGGAGATCGGGCAGGATCACGTCGATGCCGGGATAGCTGGCGTCGCCGAAGGTGATGCCGCAATCGACCATCAGCCACTTGCCGTCGCAGCCATAGAGATTGACGTTCATGCCAATCTCGCCCGAGCCACCAAGGGCGAGGAAGAGCAGTTCGTTTCTTGGAGTCACTTAATTTCCTTGCTGGCTGCGTTCCCACAGCATCGCCAAGCCCTGAATGGTCAGATCGGGCTCGATCGTATCGAAGACAGATGTATGCGTTTCGAAGAGAATCGCCAGCCCACCCGTCGCAATAACCTTGAGCGGCCTGCCCACCTCGGCCTTCAGCCGCGCGACCAGCCCCTCGATCATCGCTACATAACCCCAATAGATGCCGATATGCATCTGATCGACCGTGTTCCGACCGACCACGCTGGCGGTCTCGGGCGCGGAAATGGCGATGCGCGGCAGCTTGGCGGCGGCGGTCACCAAGGCGTCCAGCGAGAGGTTGATGCCCGGCGCGATGATCCCGCCCTTATAGGCGCCGCGATAATCGACCACGTCGAAGGTGGTCGCGGTGCCGAAATCGATGATGATCAGATCGCCGGCATGACGCGCATGGCCGGCAAGCACGTTGAGCGCGCGGTCGGCACCGAGATTCTGCGGCTCGTCCACGTCGAGCGCGAAGCCCCATTCGGCGCTGCCCTTGCCCGCGATCACCGCCTCGGTCTTGAAGTACTTGCTGGCGAGCACCTCGAGATTGTGGAGCGCGCGCGGCACCACCGTGCCGACGATCACCCCACTCACCGCGCTGCGGTCGAAGCCCTCCAGCGCCAGCAATTGGCTGAGCCACACCGCATATTCGTCGGCGGTGCGGCGGGGATCGGTGGCGATGCGCCAGCGGGCGCGGATCTCGCCGCCGTCCACCAGCGCGAACACGACATTGGTATTGCCGGCGTCGATCGCGAGCAGCATCGCCCTTCCCTTTTCCTCGTTACAGCAGGAACACATCGCCCGCGTGAATGGCACGGGTCGTTCCATCGGCCAAGCGCAGGATCAGCGCCCCGCTCGAATCCAACCCGCCGAACAGCCCGTCGAAGCTCGACCCGTCGGCGAGCCGTGCGGTGAGCGCGGTGCCCTCGGGATGCGCCTTGGCGAGCCAGCGCTCGCGGACGGGCCACATGCCCTCACCCCGCCAGCGCTCCAGCCAGCGGCCGAAGCTCTCGGCGAGCACCTCGGCGACAATGTCGGGGGTGACGGTGACGCCCTGCGCGGCCAGGCTGGTCGCGGCGCGGTCGAGCCCCTCGGGTGCCGCGGCCAGGTTGACGCCGATGCCGACCGCGATCGCATCCCCCGCCCGCTCCAGCAGGATCCCGGAGAGCTTGGCGCCGTCGACCAGCAGGTCGTTGGGCCATTTGAGCATCGGCGATACACCGAACGCCCGCACCGCCTCTTCCAGCGCCACGGCCGAGAGCAGCGCCAGCGTCGCCGGCGAGGGATCGGTCGGCCGCACGCGGACCAGCGTGGAAATGTAGAGATTGCCCGCAGGCGAGACCCAGGCGCGCCCCTGCCGGCCCTTGCCGGCGGTCTGGCGTTCGGCCCGGAGCCACAGCCCTTCCCCGGCGCCCGTAAGCGCCAGGGAAAGGATGTCGGCATTGGTCGATCCCGTCTCGGCGACGGTCCGGATCACAGGTGTCAGAACAGCGACTTCGCGGCGACCAGCGACCAGGTGCCGATCGCACCGAACACCAGCCAGCCGATTGGCGAGATCACGACCGCGCTGATCGCGATCAAGCCGCCCTCGACCAGGTTGGTCTTGCCTGCAAACGCCGGCGCCGGCTCGTCGAAGTACATCGTCTTGACGATCTTGAGGTAGTAGAAGGCACCGATCGTCGAGGCCGCGGCACCCACCGTCGCGAATGCGATCAAGCCCGAATGCACCGCCGCCATGAACACGCCCAGCTTGGCGAAGAAGCCGAGCAGCGGAGGGATGCCGGCAAGGCTGAACATGAAGATCGCCAGCGCCGCCGCCAGGCCCGGGCGGGTCCGCGACATGCCCGACAGGCTCGCGATCGTCTCGATCTGCTCGCCATCCTCGCCGCGCATCTGCAGCACCACCAGGAAGCCGCCGATCGTCATCACGACATAGACCGCCATGTAGACGAGCACGCTCGCCACGCCTTCCTCGCCGCCGGCGGCAAGGCCGATCAGCGCGAAGCCGACATTGTTGATCGACGAATAGGCGAGCAGACGCTTGATGTTGGTCTGGCCGATCGCCGCCACCGCACCGAAGATGATCGAGGCGAGCGAGGCGAAGATCACGATCTGGCGCCATTCGAGGATCGCCGGGCCCATCGCATCGACCGCGACGCGGACCGCCATCGCCACCGCCGCCACCTTGGGCGCCGAGGCGAAATAGGCGGTGACCGGGGTCGGTGCGCCTTCGTACACGTCTGGCGTCCACATGTGGAACGGCACGGCCGAGATCTTGAAGGCGAGACCGGCGAACACGAACACCAGGCCGAACAGCAGGCCGGTGTGCTGGCTGCCGCTGGTACCGGCGCTGTAGGCCTCGGCAATGCCGTCGAACAGCGTCGTGCCGGAGAAACCGTAGACCAGGCTGATGCCGTAGAGCAGGATGCCCGAAGCCAGCGCGCCGAGCACGAAATACTTCAGGCCCGCTTCCGCCGAGCGCGTGTCCCGCCGCATGAAGCTGGCGAGGATGTAGGCCGAGAGGCTCTGCAGCTCGAGGCCGACATACAGGGTCAGCAGGTCGCCCGCCGACACCATCATGCCCATGCCCACGGTCGAAAGCAGGATCAGCACCGGATATTCCGGACGCAGATCGTCGCCCGAGGTACGCTCAAAGAACTTGGGCGCGACGAGGATCGACACTGCCGCGGCGACATAGATCACCACCTTGGCGAAGGTAGCGAACGCATCCGCGCGGAACAGACCGCCAAACGCGACGCCACCGGTCGAGGCCGGGCCCGCCAGCGCGATGCCGGCACCGGCGAGCAGCGCCACCGAGGCCCAGCTCACCAGCTTGGTCGATGCCTGGCCGCCAAAGGCAGCGACCAGCATCAGGACGATCGAACCGGCCGCGAGCACCAACTCGGGCAGCGTCATCATTAGTTGCATCGAATAGGACATCAGTGCGCCTCCCCGTGCGCGGAGGCTTCATGGGCGGGGGCCGCCTGCGGCGAACCCGGCGTGGGCTTGGAGTCGCTGATCGACGCGGTGTGCGCGGCGCTGTCGAGGCGCTGCGTCAGCCGGGCGACGTCGGCGTGCATCGGTGCGGTGAAGCTGGTCGGGTACACGCCCATCCACAGCACCACGGCAGCCAGTGCGACGAGCATCGCCACTTCGCGACCGTCGAGGTCCGGCATCGCCTTCACATCGTCCTTGGTCAGGTCGCCCCACACCACCCGACGGAACAGGTAGAGCATGTAGGCGGCGCCGAGGATGATGCCGGTGGTGCCGATCAGCGCGGTCCAGGTCGAGACCTGGTACACGCCGGCGAGGCTGAAGAATTCGCCAACGAAGTTGCTGGTGCCCGGCAGGCCGATCGAGGCCATGGTGAACAGCAGGAACAGCACGGCATAGCGCGGCATGTTGATCGCCAGACCGCCGTACCGGTCGATCTCGCGGGTGTGCAGGCGATCATAGATGATGCCGACGCACAGGAACAGCGCGCCCGAGACCACGCCGTGGCCCAGCATCACCATCATCGCACCGTCGATGCCGTTCGCGTTGAAGGCGAACAGAGCCATGGTGACGATCGCCATGTGCGCGACCGACGAATAGGCGATCAGCTTCTTCATGTCGCTCTGCACGAGCGCGACGAGCGAGGTGTAGACTACCGCGACGCAGGAAAGCGCGAACACCAAGCCCATGAACTGCACCGACGCGACCGGGAACATCGGCAGCGAGAAGCGCAGGAAGCCATAGCCGCCGAGCTTCAGCAGCACGCCCGCCAGGATGACCGACCCTGCGGTCGGCGCCTGGACGTGCGCATCGGGAAGCCAGGTGTGGACCGGCCACATCGGCATCTTCACCGCGAACGAGGCGAAGAAGGCGAGCCACAGCCAGGTCTGCCAGCTGGCCGGGAAATCATAGGCCATCAGGTACGGGATCGAGGTTGTGCCGGTGGTCAGCACCATTGCGATCATCGCGATGAGCATCAGCAGCGAGCCGAGCAGCGTGTACAGGAAGAATTTGTACGACGCGTAGATGCGGTTCACGCCGCCCCAGATGCCGATGATCAGGTACATCGGGATCAGGCCACCTTCGAAGAAGATGTAGAACAGGAACAGGTCCTGCGCGGCGAAGGTGCCGATCATCAGCACTTCGGTCGCGAGGAACGCCGCCATGTATTCCGGCACGCGCTTGGTGACCGAGAGCCAGCTGGCGCCGATGCAGATCGGCATCAGGAACAGCGAGAGCTCGATCAGCAGGAAGGCGAAGCCGTCGATGCCGAGCGCCCAGGAGAACTCGACGCCGCCCATCTTGAACAGCGTGACATGCTCGACGAACTGCCACTGCGGGGCACCGTCGCCATGCTGGAACTGGGTCCAGAGCCAGGCGCCGAGCGCCAGATTGACGAGCGTCGCGAGGAGCGCCGTCCAGCGGGCGCCCCGGGCGCCCACGAACAGGCAGAGCACTGCGGCAGCCGCAGGCACCGCGAGCAGGACGGAAAGGATCGGAAAGCCGGTCATGATTCCATCACCTCGCAATGACCCAGGTGAGCGCGGCCGTGAGCCCGATCAGCATGACGAAGGCATAGGTGTAGAGATACCCCGATTGCAGCTTGACGGCCCCGAAGCTTCCGAACTGCACCAGGCGCGCCGCGCCATTGGGGCCGAACCGGTCGATCGTCTGCTCGTCGCCGCGCTTCCAGAACAGCCGCCCGATGGCGAATGCGGGACGCACGAAGAGCAGATTGTAGAGCTCGTCGAAATACCACTTGTTGAGCAGGAACAGATACAGCGGACGCACCTGCTCGGCGAAGGCCGCCGGGAAGCCCGGCGAAACGATATACGCGAACACCGCGGTGCCCAGGCCCAGCAGCATCGCCACCGTGGCCGAAAGCTTCACCCACACCGGCACTTCATGCATCGCGTGCATCAGGTGCTCGTTGAAGGCCAGCGCGCCGTGCCAATAGGTCTCGCCCGCGGTCGGCTCGATGAACGCACCGTGGAAGACGAAGCCCGCAAGCACTGCGCCGATCGACAGCAGGATCAGCGGGATCAGCATGACCAGCGGGCTCTCATGCGGGTGATAGCCCGCCGTGCCCTCGGCCTCATGCTCGTGCAGCGCATGGGTGCCGTGCGGGGTGTGACCCGCATCTTCCTGCGCCGGCGCATTGGCATGCGCGCTGCCATGGCCGTGCGTGTCGTGCGCATGATCGTCACGACCATGGCCGTGCGCGTCATGCACCGCGTGCTGGATGTGCTCGGAAGCGGCCCAGCGCGGCTTGCCGTGGAAGGTCAGGAACACCACGCGCCACGAGTAGAAGCTCGTCAGCAGCGCGACGACCACGCCGACCCAGAACACGCCGGTGTTGCCCGACGCGAAGGCCGCCTCGATGATCGCGTCCTTCGAGTGGAAGCCGGCGAAGCCGAACGCCACCGGGTTGCCGAACAGCGCGGGGATGCCGACGCCGGTGATCGCAAGCGTGCCCGCCATCATCGCCGTGTAGGTGATCGGGATCTTCTTCCAGAGGCCGCCATAGTAGCGCATGTCCTGCTCGTGGTGCATCGCATGGATCACCGAGCCGGCGCCGAGGAACAGCAGCGCCTTGAAGAAGGCGTGCGTGAACAGGTGGAACATCGCCGCGCCAAACGCGCCGCAACCCGCCGCGAAGAACATATAACCGAGCTGCGAACAGGTCGAATAGGCGATCACGCGCTTGATGTCGGTCTGCGTCGTGCCGACGGTGGCGGCGAAGAAGCAGGTAGCCGCGCCGATCACCATCACGACGTGCATCGCGACTGCGCTCTGCTCGAACAGCGGCGACATGCGGCAGACCATGAACACGCCCGCGGTCACCATGGTCGCGGCGTGGATCAGCGCCGACACCGGGGTCGGGCCTTCCATCGCGTCCGGCAACCAGGTGTGCAGGCCGAGCTGCGCCGACTTGCCCATCGCGCCGACGAACAGCAGCAAGCAGAGCACGGTGATCGTGTCGAAGCGGTGGCCGAGGAAGCCGATCGTCGAACCGGCATGGTTCGGCGCCGCCGCCAGGATCGTCGGGATGTCGACGGTGCCGAACACCAGGAACACGCCGAAGATGCCGAGCATGAAGCCAAGGTCGCCGACGCGGTTGACCACGAAGGCCTTGATCGCGGCGGCATTGGCGCTGGGCTTGCGGAACCAGAAGCCGATCAGGAGGTACGACGCGAGACCCACGCCTTCCCAGCCGAAGAACATCTGCACCAGGTTGTTCGCGGTCACGAGCATCAGCATCGCGAAGGTGAACAGCGAGAGATAGGCGAAGAAGCGCGGCTGATCCGGCTCTTCGCTCATATAGCCCCAGCTATAGAGGTGGACGAGCGCCGAGACGCTGGTGACCACCACGAGCATCACTGCGGTCAGCGCGTCGACGCGCAGTTCCCAGGCGAAGCTCATCGTGCCCGAGGTCATCCAGTGCAGCACCGGCGTAACCGTCGGGGCGGCCGAGCCGCTGAGGTACGAGAGGAAGATCGGCCAGGAAAGGCCGCACGCCACGAACAGCGAGCCCGTGGTGAGGATCTTGGGCAGCGCGGCGCCGAACGATTTGTTCACGAGCCCCGCAACGGCTGCCGCGAGGAGCGGCAGGAATACGATGATCAGAATGGACGACATCAGCCCTTCATCCGATTGACGTCGTCGACCGAAATCGTGCCGCGACCGCGGAAATAGATGACCAGGATGGCAAGGCCGATCGCGGCCTCACCGGCGGCGACGGTCAGCACGAACATCGCGAACACCTGGCCCACCAGGTCGTGCAGGAACGACGAGAAGGCGACGAAATTGAGGTTCACGCTGAGCAGGATGAGCTCGATCGCCATCAGGATGACGATCAGGTTCTTCCGGTTCATGAAGATGCCGAGCACCCCCATGGTGAACAGGATGGCCGAGACGACCAGATAATGGGTGAGCGTGATCACAGATCCATCCCCTGCCCGACTGCCGGGTTCATGTTGCGGGTGGCATCCTTGGCGCGGCGGGCATTCTGGCGCGCAATGTTCTGCGGCCGCACGTCGCTGCGCTTGCGGTAGGTCAGCACGATCGCACCGATCATCGCGACGAGCAGCACCAGGCCGGCGCCTTCGAACACGAACAGATAGCGCGTGTAGAGCAGCGCACCGATCGCCTCGATGTTCGGCACACCGTCCGCCACTGGGGCGACGCGGCGGCCGAGCGCCAGCGCGCCGGCGCTCCAGGCGCCCACCGCGACGATGATCTCGGCGACCAGCGCCAGCGCCAGCAGCGCTCCGACGGCGGCATATTTCATCACGCCCGCGCGGAGCTCGGTGAAGTCGATGTCGAGCATCATCACGACGAACAGGAAGAGCACCGCGACCGCGCCGACATAGACGATCACCAGCAGCATGGCGATGAATTCGGCGCCCACGAGCACCATCAGGCCCGCGGCGTTGAAGAACGCCAGGATGAGCCACAGGACGGAATGTACCGGGTTACGCGACAGGATCGTGCATGCGCCGGAGACGCACACGATGATCGCGAACAGGTAAAAGGCGAGAAGCTGGATCACGGAATCGGATGGCCCCTTTGAATGGTGCGGCGCTTAACGGTACGGCGCGTCGGCGGCAAGGTTCGCCGCGATGGCGCGTTCCCAGCGATCGCCGTTCGCGAGCAGCTTATCCTTCTGATAAATCAGCTCTTCCCGCGTTTCGGTAGAAAATTCGAAATTCGGCCCCTCGACGATCGCATCGACCGGGCACGCTTCCTGGCACAGGCCGCAATAGATGCACTTGGTCATGTCGATGTCGTAGCGCGTCGTGCGGCGGCTGCCGTCGTCGCGCGGTTCGGCCTCGATCGTGATCGCCAGCGCCGGGCACACCGCCTCGCACAGCTTGCACGCGATGCAGCGCTCTTCCCCATTGGGATAGCGGCGCAGCGCATGCTCGCCGCGGAAGCGGGGCGAGAGCGGGTTCTTCTCGTACGGATAGTTGATAGTCGCCTTGGGCTTGAAGAAATACTTCAAGGTCAGGGCATGCGCCTTCACGAACTCCCACAGAGTCCAGGTGCGAATGAAACTACCGACGCTCATGCGGGCACTCCAACCCGGGTCAGCATGAGATACCCGGAAACGAGGAAGACGAAGAGAAGCGACAGCGGCAGGAAGATCTTCCAGCCCAGGCGCATCAGCTGATCGTAGCGATAGCGCGGGACGGTGGCCTTCACCCAGCTGAAGCAGAAGAAGAAGAACAGCATCTTGGCGAAGAGCCAGAGAATGCCCGGCACGGCATAGAGCGGCGCCCAGTCGAACGGCGGGAGATAGCCGCCCCAGAACAGCGTCGCGTTGAGCGCGCACATCAGGATGACGTTGGCATACTCACCGAGCCAGTAGAGCGCGAAGGCCATCGACGAATATTCGGTCTGATAGCCCGCGACCAGCTCCGACTCCGCTTCGGTCAAGTCGAACGGCGCGCGCTGCGTCTCGGCAAGCGACGAGATGAAGAACACGATCGCCATCGGGAAGAGCAGCGGATTGACGAAGTTGCCGTTGACGAAGCCGTAATAGCCCTTCTGCATCTCGACGATCGCGCCGAGATTGAACGAGCCGGCCCAGAGCACGACCGAAATCAGCACGAAGCCGATCGAGACTTCGTAGCTCACCATCTGCGCGGCCGCGCGGATCGCCGAGTAGAACGGGTACTTCGAGTTGGACGACCAGCCGGCGAGGATGATGCCGTACACGCCCAGCGACGAGGCCGCGAGCACGTAGAGCAGGCCGACATTGATGTTCGACAGCGCGACACCCGCCTGGAACGGCACCACCGCCCACACGATCAGCGCGACCGTGAAGGTGATGATCGGCGCGAGCAGGAACAGGCCCTTGTTCGCGCCCGACGGCACGATGGTTTCCTGCAGGAACACCTTCAGGCCGTCGGCGAAGGACTGCATCAGGCCGAGCGGGCCGACGACATTCGGGCCGCGGCGCAGCGCCATCGCCGCCCAGATCTTGCGATCGGCATAGATGATCATGGCGACACCCAGCATCACCGGCAGCGCGATGACGAGGATGTCGATGACCGTGGCGACGGTCCAGGCCAGCTCGAAGGGCAGGCCGAGATAGGTGAACCAGGAGGTCATTCTGCGGCCTCTGCGAAGTCTTCGCCATGGAGCAGTTCGGCCGAGCAGCGCTGCATCGTCGGCGACGCACGGCAGATGGCGTTGGTGAGATAGAAGTCGGCGACCGGATAAGTCACCGGACCCGAAGCCTGGCTGGCAAGCGACGGCGGGTTCCACGCGAACTCGGCGAGACCTTCCTGGCCGAGCGCCGGAACCTCGCTCGCCATCGCGGCGCGCAGTTCGTCGAAGCTGTCGAACGGCAGCGTGCGGCCGAGCTTTTCGGAAAGCGCGCGCAGGATCGTCCAATCCTCGCGCGCTTCGCCCGGTGCGAACACCGCGCGATCGGCGCGCTGCACGCGGCCTTCCAGGTTCACATAGGTGCCCGGCTTCTCGGCATAGGTGGCGCCCGGCAGGATCACATCCGCATGATGCGCGCCCTGGTCGCCATGATGGCCGATATAGACCTTGAAGCTGCCGGCGAACTTGGAAAAGTCCACCTCGTCGGCGCCCAGGAAGAAGGCGAGCTTCGGCGATGCCGCGACGATGTCGGCAATGCCGCCCTTCTGCGCATAGCCGAGCATCAGGCCGGCCATCCGCGCCGCCGCGGTGTGGACAACGTTGAAGCCGTTCCATGCCGCCTCGGTCTCGGTCGCGGCGCGCTGGAACGCACCCGCGATCGCGAGCGCGCCGCCATGGCCGTTCTTCAGAGCACCCGGGCCGAGGATCAGCGCCGGCTTCTTGGCATTGTCGATCGCCTGGGCGAGGTTTTCCGGCAGGCTGTTGAGCAGCCCCAGATCGTCACCCAGCCACTCGACCTTGTAGGTCAGGTCCACCTGCGGTCCGATCGCGAACACCTTGGCGCCGCGCTTGATTGCCTTTCGCACGCGGGTGTTCACCAGCGGCGCTTCCCAGCGCAGGTTGGTGCCGACCAGCAGGATCGCATCGGCGTCTTCGAGCGCCGCGATGGTGGTGTTGAACGCCACTGCCGAGAGGCTCGACGTGTCATAGGCCATGCCGGTCTGGCGGCCTTCGAGCAGGTCCGAACCGAACGCCTTCACCAGCGCCTTGGCGGCATACATGGTCTCGGCATCGAGCAGGTCGCCGGCGATCGCCGCGACGCTAGAACCGGCAGTCGCTGCCACGCCCGCGATCGCGTCGAACGCTTCTTCCCACGTCGCCGGGACCAGCTTGCCGTCCTTGCGGACGAACGGGCGGTCGAGACGGCGGCGGACCAGCGCGTCGACATGGTAGCGGGTCTTGTCGTGCGCCCACTCCTCGTTCACGTCCTCGTTGATGCGCGGCAGGACGCGCATCACCTGACGGCCGCGGCTGTCGAGGCGGATGTTGGTGCCGACCGCGTCCATGACGTCGATCGACAGGTTCCGCTTGAGCTCCCAGGGGCGATATTCGAACGCGACCGGCTTGTGGGTCAGCGCGCCGACCGGGCACAGGTCCGCGACATTGCCCGAAAGCTCGCTCTTGAACGCCTTTTCGAGATAGGTCGTGATCTGCATGTTCTCGCCGCGATAGATCGCGCCGATATCCTCCACCCCGGCCACTTCCTCGCCGAAGCGGACGCAACGGGTGCACTGGATGCAGCGGGTCATCACCGTCTTGATGATGGGGCCCATATATTTCTCGGTGACCGCGCGCTTGTTTTCCTCATAGCGCGACTGGCCGCGACCATAGGCGACCGACTGGTCCTGCAGGTCGCACTCGCCGCCCTGATCGCAGATCGGGCAATCGAGCGGGTGGTTGATCAGCAGGAATTCCATCACGCCTTCGCGCGCGGCCTTCACCATCGGGCTGTCGGTGCGGACTTCCTGATTGTCGGCGGCCGGCAGCGCGCACGAAGCCTGCGGCTTGGGCGGTCCGGGCTTCACCTCGACCAGGCACATGCGGCAATTGCCGGCGATGCTCAGCCGTTCATGATAGCAGAAACGCGGAATCTCCTTGCCCGCAGCCTCGCAGGCCTGGAGCACGGTGGCGCCCTGCGGCACCTCGACTTCGATTCCGTCAACCTTGAGCTTGGGCATTACTCTGCCGCCTCTTGCATGGTTTCGAGGCCGCCCGAACGGCGCTCGTTGATACGGCGCTCCATTTCCGGGCGGAAATGCTTGATCAGGCCCTGGATCGGCCAGGCGGCCGCGTCGCCCAGGGCGCAGATGGTGTGGCCTTCGACCTGCTTGGTCACCTGCTGCAGCGTGTCGATCTCGCTAATGTCGGCGTCGCCGGTGCGCATCCGCTCCATCACGCGCCACATCCAGCCGGTGCCTTCGCGGCACGGCGTGCACTGGCCGCAGCTCTCATGCTTGTAGAAATAGCTGATGCGGCTGATCGCACGAACGATGTCGGTCGACTTGTCCATCACGATGACCGCTGCGGTGCCGAGGCCCGAGCCGACCGCCTTGAGGCCGTCGAAATCCATCGCGCAGTCCATGATCTGGGCTGCCGGCACCAGCGGCACCGACGAGCCGCCCGGGATCACCGCGAGCAGATTGTCCCACCCGCCGCGGATGCCGCCGCAATGCTTCTCGATCAGTTCGCGGAACGAGATCGACATGGCCTCTTCGACCACGCACGGATTGTTCACATGGCCCGAAATCTGGAAGAGCTTGGTGCCCTTGTTGTTCTCGTTGCCGAAGCTGGCGAACCATTCGGGGCTGCGACGCAGGATGGTCGGGGCGACCGCGATCGACTCGACGTTGTTGACCGTGGTCGGGCAACCATAGAGGCCGGCACCCGCCGGGAACGGCGGCTTGAGGCGCGGCTGGCCCTTCTTGCCTTCCAGGCTCTCGATCATCGCGGTCTCTTCGCCGCAGATATACGCGCCGGCGCCGCGATGGACGAAGACGTCGAAGTCATAGCCCGAACCGCAGGCATTCTTGCCCACCAGCCCGGCGGCATAGGCCTCGGCGACCGCTGCGAACAGCGTCTCGGCCTCGCGGATATATTCGCCGCGGATGTAGATATACGCCGCACGCGCGCGCATCGCGAAGCCCGCGACCAGCGCGCCTTCGATCAGCAGATGCGGATCGTGGCGGATGATCTCGCGGTCCTTGCACGAACCCGGTTCGGACTCGTCGGCGTTGATGACGAGGAAGCTCGGACGCTCGGGCGTCGGGTTCTTCGGCATGAAGCTCCACTTCATGCCCGTCGGGAAGCCGGCACCGCCACGCCCGCGCAGGCCCGAGGCCTTGATGCGGTCGATGATGGTATCCTGGCCCAGCTCCAGCAGCGCCTTGGTGTTATCCCACGCCCCACGCGCCCGCGCGGCATCGAGATGCCACGACTGGTAGCCGTAGAGATTGGTGAAGATGCGGTCCTTGTCCTGAAGCACCTTAGCGTCCCTTCCCGACCAGCTTCTGTACGAACAGATAGAAGACTACGGCCAGACCGATCAGGACGAGCGTCCCGATCAAGTGAAATGCAATCTTGAGCACCCAGCCGAGCACGACGATGGCGCCGATGATGGCCAGGATGGTGACGATGAGGCTGTTGCCCCGCATCACCATTCACCCCGATAGTCATGGTTCTCGCCCACCATCGCGGTGAGCGTCGTCGGTCCGCCGAGCGGCTCGACGGTGTGACGGCCCGGCTCCTGCGTGCCGGTCTTGGGGCTCTCGCCCTTGGCCAGCGCGTCGAGGATCGCGAGCGTGCGATCATAGTCGAGATCTTCGAAATTGTCGTCGTTGATCTGCACCATTGGCGCCGACGCGCAATTGCCCATGCACTCTACCTCGGTGAGCGTGAACAGCCCGTCCGCGGTAGTGTGGCCCTTCTTCAGCCCGCGCGACTTGCACGCGGCCATCACGTCGTCCGACCCGCGCAGCATGCACGGCGTCGTGCCGCAGACCTGCACATGGTAGCGGCCGACCGGCACCAGGTTGAACATGGTGTAGAAGGTGGCGACCTCGAACACGCGGATATACGGCATGTCGAGCTGGCGGGCGACGAACTCGATCACCGGAACCGGCAGCCAGCCCTGGGTGTTCGTCTCGGCACCCACCTGGCGCTGCGCCAGATCGAGGAACGGGATGGTGCACGACATCTGGCGGCCCGCCGGATAGCGGGACATGATCTCGCGCGCCTTCTCGGCATTGGCCGGCGTCCAGGCGAAAGCGCCCCAGCGCGCGCGCACTTCGGCTTCGTCGGGGAGTTGAGGAGCGTCAGCCATCAGCGGTCACATTCACCGAAAACGATATCCATGGCGCCCAGGATGGCGGTGATGTCCGCCAGCATGTGCCCCTTGGACATGAAGTCCATCGCCTGCAGGTGGCTGAACGCGGTCGGGCGCACCTTGCAGCGATAGGGTTTGTTGGTGCCGTCCGACACCAGATACACGCCGAACTCGCCCTTGGGGCTTTCGGTCGCGACATACACTTCGCCCGCCGGCACGTGATAGCCTTCGGTGAAGAGCTTGAAGTGATGGATCAGCGCTTCCATCGACTGCTTCATCTCGCCGCGCTTCGGCGCACCGACCTTGCGGTCGAGCGTCAGGACCGGGCCTTCCGGCATGTCCTGGATGCACTGCTTGATGATGCGGGCCGACTGGTAGACTTCCTCGACGCGGACCATGAAGCGATCATAGCAATCGCCGCGGGTGCCGACCGGGATCTCGAAGTCGACGCGATCGTACACGTCATAGGGCTGCGAACGGCGGATGTCCCACGGAATGCCGGCGGCGCGGATCATCGGGCCGGAGAAGCCCCACTTGATCGCGTCCTCGCGGCTCACCGTCGCGATGTCGACGTTGCGCTGCTTGAAGATGCGGTTCTCGGCGACCAGGCTGATCGCGTCGCCGAACAGCCGCGGCAGGCGCGTGTCGAGCCATTCCGCGATGTCGTTGAGCAGCTTGACCGGCACGTCCTGGCGAACCCCGCCGACGCGGTAATAGTTCGAGTGCATGCGCGCACCCGAAGCCCGCTCGAAGAAGTTCAGGCAGTCCTCGCGGACCTCGAACATCCACAGGTTCGGCGTCATCGCGCCGACGTCCATGACGTGCGAACCGAGGTTCAGCATGTGATTGCAGATGCGGGTCAGCTCGGCGAACAGCACGCGCAGATACTGGCCACGCAGCGGCACCTCAAGATCGAGCAGCTTCTCGACCGCGAGCACATAGCTGTGCTCCATCGCCAGCGGCGAGCAGTAATCAAAGCGATCGAAGTACGGCAGCGCCTGGGTATAGGTCTTGTACTCGATCAGCTTCTCGGTGCCGCGGTGGAGCAGGCCGACATGCGGATCGATGCGCTCGATGATCTCGCCGTCCAGCTCGGTGACGAGACGGAGCACGCCGTGCGCCGCGGGATGCTGCGGGCCGAAGTTGATCGTGTAGTTCGCGATCGAGGTATCGCCCGTGGCCGGGTCGATATCGCGTTCCATGATCTTGTCGACGGTATCGCTCATTTGTTATGCCCTTCGCCCTTGGTCGGGACGACGTCCGGATCCTTGGGCTTCTCGCCGGGCTGGTTGCCCGGGTGCGGCTGACCGGCGCCGGTCTGGGCCGGGCTTTCCGTGGTCTTGGTGTCCTTGCCCTGCGCCGGCTCGCTCTTCGCGGCAGCGGCGTCGGCCTTGGCCACCTCGCCTGCCTTGGCCGGCGTGGGTGCACCCTTTGCCTCGGGCTGCGGCGCCTTCTCGTCGCCCGGAAGCACGTACTTGGCGCCTTCCCACGGGCTCATGAAGTCGAAATTGCGGAAGTCCTGGGCCAGGCTGACCGGCTCATAGACCACGCGCTTTGCCTCTTCCGAGTAGCGCACTTCGACATACCCGGTCATCGGGAAGTCCTTGCGCAGCGGATGGCCCTGGAACCCGTAATCGGTCAGGATGCGACGGAGGTCGTCATTGCCCGAGAACAGCACGCCGTACATGTCGTACGTCTCGCGCTCGAGCCAGCCGGCGACCGGCCAGATGTCGGTCACGCTCGGCACCGGCTTTTCCTCGTCGGTGGTGACGCGGACGCGGATACGGTGGTTCCGGGTGAACGACAGCAGCTGGTAGACGACGTCGAAGCGCTCGGCGCGCTGCGGATAGTCGACACCGGCGATCTCGCTGAGCTGCTGGTATTCCAGCCCCGGCGTGTCGCGCAGCGCGATCATCGCGTCGCACAGCTTCTCGCGGACTACGGTGAGCGACACCTCGCCCACGGCATCCTTCGCCTCGACCAGCATGTCGCCGAGCGCGGCCTTGGCCGCCTCGATCACGCCGTCGTTTGCGGCATAGCGGGGAGCCGGCGCCCTCACCGGTCCAGGCTCCCGATGCGGCGGATCTTCCGCTGCAGCTGCATCACGCCGTAGAGCAGCGCCTCGGCGGTCGGCGGGCAGCCGGGGACGTAGATGTCCACGGGCACCACGCGATCGCAGCCGCGCACGACGCTGTAGCTATAGTGGTAGTAGCCGCCGCCATTGGCGCAGCTGCCCATCGAAATCACGTATTTCGGTTCCGACATCTGGTCATAGACCCGGCGCAGCGCCGGGGCCATCTTGTTGCACAACGTGCCCGCGACGATCATCACGTCCGACTGACGCGGGGAAGCGCGCGGCGCGGCGCCGAAACGCTCCATGTCGTAGCGCGGCATGTTGACGTGAATCATCTCCACCGCGCAGCACGCCAGACCGAAGGTCATCCACCACAGCGAGCCGGTACGGGCCCACTGGAACAGCTCCTCGGTGGAGGTGACCAGGAAACCCTTGTCCGAAATCTCGGCATTGATGTCGTTGAGGAAGCCGACGTCCGGGAGCGTACCGGCCGGAGGCGCCGACGAAAGCTCTACTCCCATTCCAGGGCTCCCTTCTTCCACGCGTAAACAAGGCCGAGCGCCAGCTCGGCGACAAAGATCATCATCGAGAACCAGGCGGTCCAGCCCAGTTTGAACACGCTCACCGCCCAGGGGTAGAGGAACGCGGCTTCGAGATCGAACACGATGAACAGGATCGCGACGAGGTAGAAGCGCACGTCGAACTGGCTGCGCGAATCCTCGAAGGCGGGGAAGCCGCACTCATATTCGGTGAGCTTTTCCGGCGACGGCTTGTTCGTGCCGGTGAGGCGCGAAACCGCCATCGGCAGGAACACGAACGTGCCCGAGAGCAACAGGGCGATCCCGAGGAATATCAGGATCGGCAGATATTGTGACAGGTCGACCAATGGCCTTCTCTTCTCGCGACTGCGGAATCTTGAGCGGCTTCTAGGACCATGATCCCGGTGCGGCAAGGCCTGGAACCGCTGAGAATCATTCGCAATTGTTAAGCCCGGCTGAACGCGTCCGGCGGGGCTTCAGCCAAGCGTATGAATTCGGATGGAATGCGCGGTTCCATCGATCGTTGCGGGCACGAAACGCGCGCCCGGGCTTCCCCCAGGGACAGGGAGCGCGGGGGCGTTGAGGATCGTCGCCAGCCGCTGGGCAAGGAAGCCGCGAGCCCCCTGCCCCTCCTGGTGGCGGGCGATGATCAGCAGCTTCGCGTCTTCGGGCTGCAAGCTTGGTTCGACGCCATAGACCGAGATCGGCGCACCGCGGTGATCGGTGAGCCCGCACAGCCCCGAATAGTCCTCGACTCGCGAGGAAAGCCCGCGAAACGGTACCACCTCGCGGATCGCATCGAGGGGCGTGGCGAGCAGGCGCGCGCCGGTATCGAAGATCAGGAAGGCGCTGTTGGATGCAGCACCTTCGCGAGCGATGCTGGCCGTTCTGCCGTCTGCCTGTGCCGGCGCACGGCACAGGGCCGCCATTGCCTTGATCGCCGGATCGGCGCGGACAGCCTCGCTGTCGAGCACGAGGTTCTGACCCCCGGCCGGGTCGGTCGCGATGCCCGCGAACAACGCGCTCCTTTCGGCAAGCCCTTCCGGGACCGGGCCGAACTTTTCGTCCGGAATACGGGCGACACTGCGCACGCTTTCGACATGCCACCCGACCAGTTTGTCCGGCGCGATGCGCAGCAGGATCACCGGACCGGGCGATTCTTCCGGAGTCGCACCATCGAGTCCCAGCGTCGCGAGCTGGTCGAAGACGCGGACCTCGCGGCCGAGATATATCACGTTGCGCGCCCAGCCGGGCGCCGGAACGGCGCAGCGGCGCAGGCTGACCGCCGGCGCGGTGCTTTCCACCAGATGGCTGTCGATCGCGATATCGACTCCAGCCACGGTGACGAGCACGAAGGGCCGCGCGCGGGAGAGGGCAGCGCTGTCCCCTTCGCGCGCATGGCAGCGCACCAGCGGCAGCCCGGGCATCGCGAACAGCGCCTCGGGATCGAGAATGCCGACGAGATGCTCCTCGCGGACGAAGGCGCGATCGACCAGCCGCGCCGCCCCGCCCGAGTCGACCAGTTCGCGCACCGCCGACACCGGGATCCGGTACAGGCCGGAGACGGTATCGATCCGGAGGCCGAGCAGCACGTCGTCCTTGCGCAGCACCACGATCGTCCCGCCCGTGCCGGTCCGCTCGCCAAAGCCGAGCAGCACGGTGACGTCGACCACCGGGATCACGTCGCCGCGCACCCCGATCGAGCCGATCAGCGCCGGATGGCTGCCGAAACACGGCCCCATCGCCGCCGCACAGGGCACGACTTCGCGTACCCAGTCGACCGGTATGGCCAGTTCGATCCCGCATAGCCGGAGCAGGCCGACATCGATATGGCGCCGCCCCGCCTCGCCGACCGGTGCGGTGAGCTCGATCCCCATCGCCCCGCTCAGATCTTGCTGTGCGTGGAGGTCGCGAGCTCGTCGATCATCGCCACCACCTGGCGCGAGGTCTCGCGCTGGGCGCCGACCGACTGGGCGATGCCGGAGATCGCGCCGGTGGTCTTGTCGACGCAGCCGGCGATCGCCTCGAAAGCATCGCGCGCCGAGCGGGACCGGTCGGTGCCCTGCGCCACACGCTCGCTCGATTCGCCGATCAGTCGGTTGATCTCCTCGGCAGCCGAGGCGCTGCGCTCGGCGAGCTTGCGCACCTCTTCGGCAACGATCGAGAATCCGACGCCGTGCTCGCCGGCACGGGCCGCCTCGATCGCGGCGTTGAAGGCGAGCAGGTTGGTCTGGCCGGCCAGGTCGCCGATCACGTCGACGATGCTGGCGATCTTCTTCGACGACGCCGACATCAGCTCCATCGATTCGATCGTGCCCTCGATCGCGGTGGTCCCGCGATCCGCCGCCGCCTGGGTCTCGCTGGCGAGCCCGGTCGCACTGCAGGCGCCTTCGCTGATCGTCTTGATCGCGTCGGAGAGATCACCGACGACGCCCTGCATCTGCTCGGTCTTCGCTGCGATCTTGCGCTCGAGCATCACCTGGTCGGTGACGTCATAGGCATATTTGATCACCCGCGACGGATTTCCCTGCAGATCGAACACGGGCGAGTAGCTCGCCTGGATGAACACGTCGCGATCGTATTTGCCGATCCGGTGGAAGCGACCGCTATGGCCCTCGCCGCGGCCGAGCGCGCGCCAGAAGTCGCCATATTCCTTCGACTTTAGGTGCGCCGGATCGACGAACATCGAATGGTGGCGCCCCTGGATCTCGCGCAGGGTATAGCCCATGGTCGAGAGGAAGTTCTCGTTCGCGGTCAGGATTTCGCCCTCGAGGCTGAACTCGATCGTCGCGAGGCTGCGGTCGACCGCCTGGGCGCGGCTCTTGCCCTCGATCGCGGCCTTCTTGCGCTCGGTAATGTCGTGGGCGAACTTGACCACCTTCACGACGTTGCCGAGGCCGTCGAAGATCGGGTTGTAGGTCGCGTTGAGCCAGATCTCCTCGCCCGCCTTGTTGCGGCGGCGGAAATCCCCGGCGGTATATTCGCCATGCGCCAGGTCCGCCCAGAAGCGCGTATATTCCTGCGAGTTCACCAGCTCGGCATCGCAGAACATCTTGTGGTGCTTTCCGATCACGTCCTCACGGCGATAGCCCGTGGCGCTCAGAAAATTGTCGTTCGCCTCTAGGACCGTGCCCTCGGGGGTGAACTCGATCACCGCCTGCGCGCGGCTGATCGCGGCGACCTTGCCCTCGGCATCGGCGGCGCGCTGCTTCTGCTCGGTGATGTCATAGGCGTATTTCACCACCTTGATCAGCTTGCCGTCGGCATCGACGATCGGATTGTAGGTGGCGCGGATCCAGACGCGGCGGCCGTCCTTGCCGATCCGTGGGAAGATCCCGGCCTGATATTCACCCGCTGCCAGCGCACGCCAGAAGTTGTTGTATTCCTCGCCCTTCACATAGTCCGGGTCGCAGCAGGTGCGGTGGTGCTTGCCGATCAGCTCGCTGCGGTCATAGCCCATCGTCTGCAGGAACATGTCGTTGGCGGCGACGACATAGCCGTTGGTGTCGAATTCGATGACCGCGGTCGAGCGGTCGATCGCGGCAAGCTTGCCCGCCGCCTCGGCGGTGTCGATTTGCTGCTTGGTCACGTCCATGGCGAACTTGACGACCTTCACCGGCAGGCCCTGGTGGTCGAGGATCGGGTTGTAGGTCGCCTGGATCCAGCGATCGCTGCCGTCCTTGGCGACGCGCTTGTACAGGCCGCCGTCGAACTCGCCGCGGCCCAGCCGTTCCCAGAATTGGCGATAGGCGGGCGAGCGCGCATAGTCGGCGGTGCAGAAGATGCGGTGATGCTGGCCGATCACGTCCTCGACCTTGTAGCCGAGCAGGTCGCAGAAATTCTCGTTGGCGCTGAGCACGCGGCCCGAGAGATCGAACTCGATCATCGCGGTGGCGCGGCTGAAGGCGTTGAGCACGCTGCGGTTCAGCGCCGCCTCGATCTGCGCGCCGCGCACGTCGCGGGCGATCAGCACGATGCTCTTCACCGCGCCCTTGGCGTCCTTCACCGGGGCGTATTGACCGGCGATCCAGGCATCCTTGCCCTCGCAGCCGTTGCGGCGGGCGGTCTCCTCCATCGTCTCGCCGGCACGCAGACGATCCCAGAACGCCGTGTAGGCCGGACTGGCGGCATAGTCCTCGTCGCAGAAGAAGCGGTGATGCTCGCCGACGACGGTCTCGAGCACGCAGCCCATCGCGTCGAGGAAATGCTGGTTGGCGCGGGTCAGGATGCCGTCGGGGCTGAACTCGGCCACCGCATAGAGGCGATCGAGCACCGAGCCCACGTCATGGCAGAACGCCTCGTCCGATGCCTCTCCCCGACGCCCCTTGCCGAGACCGCCCGCTTCCATGTTCATGCGCCAACTGTCCTATATCGCTCGGCTGGATAGCCGAAAGCGTTTTAAGGACCTTATAGGCCGCAAGCTCTCGTAAACGGTCGGGAAATACAGTTAATTTCCCGGCTCCGTAGTCGTACTTACAGCCTCAGCGCAGCGCGTTGGCGACCAGCTTGTGAAGCTTGGAGTGCAGCCCGTCATTGGCGGCGAGGAACTGGTTGCGCTGCATCGCCATGTCCTGGCCGCGATAGTCGGTGACGAAGCCGCCGGCTTCCTTGACGAGCAGCATGCCCGCCGCGACATCCCAGGGCTTCAGGTCCGATTCCCAATAGCCGTCGAAGCGACCCGCGGCGACCCAGGCGAGGTCGAGCGCGGCCGAGCCGAGCCGGCGGATGCCCGCCACTTCCGGTGCCACCGCACCGAAGATGCGGCTCCACTCGGCGAAATTGCCATGGCCCATGAACGGGATGCCGGTCGCGATCAGCGCCTCGGACAGGTCCCGCCGTGCCGAGACGCGCAGCCGCTGGTCCTGCAGCCAGGCGCCGCGGCCCTTCTCGGCCCAGAAGCTCTCGTCGGTGAGCGGCTGGTAGATCAGGCCATGGGTGATCTCGGACTTGCCCTGGCTGCCGTTCGGGTCCTCGACCGCGATCGCGATCGAGAAATGCGGGATGCCGTGGAGGAAGTTGGTCGTGCCATCGAGCGGGTCGACGATGAAGCGCGGCTTGTCCGGATCGCCCGGCAGCTCGCCGCCCTCTTCGGCCAGGATGCGCCAATCGGGTCGCGCCTTGCGCAGTTCCTCGATCAGCGTCTGCTCGGCGCGCTTGTCGGCCATGCTCACGAAATCGGCCGGGCCCTTGCGGCTGACCTGCAGGTGCGTGACCTCGTTGAAGTCGCGACGCAGGCGGGGGGCCGCCTTGCGTGCGGCACGGTCCATGACGGTGAGAAGGCCGGAAAAGGCTGCCATATCAATCTCTCTCCCTGCCGCTGCTGCGGGGGACTAAGGAAGGCCTGACCTGAAAACGGGAAAAGGGGACGCAGGCCTGCCGTCCCCTTCCCTTAGCATGTTCGGCCGAAGCCGGCAGATCAGTCCGCGCGGCGGACGTAGGTCTGCTCGTACACGTCGACGACGATGCGCGTGCCGCTGCCGATATGCGGCGGCACCATCACGCGCACGCCGTTGTCGAGCACGGCGGGCTTGTACGAGGAGGAGGCCGTCTGGCCCTTCACCACCGCGTCGGCCTCGACGATCGTCGCTTCGATCGTGTCGGGCAGCTGGACGCTGATCGCCTCTTCGTCATAGAGCTCCATCACCACGTCCATGCCGTCCTGCAGGAAGGCGGCAGCGTCGCCGAGCAGGTCGCGCGGCAGCGTGGTCTGGTCATAGGTTTCCTTGTCCATGAACACGAGCATGTCGCCTTCAGGATACAGGAACTGGAAATCCTTGGTGTCGAGGCGCACGCGCTCCACGGTCTCGGCCGAGCGGAAGCGGACGTTGTTCTTGCGGCCGTCGCGCAGGTTCTTGAGTTCGACCTGCATATAGGCACCGCCCTTGCCGGGCTGGGTATGCTGAATCTTGACGGCGCGCCAGATGCCGCCCTCATATTCGATGATGTTGCCGGGACGGATGTCCACGCCGCTGATCTTCATGGATCGTGCCTGTATGTGAGAAAGAGCTGAGCGGGGCCCTTTAGCTCCGCCCGGGCTTTCCCGCAAGCAGCGGATAGGGATCGACGTTGGTGCCCTGCCACCAGCCCTCGCCCGGCGCCATGCGTTTGACCTCGAAATGGAGGTGCGGCGCCCCGCCATCGGCGCTTCCACTGGTGCCGACGGTGCCGATCGGCTGGCCCTGGCGCACGGCCGCGCCCTCCGGAACGGCAATGGTGTCGAGGTGCGCGTAATAGTGCACCGTCCCACCATCGGACGTCCGGACATAGAGCGTATGGCCGCCGAGATCGCTCTCGAACTGCTTCTCGACCGTGCCCGACGCAGCGGCGAGCACCGGGGTGCCCTTGGGCGCGAGAATGTCGATCGCGTGGTGCTCTCGGGTGCCGTCGCCGCGGGGTTCACCCCAATTGTCGCTGAGCGCCGTAGCAGGGACGCCCTGCACCGGGATGATCAACCCTGAGGCGACCGGCGCCGCGGCTGGCTGCGTCGCCGGTGCCGCTTGCGTCCGGGGCGCTTGCCCCGCTGGCAGGAAGCGCACGCGTGACACTAGCAGCGCGAGCAGCGCCACCATCACCAGCCCCGCGATCAGGCCGAAGCGCCGCACGGGACTATTCCTGGAAGAGTGCCGGGGTGCCCGGCTTCACCATCAGCGCGACGCGGGCCGCATCCCAGTTGGTCAGGCGGATGCAGCCATGGCTTTCGGTGCGGCCGATCGTCTGCGGCTCCGGGGTGCCATGGATGCCGTAATGGTCCTTGGACAGGTCGATCCACACCACACCCACCGGCCCGTTCGGCCCCGGCGGCAGCATCGCCGGATCGTCGCCCTTCTTCGCGTCCCAGAACAGCTTCGGATTATAATGAAACTTAGGGTTGGTATCTACACCATTGATTGTCCAGCGACCGATCGGCAGCGGATCATGCTCGCTCCCCATCGTGGCGCTGAACTGCGCGACCAGCCGGTTGCCCGCGCCATACACTTTCAGCACGCCCTCGGACTTGTCGACGACGATATGATCGGCCTGGGGCTGGCGCGGATCGACGTTGAGCATGTTCAGCGTCTGGCGCCATTCGGGCTTCCAGTCCGTCGGATAGGCGCGCGAGCCCGGCAGCGCGTTGGGCAGCCGCAGCATCGTGCCGGTCTTGACCGTCGTCACCCCGGGGTTGAGCGCCGTGATAACTTCAGACGATGTATGAAACATCTCGGCCAACTTCTCGAGCGGATTGCGATAGCCGAGCATCTTCAGCTTGGCCTGCTGGTCAAGATCCTTGGGGATAGGATCGACGAACGGCCCCTGCATCGTCGTCGCGCCGACTGCGAGCGTCCGCACCGGCCGCAGCGCGCGATATTGGTGGAGCACCGCCAGCGTCGCCGGGTCGATCACGCCGGTGACCTTCAGCCCACGAGCTTCCTGCAGCCCGCGCACAGCGGCAGTCAACGACTGGCCTGCGCGCCCGTCGAGGATGCCGGGTCCGAAGCCGAGATGGTCGAGGATCACCTGGGCATGGAGGATGTTGAGGTCGATCGGCGGCTTGGGGCTAGGGGCCTGCGCCATGGCAGGCGCGGCGAACAACGCGGCAACTCCGAACACCCATTCCCGCATGCAGCCTCTCCCGATCCTTAATATCCAATTCAGGCTAAACGTTCGCATGCGCCTCGCGGTTGCCGCTGCGGGCAAACCCCGATGGACAAGCGGGGTTTCGCGTGTCCTTATCAACGCAATGCGGGGGATTCTTTCAGAAGCGGAACAAGTGCTCGGCTCGCCCGTGCGCAACCTTGTTTCGATCCTGCTGTTCGTGCTCGCGGTCGCGGTGCTGGCGACGATCGGCTACATGGCGGCGGGCTGGAGCTTCTCCGACGCGAGCTACATGGTCGTGCTGACCATCTACACCGTCGGCTATGGCGAGATCCGCCCGATCGACACCCCCTATCTCCACGCGCTGACCATGGGCACGATGGTGCTGGGCTGCACCGGCATGATCCTGCTCACCAGCGCGCTCGTCCAGTTCTTCACCGTGCTGCAATTGCAGAGTATTTTCGGAGCAACCCGCATGCAGAGCCGCATCGACAAGCTCGCCGACCATGTCGTGATCTGCGGCTATGGCCGGATCGGGGTGATGCTCGCCCGTGACCTCTCCCGCGCAGCCGTGCCGGTGGTGGTGATCGAGCGCGGCCCCGAACGCCGCGCCGAGGCCGAGGCGGCGGGGCTGTGCACCCTCGCCGGCGACGCGACCGAGGAGGAAGTGCTGATCGCCGCGGGCATCCAGCGCGCCCGCGCGCTGGCGACGGTGCTGCCCGACGACGCGGCGAACGTGTTCATCACGCTCAGCGCCCGCAACCTCAATGCGGGTCTGGAGATCATCGCCCGCGGCGAGGCGCCGACCACCGAGCGCAAGCTGATCCATGCCGGCGCCGATCGCGTCGTCTTCCCCACCCATATCGGCGCCGAGGCGATGGCGCGGATGATCCTCTATCCGCACCGCGAGCACGTCCAGGGCGAGGCCGAACTGGCGCGGCTGCGGCGCGAATTGGGTGCGCTGGGGCTGGAGGTGGAGCTGATCGAAGTCGCGAAGGGCTCCGCCATGGCCGGGCTGAGCGTCGAGGAAGCCGAACGCCGCGCCGAGGGCAGCGTGTTCCTCGTCCAGATCGACCGCGCCGACGGCCGTTCGATCCCCCGCCCCGCCCGCGACGAGCGGCTCGAGGCCGGCGACAAGGCAGTCGTGGTGATGCGCGACGTCGCCGCAGGCGCGCGGGCACTGTTCACCGCGCGGGCCGAGATTCGCGCCGGGCGGAACAAGTTTTGACCTTTCTTAAGCCCCTCCTCCTGGGAGGAGGGTTGGGGGTGGAGGGATTCCAGAACAGATGTTGGTCTCGGTGAGACACGCCCCCCCTTCAGCCGCCCTTCATCTCCCGGAGCATAAGGCGTAACGATGGCGACACCCTCCCCCCGCACCCGCCGTCTCGCCTGGAAGCGCTGGGCCGCCGCCCTCGTCGCGCTGATCGTCGCGATCGCTTTCGGCATCTATTGGAGCGCCGGCTTCCTCGATCGCAACCCGGTCCATCTCTACGGCATGCCCGAACAGCCCCGCACCATGCCAGTCGCCGCGGTGTTCCTGTCGGGGGACATGGGGCTGCGCTACGGTATGGGTTCCTATGTGGTCGAGGCGCTCGCCGGAGCCGGGGTGCCGGTCTATGCGGTGGCGAGCTCAACCGCCTTTGCCCGGCGCCACAGCCATGCCGAAGTGCTGGCGCTGCTCACCCATGCGATCCAGGAGACGCGCCGCCGCTCGGGCGCGGCTAAGGTGGTCGTCATCGGCCAGTCCTTCGGCGCCGACATGGCGCGGGTGGCGCTGGCGTCGCTTCCCCCAGCGCTGCGTGCCCAAGTCGCCGCGCTGGTGCTCGTCGTGCCCGGCAGCGACGCCTATTTCCGCGCCGACCCGCTGGGTTTCGCCTATGTCGGCACGCCCGATGCCGACGCCGCCTCAGCGCGGTCGCTCGACTGGCTGCCGGTCACCTGCATCCGTGGGCAAGACGAAACCGACAGCCTGTGCCCTACTCTGCTCGCGCCCAACGTCCGCCGCATCACCCTGCCCGGCGGCCATTATCTGCGAATGGATCACGACCTGCTGGTCCGCACCGTATTCGCGGCGCTCGCCCCGGTATTGGGCGCCCATCTGGATGCCCCCGCGCCATAATCGCACCCTCGATTGCCCGCCGCCGGTCCCCCGGATAAAGGCAGGCGGCGCACGGGAAAGGCGCCGTTGGGGGAGTTGGATGCAGATTGCGGATACCGAGGCGCCGGAGGAAGAGCCGTCGACCGGACACGGTCTGTTGGCCTGGCTCGCGCGCCATCGCCGGCCGCTGCTGATCCTGGTCACGCTGGCGCTGGCCGCGCTGGGCTTCGAGGCGGTACGTACCATCCTCGCCGAGGTGCGCCTGCGCGACGTGCGGCACGCGCTGCACCAGATCCAGCCGGTGCGGCTGGCGGCGGCGCTGGGGCTCACCACCGCTTCCTATCTGGCGCTCACCCTCTACGACTGGTTCGCGGTGCGCGCGATCGGCCAGCGATTGCCCTGGCGGACCGCGGCGCTGGCCTCGTTCACCAGCTACACGATCAGCCATAATCTCGGTCTGTCGCTGCTCACCGGCGGCACTGCGCGGCTGCGGGCGTACGGCGCGGCGGGGCTGGACTTCGCCGATGTAGCCCGCATCACCCTGATCGCCGGTGCGACCTTCTGGAGCGGCGTGTTCGCGGTGACCGCCATCGCGCTGCTCGTCGCCCCGCAGCCGCTGGCACTGTTCGGCCAGACGCTGCCGCTGCCGCTGCTCCATGGCGTGGGCGTCGCCGTCCTGCTCGCCTTTGCCGCGCTGTTCGTAGCGCGCGCCCGCGGCCTGGCCGAACTGCGCCTCGGCAGTGCGACCCTGCCGCTGCCGCCCGCCCCGCTGATGGCGGCCCAGATCGGCATCGCCGCACTCGACCTGGCCTGTGCCTCGGGCGCGCTGTTCGTCCTGATCCCCCATGCCGATCCGGCGCTGATCGGCAGCTTCTACCTCGCCTATGCGCTCGCCATCGTCATCGCGCTGGTCACCCATGTGCCGGGCGGGATCGGCGTGTTCGAGGCGGTGATGCTGGCGCTGGTTCCAATCGGCCGCAGCGACCTGTTCGCCGCACTGCTGCTATACCGGGTGCTTTACTATCTCCTTCCGCTGCTCGTCGCCGGCGGGCTGCTGGTCGGCATCGAGGGACGGCGGCTGCGCCATCCGATCGCGGCGGGGCTGAGCGTCGCGCACCGGATCGGGCAGACTTTGGTCCCGCCGCTGCTCGCGCTGCTCGTGTTCGGCGGCGGACTGGTGCTGCTCGTCTCGGGCGCGCTGCCGCCGGCGCATGGCCGGATGCACCCGCTCCACGGCGTCCTGCCGCTGCCCTTCGTCGAAGGCTCGCACTTTGCCGCGAGCCTGGTCGGCACCGCGCTGCTGCTGATCGCCCCGGCGGTGCAGGCGCGGCTCAAGAGCGGCTTCTATGCCGCGCGGCTGCTGCTGGTCGCGGGCGCGATCTTCTCGCTCGCGAAGGGCATCGATGTCGAGGAAGCGACGGTGCTGCTGATCGTCGCCGGGCTGCTCCAATATGCCCGGCCCGGCTTCTATCGCAGCGCCGGGATCGGCTCGGCGCCGGTCGCCCGCTGGTGGTGGGCGGCGGCGCTGATCGCGCTGCTGCTGAGCGCCTGGGCCGGCTTCTTCGCCTATAAGCGCGTGCCGTACAGCGACGATCTGTGGTGGGATTTCGCCTGGCGCGGCAACGCCCCCCGCTTCCTTCGCGCCACGCTGGGCGCGACGATCCTGCTGGTCGGCTGGGCGTTCTGGCGGCTGATGTCGGCAGCCCCCCGGGTGCGCGAGCATCAGGCGCTCGATCCGGAGGTGGCGACGCGCGCGCTTGGCGCCACCAGCCGCGCCGATGCGATGCTGGCCTATACCGGCGACAAGGACTTCCTCGTCTCCACCTCGGGCGACGCCTTCCTGATGTACCGCGTGCAGGGCCGCACCTGGATCGTGATGGGCGATCCGGTCGGACCCGAGGAAGCCTGGTCCGAGCTGATCTGGGAAATCCGCCGACGCTGCGATGCCGTGCGGGGCCGGCTCTGCCTGTTCCAGGTCAGCGCGGCGATGCTGCCGCTGGTTGTCGAACTCGGCCTTCAGCCGCTCAAATATGGCGAGGAAGCGGTGGTCGATCTTCGCCAGGGCTATGACCTCAAGGGCGGGCAGTTCAAGTCGCTGCGCTATTCGGTCAAGCGTGCGACCAGCGAAGGCCTGGTGTTCGAGGTGGTGCCCGCCGCGCAGGTGCCTGCGCTGCTTCCCGATCTCCAGCGGGTCTCCGATGCCTGGCTGGCGGGAAAGACCGGCGCCGAGAAGCGCTTCAGCCTGGGCCGCTTCGATCCCGACTATCTGTCGCAGTTCGACTGCGCGGTGCTGCGGCTGGCGGGCGAGATCGTTGCCTTCGCCAATCTCTGGGAGACACCCAATCGCGAGGAAATCTCGGTCGACCTGATGCGCCACCGGCCCGGCACGCCCTATGGCGCGATGGATCTGCTGTTCGTGCGGCTGCTGCAGTATGGCGCGGCGCAGGGCTTCCAGCGCTTCAACCTCGGCATGGCGCCGCTCTCAGGCCTCAAGCCCGGCCCGCTCGCGCCGATCTGGTCGCGGCTCGGGGCGGCGGTCTATGGCCATGGCGAGCGGATCTACGGCTTTTCGGGGCTGCGATCGTTCAAGCAGAAGTTCGGCCCCAGCTGGGTCCCCCGCTATATCGGCACCACCCCGGGGGTCTCGGTGCCGCGGGCGCTCATCGACGCGGCGGTGCTGATCGGCGGATAATCCCTTGGGTTCCGGGCCCCGCACCCCACATGCTGCACCGCATTTCAGGGAGACACGCATGGACCTCGCATTTCTCGGGCTTGGACAGATGGGAATCGGCATGGCGGGCGCGTTGCTCGATGCCGGGCACACGCTTACCGTCTGGAACCGCTCGCCCGACAAGGCCGCCGCCCTTACCGAGCGCGGCGCCCGCCTCGCCCGCACCCCGCGCGAAGCCGCCGACGGCGCCCAGGCGGTGCTGACCATGGTGGCGGACGATGCGGCGCTGACCGCGATCCTCGAAGGCGAGGACGGCGTGCTCGCGGGCATGGCGCCGGGCGCGCTGCATCTCTCGCACAGCACCATCGCCGTCGCGACCGCCGACAAGCTCGCCGAGCATCACGCAGAAGCCGGGCACCAGTTCGTCTCAGCACCGGTCTTCGGCCGCCCGCCGGTCGCCGCGCAGGGCAAGCTCGCCATTGTCGCCGCAGGGTCGCCCGAGGCGATGGAGGTCGCCGCGCCGATCCTCGACGCGCTGGGCCGCGTCACCTTCCCGATGGGCGACAAGCCTTCGGCCGCGAACCTGGTGAAGCTCGCCGGCAACTTCATGATCATGGCCACCGTCGAGGCCTATGGCGAGGCGATGTCCCTCGGCGAAAAGGGCGGCGTCGACCGCGCGAAGATGCTCGAGGTGTTCTCGGGCACGATCTTCGACGGCGCGATCCACAAGGTCTATGGCCCGCCGATCGCCGAGCGCCGCCACCGCCCCGCCGGCTTCGCCGCGCCGCTGGGCCTCAAGGACATGCGCCTTGCCGGGGAAGCCGCCGAGGCTGTCGGCGCGAAGCTGCCGCTGCTCGATCTGGTCCGCGCGCACCTCACCGAAACCGTGGCCACCGAAGGCAGCGACGTCGACGTGACCGCGCTCGCCGAGACGATCGCCAAGCTGTGAGCCTGCGCTCCCCTCCCGCTTGCGGGAGGGGTCGGGGGAGGGGGTGGCCGCAGCCGCGTCCGCCCTCGCCACGTCACCCCCTCCCCTAGCCCCTCCCGCAAGCGGGAGGGGAATCTCCTCTCCTACAAAGGGAGAGGGATTTGGGACGGACGCCCTTCCCCCCTGCCGCGATCCCGCGTACATTTCCCATATGATCACTCGGCTTTTCCTCACCCATCCCCGCAGCGTCGGCGAAAGCTATGGCGAGCATGCCGCCACTGCGGCGCGGTTCGGCGTTACGATGATGGTCGGCGGCGCCGCCTGTATCGTCCATGCGGTGCTGCCCTTCCTGTTCGTCCGTACCGCGAGCGACTCGGTGAAGCGGCTCTATGCCCAGATGAAGGCACGCCAGCCCGCCTTTGCCGAGCAGCAGCCCGCCTTCCGCCAGCCCGAGTGGCAGCTCGACTACGAAATTTGACGCCGGCATCGGGGGAGCCGCAACCATGATCGAACACGTCGCCATTATCGGCGCGGGCTTTTCGGGCACGCTCCAGGCGATCAACCTGATCCGCCATGAGGGCCCGCGCGCCACGCTCATCGAACGCGCGCCGGTGGCGGGCACCGGGCTCGCCTACGGCGCGGCCCACCCCTCGCACCTGCTCAACGTCCGCGCCGCGAACATGAGCGCGTTCCCGGACGATCCGGGACATCTCGTCCGCTGGCTTGAGGCGCGCGGGGTGGAGCATGCCGCTGCCAGCTTCGTGCCACGCCGCGTCTATGGCGAATATCTGCGCGAGATGCTCGAACAGGCGCTCGCTCGCTATCCGGATCGCCTGCGCCTCGTCCGCGGCGAAGTGGAGGACGTGACCTTCGACGCCGACGGCGCGACGCTGCAACTGTCCGACGGCACGCTGTGTGCCGATGCCGCGGTGCTCGCGGTCGGCAATCTGCCGCCGCACGATCCGCCGGGTCTCGACCCCGCAACGCTTTCCGCCCAACGCTACAAGGGCGATCCTTGGGACCCGAGCGTGCCCGAGGGCCTTTCCGACAGCGATACTGTGCTGGTGATCGGCACCGGCCTCACCATGGTCGACGTCGCGCTGCTGCTGGAGGCGCGCGGGTTCGGCGGCAAGATCGTCGCGGTTTCACGCCGCGGCCTGCTCCCTCGTCCCCATGGCCCGGGGCAGGACTGGGACAAGCTCCGCGAACGCCCCCGCACCAGAGCCTCCGCGCTGGTCCGCGCCGTGCGCGACCGGGCCGAGCAGGTCGGCTGGCGCAACGCGGTCGACGAACTCCGCCCCTTCACCCAGCCGATGTGGGCCAATGCCAGCGAAGACGAGCGCGCCCGCTTTCTCCGCCACCTCCGCCCCTGGTGGGACGTCCACCGCCACCGCCTCGCCCCCGAGGTCCATGCGCGGCTGCAGGCGCTGATCGATCGCGGGCAGCTGGAGGTACGCCCCGCCAAGACTCTGGGCTTCGTGGAACGCCCGAACGGCATCGCCGTCACCCTCCGCCCGCGCGGACAGGCTGCGCCCGAGACGATTCTCGCCCAGCGCATCATCAACTGTACCGGCCCGCTCGGCGACCTCGCCCGGTCGCGCGAGCCGCTGCTCCAGCGCCTCGCCGCGCGCGGGGTGATTCGCCCGGACCCCGCGCATATCGGCATCGATGTCGACAACCAGGGCCAGACGATTGCCGCCGACGGAAGCGCCAACGCCAATCTCTACGCGCTCGGCCCGATGACCCGCGGCGCCTTCTGGGAGATCGTCGCGGTGCCCGATATCCGCACCCAGACCTGGGCGGTCGCCCGTCGCCTCTCCAACGCGCATTGGGTCGGCGGCGAGGGTCTGTAGCGAACTGGTAACATTTGACACTAAATCGAGGTTTGGGGTATCAGGTGGCCATGACCGATACCGCCAACCCGCTCGGCCTCAACGGCTTCGAGTTCGTCGAGTTCACCTCGCCCGATCCGGACGCGATGGCGCGCCAGTTCGAGCAGCTGGGCTTCGTCCCCACCCACCGCCATCCGCGCAAGAACATCACCCGCTACAAGCAGGGCCGCATCAACCTGATGCTCAACCGCGACGACGCCGGCCGCGTCGCCGCCTTCCGCGGCGAGCATGGCCCTTCGGCGAGCGCCATGGCGTTCCGCGTGTCGGACCCGAAAAAGGCGATGGAATGGGCGCTCGCCCATGGCGGCAAGCCCACCGATGAGGACGACACCGTCATCCAGGGCATCGGCGGCTCCTATCTCTATTTCATCCAGGACGGCGATGACCTCTATGCCAACTGGGCCGAGTTCCCGGGCTGGCGCGAAGCGGAGGCGGAGAACAGTGTCGGGCTCGACCTGCTCGACCACCTCACCCACAATGTCCGCCGCGGCCAGATGCGGGTGTGGAGCGAGTTCTACCGTACGCTCTTCGGCTTCGAGGAGCAGAAGTATTTCGACATCAAGGGCAAGGCGACGGGCCTGTTCAGCCAGGCGATGATCGCGCCCGACAAGGCGATCCGCATCCCGCTCAACGAGAGCCAGGACGACAACAGCCAGATCGAGGAATTCCTCCGCGAATATAATGGCGAAGGCATCCAGCACCTCGCGCTGACCACCGACGACATCTACGACACCGTCGAGCGCCTCCGCGCCCGCGGCGTGCGGCTGCAGGACACGATCGAGACCTATTACGAGCTGATCGACAAGCGCGTCCCCGGCCACGGCGAGGATGTCGAGCGGCTGCGCAAGAACCGCATCCTGATCGACGGCTCGGTGGAGAACAACGAGGGCATCCTGCTCCAGATCTTCACCGAGACGATGTTCGGCCCGATCTTCTTCGAGATCATCCAGCGCAAGGGCAATGAAGGCTTCGGCAACGGCAATTTCCAGGCGCTGTTCGAGAGCATCGAGCTCGACCAGATCCGCCGCGGCGTGATCAAGGTCGACGCCTGACCAGTTCGGAGAGGGAGAGAGCCGGGGGTGCCGCCGCAGGAACAGCATGGCATACCCCGGCCCCACCGAACGCCCCCTCCCCGTCCTGATCCAAAAGGGGAGACGCGCTGGAGAGGACGAGCCACGTGACCCAGTATTTCCCCGGCTTCGGCAACCATGTCTCGACCGAAGCGGTGCCCGGCGCGCTGCCGATCGGCCGCAACAGCCCGCAGCGGCCGCCTTATGGCCTCTATGCCGAGCAGCTCTCCGGCACCGCCTTTACCGCGCCGCGCGCCGAGAACCGCCGCAGCTGGCTCTATCGCCTGCGCCCCAGCGCCGAGCATCCGCCCTACCGGCCCTATCACGGTGCCCCGCGCTTTTCGCCCCGCACTTCGCTGAAGCCGCTCGCCCCGAACCGCCTCCGCTGGGACCCGATCCCCGCGCCCGCCGCGCCGGTCGACTGGATCGACGGCATGGAGACGATGCTGACGACCCGCGACCCCGCCGATCTGGAAGGCGTCGTCGTCCACCGCTACGCCGCCAATCGGGACATGGAGACCCGCGCCTTTGTCGACGCGGACGGCGAACTGCTCTTCATCCCCCAGGCCGGCGCGCTGGTGCTGCTCACCGAACTCGGCCGGATCGACATCGCCCCGGGCCAGATCGCGGTGATCCCGCGCGGCGTACGCTTCCGCGTGCTGCTGCCCGAAGGCAGCGCCGCCGGCTACGTCGCCGAGAATTACGGCGCGCCCTTCCGCCTGCCCGATCTTGGGCCCATCGGCGCCAACGGTCTCGCCAATCCCCGCGACTTCGAGACCCCCGCCGCCTGGTTCGAGGATCGCGACACGCAGTTCCAGCTTGTGCAGAAGTCGTTGGCAAGTCTGTGGATAACCACCCTGCCGCACAGCCCGCTCGACGTAGTGGCATGGCACGGCAACCTCGCGCCCTATCGCTACGATCTCGCCCGGTTCAACGCGATCAACACGGTCAGCTTCGACCATCCCGATCCCTCGATCTTCACCGTCCTCACCTCGCCGAGCACCGTGGCGGGCCGCGCCAACGCCGATTTCGTGATCTTCCCGCCGCGCTGGATGGTGGCGGAAGACACGTTCCGCCCGCCCTGGTTCCACCGCAACGTGATGAGCGAGGCGATGGGGCTGATCCACGGCGCGTACGACGCGAAGGCCGAGGGCTTCGCGCCGGGTGGGCTGTCGCTCCACAACCTGATGGCGGGGCACGGCCCCGACGTCGCCAGCTGGCGCGGTGCGTCCAACGCCGAGCTCAAGCCCCACAAGATCGAGGGCACCATGGCGTTCATGGTCGAGACCTGTTGGCCCTACCGTCCGACCGAGCACGCGCTAGCCCACGCCCAGCCGGACTATGACGCGGTATGGGAAGGCTTCCCCAAGGCACAGCTGCCGTGATGTCTCCGACCGCTGCAACCTGCGCTCCCCTCCCGCTTGCGGGAGGGGTCGGGGGAGGGAACGACGTGGAAGCAGCGCTTAGACGGTGCAGCCCCTCCCCTGGCCCCTCCCGCAAGCGGAAGGAGAACGCGAACCGTGAAGCGTTGAAAGCTTTTATCCGCGCATGACCGAGCGACTGACGAAAACCCCAGCCGGCGTGAAGCTCGGGCCGCTCGACCTGATCCCCGACGGCACCGCCCGCAATTTCGTGCTGGAGATGCGCGCCGGCCGCTTCCACGGCTTTGTCGTCCGCCGCGGTGCCCAAGTCTTCGGCTATGTCGATCGCTGCGCCCACATGCCGGTGCCGCTGACCCAAAAGCTCGACGCCTATCTCACCCCCGATGCCAGCCATATCCAGTGCAGCTGGCACGGCGCGCTCTACACCGTGGAGGAGGGCCGGTGCGTCGGCGGCCCTTGCGTCGGCGCGCGACTGCTTCCATGGCCCGTGACAACAATCGACGGCATGATCGTGACCGTTGGAGAGGAACAAGCATGACCCCGGACTTCGACTTCGCCCTCGGCGATTCCGCCGACATGATCCGCGACACCACCGCGCGCTTCGCCCGCGACAAGATCGCGCCGCTCGCCGCGCGGATCGACGCCGAGGACTGGTTTCCCCGCAACGAGCTCTGGGCCGCGATGGGCGAGCTGGGCCTGCACGGCATCACCGTCCCCGAAGCCGACGGCGGCCTCGGCCTCGGCTATCTCGAACATGTCATCGCGTGCGAGGAAGTCGCCCGCGCCTCGGCCTCGATCGGCCTCAGCTACGGCGCGCACTCGAACCTCTGCGTCAACCAGATCGCCCGCTGGGGCAATGCAGAGCAGAAAGCCAAATATCTCCCCAAGCTGATCTCGGGCGAGCATGTCGGCAGCCTTGCCATGTCCGAAGCCGGGGCCGGCTCCGACGTGGTCTCGATGAAGCTCAAGGCCGAGAAGGTCCAGGGCGGCTATGTGCTCAACGGCACCAAATTCTGGATCACCAACGCGGCGTACGCCGACACGCTGGTGGTCTACGCCAAGACCGGCGAAGGCTCGCGCGGCATCACGACCTTCCTGATCGAGAAGGACATGCCCGGCTTCGCGATCGGCCAGAAGATCGACAAGATGGGCATGCGCGGCTCGCCCACCTCGGAACTGGTGTTCACCGATTGCGAAGTGCCGGAAGCGAACGTCATGGGCCCGCTCAACGGCGGCGTAGCCGTGCTGATGAGCGGGCTGGACTATGAGCGGACCGTGCTCGCCGGCATCCAGCTAGGCATCATGCAGGCGTGCCTCGACGTCGTCCTGCCGTACCTGCGCGAGCGCAAGCAGTTCGGCCAGGCGATCGGCAGCTTCCAGCTGATGCAGGCCAAGATCGCCGACATGTATGTCGCGCTCAATTCGGCGCGCGCCTATGTCTATGCCGTGGCGCGCAGCTGCGATGCGGGCAAGACGACGCGCTTCGATGCGGCGGGAGCGATCCTGCTCGCGAGCGAGAACGCCTTCCGCGTGGCGGGCGAGGCGGTGCAGGCACTGGGTGGTGCCGGCTACACCAAGGACTGGCCGGTCGAACGCTTCCTGCGCGACGCCAAGCTGCTCGACATCGGCGCAGGGACCAACGAAATCCGCCGCATGCTGATCGGCCGCGAATTGCTGGGGGCGGCGTAACCTACGATGTCTGCTCCCGTTCTTCCCACGCAGGTCAACCCCGACAGCGACCAGTTCCGCGCCCAGGCGGCGCACCACCGCGCCCTCGCCGAGAAGCTCCGCGCCGATGTCGCGCAGGCCGCACTCGGCGGCAGCGAGTCCGCCCGCGCCAAGCATGTCGCGCGCGGCAAGCTGCTCCCCCGCGAGCGCGTCGAGCGGCTGCTCGATCCCGGCAGCCCCTTCCTCGAGATCGGCCAACTCGCCGCCTGCGACCTCTATGAAGGCGAAGTCCCAGGCGCGGGGGTGATCGCCGGCATCGGCCGCGTCTCGGGCCGAAGCTGCATGATCGTCTGCAACGACGCCACCGTGAAGGGCGGCACCTATTATCCGATGACGGTGAAGAAGCATCTCCGCGCGCAGGAGATCGCCGAGGCCAACCGCCTGCCCTGCATCTACCTCGTCGACAGCGGCGGCGCCAACCTGCCGCACCAGGCCGAGGTGTTCCCGGACAAGGATCATTTCGGCCGCATCTTCTTCAACCAGGCGACCATGTCCGCGCAGGGCATCCCGCAGATCGCCTGCGTGATGGGCAGCTGCACCGCTGGCGGCGCGTACGTCCCCGCTATGTCAGACGAGAGCGTGATCGTCCGCAACCAGGGCACGATCTTCCTCGCCGGCCCGCCGCTGGTGAAGGCGGCGACGGGCGAGGAGATCAGCGCTGAGGATCTCGGCGGCGGCGACCTCCATGCCCGCCGCTCGGGCGTGGTCGATCATCTCGCCGAGAATGACGAACATGCGCTGACCATCGTCCGCGACATCGTCAGCCACCTCCCCGCCGATCGCGTGCCCGATGTGGCGCTAAAGGATCCGCGCCCGCCCAGATATGCGCCCGAGGAGCTCTACGGCATCCTCCCCGCCGACGTCCGAGCGCCCTATGACGTGCACGAGGTGATCGCGCGACTAGTCGACGGATCGGAGTTCCACGAGTTCAAGGCACTGTACGGCAGCTCGCTGGTGTGCGGCTTCGCGCATATCTGGGGCATGCCGGTCGCGATCCTCGCCAACAACGGCGTGCTGTTCTCCGAAAGCGCGCAGAAGGGCGCGCATTTCATCGAGCTCGCCTGCCAACGCCGCATTCCTTTGCTCTTCCTCCAGAATATCTCCGGCTTCATGGTCGGCGGCAAGTATGAAGCGGAAGGAATTGCAAAACATGGCGCAAAGCTGGTGACGGCGGTGGCGACCGCGACCGTGCCCAAGCTCACCATCCTGATCGGCGGCAGCTTCGGCGCGGGTAACTACGGCATGTGCGGCCGCGCTTATTCCCCGCGCTTCCTGTTCAGCTGGCCGAACAGCCGGATCAGCGTGATGGGCGGCGAGCAGGCGGCAAGCGTGCTGGCCACGGTGCACCGGGATGCCGCTGGCTGGTCGCCCGAGGAGGCGGAGGCGTTCAAGGCGCCGATCCGCCAGAAGTACGAGGATGAGGGCAACCCCTGGCACGCCACCGCGCGGCTGTGGGACGACGGCATCATCGATCCGGCGCAGACCCGCGACGTGCTCGGCCTCGCCCTTGCGGCGACGCTCAACGCGCCGATCCCGGAGCGGCCGCAGTTCGGCGTGTTCCGGATGTGAGGAAGCGCGCACGCATGTCCTCAGAACCATATTGCAGAGACTGATCCATGCTATTGTCTTTCATTGCTTTTGCCGTTGCCGCGCAAACTGCAGGTCTGCCGCCCCCCGCTGCAAATCCGACCCACAGCGTTCCCTCACCGGCAAAGCTGCCGCCCGCCAACCCGCTCGCCCCGCCCGACGGCAGCGACGAGCGTGCCGTGCTGGCGACGGTCGACAAGCTGCTGGGCGGGATCAACACGCGCGATGCCGCGGCGATCGGCGCCGTCCTTCTCCCGAGCGCCAGCGCAGCAATCGTCACCGAAGCCGCCAATGGCCCCAGCACCGTCCGCACCTTGACCAACCCCGAGTTGCTCGCCCGCTTCCAGCCCGGCCCCGAGACGTTCGACGAGCGTATCGCCAGCCCCGCGGTCGAGATCGACGGCGATCTTGCAATGGTGTGGGCCCCGTACGTGTTCCGGCTGAACGGCAAGGTGCATCACTGCGGCACCAACCATGTAAGCCTGGTGCGCGAGAACGGCGCCTGGAAGATCGCCAGCCTCGCCTGGACCTCGCGTACCACGGGATGCGCCGAATGAGCCGCGACACGCTGTTCGTGCTCGACACCGACTGGGCCGACCCGGCCTATGGCGGTGCGCGCCGCTTCTACTGCAAGGACTGCATCACCGTGGAGGGCCTGCTCGCCGCCTTCCCGGAGCGCGCCGCGAATATCGACGTCGCCCGCGTCCCCTGGCCCCGCCCCCGCGCCGCGGTGGTGGCGCGACTGGGCGAGGACAACCAGAACCTGCCCGCGCTCGCCTTTGCCGAGGGCGGCTTCGCCAACGACATCGAGGGGGTGCTCGCCGCGCTCCACACCCGCCACGGTTTCCCGGAGCGCCACCCGTGACGGGCTGTCCTACACACGCGAAATCTGCCTAGGCTCGGCGATGGCCACCGAACCGCAAACCGCCGTTATTTTCTTCATCGACATGCGCGAACTTCGTGAAGTTTGCGCGGTTCGGGAGCGCCTATCATGCTGAAATCGCTGCTCATCGCCAATCGCGGCGAAATCGCTTGCCGCATCATCCGTACCGCCCGCGCGATGGGTTTGCGCACGATCGCGGTCTATTCGGACGCCGACTCGAACGCGCTCCACGTCCGTCAGGCCGATGAGGCGGTGCATATCGGACCCTCCCCGGCGCGCGAGAGCTATCTGGTCGGCGAAAAGATCATCGCCGCGGCCAAGGCGACCGGGGCCGAGGCGATCCACCCCGGCTATGGCTTCCTTTCGGAAAACGCCGAGTTCGCCGAGGCGGTGCTCGCCGCCGGGCTGGTCTGGGTCGGGCCGAAGCCGGACAGCATCCGCGCGATGGGCCTCAAGGACGCCGCCAAGGCGCGGATGATCGCGGCGGGCGTGCCGGTCACCCCGGGCTATCTTGGCGAGGACCAGAGCCCCGAGCGGCTCCAGGCCGAGGCCGATGCGATCGGCTATCCGGTGCTGATCAAGGCGGTGGCGGGCGGCGGCGGCAAGGGCATGCGGCGGGTGGAAAGCGCGGCGGAGTTCGCCGACGCGCTGGCCAGCTGCAAGCGCGAGGCAGCCTCGTCCTTCGGCGACGACCGGGTGCTGCTGGAGAAGTACATCCTCTCGCCTCGCCACATCGAAGTGCAGGTGTTCGGCGACACGCACGGCGATGTCGTCCACCTGTTTGAGCGCGACTGCTCGCTCCAGCGCCGCCACCAGAAGGTGATCGAGGAAGCCCCGGCCCCGGGCATGGATGCCGAGACGCGCGAGGCGATCTGCGCCGCGGCGGTGCGGGCGGCCAAGGCGGTCGACTATGTCGGAGCCGGCACGATCGAGTTCATCGCCGACGCCAGCGAAGGGCTTCGCCCCGACCGCATCTGGTTCATGGAAATGAACACCCGGCTCCAGGTCGAGCACCCGGTTACCGAGGAGATCACCGGGCAGGATCTCGTGGAGTGGCAGCTCCGCGTCGCCAGCGGCGAGCCGCTTCCCAAGCGCCAGGACGAACTGTCGATCCAGGGCTGGGCGATGGAAGCACGGCTCTACGCGGAGGATCCGGCCAAGGGCTTCCTGCCATCGATCGGGACGCTCGATTACTTCATGCTGCCGCACGGTGCGCGGATTGAAACCGGCGTCGCCGAAGGTGCTGCCGTCAGCGCGTTCTACGACCCCATGATCGCGAAACTGATAGCAACTGGCCACGATCGCACCGAAGCCCGGATGCAGCTTGCTGATGTTTGCAAGGACGTTCGGGTGCAGCCCGTTCGTACCAACGCGGAGTTCATGGCTCGCCTGCTCCAAACCCCCGAGTTTGCGGACGGACTGATCGACACCGGCTTGATCGAGCGCAAGCTAGACAGCCTGATCGAGCGTGAAGTACCAGACGCACGATTGCTCTCTGCCGGCGCGCTGCTTCTTCTGGCCTCGCCGGAAAAGGGTGTGGCCGAACAGCCCGTCCTATCCGGCAGAGGTAATCGCGAGTGGGTCGTCTCCTCTGGCACGCGCTGGAACCCGTTGTTCGGTTTCCGTCTGAACGCAGCCCCACACCATACCGTGCGAATTGCAGTCGACGGCAAGACCACCGATATCGATTTGGATGCAACCGGCCCTGTCGAGCCGCATCGCTATGATATCGATGGCGACAGCGTCTGGGTACAAGCCGAAGAGAGCAACGCCCCCCACCGCTTCGCATTTCCGGCTTCTGCCGGTGCAGAAAGCATCGGCACCGCGGGCGACGGCACCCTGCTCGCCCCTATGCCGGGCCGCATCACCGCGGTGGATGTCGCCCCCGGCGCCCAGGTCACCAAAGGCCAGCGGCTGGTCACGCTGGAGGCAATGAAGATGGAGCATGCGCTCACCGCGCCGTTCGACGGCACCGTCGCCGAACTGCCGGTCACCGCCGGGGGGCAGGTCACCGAAGGCACGCTGCTCGTCCGGGTGGAGAAGGCGGCATGATTTTCCGCGACGCCACCTTGGCCGACCTCCCCGCCATCATCGCGATGCTCGACGACGACGAGCTCAGCCGCGGGCGCGAGGATGCCTCGCTGCCGCTCGATCCGCGCTACGAAATGGCGTTTGCCGACATCGATCGCGATCCCAACCAGAGGCTGATCGTCGCCGAACGTGACGGCGAGGTGATCGGCACGATGCAGCTGAGCTTCCTCCCCGGCATCGCCTTTCGCGGCGCCTGGCGCGGCCAGATCGAGGCGGTGCGCATCGCTTCTTCCGTGCGCGGTCAAGGACTTGGCGGGCAGATGATAGACTGGGCGGTAGCGGAATGCCGCGCCCGGGGCTGCCGGATGGTGCAACTCACCTCGATGCGCGACCGCGTCGATGCGCACCGCTTCTACGAGAAGCTCGGCTGGACCAAGAGCCACTACGGCTTCAAGCTCAAGCTCGATCAGGACCAAGGCTGAATGGCACGCTTCTTCGACGAATGGCAGCTGGGCGACCGCATCGAGCATGCGCTGCGGCGGACGGTAACGGAGACCGACAATCTCCTGTTCACCGCGCTTACCCACAACACCCAGCCGCTGCACCTCGATGCCGAGGCGGCACGCGCCTCCGAGTTCGGCCAGATCCTGGTCAACGGCACCTATACGTTCAGCCTGATGATCGGCGTCACCGTGGCGGACACCACCGCGGGATCGCTGGTCGCCAATCTCGGCTATGACAAGCTCGTCATGCCCAAGCCGGTGTTCCTCGGCGACACGCTGCGCGCCAGCTCTGAAGTGGTGGAGCTGCGCGCGAGCAAATCGCGCCCCGGCCAAGGCATCGTCACTTGGCGGCACCAGATGCATAACCAGCGCGACGAGCTGGTCTGCGAATGCCTGCGATCGGCATTGCTGCGCAGCCGTTCGGCCTGACGCGCGTTTAACGCGCGATGCAACCATTCGACGTAATCGTGGTCGGCGGCGGCGCCGCCGGCATCGGGGCCGCCCGCACCCTGGTCGATGCCGGCAAGGACGTGCTGCTGGTCGAGGCGGACACCCGTCTCGGCGGGCGGGCGCGGACCGAGCATGTCGACGGCATGGCGCTCGACCTGGGCGCAGGCTGGCTCCATTCGGCCGAGAACAACCCCTGGGTGGAGATCGCCGCGCTCCACGGCTTCGAGATCGACCAGACGCTGCCCCGCTGGCGTGAGCAATGGCGCGAGCTCGGCTTCTCGCAGGCCGAACAGCGCGAAGCTGCGAGGGCCTATGATGCGTTCGAGACCCGGCTGCGCAAGGATCCGCCGCCCGGGGACCGAGCGGGCGCGGCGCTGGTGCCGGGCAGCGGGTGGAGCGCCTGGATCGATGCGATCAGCGGCTTCGTCAACGGCGTCGACACCGCCAAGCTCTCAACCGCCGACTATCTCGCTTACGAGGATTCCGCGACCGAAACCGATTGGCGGGTGCCCGCCGGCTATGGCGCGCTGGTGACGGCACAAGCCGGCTGCCTGCGCACCGCGCTCGCCACGCCGATCACCGCGATCGATGGCTCCGGCACGCGCCTCAAGCTGCAGACGCCGCGCGGCACGTTGGAGGCGGCGCAGGTCATCGTCACCGTCTCCACTGACATCCTCGCCCGCGGCGACATCATGCTCGCTGGTCATGACGACCTGCTCCATGCCGCGGCCGCGCTGCCGCTGGGGCTGGCGGACAAGCTGTTCCTCGCGGTCGACCAGGGTGCCGACGAGCTCGAGGCCAATGCCCATCTGCTCGGCGACCCGCGCAGCGTCCTCACCGGCACCTATACGCTGCGCCCCTTCGGCCGACCGATCATCGAAGCGATGTTCGGCGGCGACGGTGCGCGCGAGATGGCTGCGCGGGGGCTGCAGGGGGCGGCCGACTTCGCGATCGAGGAAGTGTGTGCGCTGCTCGGCGGCAAGTGGCGACGGCGGCTGCGGCTGCTCGCCGGCTCGGCCTGGAGCCGCGAGACGCATATCCGCGGCGGCTACAGCCATGCGCTTCCCGGCCGCGCCTCGGCCCGGCAGGTGCTCGGCACGCCGATCGATCCGCGCCTCCGCTTCGCTGGCGAAGCGTGCTCGACGACCGAATTCTCCACCGTCCACGGCGCCTACAAGACCGGCGTCGCTGCCGCCCGTTCCCTGCTCTAGGCGGCGCGGCGCTTGGCAGGCTCGGGGTTGGAGAAGACCAGGTCGTCGTCGATCCCGCCATATTTCAGCGCCAGCAGGTCGCGGGTGTAGCTCTGGTGCACCCGCCACGGCTTGCGATGGCCCTGGCGCGGCAGCAGGTGCAGCGCGCGCTGGACATAGCCCGAGGTGAAATCGAGGAAGGGCTGCGGCTCGACCGGAGCCGAGGGCTGCGGCGTCACCTGCCGCATGCCGCGCTTCGCCATCGCGCCCAGCAGCCGAGTGACGTAGCGCGCGGTCAGATCCGCCTTCAGCGTCCAGCTGGCATTGGTGTAGCCAAAGGCGATCGCGAAATTCGGCACGCCGGAGAACATCATGCCCTTGTAGGTCAGGCGCTGCGACCAATCGACCGGCTCGCCGTCTACCGTTATCGGCACGCCGCCCATCAGCTGCACTTCGAGCCCTGTCGCGGTGACGACCAGGTCGGCGGCAAGTTCGCGCCCCGATTGCAGCTTCAGGCCATCGGCGGTGAACCGCTCGATCCGATCGGTGACGACATCGGCCTTTCCGCCACGGATCGCGGCGAACAGATCGGCATCGGGCACCAGGCACAGCCGCTGGTCCCAGGGATCGTAGCTGGGGGTGAAATGGGTGGCGACGTCATAACCGGGGTCGAGTTCGCCGCGCACCATGGCGACCAGCCTCTCCTTCGCTTTCGCAGGATATTTGCGCGCCAGACCATAGAAATACTGGCCGATCAGCACATTCTTCCACCGCGTGAGGGCATAGGCCGTCTTGGCGGGAAGGACTCGTCGCAGCCAGTTGGCGATCCGGTCCTGCGACGGTCGCGCCACGACATAACTGGGTGAGCGCTGCAGCATGGTGACATGCGCCGCCTCGCGGGCGAGTTCGGGGACCAGCGTCACCGCCGTCGCACCGCTGCCGATCACGACGACGCGCTTGCCCGCATAGTCGATGTCGGGCGTCCAAAACTGCGGATGGACGATACGGCCGTGAAAACTCTCTCGTCCCGGGAAGTCCGGCAGATGGCCGCGCTCGTAATTATAATAGCCCGCGCACAGGAACAGGAAGCTGCAGCTGAACTGCCGGGTCTGCCCGCCCGTCTCGACGGTGACGGTCCACAGCGCCTCCTCGCTCGACCAGGCGGCGCCGACGACCTTATGGCGGTAGCGGATATGTCGGTCGATGCCGAATTCGCGCGCAGTATCCACCAGATAGCGCAGGATCGCGTCGCCGTCGGCGATCACCTTGGCATCGGTCCACGGCCGGAACGGGAAGCCTAGCGTGTACATGTCGGAATCCGAGCGGATACCGGGATAGCGGAACAGGTCCCAGGTGCCCCCCATCCGCTCGCGCCCCTCGAGGATCGCATAGGTGCGACCGGGGCTCTGCGTCTGCAGGTGATAGCCCGCACCGATCCCCGAAATCCCCGCGCCGACGACGAGCACGTCGAAATGTTCGCGCATCTTTTGCCTCTCCGGGAGACATGGTTGCACGACTAACGGACCCGCGCCACCTCAATAATCCCGCGAGTAGCGCAGCGTTGCACCCGATCCGCCGAACGAACTCGTCTGCGAGAGCACGCTGAGCGCCCGCGACAGCGAAACCTCCAGCTGCGTCGCGGTGAAGCCGCGGGCATCGGTGATGATCTCGATATAGATGTTGTTCGTGATGTATTTGCCCGCCGCCAGCGAGGTGCCGCGCCCGGTGGTGTCGTCGGCGCCCAGCACGCGCAGGCGATCGATGCCGGTTGCCGACTTCAGCTGACCGAGCGGATTGAGCCCGCCGCCGGTAGCCCGCAGCGAATTGAGCGCCGCGGCCAGCTGGATCGCCTCGGTGGCGGACAGGTTGGTCACGTTGGTGCCGAAGAACAGGCGCGACAGCACCTCGTCCTGCGGCAGCGCTGGATTGGAGGTGAAGGCGATCTGCGGCTTCTGCGCGGTGCCGGTGATGTTGAGGATCGCCGTTACGCCCTCCGCCGTGGTGTTCGCCGAAATGTCGATCGTCGGGTTGGTCAGCTCGCCACCCTGGAAGCTGATGATGCCCTTGGTCAGATCGAAGCGGCGGCTGGCGAAGCTGTAGGTGCCGCGCACCACTTCCATCGTCCCCCGGATCTGCGGGTTCAGCGTCGTGCCGCCGATGGTGATGTTCGCCTGCCATTCGGATTCCAGGCCCATGCCGCTCACCATCAGGCGATTATCGGCACGGACCCGGATCGCGAGGTCGAAATTGCCGAAGGCACGCGCCGGCTTCCTCGACTGTGCCTGCTGGTTGGGATCGACATCGCCCTTGCGCCGCACGCCGGTGAGTTCCGGGATCTCGGCCGCGCCCTGGCGGATGATCTGGTAGTTCGCCTCCGGAATCTTGATCTGGCCTTCGATCTTCTGGACGTCGGCGCTCTTGGTGATGGTGAGCGTGCCGCTAGCCGTCGCCCCCAGCGCTTCGCTGCGCGCCAGCCGGGCATCGTCCAGCTTGATGGTGATCGCCATCGGGAAGCCGTCCGCCGAGGACAGGCCGACCCGGCCGCTGGCGCTCACGCTGCCGTCCCCAGCGCGCGCGGTCGCCTGGTTGAGCACGAAGGCGTCGTTGGAGAACTGGCCGTCGATCTTGAGGTTGGTCAGGCGGGTGCCGGTGCCTTCATTGTCATAGGTCAGGTTGTCGGCACGCACCACGCCATTGAGCTGCGGGCGATCTACCCGGCCGCTAAAGTCCGCGGCCATGCCGATCGCGCCGGTGAGCTGCTGGTTGGGCAGCCCCGCAAAGGCGAAGGGTAGTGCCGCCGGGCCGTTGTAGCGGATACCGCCGGAGAGCGGGGCCGCCATCAGGCGCTCCGTCCACGTGCCCGCCCCCGCGCCGAGCGGTCGCAGCGTCGTGACGATTCGGCCGATCGTGGCGGTGCCGCGCTTGATCAGCGCGCGCAGGTCGCCACCATCGGGCAGCAGCTTGCCAACCATGCTGATATGCACCGGCTCCGAGACGCGGACGAGGCTGGAGCGGGTGAGATCGTCGATCTCCAGCCGCATATCGGCGCTCGGGAAGGCCTCGGCCGAGGTCTGGGCGAAATCGAGGCTGCCGGTGGCCGTGCCGCCGATGCCGAGATCAGGGACGAAGGCGTTGACGATCGCCAGATCGAGCTTGTCGAGCCGCGCCTGCAGCACCGTGCCGTCGCCGTAGCGACCGGCGAGGCGGATGCTGCCCTGATCGAAGTCGATCTGCGTCGGCAGCAGGCGATAGGTGCCGTTCTCGATCGCGATCCGCGCCGCCTGGGGCGTGCGGAACTTGACCCCGCTCGCCTGGCCTTGGAGCGCCGCCGTCCACAGTGCCGGCGTCATCCGGCCGTTGAGCGCCACGTCGAACGCCACGCCAGAGGAGCCGCTGGCCACCGCCTGCACGGTGCCGTTGCCGCCGCGATAGTCGATCTTGGCGCGCGCCGTCCGCAGCAGGAACTCGCCGCGCTTCAGGTTGGCGACCTGAACGTCGGCCACGACCTGGGGCTGATCGGCCAGCACGATGCTCGCATTGGCGATGGCGCGGCCGATGGTCAGCTCGGCGACGCCGGGGATCGTGGCATTGGCCGCGGTCGCCCGCACGTCGGCGCGCTGGAACTTGCCCTCCGCACCCAGCGTGGCGATGCCGTCCACGCCCGATCCGCGGAAGGTGAGCTGGCCGGCGAACGGCCCGGCGGACGTCGCCTGCAGCTGGCCGGCAATGTCCATGCCGGCGAAGCGCGCGGCGTTGACCTGGATCGCCAGCGCCTCGCCGGTGCGAACCAGCACATCGGCGTTGAACGGCCCGTAATTGCTCTCGCCGGTAGCCGTCACCGCATAGGCATCGCCGCGGCCGACCACCTTGGCCTCGACCTTGGCGAGCCCGACGCCCAGCCCCGGCTTCTCGGCACGCAGCAGCAGCTGCGGCGCGTTGAGCGTGCCGGTCACCTGGGCGCTGAGCGGGCCGTACTGATCCGACACGGCATCCGCCGTGATCCGGATCGGCCCGGCGGGATCATAGGTCCCCTGCCCGCGCAGCACGCGGAACTGTGGCGCCTTCAGGCGGACGTCGGCGATGCCGATCACGCCCTTGGGATCGAGGTTGAGCCGTGCCGAGGCGACAGTGTTGCCGCCCAGAAAATTGCGGACGCCCTCGTTGAACAGCTTGCGCGACCGCCCGGCCACCTTGCCTCGAATGCCCCAGCCGCCGCCGGGAGCGGTGTAGAGCTCGGCATCGGTATTGAGGTCGACTACGCCGACGCCGGCGATGGTATAGTCGTTGATCCGCCCCTTGAGCGCGCCGGTATAGCGGCCCTTGGCCATGTCAGCGGCGACGATCGCAGTCGCGTCGATCTTGTCCGACTTCAGCCGCAGATTGTCCGAAAGAATCCGGCTGCCCGAGATGGCGATATCGCCATTCACGGTCACGTTGGTGACGAGACCGCCCGCCGCGGCGTTCAGCCCGGAGACCCGCGCCGCCTTGGCGCGCACCGGCACCAGGATGCGATCGGAATCCACACGAGCGCGGCCCTCGGCATAGAGCTGCTCGACCACCGTTTCGCCGAAACCGATCGCGCCGGCGGAGAGCTTATAGTCGACCATCGGCGTTGCGAAGGCACCCTCCAGCGCCAGCGAGGCGCGCACCGAGCGACCCACCAGCTTGGGTGCGATGGTGCCCGGCTTGAGCAGCAGCGCATCGACATGGACGCCGTGGAACTGGTTGTTGCCGAGATCGACCAGACCCTGGGCCTGTGCCGAGAGCGCATCGGACTTGAGCTTGATCACGCCGTCGGCCTTTCGGTCGGCCCAGCGGAAATCGGTGTCGAGGCGCAGCCCCGGCGCGGTCAGCCGCTCGACCGGGCCCTGCATATACAGGCCGGGATGGGTCATGCCGCGAATCTGAAAGCGGCCGTTATCGGCCGTCACGTCGAGATCGGCGAGGCTGCCGCCGCCCAGCGTCGCGACACCCTTGCCGGCCCAGTGCTTCCAATCACCCTTGCCCTGCACGGTCGCCACCATCGGCGCCTGCAACTTGGCGAGACCGGCGACGAGGCCACCCTTGGGGGCGTTTAATCTCAGGTCGATGTCGAGGCGGTTGGCCTGGGGCACCGCGTCGAGCTTGAGGGTCACCCGGTCGCCGCCCGCGACACCCCGCGCCGCGATCGTGCCTGCATCGGCGACCAGTTGCGCGCGCCCGTCCGACAGATGCGCCGAGCCGCTGAGCCGCGCGATATGGCGCTGACCGTCCACCGCCGGCGCGACGTCGATCCGTGCGACGTTGAGCCGCGCCACGTCGATGTTCAGATCCGGCAGCAGCGGCGCGTTCGGATCGCCCGAGGGCTTGAGCTCCGGCAGGCGCGCGAGCCGAATTTCCGGGCTCTCCAGATTGCGGATGTCGATCCGGTTCTTGAGATAGGACAGCGGCCGCCAGTCGAGCTTGATCTCCTGCGCGGTGGCGAACACCCCCTTGGTGTCGCTTACCCGCACGTCGCGCAGCACCATGCCGCCATAGATGGATCCGTCGATCCGCCCGATGCGGAAGCCGAGACCGGAATCGAGTTTGAGCCGGGCCAACTGATCCGCGATCAGCCGCCGCCCCGGCTGGGTATCCAGCCCCAGCACGGCCAGGCCTGCCAGCGCGGCGAGCGACACCAGCCCCAGCGCAACCCACTGGGCGATCTTCACCCAGAGCGGCTTGCCGGTGCGCACCACCGTCACCGTCTCGGTTTCAGGCACTTCGTCCACCATCAGAATGCCTGTCCGATCGAAATGTAGAGCGCGATCTTGGATTCGTTCTTCTTGCGCGCGATCGGCGTCGCCACGTCGATGCGCAGCGGGCCGAAATTGGTGTAGAGCCGGCCACCGATGCCCGCGCCGAAGCGCAGGTTGCGCCCCGTCGGCGCCGTGCCTTCATAGACCTGGCCGGCGTCGAGGAAGGGGACGATGCCGTAATTGCCGAAGCGATAGCGCGCCTCGATCCCGAACTCGTTGAACGAACGACCGCCGACCGGTTTGTCATCGGGCGAGCGGGGGCCGAGTTCCTGATAGCCGAAGCCACGGACCGAACCGCCGCCGCCGCCATAATAGCGCCGCGAAGGCGGCAGGTCGTCGCGCGACACCCCGGTGATCGAACCCGCCCGCGCCCGGCCGGCCAGCACGATGTTGCTGGTGATCGGGTAATAGCCGTCCACTTCCAGCATCATCCGCGCATAGGGCTGCACCGATCCGCGCACGGAGGTCTCGGCGCTCAGATTGCCCTTGATGCGATAGCCGCGCGTCGGGTTGAGCAGGTCGTCCGAGGTGTCATAGCCGAGGAAGGTGGGGATCGCGGCGATCAGCCAGGTGCCGCGGTCGCGCTTGCCGAGGCTGTAATTGTACCGGTCCTCGTTCGAGCCGACCAGCTCGGCGCCGTAATAATAGGTCCAGCGCTTCTGCCAGATCGGAGTGGAATCGCGCGAGATGCGGGCGGACAAGGTGCTCGTGAAGGCTTCGAACGCGTCGTAATCGCTGTGATTGAGCGATGCCGTGACGAGCAAGGTCCGGTCGCGCTTGCCGGCATTGGAGCGGCGGAAGGTGGTGGTCAGCGCCTGCTCCTGCGTGCCCACGATGCCGCTTACCGTCAGCGCGCCTTCGGGCGGGAACAGGTTGCGACTTGCCCAGCTTGCCTGGAGCTTGATGCCCTGGCCGGTGCTGTAGCCCAGTTCGCCCGCGAGGGTGCGCGCCTTGCCCGCGACCTGCCGCACCAGCAGATCGACCTGCTCGGTGCCGTCTGGCCCCGGCTTGCCGGTCCGCTGTGGCTCCACCGAAACGGTGGAGAACAGCCCCGTCGCAATCAGTGCCTGGCGCAGATCGTCGACCTTGCGGCTGTCATAGACCTGGCCTTCGCGGTAGCGGCGGAAAATGTTGATATGCTCGGGCGTGAACACCTGCCGGCGCCCGGTCGTCTGGATCTGACCGAAGCTCGCGCGCGGGCCCAGCGTAACCGGCAGCGTGTAGTCGCCGGTGTGGGTGGCGTCGTCGAGCACGATGTCCCGCTCGCCGAGCTCGACGAACGGATAGCCCTGTTGCGGCATGCGCAGCGATACGTTCGCCTCGGCCCCGAGCACGCGATCGGCCTGGATCGGATCGCCCGGGTTGAGGTTCAGTTCGCGGTCCAGCAGGCCCGGCGGCACCGTGGGATCGCTCTGGATCTGCACCGAACCCAATCGGTACAGCTTGCCGGGCGAGGTAATGATCGTCGCGCGCAGACTGCCCGAATTGGGCGGGTTCTGGGCGATCGAGGACGACGCGGTGGCGTCGTAATAGCCGAGCGACTTCATCAGCCGCAGCGCGAGCTTTTCGTCCTCGCGCGCGCGGGCGGTGACCATTGCGGCGTTCGCCGCCTTACCCTTGCCGTGCTGAAGCGCGGAGAGGCTGCGGAATTCGTCGTCGAGGCGCAGTTCGGCGAGGCCGTCGACTTCGGTGGTGTAGCGGATCGTCGGCGTCTTCTCGTTGTCGTCCGCGACGTCGGCGACCGGCGCCACCTTGAAGTCGGCCAGCGGCGGCAGCGGCGCGGCCATTTCGGGCGCTTCGGGCGCCACGGGGGCGAACCCCTGCTCGTCGACCCCAGCGGGCGCTTGCGAATGCACCGCGGCAGGCGCTTGCGGCTTCACCACGGCTGGGGGCGCGGCCGCCGGCGCACGAGTGGCGGCGGCGCCCTGGGCGGGCTTCTGGAACCCGCCGAGCGGCTCCAGCGGCGCATTGATGTCGTCGCTCAGCTTGGGCAACGCGTCTTCGAACGCCTTGTCCGTGACAATCGGTTGGTCCGTGACGATCGGTGCAGGCTGCTGCAAATCGCCAGCGGGCGTATCCCTCGCCACCGGCGGGGCGGATTGCGGGGCACCCTGCCCCGGCTTGGGATCGTTCAGCTGGGCATGCGCAATCGCTGGCACAAACCCCGCCCCGGCCAATGCCGCGACCCAAACCACCCGAACCCCTTTACCCACGCGCCTCCTTTGGGAGCCGCGCTTGCGTCCGGCCCTTCCCGCTTCCGTAACGGTCCGTTGCCGATTTGGCTCCCCGCTTGCGTCGTTCCAAGCAACCCTTGCGATCAAACGCAAGGTTCGAGCATCTTGCCAGGCGGCACATCGGCGCGATCACCCGCCGTCGAACGCGGTTGCGGCCGCCTCGATTCGGTCGAGCATCGCTGCCAGCTGCGCCTTTTCCGCCTCGGAAAAACTGGCGAACAGCCGCCGCTCCAGCTCGAGGGCCTTGGGGGCGACCTGCTCGTACAACTGCCAGCCCGCCGGCGTAAGCGCGACCAGGTGCGAGCGCTGGTCGATCGGATTTGCCGCCCGTGCGATCAGGCCGCGCTCGACCAGGCCGATCGCCGCGCGACTTACCGTCACCTTGTCCATGCGAGTCCGGCCGCACAGCGCCTGCTGGCTCATCGCCCCGCCCTCGGCCAGCACGGCGACGAGACGCCACTCCGGAATGCGCAATCCGAAAAGGTTTCGGTAGGCAGTGGCCACGGCGTCCGAAACCGCATTGGAGGCGATCGACATTCGGTAGGGAAGAAAGTCGTTTAATTTCAACGCAGTCATCTATCCCCCTAAGCTCTGGTTAACCTTCACGCACATGACAACGCTGGCAGGTTGCAATTTTTGCAATGATACCGGTAACAGTTCGCACTTGCAGCAGAAGTGCCTGCGGTGCAGAAAGATCGGGCCTTTCAGGCATCCTCTCCTAAGACTTTCAAAGGCCGCCTTCCGGGCGGCCTTTTTTTTGGCCTGCGCGGTACCACCGATCAATGCCGTATCGGTACCCGCTGCAATGTCGCGACCTAGCCCGTGCTGATGGCGGCGGGAAGAAGCTGCGGGACGAGCCACACCGCCCAGGCGCCGATTGCCAGCATCACCCCGAAGGGCAGCCGGTCGCCGCTTCGCACACGCCTGCCCAGCATCAGCATCGCCAGCACCACCGCGAGCCCGATCAGGCTCGCGGCGAGCAGCACCACCGGCAGATTGTCCCAGCCTAGCCAGCAGCCGATCCCCCCGAACAGCTTAGGATCCCCGCCGCCCAGCCCCTGCCGACCCCGCAGCGCCTTGTAGCCGCGCGCTACCAGCCACAGCGCGGCGAAGCCTCCCAACCCGCCGATCAGCTGCGCGGCAAGCGGTGCGCAGATGCCCAGCGCGCCCACGCCGAGCCCGGCGACGGCGAGCGCGGCATTGAGCCCGTTCGGCAGCCAGAATGCCGCAAGATCCAGCGCCGCCAGCGCCAGCAGCAACCATCCGAACACCGCGCCCGCGGCGCCTTCGAGGCCCGGTGCGACGATCCCCGCGATCACGCCGATCGCCAGTCCCACAACCTCGGTCATCCAGTGGCTCGGCGCGATGTGGCCCGCGCAATGACGGCACCGCCCCCGCTGGACGAGATAGCTGAGCACCGGCACCAGCTCGGCCGCGCCCAGCGTGGCGCCGCAGAAATCGCAGGCCGATCGCCCCCGCGCGATGCCCCGCCCCTCCGGCCAGCGGATCGCCAGCGTCGCGATGAAACTGCCGAACACCGCACCCAGCAGACCGAGCAGGATCGGCCAGCCCCAGAGTTCAATCGGTGTCACGCGGCTTTCGCTTGCGGATGAGATAGCGGTACACGCCGAACAGATTGATGCAGAACAGCACCAGATTCTGCGTCCACAGCGGCTCGTCGCTGGTCATCAGCGCGCCGCTGATCCAGCAGATGCTCGATGCCACGAACAGCGCGAAGCCCCAGCCGGTGACGCGCCGCCCCAGATCGAGCGAGACCATGAAGGCCGCGATCATGCCGCTGATCGAGGCTGTCCATTTCAGAATATCGACAAGGTTCACGCACGGCCCCTTCCTGCGGGAGCACGATGGCTTTTGCAAACGACGCACCGCCCCCCTAGATCATCGGCAAACACCCGAGAGGAGCCTTTATGTCCGCCGATCCCATCGTGATCCTGTCCTTTGCCCGCACGCCGATGGGGAGCTTTCAGGGCAGCCTCGCCGACGCCACCGCCACCGATCTCGGCGCGACCGCCGTCGGCGCCGCGGTGGAGCGCGCGGGGCTGAAGGGCGAGGCGATCGAGCGCATCTATATGGGCTGCGTGCTGCCCGCCGGGCTCGGCCAGGCTCCTGCCCGCCAAGCTGCGCTCAAGGCCGGGCTGCCCCAGCACATCGAAGCGACGACGATCAACAAGATGTGCGGATCGGGCATGCAGGCGACGATCATGGCCGCCGAGGTGCTCGCCGCGGGCTCGGTCGACCTGCTGATCGCCGGCGGCATGGAGAGCATGACCAACGCGCCCTATCTCTCGATGCGTCACCGCAGCGGCGCGCGGATCGGGCATGACGTGCTCAAGGATCACATGTTCCTCGACGGTCTGGAAGACGCCTATGAACCCGGCCGGCTGATGGGCAGCTTCGCCGAGGAGACGGCGAAGGAATATCAGTTCACCCGCGAGGCGCAGGACGCCTTCGCCATCGCCAGCCTGGAGCGCGCCAAGGCGGCGCAGACCAGCGGCGCCTTCGATCGCGAGATCGTCCCCGTTGAGCTGCAGGGCCGCAAGGGCGTGGTAACGGTGGCGCTCGACGAGCAGCCGACCAAGGCCGATCCCGCCAAGATCCCGACGCTCAAGCCTGCCTTCGCCAAGGACGGCACGATCACCGCAGCGAACGCCTCGTCGATCTCGGACGGCGCGGCGGCGCTGGTGCTGGCACGCGCCTCGGTTGCCGAGAAGCTGGGGCTGACGCCGATCGCACGGATCGTCTCGCATGCGGCCCATGCCCATGCGCCCGCACGCTTCACCACCGCACCGGTGTTCGCGATGCGCAAGGCGCTGGAGAAGGCGGGCTGGGAAACCGGCGACGTCGACCTGTTCGAGGTCAACGAAGCCTTTGCCTGCGTGACGATGATCGCGATGCAGGAACTAGGCTTAAGCCATGACGCCGTGAACGTGCATGGCGGCGCCTGCGCGCTCGGCCATCCCATCGGCGCAAGCGGCGCGCGGGTGCTGGCGACGCTCCTGTCCGCGCTGGAGACCAAGGGCCAGAAGCGCGGGCTGGCCTCGCTGTGCATCGGCGGCGGCGAAGCCACCGCGGTGGCGGTGGAACTGATGGATTGAGTGCCGAACATTAAGCCCCTCCCCTGAGGGGAGGGGCTTAAGAGTCGCATTCACCGAACCGTCTCGCCAGGATCGGTCCCCCAGATCCGCGCCTGCTCGACATAGCCGGCGCGCCCTGTGGCATCGAACCAGCACCAGCCGCCGCTGCACGCGCTGATTTTGCCGACCACCCCCGGTGCCGCACGCCAGCTGATGTGCGAATCGCCCGAGGGGCTGCTGTGCAGCTCGGCGATGCCGCCGGCGACGATCGCGGTGCGCTTGTCGTCGAGCAAATTGGCCTGCATCCAGCCCTCCGCGCCATCGGGATCGCGCACCTTCACCCAGGCGCCATAGCTGGCGACGACTTTCACCGGCAGCCCGCGCCGCTGGTAGAACCAGTTGGTGGGATAGTTGCGCCCAGGCCCGGTGCGCATCCGCGCCTTGCTCGCCTTGAGCGAGGCATAATAAGGCGGCTTGCGCTCCGCATGCGCGGGGGTGGCCAGGGCGACGAGCGCCAGGGCCGAAAGTCCGATCGAGAAACGCCGCTGCTGCATGCGCCGTCTATCGTCCAGCGCGCGGCGCGCTTCAACCGTTGACTGTATCGGCGCCACCGGCCAATCCTTTGCCATGGCCGATCCCAAGCGACCGTCCCGCCCCCGGGTGATCCTCACCCGCGCGCTGCCGCAAGCCAGCGAGGCGCGGATGGCGGCGCTGTTCGACTCGGTCCCCAATCCCGAGGACGCGCCGATGGACGCCGCCGCGCTCGCCGCCGCCATGGCGGATGCGGACGTGCTGGTCCCCACCGTCACCGATCGCATCACGGCGGAGCTGCTCGCCACCGCGCCCGATAGGCTGCGGCTGATCGCCAATTACGGCGCCGGCGTCGGCCATATCGACCTGAAGGCGGCGCGGGCGCGCAACATCATCGTCACCAATACGCCCGGCGTGCTGACCGACGACACCGCCGACATGGCGATGGCGCTGATCCTCGCGGTGCCGCGGCGGTTGGTCGAGGGCGACAAGCTGGTCCGCTCGGGCGCCTGGCGCGGCTGGAGCCCGACCAGCATGCGCGGCCACCGGATCGGCGGGCGCAAGCTCGGCATCCTCGGCATGGGCCGAATCGGGCAGGCGGTGGCACAGCGCGCACGGGCGTTCGGGCTGCAGATCCATTATCACGGGCGGCACCGCGTGCACGAGGTGCTCGAGCATCAGCTGGGCGCCACCTATCACGACGATCTCGATGCGATGCTGGGAGCGATCGACATCCTGACGATCCACACCCCGCATACCGCCACCACCAACGGACTGATCGATGCGCGACGGTTGGATCTGCTCGGGCCCGACGCGTGGCTGGTCAACACCGCGCGGGGCGAGATCGTCGATCCGGAAGCGCTGGTGACGGCGCTGCAGGAACGCCGCATCGCCGGGGCCGGGCTCGACGTCTATGTCAACGAGCCCAGGGTCGATCCGCGGTTGATCGCGCTGGAGAATGTCGTGCTGCTGCCGCACCTCGGCTCGGCGACCTTTGAGGCGCGAGAGGCGATGGGGATGAAGGTCATCGCCAATATCCGCAGCTGGTTCGATGGGCACAGGCCGCCGGACCAAGTGTTCGAGGGGTGGTTGTAATCTACTATTTCTAAGCCCCTCCCCCAAGGAGGAGGGGCTAGGAAGTGTTCCTCAATCCCCGGTCAGGATCCGATCGACCAGCTGCTTCACCGTCGGCACGAACCCGTTCGAATAGAAGGGATCGCGCTTGAAGTTGTACGCGGCGTGGCCGGCAAACATCAGGTTTTGGTCGGTATCGCCGCCATGGGCGATGTCCTGCAACGTCTTCTGGATGCAGAAGCTGCGCGGGTCGGCCAGGCGACCGGTCGAGTTGGTCTCGGTATCCGCCCAGGACGAGAACTGGCACTGGCTGAGGCAGCCCATGCAGTCGGCCTGGTCCTTGCGGATGATCTGCTGGTCCTCGGACGTCACGAACACCAGCGTGTTGTCCGGCGTCTTGAGCGCGCTGGTGAAGCCCAGGCCGTGCCATTCGCGGGCGCGCAGCAGGTCGTTGCGCGTGACCCAGAAATTCTTGCCCTTCACGCCCACGTCGAGCTGGAAGGTGTGATCGCCCGCCGCCTCGGTGGAATAGGGAATCTGGCGCTCGCTGCGCGCTTCCAGATGGCGCAGGAACGGATTGCGCACCGCGCTGGAATAGAAGCCGGTCGGCGAGAAGCGGTGCAGCAGCACGTCGCCTTCCTCGATCTCCATCAGCTTGGCCTTCCAGCCATCGGGGATCGGGCTTTCCTTCGTGAGCAGCGGACGCGTGCCGAACTGAAAGGCGATCGCGCCCAGCTCGGGATTGTCGATCCAGTCGTTCCAGTCGCGCAGGTACCAGACGCCGCCGGCCATCACGATCGGCACGCTGTCCGGCAGCCCGCCTTCGCGCATCACCTCGCGCAGTGCCTTGACGCGCGGATAGGGATCCTGCGGCGCGCGCGGGTCCTCGGCGTTGGACAGGCCGTTATGGCCGCCGGCGAGCCAGGGATCCTCATAGACCACCGCCGCCAGCCATTCCTGCGCCTTGGAATAGGCCCGCTTCCACAGCGCGCGGAAGGCGCGGCCCGAGCTGACGATCGGCAGGTAGCTCACCTCGTGGTGCGCCGCAATCTCGCTGAGCTTGTAGGGCATGCCCGCGCCGCAGGTGACGCCCGCCACCATGCCCTTGGTCCGCTCCAGCACTCCCTGGAGGACGCGCTGCGCGCCGCCCATTTCCCAAAGCACGTTGATGTTGATCGCGCCCTTGCCGCCGGCAATCTCGAAGGCGCGCTTCACCTGCTCGACCGCGCCCTCGATGGCGTATTGGATCAGCTCTTCATGGCGCTCGCGGCGCGTGAGGGCACGGTAGATCTGCGGGATGATCTTGCCATCCGCATCATAGCTGTCGGCGTTGACCGCGCTGACCGTGCCGATGCCGCCGGCGGCCGCCCAGGCCCCCGCGCTCGCATGGTTGGTCGCTGCGACGCCCTTCCCACCCTCGACCAGCGGCCAGACTTCACGGCCGTTATAGCTGATGGGCGAAAGACCCTTGAACACATTGCCTCCACAAAAATTGCCGCGCGACGCTAGCCGGATTGGCTGCGACAAGCGAGTAACAAATCAACGCCGCCCGGTCTCGGCCCGGTCTCAGCCCAGCGCGCCCGGCCGCCCCATCGCCTGGGAATAGAGCCGCGCATAGGCCGAAACCATCTCGGCCTCGTCATACAACGCCGCAACCCGCAGCCGGTTCGCCTCGCCCAGCCGCTTCCGTTCGTCCGGATGCTGCGCCAGGATATCGAGCCGATCCCGCAGCGACACTTCGGTGCGATCCGCCGAAAGATACGTGTGATTGGGCTCGGACACCATTGCCGCAATATCCCCTACCTGCGGCGCGACGATCGGCAGCCCCGCCGCCATCGCCTCCAGCACCGAAACCGGTGCCTGCTCGCTCTTGGACGAGAGAGCGAAGATGTCGAACAGCCCCAAATAGCGATGCGGATTGGCGATGAAGCCGGGCAGGAACACTTGGTCCTCGATCGCCATCGCCTCGGCCTGGTCGAGGATCGCCTGACGCTCGGGCCCCTCGCCCAGGATCACCAGCTTGAAGCGCGAGGACATGCCCGAAGCGGCGCGGACCAGCATCGGCAGGTCCTTGACCGGCCGCAGCCCGGCGAGGCAGCCGATGAACACCTCGCCCTTGCGGCGCTTTTCCAGCATCGGCAGCAGCGAGGGGTCGAGCTGGCCGGTGTAGCGCGCGGTCGGCACGCCATTGGCGATGCGGACCAGGCGCTCGGCCGGCTGCTTCCAGAATTTGGTCGCGACTTGCTCGAGCTTTTCGGATGGGACCACCAGCGCATTGGCCGCAGGCAGCGCCATCCGGCGATACATGTTGCGGACGGTGCTCAGCTTTTCCGCTTCGTCGGCGTTGAACCCGTCCTCATGGTGGATGATCGGCGGCAGGCCCTTGCCGAACACGCGTGCGGCCATCACCCCGTCGATCGCACCCCAATTATAGGTGAGCACCAGGTCGAAGCGCCGCATGAAGCGCGCGATCTGCTCGTAGCGTTTGACAGAGGGCCTGCCGGTGAGCGGCGGCGGATCGAGCGCGATCTCATATTTGATATGCTTGTCGATCGCCTCGCGGGCGCCGAGCTGGTCGGGCATCGCCGAGACGATCGTGTGCCGGGCGCGGTCGCCAAAGGCGTTCATCAGCTGCACCGCCCGCGCTTCCTTGCCGCCGAGCGCGAAGGTCGAATGAAGATGGAGAATGTGGATCGACATGGGGGCCGGGGTGTAGCGGGCGATTGCGGCGGCGTCATCCGTTAGGATGCGGGCGGCTCTCAGGCGATCTTCACCAGCAGCCGCTCGATCCCCGCCACCGCTTCCGGCTCGTCCAGCGTCGGCGCATGGCCTACCCGCGGTACCGTCACCAGCTCGGCGCCCGGTACCCGCGCGACCATCTTCTCGGCCGTTTCGGCGCGCAGGATGTCCGAGCGCTCGCCGCGCACCACCAGTAGCGGGCGGCCGGCAAGCGCGTCGATCGTCGGCCACATGTCCGGTCCGGCTTCATTGCCCGGCACGCGGAACGGCTCGGCGATCTTCATGTCATAGTCGAGGACGATGCGGCCCTGGCTGTTCACTCGGTGGAGCCGCTTGGCCATCGCCAGCCAGTCCTCGATTTCATAGTCCGGATACACGTCTGCGTTCGCCTCGGCGACGCCGCGCGCCGCGTGCATCCAGGTCGGGTACCAGACCTGTTTGCCGACATAGGTGCGGATCCGCGCCAGCCCCGCCGGGTTGAGCTCCGGCCCGACATCGTTGAGCACCGCGCCGGCCAGCTTGCCGCCGTCGGTGGCCGCGAGCAGCATCGTCACGATGCCGCCCAGCGAGGTGCCCACAGCCACGAACTTCTCGATCTTCAGCTCGGCGAGCAGCGCCTCGACATCCTGGAGATAGACCAGCGGCACATAGCTCATCGGGTCCTTGGCATAGGCGCTGTCGCCGCGGCCGCGGAACTCGACGCAGAGCACCCGCCAGTCGCCCGAGAAGCGCTCTGCCAGATCGGCGAAGTCGCGCGCATTGCGGGTGAGGCCCGGGAAGCAGATCAGCGGCGGACGGTCGTCGCGCCCCGGATAATCGCGATAATGCAGCCGCAGGCCGTCTTTCGACCACCAAACGCCATCGGAGTAGTTGCGCCGATCACCCATCGCGCCCCATATCGCCGCATGGCCTTCGCTCCGCAACAGGCGATCCTCGAACTCGGGGATGGCTTCTACGATCCGGTGGCGCCCGCGCGCTTCCCCCAGACGATCCTCCGCTTCCGCAACGACCGCGCCGCCGCGACGGTAGGGCTGGAGGGGCTGAGCGAAGCCGAATGGCTCGCCCATTTCGCCCGGTTCGAGCCGCTCGCGGGCAGCCTCCCCGAGCCGCTGGCGCTGCGCTATCACGGCCACCAGTTCCGCGTGTACAATCCCGAGATCGGCGACGGCCGCGGCTTCCTGTTCGCGCAGATGACCGACGATGCCGGCCGGCTGATGGACCTCGGCACCAAGGGATCGGGCCAGACGCCGTACAGCCGCTTCGGCGATGGCCGGCTGACGCTGAAGGGTGGTGTTCGCGAGATCCTCGCGACCGAGATGCTGGAGGCGCTGGGCGTCGAGACCAGCCGCACCTTCTCGCTGGTCGAAACCGGCGAATCGCTCCATCGCGGCGACGAGCCCTCCCCCACCCGCTCCGCGGTGCTGGTGCGGCTCAACCATGGCCATATCCGCATCGGCATGTTCCAGCGCCTCGCCTATTTCCAGGACGAGGAAGGCCTGCGGAAGCTCACCGCCTATGTGCTGCGCCACTATTTCGGCGAGGACGACGGGCCGGATGCGCCGGAGCGCCTGCTCGCCCATGTCGTCGCCCGCACCGCGCGGCTCGCGGGGCAGTTCATGGCCGCTGGCTTCGTCCACGGGGTGCTCAACAGCGACAATATCAACGTCACCGGCGAGAGCTTCGACTATGGCCCGTGGCGCTTCGCCCCCAGCTGGGCGGCGAACTTCACGGCGGCCTATTTTGACCAGAACGGCCTCTATGCCTTCGGTCGCCAGCCCGAGGCGATCTATTGGGACGTCATGCAGCTCGCCATCTCGCTGCGGCTGATCGCCGAGGAAGCGCCGCTGATCGCCGCGCTCGAAGGCTTTGCCCCCGCCTATCATCGCGCGGAGGCCAAGGCCGTGCTCTGGCGCCTCGGCGTCCAGCCGCGCGACGAAGCGAGCGACCGCGCGCTTACCGAAGCCGTCGAGGTGGCGCTCAACCAGACCGGCACGCTGCTCCACCGTTTCTATTTCGACGCGTTCGGCGGCACCCTGCCCGCAAGCTATGGCGTGGAATTTGACGAGGTCCGCAGCCGCCTCGCCGACTATCGCCCGCGCAAGGCCCGCGACCATGGCTATTGGCGCGGCGAGCCATGTTCGATGCTGATCGACGAGGTCGAATCGCTGTGGTCCGCCATCGCCGAGCACGACGATTGGGCGCCGCTCTATGCCAAGGTGGCGGCGATCCGCGAGATGGGCGAGGCTCTGGCCTAGCGCCGCGAAATCGGGCAAAGCGATCGTAACAGGGGCAACGAACCAGAAATACAGAAGGCCCATGCCGGACCAGGAACTCCTTTCGACCGAACCCGCAACCGGCGCCGTGCTGTGGCGCCACCCGATCGGGGACGCAGACACCGAAGTTGCCATTGCCCGCGCCAGCTGGGCCGCTTGGGCCGCGCGCCCGCTCGCCGTGCGGATCGAGGCGCTGCGCCGCTTCGCCAATGTCGTGCGACAACGCGCCGATGCCTTTACCGACCTGCTCGCCCGAGAGACGGGCAAGCCGATCTGGGAAGCACGCACCGAGGTCGAGACGGTGATCGCCAAGGTCGACATCTCGGTCACCAGCTATTCGGAGCGTACCGGCCAGCGCCGGATCGAAGCGCCGATGAACACCCGCCTCGCGCTGCGGCACAAGCCGCACGGCGTGCTCGCGGTGCTCGGTCCCTATAACTTCCCGGCGCATCTGCCGAACGGCCACATCGTGCCTGCGCTGCTCGCCGGCAATGCGGTGGTATTCAAGCCTTCCGAAAAGACGCCCGCCAGCGGCGCCTTTCTCGTCGAGTGCTTCCATGCCGCGGGCATCCCCGAAGGCTGTATCCGCCTGCTGATCGGCGGGCCGGACCAGGGCAAGGCGCTGGCCAGCCATCCCGATATCGACGGGCTCCTCTTCACCGGCTCGGCGAACACCGGCATCGCGCTCAACCGACAGTTCGCCGCGCGGCCGGAGAAGATCCTCGCGCTGGAGATGGGCGGCAACAACCCGATCCTCGTCTGGAATACGCCGGACCTCTACTCGGCCGCAGTGCTGGTGGTGCAGTCCGCCTTCACCACCGCCGGCCAGCGCTGCACCGCCGCGCGCCGGCTGATCGTCGACGAGAAACTGTTCGAGCCGCTGATGGCCGAGCTCAACAAGCTGATTGGCCGCCTGATCATCGGCGAGCCGCACGCCGATCCCCAGCCCTTCATGGGCCCGGTGATCGACAACAACACCGCCGACATGCTCACCGAAAGTTTCCTGACGCTCTCCACCATGGGCGGCCGCCCGCTGCGCCACATGGAGCGGCTGATCGAGAACCGCCCCTTCCTCACCCCCGGCGTGGTCGACATGACCGAGGCGCGCGAGAAGGTGGATGTCGAGCTGTTCGGCCCGATCCTCCAGGTGTTCCGCAAGACGAGCTTCGAGGACGCGATCGCCGAAGCGAACGACACCCGCTACGGCCTGTCCGCCAGCCTGGTGAGCCAGGACCCGCGGCTCTACGACCAGTTCTGGGCGAACATCCGCGCGGGCATCGTCAACTGGAACAAGCCGACCAACGGTGCCTCTTCGGCCGCGCCGTTCGGCGGCGTCGGCTGGTCGGGCAACCACCGGCCCAGCGCCTATTATGCGGCGGACTATTGCGCCTATCCGGTCGTCTCCTCGGAATCCGAGCAGGCGCGCGCCGCCATGGGCGTGGGGCTGCGCGACGCCTGAGCCCCTGCGTTAGGCTTTTCGCAACCCTGCCGCTTAACCGCGGTTTCAGGGCCCGGCGCGCATGCTGTTCCCCTTGGGACGGAACGACAGCATGGATACGGGGCGAACGTCCGCGACGATCTTCAGCCTGACGCACGACCTGCCCGCACCGCGCGCGCCCAGCGCCGCGGCGGCGGACGGGCTCGATGCAGGCCAACTCGCCTGGGGCGGCGAACTGCTCGACTGCGGCATCCACTGGATCGGCCGGGCCGGCGCCCGGCTGCGCGTCGAGCACGCGCTGGCCGAAGCGGTGCCGGTCCGGCTGCACCTCGGGACCGCTGAGCCGCTGATCGGGCGCACGCTCTGGTCGGACGGCGCCGAGGCGGGGCTCACCTTCGACGCGCCGGTGGACGTGCTGGGGATGGTCGCGCGCAACCTCGCCCGCGCCACCGCCGAGCGCCGCCGCCTGCCGCGCATCGAGCTGCGCCACACCGTCGGCGTGCATCGCGGCGGCGAGGTCGAGCAGCTGCGCACCCGCGACATCTCGCAAGGCGGGGTCGGCGTCGAGGCGCGGGGGCTTGGCGTCGACGAGGCGGTGCAGCTGACCTTCGACGGGCTGCGCCCGCTGGAAGGTACGGTGCGCTGGATCGCGGGCGAGACCGCCGGCATCGTCTTCACCGAGGAGCTGGGCTGGCAGACCCTGTTCCCCTGGCTTCGCGGCATCCAGCAGGCACCCGCCCCACAAGCCGGCGGGAGCGACATCGACGGGCTGCTGCAGGACAAGCTGGCGCTCCGCCTGGACCTGCCCGGAAGGGTACGTGAGGGCGTGGGCTGGTGGAATTGCCGGATCCATGCGCTCACCGCCCTGCAGGTCGAGTTCGAGGCGCGCCAGGCCTTCGCCCCCGGCGCTTCGATTTGGGTAGCGCTGCCCGAGATCGGCGGCGGCCCAGCGCGCGTGGTGCGGGCGCGGCAAGGCCGGACGCTCGCCGAATTCCGCATGCCGCTGCGCGACAGCGACCTGCGCCTGCTCACCGCGAGCCGCCGCACCGGCTGAAGCCGCTTGCATCGCCGCGCGCCCGCGCCCAATCGAGCGGCATGGCACTTCTTCCCATCGCCGAGGCCCAGGCGCGGCTGCTCGCGCTCGCCGGCCCCACGCCTGTCGAGACGGTTCCGCTCGCGGACGCCGTCGGCCGCTGGGCCGCCCAGCCGGTGGTCGCCCGCCGCACCCAGCCGGAGACCGATCTTTCGGCGATGGACGGCTATGCGATCCGCTTCGCCGACCTGCCCGGGCCGTGGACCGTGATCGGTGAAAGTGCGGCGGGCTCGGGCTTCGCAGGCACGATTGCGCCGGGAGAAACGGTGCGGATCTTCACCGGCGCGCCGATGCCAGCGGGCTCGGACACGGTGCTCGTCCAGGAAGAGGCCGCGCGCGACGGCGATCGGCTAAGTCTCGCTGGCGAAGGCCCGCCCTATCTCGGCCGCAACACCCGCCGCCGGGGGCTCGACTTCGCGGAGGGCGACGCGCTGATCGCGGCGGGCGAGCGGCTCACGCCCGCGCGGATCGCGCTGGCGGCGATCGGCGGCCATGCGGCGCTGCCCGTCCGCCGCAAGGTCCGCGTCGCGATCGCCGCGACCGGCGACGAACTGGTGACGCCGGGTACGCCTGTCGGCCCAGCCCAGCTTCCCGAATCGAACCGCACCATGCTCGCCGCGCAGCTCGCCGATCTGCCGGTCGAGATCGTCGATCTCGGCATCCTGCCCGACGATCTGGGGGCCCTCACCCATGCCTTCGCCACCGTCGAGGCCGATCTGCTGATCACCAGCGGCGGCGCATCGGTGGGCGATCACGACCTCGTCCGGCCCGCGCTCGAAGCCGCCGGCGCGACGATCGACTTCTGGCGGATCGCCCTCCGCCCGGGCAAGCCGATGATGGCCGGCACGCGCGGCGACATGGTCGTGCTGGGCTTGCCGGGCAATCCGGTGTCGGTGTTCGTCACCGCGCTGCTCTTCGCCAAGCCCTTGATCGCGCATTGTTCCGGCGCCGCCGACCCATTCCCGCGAGGGCGCACGGCGATCCTCGGCGAGACGCTGCCGGCCAATGGCCCGCGCACCGATTACCTGCGCGCCGTGCTGATCGACGGGCGCGTCCATGCCTCGGCGATCCAGGACAGTTCGATGCTCCGCACGCTAGCCCGCAGCACCTGCCTGATCGTGCGCGAACCCCATGCGCCGCCTGCAAATAGCTCCGGCTCGGTGGAAATCCTCGACATCGCTTGACAGCACCCCGGAACATTGCATAAACGTTCCCAGTCTGTTCTGGACCCCGGAGGATTGGATGCTCACGCGCAAGCAGCACGAGCTGATCTGCTTCATTTCCGACCGTCTTGCCGAGACGGGCGTATCGCCCTCGTTCGAGGAAATGAAGGAGGCGCTCGATCTCAAGTCGAAATCGGGCGTGCACCGCCTGATCAGCGCGCTGGAGGAACGCGAGTTCATCCGCCGCCTGCCCAACCGCGCCCGCGCGCTGGAAGTGCTGCGCATGCCCGAACGCGGCGAGCGCAAACCGGCCGCCAAGGCGCCCAAGCCCGCGAGCACCACCGCTGCGCCAGCCTCGCTGCCTGCCCCGGCCAATGACGTGGTGGAGATCCCGCTGCACGGCCGCATCGCCGCCGGCACCCCGATCGAGGCGCTCGAAGGCTCGACCATGTTGCCGGTGCCCGCCGCGCTGCTCGGCGCGGGCGAGCATTATGCGCTCGAAGTCGCGGGCGACTCGATGGTCGAAGCCGGCATTCTCGACGGCGACTTTGCGCTGATCCGCCGCACCGAGACCGCGCGGGACGGCGAGATCGTCGTCGCACTGATCGACGATGCCGAGGCGACGTTGAAGTATTTCCGCAAGGAAGGCGCGATGGTCCGGCTCGATCCGGCCAATCGCGACTATAGCCCGCAGCGCTACCGCCCCGATCAAGTGCGGGTGCAGGGCCGGTTGGCCGGATTGCTGCGCCGCTACTGATGGGTTGGGCGAGGACGAGGCGACACGAGGCACCAGTAGCGCTTCGCCTTGCGCTTCGTCCATTCCCTGTCCGTCCAGCCTCGCGCACTTTGGCCGTCGATCGCGTGGTTTTACTTCTACGCCTCCAATACTACTTCTACGCCCCCGATATTTATGGCACGGTCTGCACATAAGAAGTTATGGAGCGCGGACGTATGCGTGGACATCTTCTGGTGGCGGCGGCGGGCCTGCTGTTTCCCGGCGTGGCTATAGCGCAGCAGAGCGCCTCCCCTCCTCAGGGTGCGACGCAGCCGCCGGCATCGCCGGTCGCACCGGATACGCCCGACCCCGCACAAGGCCGCAAGGCGCCTGCCGGCCCCACCGATCCCATCGTCGTCACCGGACGCAAGCCTGCTTCCAGGAAGGAAATCAGCGCGCTGGTGCATGCGATCACGCCGCCCAGCCCCAACGACGCACCGCTGGCACGCTTTCATGACGCCGTCTGCTTTGGCAGCGTCGGGCTAGAGCGCTCCGTCCTCGAGATGATCGGCTACCGCCTGGCGGCAGATGCCGAACAGGCAGGGCTGAAACTCGCGGGCGATGGATGCACGCCCAACATCCTCGTCGTCTTCACCGACGGCGTATCGGCGGGGGTCGACACCCTCGTGCGACGCAAATGGTGGATCTTCGGGGATCGTACGCCGTCGGAGATTCGCACCATCGTCGGCGAGACCGGTCCCGTGCGTGCGTGGAGCAACAGCGAGGTCCTCAGCCGCGATGGCGAGCACATCAACAAGGGCGGCTTTTTGAACGTCCCGATTGCCTCCAGGCTGGTCTCGCCCACCCGCAACGACATGCTGGCGTCGATCGTTCTGGTCGAGCGCTCGGCCGTGATTGGCAAAACCAGCAACCAGATCGCCGATTATCTGGCGATGCGCACCCTGGGCGGCGCCCGCCCCCGCGCCAGCGGGCCGACGGAGACGATCCTCTCCCTATTCGACGGGAATGCCAATCGCGTGCCAGGCGAACTCACCGCCTTCGACCGCGGCTATCTGCGCGGCCTCTACGCCGGACAGGCCAATGCCTTTGCATGGAGCACGCGCGGGTTGATCGTCCAGCGCGTCCTCAAGGAGCAACAAGCGGATCCCCCGCCGTCTGCCGAACACTGACGCTGCTAACGGCGCGATCATCGGGTCATCACGCATCGGACAGCCGATCCCGTCGAGTTATCCATCGGGCATTCATGGGCAACGGCCTTGTGCTTGTGCGGGCCTTCGGTGGCGCCGATTGCCCAGCCCGATTCCGCACGCCCAGAACGTCTGCCGCCAAGACGCCAAGCCCGTTGAGCACCATCGTCGCCCCCGCCTGGCTGCCTTGTTCGGCCAACGACATAGTCGAAATCCCGCTGCTCGGTGGGGCGAGCATTATGTGTTCGAAGTCGCGGGCGACTGGAGGGGCGAAGCCGGCAATCTCGACGGCGATCATGCGCTGATCCGCCGCACCGAGACCGCGCGGGACGGGGAGATCGTCGCCGCACGGACCGACGATGCCGAGGTCCGCTGAAGTATTCTGCAAGGAAGGCTCGACGGTCCAGCTTGACCCGGCCAATCGCGACTACACCGCGCAACGCTACCGCCCTGATCAGATGCGCGTTCAGCGCCTTGCTGGACTACAGCGGCAATACTGAGCCCTGAGCCAAGCAACCGATATGCTTTTTGCAGGCGAGCGCGAGACCGAGGGGCAGCATCATCACGGTTTCTGTTCCCGAATGAGCGCGCTTGTCACATGATTGCCTTGTGTTCAGGATCGGGGAGGGATTCAATGCGTGCGTGGTTGGTTGGCAGGTTCATGGCTCTTCTCCTGCCAGGCGGGGTGGCCGCGCAGCAGAGCCTGCCCTCCACTTCGCCCTCGTCGCAAGCGATGCCGGGCGCGATAACGGCCGAGCAGGACATGCCGGACACGACTGCCGCGCCTCCCGCAGGGGCGGCCAAGCAGGATCCGATCATCGTCATGGGCAGGCAGGCGCCCGACCCGGAGACCGTGCGATCGCTCAGCCGCGCCATCACCCCAAATGTCGCACCGGACGACCCACTGGCCCGGTTCAACGAGCCCGTCTGCTTCATCACCTCCGGCCTTGCGCAGGCCACGCTCGAGCAGATCGGCGATCGGCTTGCGGCGGATGCGGAACAGGCCGGCCTCCGGCTCGCTGGCGCCGGATGCCACCCCAATGTCGCAATATTGTTCGTCAACGGCGTCGAGGCCACGCTGAAACGACTGGAGCACGATCGCGCTGTGCTGTTTGGCACGCGCAAGCCTGCCGATCTTCACGATCTCTCCCGCCAGCCAGGGCCGGTACGTGCGTGGAACAACATACGGATGGTGCAGGTGCCGCTCAACGAGGGCTCTCGTCTGGTTTCCGATGTCCGGATGGACATCGTCAACGCGATAGTGCTGGTCGAGCGGTCGGCCGTTGTCGGCAGAACGACGAACCAGATCGCCGATTATGCGGTGATGCGCGCACTCGCAGTCATTCGGCCGCGGCGGGCTATCGGTCGCGACACAATCCTTTCGCTCTTCGATACGGCCGGGTCGCCTCCGGCGGAAATGACGGTCTTCGATCGCGGCTATCTGCGCGGACTCTACAACGGCGCCGGCAATCAGCTTGCGAATGTCCAACAAGGCCGGATCGTGCAGGGCATCGTCAATCAGACGAACGTCCACACCAAGACGAACGTCTCCGCGGACACCTCGGCCCACTGAAGCTCGATGCACTTCCCAGCCGTTTGCTCCCCGTCGAACGCCTTCTGCGCCGTATCCATCCGATGACCGGATCGACGAATGCCCGGTATCGCCCACTATCTGCTTGGCACGCGTGGCGATGAGGCTGCCTTCATGGTCTCGATGGGGCATGGTTGATCGGGAGGATTTTCGCGTCGCCGCGCATGAAGCCCAAATTCTCGGCGTCCGCAGCAATCAGCCGCGCATCTTCTCTTAAATACTCAGTGGCTAGTGCTATGCTGGCCTATCGCAACCCTCGTCCGCATGTTCGGCGTCGATGGCATAGTCTCCGTATGTCGGGGAGAAGGACAGCATAGTGCGCATCTTGCTCTGTTCCTTGATAGCAATTGTACTGATGTCCCCTCCAGCACGCGCACAGCAAGAACGCGAACCTGACGAGCGAGGCGCAACGTCTACAGAGCACGGACACCAGAGCGCCGCTGCCCCATCTCAAGCGCTGCCCTCGCCCGGTGATCCTATTGTCGGTACCGCTCGCCGATTGCCTGCCAGGGCGGAAATCCCCGCAGTGGCGCGATCGATCATGCCCTATGCTCCCTCGAACGAGCCCATCGCGCGCTTTCGAGATTCCGTCTGTTTTGTCGGCGCGGGGCTGGACCGCGCCGTCCTGGAAGACCTTGGCAATCGGCTCGCGCTCGACGCCGAATTGGCCGGGCTGAAGTTGGCTGGAAAGGGATGCAAACCCAATGTCGGCGTTTTCTTCATCGGCAAGATCGATGAGGAGATCGCCGCGCTCGCGAAAAGGAAATCGGGGCTTTTCGGTGAGAGGGTGCCCAGCGAAATTCGGGCGATCGTTCACGGAAGTGGGCCGGTGCGCGCATGGAGCAACACCGACACTTTGAGCATCGACGGTGAGCAGCTTGGCTCGGGCAAAGTGTTGCGCGTGGGGGCGGAACAACACTGGTGTCCCCCATTCGCAAAGATGTTCTCGCTTCGATCGTGTTCATCGAGCGCTCCGCGTTGCCGGGAAAGTCACCGACACAGATTGGCGACTGTATCGCAATGCGCGCCTTGGGGGGCACACGGCCGCAGAATGACCTGGGCGCGCGAAGCATCCTGTCGCTTTTCACCCCTGGTGCGACGGAAGCCCCGCCCGAGATGACGGCCTTCGACCGCGGCTATCTCCGCGGCCTGTACGCCGACACAGCAAACGCTTTTGCGACGACGACACAAAGTCTCATCGTGCGGAGTATATTGGAGGAGAAGAAAGCCGAGGGAATGCCGGACATCGCGAAGTAACAACGGACTCTCTAGTGAGCGCCCTTCGATGTGAGTTCGGCCGCGAACGCCTTCTGCGCAGCATCCACCCGACGCCCCAGTTCGCCCGGATCGACGAACGCCTCGGCGTCACCCGCCATCTGCTTGGCGCGCTTGGCGGCAAGGTCGAACTGCTCGGCGTGGAAGCTGAGGAACACGTCCGCCTGGGTGGCGCGCAGCTTGGCGAAAGTCGCGCGGAAATCGGCGGGGGCTGCGTCATAGCCATGGCCCGGGGTCAGCGGCTGGTCGGCGACGCTGAGGCTGCAGGCGAACAGCACGGTCAGGCTGTCGCCGCCTGAAGGGACCTGCATCGTGAAGCTGGTGCAGCCCTTGGTGTGCCCCGGGGTCAGGTGTGCGACCAGCGTGTTGGTGCCGAGGCGGATCTCCTCGCCGTCCTTCAACTGTCCGTCGACCTTCACCGGCGGCGCGGCGATGCTGATGTCGGGGCGATAGTCGGACTTGCCCGCTTCCAGCGCCGCAGTGTCCGCCGCGCTGGCCAGCAGCCGAGCGCCGGTGCGGCGCTTGAGCTCGGCCAGGCCGCCTTCATGGTCCCAATGGGCGTGGTTGATCAGCAGAATCTTCACGTCGCTGAGCTTGAAGCCCAGCTTCTCGATGTTCGCGGCGATCAGCGGCGCGCTTTCGGGCATGCCGCCGTCGATCAGGATATGCCCCTGCGGGCTGGTGATCAGATAGGCAGAGATACCCGCGGTGCCGACATAATGGACGTTACCGAGGATCCGGAACGGCGCCATGGGCTGGTTCCATTCGGCGCGGGTCTTGGCCCAGTCGATGCTCTGCGCCAGCGCCGGGGACGCGAGGCCAAGTGCCGAGGCCGCAAGCAGAATCCGGATCATCGTCGATCTCCCTTCGCGGCGCTGAATGGAGGCTGGACGGTGGGCGGGTCAAGCCATGGCTGGTGCGCGCCCGTGCGCACGGTGCGTACCGTCCCGCCCGCAAAGGTCAGCGCGACCCCGCCGGTGGAGTCGAGCACCCGCCGGTCGAGCCGAAGCCAGCGGGGCTTGCAGGCACGCGGCAGCCGCCGCTCGCTCACTACGATGTCGCTCGACGCGCAGACCGCGACCAGTTCGCGCCACGCCACCGGATAGACACTGCGGGTCGCCGCCACGCGCCAGCGCCGGCCACCCTGCATCACCTCCGCCACGCACAGATCGGGGCTGCACCGCGCATCGGGCCGCTCGGCGAGCGCCGCCAGCGCATCCGCCTCCACCCCGCCATTCTCGCCGAGCACCTGCCGCGTGAAGTCGCCCGCGCGATAGCGCAGCAACGCAAGACTGCCGTCCGCCATGCGTAGCGCGACGTGCCGCCCGTCTCCGGTCACCAGCAAATCCGGCCCCGGCGTCGCGAGTGCCCACAGGCCGCCGACGAGCAGCGGCACGAGCCCGGCGATACGCACCCGCGTCCGCCACAGGCCGAGCCACAGCCCGCCGAGCACCATGCATGCGAAGGCGTCCGCCGGCATCACCGGCAGCACCGCGACCGAGCCCGGCGCGCTCGCCACGCTGTGCGCGATCCACAGCAGCAGCGCCATCGCCTTGCCAGTCAGCCACCAGAAGGGCCCGCCCACCCCGACCAGATCGCCCAGCAACGCCAGCGCCTCGAGCGGCATCACCACGAAGGTGGTCAGCGGGATCGCGGCGATGTTGGCGACCGCGCCGTAGATGCCGCCCTTGTGGAAATGGAACAGCCCGATCGGCATCAGCGCCAGCTCGACCAGGATGCCGGTGAGCAGCAGCGAGCCAGCCCCCCGCGCGATCCGCCGCGCCAGCCCCTCCTCCCGCGCCTCGAACCAGCGCCGCATGTGCGGGCTCTCGTGCAGCGCGACAATCGCGGCGACCGCGGTGAAGCTCAGCTGAAAGCTGGGCCCCGCCAGCGACTCGGGCCAGAGGAGGAGCACCACCATCGCCCCGGTGGCGACCAGCCGCAGCGTCAGCGCCTCGCGCCCCAGGCTCAGCGCCACCAGCACCAGCAGTGCGGCGACGCAGGAGCGGATCGTCGGCACCTGCCCACCGGTGAGCCAGGTATAGCCGATCGCCGCCAGCGCCCCCGCTCCCGCCGCCACCAGCGGCAGCCGCATCCGAAGCGCCAGCCATGGGCTCAGCGCCAGCAGCCGGAGCACCACCAGCATCGCTGCGCCGGTGACGGCGGTGACGTGGAGCCCACTCACCGACAGCAGGTGCGCCAAGCCAGCGCGACGCATCGCCTCGCTGTCGTCCTCGGAGATTGCGCCCTCGTCGCCGGTGGCGAGCGCGCTGGCGATACCGCCGGCACTACCCGGCAGCCGCGACTCGATATGCGCGGACAAGGCGGCGCGCAAATCCTGCCCGGCCTGGGGTGGCGCGCGGAGCAGCGTCACCGGATCGAGCGCCTTGCCGGTGGCGCCGATCCCGTCGAACCAGGCCACTCGCCGGAAATCATAGGCGCCGGGGACCGAGGGCCCCGGCGGCGGCACCAGCCGCGCCCGCACCGCTACCAGCGTGCCCGCCGAAATCCCGGGCGGCACCGCCGCGACGTCAACATTCACCCGCAACCGCGGCGGCAGATCGCCGCGTCGCACCGGCGCGAGCACCAGCCGCACCAGCCCGCGGGCCGGCCGCGACTCGACGCGCAGCACGGCGGCGTCGAAGCGTGCCACCTGCGGCCGCGCGAGCACCGGGGCGGCAAGATGCTCCGCCCGCCACCAGATCGCCCCGCAGCCCGCGGCGACCAGCAACCCGCCCACCAACAACGCCCGCCCGCTTCGGCCGGGAAGCACGGCACCGAGTCCCGCCGCTCCCAGCGCGGCTACGACGAAGCCGATCCATTGCTGCGGCCCGACAAGCAAGAACCAGCCGCTGATCCCGCTCCCGAAGGCGATCGGCAGCCACAGCGGCAACTGGCCCCGCTCCGCCTCGAGCCAGCGTTCGACCATCCCCCAAACGCTGGCAGGTCCCCCGGAGAATCGCCACCCGCCCCCCAAGGGAAGGCTCGACACCCCCAGGATCGGGGCCGGAGCGGCTGGACTCGCCATGATGCGAAAGACTGCGGGCATGTGCGGCGGCGCGCAACCGTAGAAAATAGCGCGCCGCGGAGGCAAATTCTTGCGTCAAACAGCATCTCTTGAGCAGCACACCATATGGGCGCAAATTGCAGGAAACAAAAAACCACTGCGGTTCGCTTGCATTGATCACGCAAGGTCGGGCGGTGTGTCGTGACCGCGAGGTGGATATTGCCCCGACCAACGCCGACTCGCTGTCGAGAATTTGCATCGCAGCATAGGTGCAAATTGGCGTTCCGTTCGGATTTTCCGTGCTCGCGTCCGATCGCCGCCCCTTCTTTTCCGCATGCGCGCACGTACATTGGACGAAGCGGCAACCGCTCTGCTAAGGGCGAGCCGCGCCCCCGCCCGCCCTCGGTTACACACCGCGCTTGACGGATTGGTAACGTGGGATACGGAGGCGCTCGAAGCGGCGGTACGCACCGTCGCCGACAAAGCGGGCGGGAAGCCCGGCGACATGGCGCAGCCGCTGCTTGCGGCGTTAACCGGCCGCCGAACTTCTCCGGCTATCTTCGGCGCCCAGGCGACGCCGGGAACCGAGGGGGCTCTCCCCCGCTTCGCAGATCAGATGCGTACACCCGCCTGAAAACGGGTCGAAGGAAAGGACGACTACATGAGCGATACCGCCAAACTGCATGTTGCGGGGAAAGACGTCGAATATCCCGTCCTCAAGGGCAGCACCGGCCCGGACGTCGTCGATATCCGCAAGCTCTACGCGCAGACCGGCGCCTTCACCTACGATCCGGGTTTCACCTCGACCGCGAGCTGCGAGTCGGGCCTGACCTTCATCGACGGCGACGAGGGCGTGCTGCTCCACCGCGGCTACCCGATCGGCCAGCTGGCCGAGAATTCGAGCTTCATGGAAGTCTCGTATCTGCTGCTCAACGGCGAGCTGCCGACGCAGGACGAGCTGACCAAGTTCGAGAGCACGATCACCCGCCACACCATGCTGCACGAGCAGCTGGCGACCTTCTATCGCGGCTTCCGTCGCGACGCGCACCCGATGGCGGTGATGTGCGGCGTGGTCGGCGCGCTTTCGGCCTTCTACCACGACTCGACCGACATCACCGATCCGACGCAGCGCATGATCGCGTCGCACCGTCTGATCGCCAAGATGCCGACGATCGCGGCGATGGCGTACAAGTACAGCGTGGGCCAGCCGTTCCTCTATCCGAAGAACGACCTGAGCTACACGGGCAACTTCCTGCGCATGACCTTCGGCGTTCCGGCCGAGGAATATGAAGTGAACCCGGTGGTGGAGAAGGCGCTCGACCGCATCTTCATCCTCCATGCCGATCACGAGCAGAACGCCTCTACCTCGACCGTGCGCCTCGCCGGTTCGTCGGGCGCCAATCCGTTCGCCTGCATCGCCGCCGGCATCGCCTGCCTGTGGGGCCCGGCGCATGGCGGCGCCAACGAAGCCGCGCTCAACATGCTGCACGAAATCGGCCGTCCGGAGCGTATCCCCGAGTTCATCGCCCGCGCGAAGGACAAGAACGATCCGTTCCGCCTGATGGGCTTCGGTCACCGCGTGTACAAGAACTACGATCCGCGCGCGACCGTGATGCAGCAGACCGTGCGCGAAGTCTTCGCGTCGCTCAACGTTTCGGACCCCGTGTTCGAGGTGGCGCTGCAGCTCGAGGAAATGGCGCTGAAGGACGATTACTTCGTCGAGAAGAAGCTGTTCCCGAACGTCGACTTCTATTCGGGCGTGATCCTGTCGGCGATCGGTTTCCCGACGACGATGTTCACCGCGCTGTTCGCCCTGGCCCGCACCGTCGGCTGGGTGGCGCAGTGGAACGAGATGATCTCGGATCCCGAGCAGAAGATCGGCCGCCCGCGCCAGCTCTACACCGGCCCGACGCAGCGCGACTACGTGCCCGTCAGCCAGCGCTAAGCGCAGCTTCCGGGGCTTCGGCCCCGGTAGTTACAAAAAGACGGCGCCCCGCTCCCGCGGTGGCGCCGTCTTCTTTTTTCCGATGCGGTATGCCGCGACTGCGTGTTGGAGCCGTCGCGGCATCTGGCTGCGTCAGGCGCTTTCGAGTTCGGCGAGGTCTTCTTCCAACGATCGCAGCGTCGCAGGAAACAGGATCCACTGCTGCGCGGGCGAGCCGTTGTTCGGATAGAGCCAAATGGGGTTACCGTTCTGCAGTCCGCGACTCTGGTCGTCGACAACCATGCCGGGTGCCCCAACGGAAGAAATGAAGCTCTGCGAGCCGAAGAAGGTCCATTGCTGCAGATTGTTGGACCCTTGGCGATTGCTTACCACCAGTTGAGTCTGCGCCGCCGCAGACGGCGCCGTAAGCACCAGCGGCGTGGGGCTCGCTTGGCTAGCGACGAGCGTGATATACTGGTTGAACATGTTGATGTCCCACAGGATCAGAGACGGATTGGTCACCGTCGATTGCTGCAGGATCACCACCTGTGCACCGGCCTGCACATTCTGCACACCAAGCACATAGTTCGGGTCGAACGCATATTGAATAATTGCCTGAGTCATTGCCCTCTCCTCTGAACGGAACGCGGCACCGTTGATGCCGGAGTGTTTGGGCGACCCTTTCCCGCCAGCGGTATAGCGACCGATGCTCAGGCCTGGCGACAGCCACTCCCTCCGTTCCGGCTGCGATGATGCCGAAATCGCTCGGGAGCGGAGCGTTTCAGCCTCAGCCAGCAGCCTGCCGCTCCACCACCCGCAGCGGGGGGCGCGCGCCGAGGCCGAACATCCGCAGAGCGGTACCGGCGACGAAGCGGGGGAATTCGCGGCGCTCGACCGGTGCATCCAGGCCCTCGGCCTGCAGCGCCCAGAGCCGCTGGAAGGCCCCGCCCGCACGCAGCAGCGACAGCGGTGCGCCGTCCTCGACGATACGGCCATGCTCCACCACGATCACCCGGTCGAAACCGACCACGGTGGAGAGGCGGTGCGCGACGGCCAGCACGGTGCGGTGCGCCATCAGCGCGTCGAGCGCCTGCTGCACCTCGATCTCCGACCCAGTGTCCAGCGCCGAGGTCGCCTCGTCGAGCAGCACGATCGGCGCCTTGCTGAGAAACGCGCGGGCAATGCCGATGCGCTGGCGCTGGCCGCCCGACAGGTTGGTCCCGCGCTCGCCGACGATCGTGTCATAGCCCTTGGGCAGCAGCGCGATGAAGCCCGCGCAATGCGCCGCCTCGGCCGCGGCACGGACCTCGGCATCGGTGGCGTCGGGGCGGGCGAAGCGGATGTTCTCGAGGATCGAGCGGTGGAACAGCAGCACTTCCTGCGGCACCACGGCCACTGCCTGGTGCAGGCTGTCCTGCGTTACCCGGTCGATTGGCTGGCCATCGATCAGGACGCGTCCCGCCTGCGGATCGTGCAGCCGCTGGACGAGCTGGAGGATCGTCGACTTGCCGGCGCCCGAGGGGCCGACGATGCCGATCTTCTGGCCGGGCGCGACCTCCAGCGAGAGATCGTGCAGCACCGGCTGGCCGGGATGATGTGCGAAGGTCAGGCCCTCGATCCGCACCTCGCCCTCGGTCGCCTGCAGCGGCACCGCGTCGGGGGCGTCTTCCAGCGCATGGGGGGCGCCGACGATCTCCAGCGTCTCGCGCAGATAGCTGAACTGCTGGCTGGTATCGATCAGCGCCATGGCGAGGTCGCGCGAGCCGTTGAGCATGCGGAAGGTCATCGCGCTGACGACGACGACGTCGCCCGCGGTAATCCCACCCGCGATCCAGCGCTCGACCGCCCAGACCAGCGCACCGCCGACGAGGATGACCAGCGCGACGTCATGCAGCACGCGGATCCGCTCGACGAACATCCAGCCGCGCTTCTGCGCCGCCGCCTCGGTCTGGAAGAAGCCGGCGAGCCGCTCGGACTCGCGGCGGCGGGCGCCGAACGACTTGATCGCGGCGATGTTGCCGACCAGGTCGACCAACTCGCCGCCGCTCTCGCTGGCGGCGCGGGCAAAGGCCTTGTGGTATTTGTCGCCGCGCATGCCGAGGAAGACCAGGCCGGTGCTCGCCGCGACGAAGATGCCGGTGATCGCCACCGCCATGCGCCAGTCGATCGCGAGGAAGATCAGCAGCGCGCCGCCGAACGCGATCAGCGGGGGCGTGATCTCCATCAGGATACGGTGGGTGAGCGCCTGGAACGAGCCCGTCAGCGCGCCGACGCGGTGCCCGAGCGAGCCGCCGCGCTGGTTCTGGAAGAAGCCGATATGGTGGCCGGTCAGATAGTGGAACATGTCGAGCCGGATGCGTACTCCGCTCGCCACGGTGATGTTGCACAACAACATCGCCGCGCCGCGGACCAGGCCGTTCTCGAGCGCCACCAGGCCGACAAATGCCCCGAGCGCGACATATACCGCCGTGTGCGAGGGCGCCGCGACCGTCATCGAATCGATCAGCAGCTTCATCGCGTACTGCACGCCGACCGCGCTGGAGGCGCCGCCCACCACGAGCAGCGCAAGCAGCGCGAAGGCCAGCGGCCGTCGCGTGACGTAGTGGAGTAGGAACCGAGCCGGGCTCTTCAGAAACGGCATGTCGTTCCCCTTCGGGTTTTCCGGGCGCTGCAATGCAACAATCATGCGACCGAAAAGACCCATCGGGCCATGAACCCTGGGTGAACTTTGCGACAGATGCGGTCGAACGGTGAAATCGAGGCGACGAAATGCGGCAGAATCTAGGCATCAAGTGCCCGAATCAGCGCTCCTGGAGCACCGCCACCGCCCCGCCCGTCGCCGCGAGATTGAGCGTCAGCGGCACTTCCCGCGATACGCGCTTGGTTTCTACCTCCACCGCATCGGGCGCGGCACCGTCGCTCCAGATCCGCACCTCGGCGCCGTGCGCACCGAGGAAATCGAGCGGGACGGAGATCGTCCGCGGCTTCTCGTCGTTCATGGCGCCGAGATACCAGGCCTTCCCCTTGCGGCGGCCCAGAACGATGTACGCACCCGTCTCCCCGGCGAGGAACCGCGTCTCGTCCCAACTGGTCGGCACCTGGCGAAGGAAGTCGAAGCCCGCCGGGCTCGCCGCATAGGTATCGGGGCTATCCGCCACCGCCTGCAGCGGCGAGAGGAAGACGACATACATCGCCAGCCCATGCGCCCGGGTCGACTGCACCATCGGCAGGTCGCCGCGCATCCGGAAATCCGCCGGCGCCACGTTGCGGAAGCCACCGGGGGTATAATCCATCGGACCCAGCAGCCCGCGGGTATAGGCGAGCATCACGTCGTTGCCCGCGGTAGCCCGCGTGCTCCACTTGTTGTACTCGGCGCCCATCACGCCTTCCTGGGTCACGAAATTGGGCCAGGTACGGGTGAGCCCGCGTGGCGCGAAGGCACCATGCAGGTCGACCATCAGATGGTGCCGTGCGGCCGCACCCAGCAGCTTCTGGTACCAGTTGACCATCCACTGGTCGTCGCGTTCCATGAAGTCGATCTTGATGCCGGCGACGCCGAGCTTCTCGTAGAGCGCGAGCGCATCCTCCATCTGCTCGTCGAGCGCCTGCCAGTGCGCCCACAGCCACAGCCGCACCTTCTTGGCGCGGGCATAGTCGGCGACTTCCTGGAGGTTGATCGCATCGGCCCATTTGGTGATGTCGACGCCCGGCCGCCGCACCCCGCCACCGCCGGCGCCGGCATACCAGCCCTCGTCGATCATCGTATAGGGCATGCCGTTCGCCGCGGCGAAGTCGATGAACGCCTTGGCCACCGCCGTCGTGGTGCGCTGGCCGGGGAGCTTGGCGATGGAGGGCCCGCTCCACCAGTCCCAGCTGGTGAGGCCCGGCTGGATCCAGCTGGTGTCCTCGATCCGGCTCGGGCTGGAGAGGCTGGTGAGCAGCGTCGATTCCTGCAGCGCGCCGAGCCGGTCGGCGAGCATCACCACGCGCCACGGCGTGACGATCGGGCTGCCGATACGGGTGTGCACCGCGATGCGCGGGTCGTCGAGCGAGGGGGAGAGCTTCACCTGCAGCCCCGGCCCGCCATCGCCGCGCCCCGTAAGGTACATCGCGGCGAAGTCGATCAGATCGGCTTCGGCGATGGCAAAGGCGCCCTTCCCCGTCTCGCAAGCGAAGGGCACGTCGAACAGATTGTGGTCGCGCAGCCGCGTGGTGTCGACGGGATCGAACTCACCTTCGTGGCTCGAACCGAAGCGGCCGACATTGAAGCCCCAGCATTTCCAGGGCTGTGGGAAATAGAAGCCGGTGCGTTCATAGCGCACGACCGCCGCCGCAGTCGCCGGCTGCACCGGCACCAGCATGCGAAAGGCGATGCCGTCGTCATAGGCGCGCAGGATCAGGTCCATCCGCCGTCTGGCGCCGCCGCGCTCCTGCAGGTGGATGATGCGCTGATTATAGCGATCGCGCCCCTCGGCCGCCTTGCCGAGCACGATCTTGTAGCGCGTGTCGGCGCTGCTCGCCTCGCTGCCGGTGACGGCCATGCCCCAGCCCATCATGTCGCGATCGAGGTCCAGCGCGATCGGTGCGGGTGCGAGGATCAGCTCGCCGCGCCGCTGCACCGTGTAGTTGGGCACGCCCTGCCGATCGAGCGCCACCACCACGCGGTTGGCGCCGTCGGGGGACACCACTTCCAGCGTTTGCCCGGCGGCCGGAGCCGCGATCAGCAGCGCCGCCGTGCCGAGCAACTGCTTCACGCGTGGCGGGCCTTCAGGATCGGCTCGATCACCGTCGCCATCGCGTCATAGCCGGCTTCGGTCGGATGGACGCCGTCCGAGGCGAGACCGGGCTTCATCGCGCCCTTCGCATCGGCCAGCACGGGGGTGTAATCCACCCAGGTCAGCCGTTCGGCCTTGGCATAGTCCCGCAGCCAGGCGTTCATCTCGCGAATCGGGCCGAGCACGTCGAGCCCCGGACGCCAGGGGAAATGATCCGAGGGGGGAATGGAGGCGAGGATCACGCCGATGCCGTTCGCCTTGGCGATCTGGGTCATCATGCGGAAATTGTCATAGCTCTGTGCGCGCGTCATCTTGCCGGTATTGCCGGCGATGTCGTTGGTGCCTGCCATGATGTGGACGAAGCGCGGCTTGAGGTGGACGACATCGGCCATCATCCGCAGCACCATCTGCGGCGTCGTCTGCCCGCTGATGCCGCGCCCGACGCGGCCGGCAGTGAAGAAACCCGGCCGCTTGCCCTTCCAGCCCTCGGTAATCGAATCGCCCATGAAGACGATGTTCACCTTCTCCCCGCTCGCGAGGATGCGGGCATTGTCGGCGGCGTAGCGGCTGAGTTCGGGAAAATCCTCGTGCAACAGGCGCTCCTTGCGCTGCTCGTAACTTTCCTGCGTCTGCGCGCGGGCGACGAGGGGCAGCGCAAGCGCGCCGGCGAGCAGCGAACGGCGGCGGAGGGACATCCCGATTCTCCTGGAGATAGCGTAGGTCGTTGGGGCCGAGCGTGGCGCAACGCTGCAGGAGCGTCAAACCCCGCTCGGCCCTTGCCTATCAGTGCAGCGAAGCGCCGCCGCCGGCGCGTACCGGCTTGGCGCGGCCCGCGGCGATCGCAAAGCCGCACAGCACCACGTAGCAGAGCGCCGGCACGATCAGCGCGAAGGCATAGCCGTGCAGATCCGCCACCTTGCCGACCAGCAGCGGCAGCAGCGCGCCGCCTACGATCGCGGTGCAGAGCAGGCCTGAGGTCGCCTCCTCGCTGGCGCCCGAACGCTCGAGCGTCAGCGTGAAGATCACCGGGAACATGATCGAGTTGAACAGGCCGATCGACAGCGCGACGAAGCCCGCGGTGACGCCGCCGACCGCGACGACATAGAGGCACATCGCCGCCGCGATCACGGTGAACAGCGCCAGCAGCTTGTCGGCGCGAACGCGGGTGAGCAGCAGCGAGCCGAGCGCGCGACCGACCATCGCCCCGCCCCAATAGAAGGCAACCGCTTTGCCGGCCTCCTGGAGCGAAACGCCGTGGACGCCGTCGCTGCCCATCAGCGTACCGAGGATCGGCACCCCGAACGGCGCATCGGACTGGCCCCAGATGCTGTTGTCGTTGAGGAACAGCGCCATCTGCGTGCCGATCGAAACTTCGGCGCCGACATAGAGGAAGATGCCCAGCGCGCCGAACAGCGCCCAGCGCGACGAAAAGGCGTCGAACAGGCCCGTGGTGCCCTTGTGCGCAGGCGCGGCATCGCTGACGACGCGGCGACTGAGGAAGAAGAACACCGCCAGTGCGAGGATCAGGCCGCAGATCCACAGATAGGCGGTATCGATGCCCGCCAGCGCCTCGGCGCGGACCGCCGGATCGACGACCGCGCCCGACTTTACCTCGACGCCCTTGAGGAACAGATGCGCGCCGAGCAGCGGGCCGAGGAAGGTGCCGAAGGAGTTGAAGGTCTGGCTCAGCACCAGCCGGAAATGGCTGCGCTGCGGATCGCCGAGCGCCGCCGCCAGCGGGTTCGCCGCGACCTGCAGCACGGTGATGCCGCTTGCCAGCACGAACAGACCGAGCAGCACCAGCCAGTAATTGGCGAGATTGGCTGCGGTCAGCATGATCAGGCAGGCGACCGCCATGGTGCACAAAGCCAGCAGGATCGACGGCACCGCCTTGAGGCGCGAGACCAGCGCCGCTGCGGGCAGCGAGACGACGAAATAGGCGAAGAAGAAGGCGAAGGCGCTCGCCTGCGCCTGCAGATTGGTGAGCGTGAAGATGCCCTTCACCGCTGCGACGAGCGGATCGACCAGCGAGGTGATGAACCCCCAGGCGAAGAACAGCGTTGTTACCGCGGCGAATGCCAGCGTGGTGTGCGTCGAACGTGCGGTTGCCAAGCGATCCCTCTCCTGCCCTGGTGGCGTGTGGGCGCGACGCTTCCCGACAACGTTGGCAAAAGTCAAGCTGAGCGGGGATGGGTTTTCCTTCTCGCATGTTCGTACGGGCATCGCCTATAGGCCGATGCGTTGATAAACGACGCGGCGAGTGGAGTATTGCGCGTGGACGAAGTGAAGAAGCCGGTGGGAACGAAGTTGGTGCTGAAAAAGGGGGTAGCAATAGTGGCGCTGGCGAGCGCGATCGCCTCTCCCGCCATGGCCCAATTCCGGCTGATTCCCAAACCCAAGGCCAGCCCCACCCCCGCCACGCAGCCGACGCCGACACCCGTGAGCCAGGTGCAGACCCAGAACCCCCGGCCGGCTGCCCAGCGCACGCCGCAAAGCCAGACCCCGGCGGTGCAGACGCCGCGCCCGGCGCAGACGCCCCAGGCGCAGCCGACGCCGCTCGTCCCCGCCCCGCTGGTGGCCGCGGCCCCGCTGCCCACGCTCAGCACCAAGCAGATCGCCGAGCTGCGCCAGCTGCTCACCGATGCCGGCCTGTCGCAGGGCCTGCGCCGCATGACGAGCACGGTCACCCTGCCCAATGACAGCGACGGCATGGCCCGCGCCGCGCTGGATTATGCGCGCGCCGTCCATTCGGGCCGGCTCGATTCGAGCGACTTCATCAACGACTGGGGCCTGCGCCCCGCCCCGTTCGATCCCACGCCCGGCTTTGCCGATGCGGTCAAGCGCGATCGTCTCGCCGCCTGGATCCGCTCGCTGCCGCCGCCCTATGCCGGCTATGACGGGCTGGAAAAGGGCTTGGTCGCCTATCGCGCGATCCTCACCTCGGGTGGCTGGCCGAAGCTGGCACCGGGGCCCGATCTCGCCAAGGGCGCCAGCGGCGCGCGGGTGAAGGCGCTGCGCAAGCGCCTCGCCGTCGAGGACAAGCAGGTCTCGGCGAGCGGCGACGTGTTCGACCAGGATCTGCAGGAGGCCGTGCTCCGCGCCCAGCGCCGCTACGGCCTGCGTCCGACCGGCGTCGTCTCCACCGGCACCCTGGCCGCGCTCAACGTGCCGGTCGAGGCGCGCGTCCGCCAGATCATGGCGAACATGGAGCGCTGGCGCTGGCTGCCGCAGACGCTGCCGGCCAAGCGCATCCAGGTGAACATCGCCGCGGCGGTGATGACCGTGTTCGAGGGCGACAGCCCGATCGCCTCGATGAAGGCAGTCACCGGCCGCCCGGGCAACGAGACGCCGATGCTGCAGTCGCGCATCCACTCGATCGTGCTCAATCCGCCGTGGAACGTGCCCAGCGGCATCGCCGCCAAGGAGCTGTGGCCCAAGGGCGAGGCCTATCTGAAGGCGCATGGCTACCGCGTGATCGGCACCGGGCCGGATCGCCGCCTGCAGCAGGAATCGGGCCCGCGCAGCGCGCTCGGCCGCTACAAGTTCGATTTCGACAATCCTTACGCCGTGTATCTGCACGACACGCCGGTCCAGTCGGGCTTCAACAGCTATAGCCGGCTCGACAGCCATGGCTGCGTCCGCCTGGAAAAGCCGGGCCCGCTGGCCGAGCTGCTGCTCAAGAACGATCCGAACTGGCAGCCCGAGGCGATCGCCGCGCAGCTGGAAGGCACCAAGACGGTGCGCGTCCGCCTTGCCGATGCCGACCAGGTCGCGGTCTATCTGCTCTACTGGACCGCATTCGCGAGCGGTGACGGCACGATGAACTTCCGCGACGATCCCTATAACTGGGACAAGCTGCTCGCCGAGAAGATCGAATCGCGTGCGGCGGTCAGCGTCGCCACCGCCTCCTGAACCCGAACGCCAAGGAAATACTGATGAAGCTGCGCACTTTCGCGATCCTGGCCAGCGCCGGCCTCACCCTCGCCGCTTGCGGCAGCAAGGACGAGGCCCCGAGCGCGCCCGACGCCAACGTCACCGAAATCACCGTGCCGGAGACCCCGGCCGACGTGAACGTCTCGACTCAGGAACCCGCCACCGCCGAGCCGGTCAACGCCGCGCCGGTGCCGGAAGCGACGCCGACCGAGAAGCCGAAGCCGTTCAGCGACCGCGAGCAGACCGAGTCGGACGCAGCCGCCACCGGCATGACGTCGCGCATCGATCGCAACGCCGACAGCGAGAACCAGGAAAAGAAGCAGCAGTAAGCGGGGAAACAGCGCGTCCGCGCTTAGCGGGCGCGCCCCTCGTTGAGGGCCGAACGGCCCTCGCTCACCCGGGCGAGCAGCAGCTCGAGATGCTCGAGCGAATAGCCCGAGGCATGGAAGTCGGCAATTTCCTGCTTCGGCAGCGCATAGCCCTTGTGCCAGGCGAGCACCGCGATACGGCGCAGCGCCTCCAGCTTGGAGTCGGCCAAGCGCGGGCTGGCGCGATCACCGCCGAAGAAGATCGTGAGGAAGCGCGCCCAGCGGCTCGGAGCTTCGAGCGAGGACAGCCGATCGCGCTGCGCGATCGCCACGACCTGCCATTCCAGCGGGGTCAGCGCTGCAGTCGACGGGGTCGTGACGGGCTGCCGATCGAAGCCGGAAAGATCAAGATACGCCATCGCCTGCACTCCTGTACGCTGCGGCTGCAGGCCTCCCTGGTCGACGCTGTGCGGCGTCGCCGGCCGTTCCGCAAAAATATGTTCCACCTGTTCCCGCACCCGAACGGTGGAGGATCCCCCCCATCGTCCCGCTACGAGGCCGCCGGGTATATCCCGGCTCCCTGAACCCACGCTTTCAAAACGGCGCGGATCGTTACGGTATGCAGCTTTCTCTACGCCCGGGCGCCGTAACGTCAAGCTAAAATCGTACTGTGTAGTACTGCAATTTTCAAAAGCCCCTGGTGTTGCTGATTTACCGCATCGCAGCGGGGGACGGGCATGATCCGAAGATGAACCCTCGCCTACAAACCAGTTCAGGCTCTGGACGCCTCGACTCGCCTAATCCTGCTTCATCGACACGAGAAAGGACTCACCGATGAAACTGGTTCAATGGATCGCTACCGCCGGCTTCGTCGCCACCGGCCTGGTCGGCGCCACGGCCGCGCAGGCGCAGGACTGGCGCTACCGTGACCATGACGAGCGCCGCTGGGATCGCCATGATCGCCACGACCGCTGGGAGCGCCATCGCGGCTGGGATCGCGGCCGCCACCATGGCTGGGATCGCGGGCGTCCGGGTTGGGACCGCGGCGGCTATGGCTATCGCAGCCGCACCGTCTGCTTCGACGAATGGCACCACGGCCGCCGCATCGAAGTCTGCCGTCGCCGCTGACGGCTCAGGGAGCGCCCGCAGGAGGAGGCGGGCGCTCCGGATCCTCGACCAGCGGCAGCATCAGCACGAAGCGCGCGCCCATGCCGGGCGCACTGTCGACAATCAGATCGCCTCCCATCGCGCGGGCCAGACGCCGCGCGATATAGAGCCCCAGCCCGCTCCCGCCCGGCTCGGTCGGATCGACGCGGCCGAACTTCTCGAAAATGCGCACCTGGTCTTCGAGCGCGATGCCCTTGCCTTGATCGGCGACGATCACACAGCCCATCCCGCCTTCACTCTCCAGCCGGATCCATACCGCGGCACCGCGCGGGCTGTAGCGCAGCGCGTTGCCGATCAGATTGACCAGCACCTGCAGCGCCCGGCGAAACTCGCCGCGCACCCGCAGCACCGCATCGGGTCCGGGGCGGTCTATGCGGACCCCCGCCTCGCCCGCCCGCATCGCCAGCAGCCCCGCCGCACGGCGCGCGACATCGGCCAGGTCGATGGTCGACCGCGTGGTCGCGAAATCGTCGCGCTCGATCGCCTGAAGGTCGACCAGATCCTCGACCAGCGCGAGCAAATGCCGTCCAGCGCTGGCGATATCCCCGGCATAGCCAGCATAATCGCCGCGGATCGGCCCTTCGCCCTGCACGCCGATCGCATCGGCATTGGCGATGATCCGCGCGAGCGGCCCGCGCAATGCCCGCTCCAGCCGTCTGCCGAATGCGCGCGGAAAGCCGGTCCCGGCGACCGGCGGGACGGGCCGCGGCGAGTCGGCCCCTTCCCCCTCCAGCACCCGCGCCGCGCCGATGAACCCGGCGAAGCGGCCCAGCGGATCGTGCCGGGGCGTCGCGGCGAGCCGCACCATACGTCCGGTCCCACGCACCTCGGCACGCTGGCCGTCGAATCGCGCCTGGGCGGATACCGCCGAGAGGATCGGCAGCTGCCCGGCATCGTCCTGCGCCAGCGCGAACAGCCGGGTGAGCGGCTGGCCGAGCATCTCGCGAATGTCGAAGCCATGGCGTTGACCCGCTTCGGGCGAGAGGAAGGTCAGCCGCAGCGCGCCATCGGTTTCCCACAGCCAGTCGCCCGCGGCGCGGAGGAAATCGCCGTCGCGTGCGGGATCGCCGGCCGGACGCCAGGCCGGTCGCGCACGCCAGCCGCTGACTTCGAGCCGCACGCCACCGCGATCCGGTGCAGCGCGCACCCAGAGATCGATTTCTTCCTCACCGTCCGCCGCGACGACACTGCGCGAGATGGCGATGCCCAGCCGATAGGCGAGCTGCGCCACCGCGGCGACGCCGGGTAGCGCCAGCGGCGCGCCGATTTCGCCGCCCGCTCGATCGTTGAGCGCGCGCAGCCGGGGCTCGGCGTCGATCAGCCGCCCGCTGGCATCCAGTCGCGCCACCGCCAGCGGCACGACCGGATCGAGCGACGGAACCGCGATCACCGCGCCGGCATCCCGCGCAGCGCGGCGCGTGCCTCGCGATAGTCCGAGGGCAGCCGCAGGTCGGCGAGCAGCTCGCGGGCTCGCGCCACGTCAACCGTCGCAAGCATGTCGATCATGTCCGCCATCGCAGCGAGATCGCGCCGGGGATCAGCATCGCTGAGCAGGAAGCAGAGTTCGGCGATGGCTCCGCGCGGCAACTCCAGCGCGTGCAGCACCAGCATCAGCCGCTCGGCGCCGGGATCGAGCAGTAGCGCGCGCGCATCAGCAAAGGCAATGCGCGCGGCTTGGGCCAGGGATGCCAGGAAGAGAGACACGTGCCGGTCCCGCAGGGCCTCCAGCAGTACCCGGGCGCGTTCGCGTGGTTCGGGCGCGATCGCGGTGGCGAGGCGCAGCGCCACTGCCTCCAGCTGTTCCTCGGCGTAACGCGCTGCAAGCGCGCATTCGGCCGCGACCGCGGCGCAAAGCGCCTCGTCCAGTGCCACGCCCGCCAAGGTTCCCGCCTGCTCGCGCATGGCGGATGCAACCCACCAAAGCAGCCGTTGGTGCAAGGTGAACGGCAGTCGCCACCGTCCCGCTTCAGGACTCCGCGCGCGGCTCTCGGCGAGCAGCAGCGCCCGGGCGGCCTCCGACAATTCGGGCGCGGGGTGCTCGGCGAGTCGGCCGAGCAGGCTGGGACGTGCCGGATGCTCCGCCGCGCGGTGCGGCAGGCCCGCTGCGAGCTGGTCGAGGCGGATACGGGCGAGCAGCTCGTGCACCAGCACCCCGTCCGCCGCCAGCCCGGCGGTGTGTAGCAGCGGCAGCGTCGGGCCGATGCCGGGAAAGCCCTCCGGTACCACCGCGCGGCGCAGGCTGGCTTCGATCGAACCGACGATCTGCTCGAGCGCGATCAGCATCGCCGTGCGCGTACGCTCGTCCAGCCGCAGGTTTTCGGGGATCGCCAGGTCGCGCGCCGTCGCTGCGCCCAGCGCGCGTTCGTGCGCCTCCGCTGCCCCGGCGCGCGCCAGCAGATCCTGGGCGTCGATGGCCGGGCCACCACGCGGTTCGGGAGCGCCTTGCGCCATGTACCAAGGTCATAGCGCCGGTAGCTTAATCGGAGGCTAAGACTTGCCGCGCAGGCTTTCGATCGCCGCGGTGAGCGTCGCGAAGGCGTAGACCGACACCGCCGCCAGCCCCAGCGTCGCATGCCCGATCAGCGCGAAGGGGGTGAAGACGAGCATCTGCGCCGCCGCGTTCGCCCACCAGCGCCGGCGCTGCACCGGCACGCGCTCGGCGAGCAGTTGCAACCCCACCCCGCCCGCCGCCAGCAGCAGCGGGGTCGCGTTGCCGATCGCGCGGAACTCGCGCCAGCCGCCCGCTGCCAGCAGCAGCACGAACAGGCCGAGGATCGCGGCTTCGATCTGCCGCGCGCGCGGCTCCTCACCGCGCAGCGCCGCGTGCGAGGCGGCGGTCGCAAACGCGAGCGTCGCGAGCAGCGCAACCAGCGCGCCGCCCCCTTCCCAGCCCGCCAGCACGGTGAGCAGCGATGCGACCGAAACCACGCCACCGAGCGCGAGCGGCGCCCAATCGGGGATGTTGCGCGCCATCATCTGCGGCAGCACGAGCCGGGCGGCGCGGCTGAACACCCAACGATCGGCCCAGAGCGTGCGGCGGTCGCTCAGCGCCACCAGCACCGCGTCGTTGCGCGCCGCGAGCCCCTCGCCGCTCCGCTCCACCGCATGGCCCGCGCGGGCCCAGCCCGGCGCCAGCGGCACCTGCAGCGCGCCCGACTGTGCCGCGACGCGGAGCAGCGCCGACTGGAAGTCGTAATCCTCCGGCATGTTGGCAATGTGTGCCAGATGCCGCGTCTCGATACGGGCGATGCCGGCCCAGCAATGGCGCATGTCGAGCCGCTCGATCGCAGCGGGCGACTCGGTATCGTCGGTCACCAGCAGCGCGGCATGGGGTTCGGCAGCCATCCGCTCCATCACCGGATCGATGGTGACGAGCCCGTCGGCCAGCACGAGCACATCGGCGTCGCGCAGCACCTTCTCCGCCGCTTCCTCGGCCGAGCGGACGATGTCGACCTTCAGCCGCCCGCGCCCCGCCCGCTCGATCGCGCCGAGGAACTGCGGGGTCACCTTGCCGACCGCGACCAGCACCTGTTCGGCGCCGATCCCGGCGAGCAGGCGGATCTGATATTCGAGTAGGGTCATGCCGCCGAACGGCAGGCTGGCGACCAGCGTGCCGGGGCGATCCTGCGCCTCCTCCACCGCGAAGATCAGGCCGCAGAGCGCGCGTTCGGGTGCCACCATCGAGCCCTCCATCAGTAGAGCAGGTGCGGTTGGCGTGCCGCAATCCAGGCCGCTTCGTCGGGCAGGATCAACGCGTCGAGATCGGCGGGCACCGCGGCGGGATCATCGACCCATTCCCGCAGGCCCGGGCCGCCGTTGATCACGTCGATCGCCAGCTTGTCGAACACATATTCGTAAGGGAAATCACGCCAGAGGTCATAGTCCGGGTACAGCGCGCGGATCGCCTTGAACGCCAGCGCCTGCACGCGCCACGGGCGGAAGGCCTGGTGGTCGTAGCGCGGCCCCTCGGCATGGAGGAACACGCCGGCGCAGAGCTGGCCGACATGTTTGTGGAAGGTCGGCTGGAACCACATGTCGCGCAGGGTGCAACCGACGAGCCATTCGGGGGCGAGGCGCTGCATCTCGGCGATCACCGCGCGTGCATCGATGTCGGGCGCGCCGAACAGCTCGAGCGGGCGCGTGGTGCCGCGGCCCTCGGACAGCGTCGTTCCTTCGAGCATTACCGTGCCGGCATATGCGCGCGCCATGTTGACGTTGGCGGCGTTGGGGCTCGGGTTGATCCAGAGGCGCTCGGCCGGCCAGCCATAGCCCAGGCCCGCCTCCGGCTGCCAACCCTGCATCGCGATCACGCGATAGTCCACGTCGAGGCCATAATGCGCGATGAACCAGTGGCCGAGCTCGCCCAGCGTCATGCCGTGGCGCATCGGCATCGGCCCTGCCCCGACGAAGCTCTCCCAGCCCGGCAGCAGCGTCAACCCCTCGACCGGCCGGCCGGCGGGATTGGGGCGATCGAGCACCCACACCGCCTTGCCGTGCTTGGCGGCCGCTTCGAGCACATAGAGCAGCGTCGTCACGAAGGTGTAGATGCGGCAGCCGACATCCTGGAGGTCGACCAGCATCACGTCGAACGTCGCCATCGACGCCTCGGTCGGGCGGCGGACCTCACCGTACAGGCTGAACACCGGCACGCCGTACTGCGGATCGGTGAAGTCCGGCGACTCCATCATATTGTCCTGCAGGTCGCCGCGCACGCCGTGCTGGGGGCCGAACACCGCCGAGATAGCCACGCCGGCGGCCACCAGCGCGTCGAGGCTGTGGGTCAGGTCTGCGGTGACCGAAGCGGGATGGGCAAGCAGCGCCACGCGCTTGCCCTGCAGGGGCGCGCGAAGATCAGGTTCGGCGAGAAGGCGATCGATTCCGAAATGCATGTCAGTCTGCTGGCGGCAGTTGCACCACAAAGCAATCGGGATCGTGGAAATCCGGCGCATCGCCGCCATGACGCAGCGCCCAATAGGATTTGGTGCCGTCCTTCTCCTCGATGACCGCGGTGATACCGAGACGGAGCGCATCGATGCCGATATTGGGCAGGTGGACGGAAATGCACGTCATATCGCCCGCCTCCGTCAGCTGGATCGTCGGTGGCACCGGCATGGCGAGCGGGGCCATGTCCTGGCGGCGCGCGGTGAAGCCATAGGCCGCCCATTGCCCCGAGGGCGCGAAGTTGAACTCGCGATAGGCGCCGCCGGCATCCGCCACGAACAATTCGAGGCAGGTGGTCTTCCACAGCCCACCGGTCCGCGCAGGCGTCGCGGGGCTCGGCAGTAGCAATGCACCCGGCGCGCCTGCGACCGAGTAGAGCAAGTGAAGCGCCGCGGCGTCGCGCTGGAGCCTGCAGTGGACCGTGCGGATCAAGTGCGGCGATGTGGCCGAGTGCGGCAGCAGCGAGCATTCCATAGCCACCCTCTACCGCGGCACGCCGCGCGCGTCAGCAGCCAGCGCGCGCGCCGCCGCGCTCACAGGCAGCGCAACGGGCCGTCAGCACCGCCAGAAAAGCCATGGCGACGCAACAAAAGCTGCGTACAGCCGCAGCCATGAAGTTCCTCCATACCTTCCACCTGGCCGCCTACCTCGACACGCTGCTCAGCTACAGCCTTGCGCTCCTCCTGGGTGCCGCGATCGGCGCGGAGCGGCAGTTCCGCCAGCGCACCGCGGGCCTGCGCACCAACGCGCTGGTGGCGCTCGGCTCGGCGGCGTTCGTCGATCTCGCCCAGCGCATTGCCGGCGATCTCGAGGCGGTGCGGGTGATCTCCTATGTCGTTTCGGGCATCGGCTTTCTCGGCGCGGGCGTGATCATGAAGGAGGGCATGAACGTCCGCGGGCTCAACACCGCGGCGACCTTGTGGTGCTCGGCGGCGGTAGGCGCCTGCGCGGGCAGCGACATGGCGGCGGAGGCGGCGACGCTCGCGATATTCGTGATCGCGGGCAACACGCTGCTGCGGCCGATCGTCAACGCGATCAACCGGGTGCCGCTCGCGGGCGGCCAGGTGGAGGCGCATTATTTCGTCACCCTCACCACCGTCCCTGCCGAGGTCGATCGGCTGCGCGACCTGCTGACCGATCACCTGGAGCTGATGCGCTACCCCGTGGCGGAGATCGAGAAGATCGAGCGCCCGCATGATCGGATCGAGCTGCGCGCCCGCCTCGTCTCCACGGCGGCGCTCGATGCCGAGCTCGACAGCATCATCGCGCACCTGTCGAAGCGCCACGACGTCCAGCACGCCAGCTGGGAACTGCAGACCCAGGACTGAGCGGCCGGGGATGACGCGGGCGCCCGCATTGGCTATGCGCCCTCGCACCATGACCGAATACAGCTCCGATCTGCTCCGCCTGCTCGCCTCGCGCGGGTACATCCACCAGGTGACCGACGCCGAGGGCCTCGACGCGCTCGCCGCCAAGCAGATCGTGCCCGGCTATATCGGCTTCGATCCCACCGCGCCGTCGCTGCACGTCGGCAGCCTGGTGCAGATCATGCTGCTCCGCCGCCTCCAGCAGGCGGGCCACAAGCCGATCGTGCTGATGGGCGGCGGCACCGGCAAGATCGGCGACCCGAGCTTCAAGGACGAAGCCCGCAAGATGCTGACGCTCGACGCGATCGGCAGCAACATCGCCTCGATCAAGACGGTGTTCGAGAATTTCCTCACCTTCGGCGATGGCCCCACCGACGCGGTGATGATGGACAATGCCGAGTGGCTCGACAAGCTCGAGTACATCCCGTTCCTGCGCGACATCGGCCGGCATTTCTCGATCAACCGGATGCTGAGCTTCGATTCGGTCAAGCTGCGGCTCGATCGCGAGCAGTCGCTGAGCTTCCTCGAATTCAACTACATGATCCTCCAGGGCTATGACTTCCTGGAGCTGTCGCGGCGATCCGCCTGCAGGTTGCAGATGGGCGGATCGGACCAGTGGGGCAATATCGTCAACGGCATCGAGCTGTCGCGCCGCGTCGACGGCACCGAGGTGTACGGCGTCACCACCCCGCTGATCACCACGGCGGACGGCGGCAAGATGGGCAAGACCATGTCCGGCGCGGTGTGGCTCAACCCGGACCAGCTGCCGCACTATGATTACTGGCAGTTCTGGCGGAACACCGACGATCGCGACGTCGGCCGCTTCCTGCGGCTGTTCACCGATCTGCCGCTCGACGAGATCGCCCGGCTGGAAGCGCTGGAAGGCGCCGAGATCAACGAGGCGAAGAAGATCCTCGCCAACGAGGCCACCGCGATGTGTCGCGGCCGCGCCGCTGCCGAGGAAGCCGCCGAGACCGCACGCAAGACCTTCGAGGAAGGTGCCGCGGGCGGCGCGCTGCCGACGCTGGCGGTGAGCGGCGGCAGCATCAGCGTGGTCGATGCGCTGGTCGGGCTGGGTTTCTGCGCCTCCAAGGGCGAGGCCCGGCGCCTGATCAAGGGCGGCGGCGCGCGCGTCGAGGGCGAGAAGATCGACGATGAGGCAGCGGCGATCGCGGTCTCGGGCGAGGTCCGCGTCTCGGCCGGCAAGAAGCATCACGGGTTGCTGACGCCGCAGGGCTAACGCCGCGTTTACCAGCCTCGTTCGGCACCTGTTCACTGATCCGGGTTACCGTGTTCACGGTCCTCCAGTGTGTGGAGAGGGGCGTGTGAGCGTGACGGGTGCCAAGCTGGCGAGCGCCGACGATCGTCTGGTGCATCGCGACGAAGTCGAACACCGCACCCGTGCGGTGGGCCCGGACGCGCGTCCCGTCGCCTTCCTGATCGTCAACGTCTCGCCGCAGGGGCTGATGGCGCGCTGCGAGGCGCCGTTCGAGGCCGGCGATCTGCTCCGCATCCAGCTGCCCGTCGTCGGCGAAATCGGCGCGGAGGTCCGCTGGGCATTGGGCGGGCGGGTCGGCTGCCAGTTCCTCCAGCCGATCGCCTCCGCCGACTATGTGCCCCTCGTCGCGGCGCTGCGCACCCGCTGATCAGCCGGCGCGCAGCAACCCGACTGCCGCATCGCGCTCGAACAGGTACAGCGCCACCCGCGCCGCCCTCCCCCGCTCGCCCTTGAGCCCGCCGTCCCGATCGACCAGCAGCCTCGCATCGCCATTGGCTGCAGGCAGCAAGGCCCCCAGCATGTCCGGCTCGGCAAGGCGGAATTGCATGTCGCCCGACTGGCGGGTGCCGAGCAGCTCGCCCGCCCCGCGCAGCCGCAGATCCTCCTCGGCAATGCGGAAGCCGTCATTGCTCTCGCGCATCAGCGCCAGCCGCGCGCGCGCCGTTTCGCTGAGGTGGTTGCCGCGGAGCAGCACGCAGACCGAGCGCCCCCCGCCCCGCCCGACCCGGCCGCGCAGCTGGTGGAGCTGGGCCAGGCCAAAGCGATCGGCATGCTCGATCACGATCAGCGTGGCGTTGGGCACGTCGACGCCGACCTCGATCACCGTGGTCGCGACCAGCACGCCGAGCTCCCCGGCCGAGAAGCGCGCCATCACCGCGTCCTTCTCCGGCCCCTTCATCCGGCCGTGGATCAGCCCGACCTTGTCGCCGAAGTGCGCCTGCAGCTCGGCCGCACGCGCCTCTGCGGCGGCGAGGTCGCTCTTCTCGCTCTCCTCGACCAGCGGGCACACCCAATAGGCCTGCCCGCCGTTCGCCAGATGCCGTCCGAGCCCGCCGACGACTTCGCCCAGCCGCTCCTCGGAGATCACGCTGGTCTCGATCGGCTGGCGCCCCGGCGGCATCTCGTCGAGCCGGCTGACATCCATCTCGCCATATTGGGCGAGCGTCAGCGTGCGCGGGATCGGCGTGGCAGTCATCACCAGCAGGTGCGGCGGACGCTCCGCCTTGGCCTGGAGCATCATCCGCTGGGCGACGCCGAAGCGGTGCTGCTCGTCCACCACCACCAGCCCGAGGTCGCGATAGGTCACGCCTTCCTGGAAGATCGCGTGCGTACCGATCAGGATGTCGATCTCGCCCGCCGCCAGCCCCATCAGCGTCGCTTCGCGCGCCTTGCCCTTGTCGCGGCCGGTGAGGATGGCGACGTTCACGCCGATCGGGCCCAGCGTGCGGCTGAGCGTCTCGTAATGCTGCCGGGCGAGGATTTCGGTCGGCGCCAGCAGCGCGCCCTGCGCGCCCGCTTCGGCGGCGATCAGCAGCGCCATCGTCGCGACCAGCGTCTTGCCCGAGCCGACATCGCCCTGCAGCATCCGCAGCATCGGCTGGGTCTGCGCCATGTCGCCTTCGATCTCGGCGATGGTGCGACTCTGCGCGCCGGTGGGGGCATAGGGCAGCTTCAGCTTGTCGCGCAGCCGCCCGTCGCCGGCGAGCGCACGGCCCCGCTTCGCCCGCGCCTCGCCGCGGACCAGCAGCAGCGCGAGCTGGTTGGCGAACACCTCGTCATAGGCGAGCCGCTCGCGCGCCTTGGCGTCGGCCGGGTCGGCATGGATACGCGCGATCGCCTCGCGCCAGTCAGGCCAGCCCTTCTGCGCCTTGAGGCTGGGCTCGATCCATTCGGGGAGTTCAGGCGCGCGCTCGATCGCCTGCGCGGCCAGCGCAGCGATCCGCTTGGAGGTGATGCCTTCCGAACACGGATAGATCGCCTCGCGCCCGCCGACGCTCTCGACCTGGTCGAGCGGCAGGACATGGTCCGGGTGGACCATCTGCAGGTCCTGGCCATAATGTTCGAGCTTGCCCGAGACCCAGCGCGGCTCGTTCAGCGGCAGCAGCTTCTTGGCCCAGCCCGAGCTGCCGCCGAAATAGACGAGGGAGACGTGGTTGCCGTGCGCATCGACCGCCTGCACCCGCGCCGGCGAGCGTGGCCCGCCGCCGAAGCGATATTGCACGGGCGTGAGCGTGATCGCGATCACCTTGCCCGAATCGGCCATGTCGAGTTCGTCGCGCGGGATTCGATCGACGAATCCGGTCGGCAGGTGGAAGGCGACGTCTACCACCCGCGCCAGCCCCAGCTTTTCCATCGGCTTGGCCAGCGCCGGGCCGATGCCCTTCAGCGCAGTGACTTCGGCGAATAATGGGTTGAGAAGCTCGGGACGCATCGCGCCGCCCTATCGTGCGGCGGCGCGGCTGACAAATGGCGCTGCGCCGGCCGCAGCGCCCTTGCCGTGGTTCAGGCGTTGAGGAAGATCGGGCTGTGGCTGGCGAGCGCGGCTTCGATCGCCTTCACGACTTCCGGCACCGACGAACCGATCACCACTTCATGATCCTTGCCGAACGAAATGACGCCGACATCCTCACCCGCCATGTTGATCGTGGTGACCGTGCGCACCGACGCGATGTTGACGATCATCGGCTCGCCATTAATCGACTTCAGCATCACGAAGCGCAGCTTGTTGGTCAAAGTATCCGTCATCGTACCCTAGCCTTATACCCCAAAGAGGAGTCGACCCTAGCCGCCCTCGGTTAACAAGCCTTCCACATTTCTACCCGTAAGACCACGCTGGCCTTTCGACGGCGGCATCCCTATCTGCCGGGCTCGTGATCAACCCCGTGTCGGCCGCGCCCTGGCGTGCAGCCGTCCGCCTGCCGTTGGGAAAGCCCGTCATGGATCGAGAAACCCGCCTCAAGCGCCTCCGCTTCCGCAGCTGGCACCGCGGCACCAAGGAAGCCGATCTGCTGATCGGCGGCTTCTTCGACCAGCATGGCGAACGGTGGAGCGATGACGAAATCACGCTGTTCGAGGCGCTGCTGGAAGAGCAGGACGTCGACATCATGGCCTGGGCGATGGGAACCGACACCGCCCCGGAGCGCTACCGGGGAACGATCCTCGATGCGCTGAAGACCCTGAATTACGTGCCTATTTCCGAGTGACCCTCCGGATCTCCTAGCCTTTGCGCCCGCACCTCCGCCGCAGGTGAGGAGATCGATCCGAACGAGACCCCATGCCCGACTTGAAGACGATCCTTTCCGCCAAGCATCCTCTGACGCTCGCCGGCGTGCCGAGCGGCTTCCTGCCCTGGATGCTGGCCGATGTTGCCCGCGCCAGCCGGATGGCGGTGTTCGTCGCCGCCGACGAGGCGGGCATGCGCGCGGTGGCGAGCACCGCGACCTTCTTCGCGCCTGAGCTGGAGGTGCTCAGCTACCCCGCCTGGGACTGCCTTCCCTATGACCGCGCCAGCCCGACGCTGCGGGTGATGGCAGAGCGACTGGCAACGCTGCACGCGCTCCAGGGCAAAAGCGAGAAGTCCCGCCTGCTCGTCACCACGGTCAACGCCGCCACCCAGCGCACGCTCACGCCGTTCCGCATCCGCCAGCTGGTTGCGCGACTCGCCCCCGGCGAGCGCATCGGGCTCGATAAGCTCGCCTATCTGCTGCAGGCGAACGGCTATGTCCGGGTCGAGACAGTCAACGATTACGGCGAGTTCGCCGTGCGCGGCGGCCTGGTCGACCTGTTCCCCAGCGGCGCCGAACAGGCGCTGCGGCTCGACTTCTTCGGCGACGAGATCGAGAGCGTCCGCACCTTCGATCCGCAGGACCAGCGCACCACCGGCCGGGTCGACGGCTTCACCCTGCTGCCCGCCAGCGAGGCGCTGCTCGACGAGGAGAGCATCAAGCGCTTCCGCAGCGGCTATCGCGACCGCTTCGGCGCCACCGCGACGGGCGACCCGCTCTACCAGGCGATCAGCGAGGGCCGCCGCCTTGCCGGCATGGAGCATTGGCTGCCCCTGTTCGAGGAACGGCTGGAGACGCTGTTCGACCACCTGCCCGATCACAGCGTGATCGTTCGCGACGGCGGTACACCGGCGGCCGCCGAGCAGCGCTTCGAGGCAATCAAGGACTATCAGGAAAACCGCATCCGGGCGCAGTCGGCCGATCCGGGCAGCTATCGCCCGCTCAAGGCCGGCGACCTCTATCTGCTCGCCAAGGAATGGCAGGCGCAGGTCGATGGGCAGCCGATGCACCTGGCGACGCCGTTCCACGAGCCCGAATCGGCTAGCGTCGTTGAATTCGGCGTCGACGGCCCGCGCGACTTCGCCCCCGAGCGCGCCGCCGCCAGCAACGTCTACGAAGCGGTAGTCGCCCACCTCAAGGCGGTGCGGGCGCAGGGCAAGAAGCCCGTGCTCGCCAGCTATTCGATCGGCGCGCGCGAGCGGCTGAAGGGACTGCTCGAGGATCACGGCCTCACCGGTGCCGTGCCGGTCGATGGCTGGCAGCCCGCGCTCGGTGTCGCCAACCCGAACGGCAGCGGGCTGCAGGTCGCGCTGCTGGTGCTGCCGCTCGACCATGGCTTCACCACCCCCGACGTTGCGGTGCTCACCGAGCAGGACATGCTCGGCGACCGCCTCGTCCGCCGCGCCAAGCGTCGCAAGAATACCGACGCCTTCCTCCAGGAACTGGCGACGCTCTCCCCCGGCGACCTCGTCGTCCATCTCGATCATGGCATCGGCCGCTACGAGGGGCTGACCCAGATCCCGGTGCAGAAGGCGCCACACGATTGCGTCGCGCTGGAATATGCCGGCGGCGACAAGCTCTACGTGCCGGTCGAAAATCTCGAGGTACTGAGCCGCTACGGCTCGGGCGAGGAAGGTGCGACGCTAGATCGCCTCGGCGGCGAGGCCTGGCAGCGTCGCAAGGCGCGGATGAAGGAGCGCATCCGCGAGATCGCGGGCGAGCTGATCGCCACCGCGGCCTTGCGCGCCACCCGCGGTGCCGAGATCGCCGAACCCGATCATGGCGGCTATCCGGCGTTCGTCGACCGTTTCCCGTTCGAGGAAACCGACGACCAAGATCGTGCGATCGGCGACGTGCTGGGCGATCTCGCCGCCGGGCGGCCGATGGACCGGCTGGTCGTCGGCGATGTCGGCTTCGGCAAGACAGAGGTCGCGCTGCGCGCTGCCTTCGTCGCGGCGATGGCCGGCATGCAGGTCGCGGTGGTGTGCCCCACCACCCTGCTCGCCCGCCAGCACTACAACAACTTCAAGACGCGCTTCGAAGGTTTCCCGCTTGAGATCGGCCGCCTCTCGCGCCTCGTGACCGCGGGCGAGACCAAGAAGGTCAAGGACGGGCTCGCCGTCGGCACGATCGACATCGTGATCGGTACCCATGCGGTGTTGGCGAAGAATATCGAGTTCAAGCGGCTCGGCCTCGTCATCGTCGACGAGGAGCAGCGCTTCGGGGTGACGCACAAGGAGCGGCTCAAGGCGCTCAAGACCGACGTCCACGTCCTCACCCTCACGGCCACGCCGATCCCGCGCACGCTGCAGATGGCGATGAGCGGCTTGCGCGAGCTCTCGGTGATCCAGACCCCGCCGGTGGATCGCCTCGCGGTGCGCACCTATGTGATGCCCTGGGATCCGGTGGTGCTGCGCGAGGCGCTGCTGCGCGAACATTATCGCGGCGGGCAGAGCTATTTCGTCACCCCGCGCATCGCCGACCTGCCCGAGATCGAGGAGTTCCTCCGCAACGAGGTGCCCGAGGTCCGCTATGTCGTCGCCCACGGCCAGATGTCCCCCACCGAGGTCGAGGAGCGGATCTCCGCCTTCTACGACCGCAAGTTCGAGGTGCTGGTCTCGACCACCATCGTCGAGAGCGGGCTCGACATTCCGAGCGCCAACACGCTGATCATCAACCGCGCCGACAAGTTCGGCCTCGCCCAGCTCTACCAGCTGCGCGGCCGCGTCGGCCGGGCCAAGACCCGCGCCTATGCCTATATGACCACCCCGCCCCAGCGGCAGATGACCGAGGCGGCGGAAAAGCGTCTCAAGGTGCTGTCCGACCTGGAGAGCCTGGGCGCGGGCTTCCAGCTCGCCAGCCACGATCTCGACATTCGCGGCGCGGGCAATTTGCTCGGCGACGAACAGTCGGGGCACATCAAGGAAGTGGGCTACGAACTCTACCAGTCGATGCTCGAAGAAGCGATCATGGACGCCAAGGCCGGCGGCATCCGCGACGACAGCCGCCCGAAGGACCTGTCGCCGCAGATCACCGTCGACGCGCCGATCATGATCCCGGAGGACTATGTCCCTGATCTCGACCTGCGCATGGGCCTCTATCGCCGCCTCAACGAGATCGAGGATACCGACGGCATCGAGAGCTTCGCCGCCGAGCTGATCGATCGCTTCGGCAAGCTGCCCGAGCCGACCGACAATCTGCTGCGGCTGATCGAGACCAAGCTCAACGCCAAGAAGGCGTGCATCGCCAAGCTCGACCTGGGGCCCAAGGGTGCGCTGGTGTCGTTCCACAACGACCATTTCCCGAACCCGACGGCGCTGATCGCCTATGTCGAGAAATTGGGCGAGACGGCGCGGCTGCGGCCGGACATGAAGCTGGTGATCAACCGCGCCTGGGCGAACCCCGCGGCGCGGCTGCACGGCGCGCTCCAGCTTTCGCGCGGGCTCGCACGCGCCGCGGGCTGAGCCGGCTCAGCTGCTGTGATCGGCGACGATCTTCCACCCGCCGACTTCGTGATGCAGCACGAGGCTGGTGGGGCCGGAAGCGCTGTGCCCGTCCGGATAGCGTAAGGTGTAGCGGCCAATGTACAGCGCATAGTCATGCCCGAGCGGGCGATAGTCGAGCCGCTCGATCGTCAGCGTGCCGCGCTTGGCCGGATCGGCGAAGTCGTACTTGGCCTGGTAGCGCACCTTCATCGCCGCCTTGCCCCGCACCAGCCCGTCGCCCGCCACGAAGCTGGTGCTGGGATCGTCCGAATAGACTCGCAGGAAGCGATCGATATCGCCCGCGTTCCACCCGGACACGCTCTGCGCCATCGCCGTATCGGCCGCGATAGCGCCGGCATCGGCCCCGATCAATAGAAGTGCCAGCAGCATCCCCATCCCCTTTCATCCATCGAACTTGCTATCGCTCGTACGCCAATTTCGTGCCGGGCAACCACTCCCCGGCGCGCGGGCACCGGCGTATCTTCACAAGTGCGTCAAATCCACCCTCGGACTAGGCTGCAAGGCCTCACCCAACGGAATTCTACTTAGCCGCACCACCTGTCCCCCGGGACATACTATTATGCCTAAGATTGGCTTGCCGCATGCCCGGCAGCCACGGTGACAGGTTTCGAAAGGATTCGCCCCGTGCCCGAGCAGATGAAGTCGCGGCTCAGCTTCATGGAGCTGGACGAGGCCCAGCGCAAAACGCTGCGCGCCACCCAGCCCTGGGTGGAAGCGACGATGGGGGACGCACTCGACCGCTTCTACGCGCGCGCCGCCGCCACACCGGAAACCTCGCGCTTCTTCCGCGACCAAGCGCATATGGCCCGCGCCAAGGCCGCGCAGGAGAAGCATTGGGCGCGGATCGCCGCCGGCGAGTTCAACGCGGACTATCACGCCAGCGCCCGCCGCATCGGCGCCACCCATGCCCGCATCGGGCTGGAGCCGCGCTGGTATGTCGGCAGCTATGCGATCGTGCTGCAGCACCTGATCAGCGGCGTGCATCGCCTCAACAGCCCCTTCAAGCGCCTGCTGCGCCTGTTCCGCGGCCCGAGTACCGAAAAGGCGACGATCGCGCTGGTGAAGGCGGCGCTGCTCGACATGGAAGTCTCGATCTCGATCTATTTCGAAGAGGCCCAGCGGGAACGCGACGCCGCCATCACCGCCTTTGAGAACGCGCTGACCGCACTGGCGGAGGGCGACCTCACCAACGAGCTCAGCGGCCTGCCGACCAGCTTCGCTGCGCTCGAGAAGAGCTACAACAAGACGCTGAACCGCATCCGCGAAATGATCGCCTCGGTCGGCGACGGAACGATGCGGATCCGCTCGGGCATCAACGAGATTTCGCAGGCGGCCGAGGATCTGTCGCGCCGCACCCAGGGCAATGCCGCGAGCCTGGAGGAGACCACCGCCGCCGTCTCGCAGATGGATGCACGCTTCCGCTCGACCGCCGAGGCCGCGCGCCACACCGTCGCGCGCGCCGACCAGGCGCTCAGCACCGTCGGCCAGGGCCGGTCGATCGCCGATGAAGCGTCGCAGGCCATGGGTCGCGTTTCCGAAGCCGCCAAGGGCACCGACAGCGTCATCGAGGGCCTCGACAAGATCGCCTTCCAGACGCGCGTGCTCGCGATGAACGCGGCGGTCGAAGCAGGCCGCGCCGGCGAGGCGGGCCGCGGCTTCGCGGTCGTCGCCGATCTCGTCTCCGCGCTGGCGATGCGTGCCGAGGAAGAGGCCGGACGCGCCCGCGAACAGCTCACCATGACCCAGGCCGAAATCGTCACCGCGGTGGACGCGGTGCAGAAGGTCGACGGCGCGCTCGCCAATATCTCGGGCGACGTCGGCCAGGTCCATGACCTGCTCGGCAGCATGGCAGCCGACAACGGCGCCCAGTCGACCGCGATCAGCGAAATTTCCAACGCGGTCGGCGCGATGGACCGCGCAACCCAGCAGAACGCCGCGATGGTGGAGCAGACCTCCGCCGCCGCGCAGAACCTCGCCAACGAGGTGAGCGATCTCGCCAACCTCGCCGCGCAGTTCCGCACCGAAAAGGCCGAATCGCGCTTCGGCGGCTATCGTCCGCTGCCGGCGGCCGCGATCCCTGCGCTTACCCGCCCCGACCTCTGACGGCCGCGCCGGCGCTCACCAGTCGCGCACCAGTGCGGCGAGCGCCGGCACGTCGATCGGCGGCGAGCAGAGGAAGCCTTGGAAATATTGGCAGCCTTCCTTGGCGAGCAGGTCCAGTGCCGCCTCGGTCTCGACGCCCTCCGCCACCACGGACAGCCCCAGCGACCGCGCCATATCGATCACGCCGCGCACCACGATCCGATCACGCGGCGAGCCGGTGATCTCGTTGGACAGCTTCTTGTCGATCTTGAGATAGTCGAGCGGCAGCGCCTTCAGATAGGCGAGGCTCGAATAGCCGGTGCCGAAATCGTCGATCGCCACGCGGCACCCCGCCGTGCGCAGGCCCGAAAGCAGCGCCGCCGCCTCGCTCAGATCCGCCATGATCCCACTTTCGGTGATCTCCAGCGTCAGCCGCTGGCGCGGAAAGCCGGTGGCATCCACCCAGCGCAGCAGGCTTTCGCCGAACCCTGGCCGCCCAACATCGCCGGCAGTGACGTTGATCGACAGGCGCAGGCTGCCCAGCGAGCGCGGCCAATGCGCGGCAATGGTCAGCGCCCGGCGCTGGACATGCTCGCTCAGCACCGCCACCAGCCCGGCGCGATCGGCGGCGGCGAACAGCGGCTCGGCACCGATCTCGCCATGCTGGGGGTGCTGCCAGCGCGCCAGCGCCTCCACCCCGATGATCTGCCCGGTGGCGACCGCGACCTGCGGCTGGAACAGCACGCCGATCTCGCCGCGTTCGATCCCGCGCCGTAAGTCACCGATCAGCGATTCGATCGACGGACCGCTGCCGGGCCGGGCCGTTCCCTCACCGAGCAGCGTTTCGCTCGCCCGCCGCAACAGGCTCGCCGCGCCGTCACCCGCGACGCTTTCGGTGAGCACCACCTTGGCGCCGAGATGGACAAGTTCGCCCGCCGCGACGAACGGCCGGGCCAGCGCTTCCTCGATTCGGCGCGCGGCGGTGCGCAGTGCGGGCGTGCCCGGGTCTACTGCCGCCGCGAGGAAATCCGATCCGCCGATCCGCGCAACGACCACGTCCGAACCCAACGTCTCGCGCGCGGCCTCGGCCACGCGCCGCGAAACACCGCGCAGCAACTCGTCGCCGGCCGGACGACCATAGGCGGTATTGATCGTGTCGAAGCGGGTGAGGCCCACCAGCACCAGCCCGACCCGCTGCCCCTTTTCCATCGCGCGATCGATCCAGCGCCGCGCGCTGGGCGCATCGCGGGCGCCGGTCAGCACGTCGCGCACCGCCGCGCCGGCATCGGGGGTCAGCCCCAGCGGCTCGACCAGGGCGTCGATCTGGCCGGTCTCGGCATCGTACTGGAGGTGCTGCACCACCCGGCCCTTGCCGGGCAGGTCGTGCGCGAAGGCGGTCGAGCCTGCCTCGCGCAACCGCCGCAGCGCCGCCCAGGCGAGCCGCCGATCGGACAGCGCCAGCCGGCCGAACAGCGCGCGCGGGCCCGGTGCCTCGGGCAGGTCGAGCAGTTGGGCGAGCGCCGGGGTCAGCTCGATCGAGCCGGCCGTCGGGTCGAATCGCCAGCCGAGCGGATTGGCATTGCTCGTCCCCTGCCCGGCCCAGCCCGACAGCCGCTCGACATAACGTTCGGCGAATCGGATCGCATGGGCGATCGCGGCGGAGGACATCGGGCTGCCGAGAAAATGCGTCGCCCCCGCATCGTAGAAGCGGCCCATGTGCACCGTATCGCTTTGCGAGACGAGTATCAGCAACGCCGCCCCATAGGCCTTGATCGTCGGCCCGAGCAGCCTCGCGGCATCGAGCCCCTCGGTCATCGCCCCGCGCGCATCGATCACCGCGACCGAGGCGCCGCTCGCCAGGAAGCGCGTTTCCAGCCCCTCGCTGCGCCGCGCCGCCACCACCCGCCAGCCCCCGCCCGCGGCGGCGGCGGCGACTTCGTCGCGCTGGCGGAACGAGAGTACGAATACCGGCACCTCGGGGGCAGGCGCGGTGCCCTGGACGATCGTGAACCCTTCTTCCATGCCGACCTCGATAGCGGCTCGCTGCGCGCTCCGCCATCCAAGCCTTGTACGGCGCGGTTCAACGCCTTACCTCCGGCCTCTATGGCCAGCGCACCCGCCCTCGCGACGCCGCCCACGCTGGTCGATCGCCACAATCGTGCGATCCGCTACCTGCGTATTTCCGTGACCGATCGCTGCGATCTGCGCTGCCGCTACTGCATGGCGGAGCACATGACCTTCCTGCCGCGCGAGGCGGTGCTCAGTCTGGAAGAGCTGGCGGCGATCGCCTGGCGCTTCATCGATCGCGGCGTCACCAAGATCCGGCTGACCGGGGGCGAGCCGCTCGTCCGCCGCAACATGATGACGCTGGTCGAACAGCTCGGCGCGCGGATCGGCGACGGGCTCAAGGAACTCACCCTCACCACCAACGCGACGCGGCTGGCGCAATATGCCGACCAACTCGCCGCCGCGGGCGTCCGCCGCATCAATGTGAGCATGGACAGCCGCGATCCCGAGACCTTCCGCTACATTACCCGCCACGGCGACGTGACGCAGGTACTGGATGGTATCGCCGCGGCGCAGGCGGCGGGGCTGCGGGTGAAGATCAACATGGTCGCGCTGCGCGGACTCAATGAGGACGAGATCGCGCCGATGCTCGCCTGGGTCGCGGCGAACGGCATGGACCTATCGCTGATCGAGACGATGCCGATGGGCGTGATCGACGAGGACCGCGCCGATCGCTTCCTGCCGCTGCCCGAGGTGCTGGCGCGGCTGAAGGGGCAGTTCGACCTCGTCGCCGATTCGTACGACAGCGGCGGCCCGGCGCGCTACTGGCGGGTCGGGGGTACGGACAGCCGGCTCGGGCTGATCTCGCCGCTCACCAACAATTTCTGCGCAAGCTGCAACCGCGTTCGGCTCTCGACCGATGGACGGCTGCACATGTGCCTGGGGCATGAGGATTCGGTGGACCTGAAGGCAGCGATTCGCGACGGCGGGCTGGAGGCGGTGGATGCGGCGATCGACCGCGCGCTTGCCGCAAAGCCCGAACGGCATGATTTCCGCATCGAGGCAGGCGCCGCGCCGGCGGTTTCCCGCCATATGAGCGTCACTGGCGGATGAGCTTGCCCAAGCCGCGCGCATTGCTCGCCTCGCCCACCGCCCCGGCGCAGACAGCGGCGGAGGAATTGCGCCAGACCTATGACTGGGTGCCGATCGAGGACGCCGAGGAGGTCGTCGCGCTCGGCGGCGACGGCTTCATGCTCCAGACGCTCCACGCGATGCTGGAGCGCAGGCGGCTGCTGCCGGTGTTCGGGATGAACCTGGGCACGGTGGGCTTCCTGATGAACGACTGGGGGCTCGACGGGCTGACCCAGCGGCTCGAGCGCGCCCGCCCCTTCCGCGTTGCCCCGCTGGCAATGACCGCGACGACGGTCGAGGGCGAAACCTGTGTCCTCCCTGCGATCAACGAAGCCTCGCTGCTGCGCGAGACGCGCCAGACCGCCAAGCTCGAAGTCACCATCAACGGCCGTGTGGTGATTCCCGAGCTGGTCTGCGACGGCATCCTCGTCGCCACCCCTGCGGGCTCGACGGCGTACAACTTCTCGGCCCAGGGCCCGATTCTCCCGCTCGGCTCGGCGCTGCTCGCGCTCACCCCGATCAGCCCCTTCCGCCCCCGCCGCTGGCGCGGCGCGATCCTGCCGGAGAAGACCCGCATCGACATCCGCGTGCTGGAGGCCGACAAGCGCCCGGTGAGCGCTGTGGCCGATCAGCGCGAGATTCGCGAAGTTTGCAGCGTTCATATCGAGATCGACCGCATGCGCGACCTCACGCTGCTGTTCGATCCGGAGCACGCGTTGGACGATCGGATAACGATGGAACAATTTATTGCATAAAACCCCTTGCGCCTTTCGAAAACCCGGTGCTAAAGGCGCGCCTCCCGACGCGGTGACCCACCGCCGAGGGGTTGACCAGAGTGGTCCCCGATAGCTCAGCGGTAGAGCATTCGACTGTTAATCGAATGGTCGTAGGTTCGAATCCTACTCGGGGAGCCATCTGTTGTTGTCGGGACCGGTTACGGCCGGTCCCCACATCTCCAATCAAAAACCCTTCGAGCGTACGCGGCCTTAGCGCAGCATCGTGGTCCCGCGCTCCGTCGCGAAGCCGATGACCCGGCCGTTCTCCGCATCAACAAAATAGAAAACCGGCGCCCAATGGATCTCCATCCAGGCGTCGGGCCCGACCGGCACCTCTTCAACCTTCACCTTCCACACCGAGACGTCCCCAATCCTCGCCGGCTCGGCGTCGACCTGCACCACGTTGGCTTCGTCGTACGGCGGCCGCGCGAATCGAAGCGCCGCATCCATTGCCTCTGCCGCAGTGATCATGGTCGACCTTCCTCCCGACAGATGCACCGAACGCATCTTACCCGCCAGGCGTTGCGCTTGCGACTCATCGAGGCGACTGCGATGGTGAGGCGATGGAAAATTTGGACGCTTTCATCGCCGGCCTGCCCAAGGCCGAACTCCATCTCCACATCGAAGGCAGCCTCGAGCCCGAGCAGATGTTCGAATTCGCCCGCCGCAACGGCGTGGCGATTCCCTATGACAGTGTCCAGGCGGTGCGCGCCGCCTATCAGTTCTCGAACCTGCAGGACTTTCTCGACATCTATTATGCCGGCGCCGACGTGCTGCGCACTGAGGCGGACTTCCGCGACCTGGCGCTTGCCTATTTCGAGCGCTCCGCCGTCGACGGCGTGCGCCACGCCGAGATCTTCTTCGATCCGCAGACTCACACCGCACGCGGCATCGCAATGGGCACCGTTGTCGAGGGCCTGCTGGCCGGCATGGCGGAGGCCGAGACGCGCTTCGGCATCACCTCGCAGTTGATCCTCTGCTTCCTGCGCCATCTGGACGAGGAAGATGCCTTTAAGACGCTGGCCGAGGCCGAACCCTGGCTCGATCGCATCGCTGGTGTGGGCCTCGACTCGTCCGAGCTCGGTCATCCGCCGTCCAAGTTCGCCCGCGTCTTCGCCGCGGCCGCCGAAAAGGGTCTGAAGCGCGTCGCCCATGCCGGCGAGGAAGGCCCGGCCGCCTATGTCCATGAGGCGCTGGACCTGCTCCAGGTCGACCGGCTCGACCATGGCAATCGCAGCCTCGACGACCCCACGCTCGTCGCCCGGCTGGCGCGGTCGAGCATGACGCTCACCGTCTGCCCGCTGTCCAACGTCAAGCTGTGCAACGTCGAGACGATCGATGCGCACCCGATCGACCGGATGCTCGAACTCGGCCTGCGTGCGACGGTGAACTCAGACGACCCCGCCTATTTCGGCGGCTATGTCGGCGAGAATTACCGCGCCGTCGCTTACGGCCGCGGCCTCACCAAGCAGCAGCTCGCCACTCTCGCCCGCAACAGCTTCCTCGGCTCGTTCCTGCCTGACGAGGCGGTGGCGACGCATCTTGCGGCGATCGACGCCTGGGTGGCGGAAGCGGCTTGATGGGCGACATCGCCTTCACCCATTTCACCCATGACCAGCTGGTCGCGGGCGTCCACACCATTGCCGGCGCGGTGGCGGACTGGTCCCCCACCCTGCTCGTCGGCGTCGGCCGCGGCGGGCTGACTCCGGCGGTGTATCTTTCGCACCGCATTGGGCTGCCGCTGGTCTCGATCGACTATTCGACCCGCATCGCCCAGTTCGCCGAGGAGCTGGTCGCTGTGCTCGCCAACCGCACCCGCGACGGCGAGCGGCTGCTGTTCGTTGAGGACATCAACGACAGCGGCAAGACCATTGGCGAGCTGCGCGCGGCGCTCGCCGCCGAGGGCGCGGTGGCCGGGCAGGTGCACTTCGCCGTGCTGCTCGACAATGTCCGATCGTCGCAACGCGTGGAGTATCGCGCGGACACGATCGACCGCGCGGTGCAGAAGGACTGGTTCGTCTTCCCCTGGGAAGCGATGGCACCGCAGACCAGCATCGATGCCGATGCGCGCGAAGTACCCGATCGGCTGGCTTGACAGGCGCCGTTCAGCAACCGTCAATCGCAGCTGTGCCACGTCTCACCGCGTGAACGCGCGGGAGAGTTTCGCCGGCTCGCGCGTTCGAGGGGCATACGGCGACGTTACTGTTTGGAAGTGTCGGAGGACCAATGCCAATTTCATCACAGAAGGGCCGGCGGCTGGCAGCACTCGGCCTGATGGTCGCGGGCAGCCTCTCGCTCGCATCGTGCATGACCGCCACGCCGTACCAGCCCGCTTCGGCGAACGGTTCGGTGCGCAACGGCTATTCGGACGAGCAGATCGAAGAGAATCGCTTCCGGGTGAGCTTTTCGGGCAACAGCCTGACCTCGCGCGAGACCGTCGAGCGCTACCTGCTCTATCGGTCGGCCGAGCTGACGCTGCAGAACGGCTATGACTATTTCGTGCTGTCGAACCGCGACACCGAGAAGAAGACCCAGACCTATGCGACGCCGGGCGTCGGCGGCGCCGGCTTCGGCGGCCCCTGGGGCTATTGGAACCCCTACTGGCGCTATTACAGCCCGCGCTGGGGCTGGCGCAGCTGGGATCCGTTCTGGGGCGATCCCTTCTTCGACCGCAATGTCGATATCCGCACCGTCGACCGCTACGAAGCGATGGCAGAGATCGTGATGGGCAAGGGCCCCAAGCCCGCTGACAACATCCGCGCCTTCGATGCGCGCGAGGTGAAGGAACGGCTGGGTCCGAAGATCCAGATGCCGCAGACCCGCTGATCGCGGACAGCGGAGAAACAGAAAGGGCGGCGCCGGGACCACCGGCGCCGCCCTTTTCTTTGTGCTCCCCTCCCGCTTGCGGAAGGGTTGGGGGAGGGATCGACGTGGAAAAAGCGCGATACCGCTTCATCCCCTCCCCTAGCCCTCCCGCAAGCGGGAGGGGAACGCAGGTGCTTACGCCACCTGGCCGTGGCAGTGCTTGTACTTCAGCCCCGAACCGCACGGGCACGGCGCGTTGCGGCTGACCACGCCCTCCCACTGCGACGGATCGGTGCCATAGTCGTCGCCCGCCGGCTGCGGGATGCCGAGCGGTGGCAGGCGGGTGGTGACCAGCCCTGCCGAGCCGCCGTCCCAGTCGTTGGTGTTGTCCATGCCGGTCAGCGGATCGATGTGGGTGGTCAGGAACGCCGGCAGCTCGGGCAGTTCGGGCGGCGGCGCCATGCGGAACTGGGCGAACGCCATGGTGCGCGTCACGTCCTCGCGGATCGTGTCCAGCATCCGCTGGAACATCGAGAACGCCTCATGCTTGTATTCATTGATCGGTGTCTTCTGCGCATAGGCGCGCAGGTGGACGACCTGGCGCAGCGCGTCGAGCATCGCGAGATGCTCCTTCCAGTGATGGTCCAGATTCTGGAGCAGGATCGACTTCTCGATCGAGGTCCAGGTCTCCGGCTCCAGGTCCGCGGCCTTCTCGGCGATCGCGGCATCGGCGGCTTCGCGGATGCGCTCCTCCAGGATCTCCGGATCGATCGCCTCCTCGTTCTTCACCCAATCGTCGACCGGCAGGTCGAGGTTGAGCGTGTCGGCAAGGCGCTCCTTGAGCCCGGCGAGGTTCCACTGCTCGGGGTAGCTGTTCGGCGGGCAGGCCTCGCCGACGATCGCGTTGACCGTCTCATGGCGCATGTCCTCGACGACATGGCCGACGGTGTCGGCATCCATGATGTCGGCGCGCTGTTCGTAGATGACCTTGCGCTGGTCGTTCATCACGTCGTCATATTCGACGACCTGCTTGCGCACGTCATAGTTGCGCGCCTCGACCTTGCGCTGCGCGGTCTCGATCGCCTTGCTGAGCCAGCGCGACGGCGGCATCGCCTCGCCGTCCTCCAGGCTGGAGCGCATCATCCGCGAGAACAGCGTGTTCGAGCCGAAGATGCGCAGCAGATCGTCGTCGAGGCTGAGGTAGAAGCGGCTGAGGCCCGGATCGCCCTGGCGGCCCGAGCGGCCGCGCAGCTGGTTGTCGATGCGGCGGCTCTCGTGGCGCTCGGTGCCGAGCACGAACAGCCCGCCCGCGGCCTTCACCTTTTCCTTTTCCTCGGCGACTTCGGCCTTGATCCGCTCGATCGCGGCATCGCGTTCCGGCCCCTCGGGCATGTCGCGAAGCTCGTCAGCAACGCGGAAATCCACGTTGCCGCCCAGCTGAATGTCGGTGCCGCGGCCGGCCATGTTGGTCGACACGGTCACCACGCCCAGGCGGCCCGCCTGCGCGACGATATGCGCCTCGCTCTCATGGAAACGCGCGTTGAGCACCTCGTGCTTCACGCCCTCGCGGTGGAGGAATTCGGAGAGCATTTCCGACTTCTCGATCGAGACGGTGCCGACCAGCACCGGCTGGCCGCGCTCGGCATGCGCCTTGATCGTCTTGGCGATGCCGGCGAACTTGTCCTCGGTCGACTTGTAGAACGTGTCTTCCTCGTCGACGCGCTGCACCGGCAGGTTGGTGGGGATGGTGACGACGTTCATCTTGTAGATGTCGTAGAACTCGGCCGCCTCGGTCGAGGCGGTGCCGGTCATGCCGCCTAGCTTCGGGTACATGCGGAAATAATTCTGGAAGGTGATCGAGGCGAGCGTCTGGTTCTCGGGCTCGATATTCACGCCTTCCTTGGCTTCCACTGCCTGGTGCAGGCCGTCCGACCAGCGGCGGCCGTCCATCATGCGGCCGGTGAACTCGTCGATGATGACGATCTTGCCGTCCTTGACGATGTAATCGGTGTCGCGCTTGAACATCACGTTCGCGCGGAGCGCCTGGTTCAGGTGGTGGACGACCTGGGTGTTCTCGAAGTCGTAGAGGTTCGCGCCGACCAGCACGCCGGCTTCCTCGAGCAGCCGCTCGACCGTCTCGGTGCCCTCCTCGGTCAGCACGATCGTGCGCTGCTTCTCGTCCTTCTCATAGGTCGAGGCATCGAGCTGCTTCACCACGGCGTCGACGCTCATATAGAGCTCCGAACGGTCGTCGGTCGGGCCGGAAATGATCAGCGGGGTGCGCGCCTCGTCGATCAGGATCGAGTCGACCTCGTCGACGATCGCATAGGCGAAGGGCCGCTGCACCATGCTCGCGCGGTCATACTTCATGTTGTCGCGCAGATAGTCGAAGCCGAATTCGTTGTTCGTGCCGTAGGTGATATCCGAGGCGTACGCATCGCGGCGCTGCTGATCGGACAGGTTGGGCACGATCACGCCGGTGGTGAGGCCCAGGAAGCCATAGACCTGCGCCATCCATTCGGCGTCGCGGCGGGCGAGATAATCGTTGACGGTGATGACGTGGACGCCGTCGCCCGGCAGCGCGTTGAGATAGGTGGCGAGCGTGGCCACCAGCGTCTTGCCCTCGCCGGTGCGCATCTCGGCGATCTCGCCGCGATGGAGCACGATGCCGCCGATCATCTGCACGTCATAGTGGCGCTGGCCGATCACTCGCCGCGCCGCCTCGCGCACCGTGGCGAAGGCCTCGGGCAGCAGGTCGTCGAGCTTGGCGCCGTTGGCCAGCTGCTCGCGGAACTTGATCGTCTGCTGGGCCAGCGTGTCGTCGTTCATCGCCTGGAGCGTCGGCTCGAAGCTGGCGATCTTCTGGACGATGGGGTTGAGCGACTTGACGTAGCGATCGTTGGACGAACCGAAAAGCGACTTGGCAATACCGCCGAACATGCGAATTCCTGACCTGTTTGGATGGGATGCGCGACGGCTGCCGGACGAGGCGGAGCCATCACGGGCGCACCGCGCACAAGCGCGGCGACGAAAGGAAGAAGGGCCCGAACGCGCGGGCCGGAAAGGCTATTCGCGTCGCTGCTCGAAGGCGAGGCGAAGCGCAGGCCGCGGCGTGGCGGCCAGATGGAACACCGGGATCGTGACGACGCGCACCAGCGCGGGCAGCGCTGCCGCCGCCGTAACAATGTGGCGCGACGGGGTAACCGCCGCCTGCGCCGCTTCGGCCACGCGCACCACGGCCACGCCCTGAATCGGGCGCAGCCCACGCTCGCCCGACACGCCGGTCAGGCTCGCGAAAAGCGCAGTGAGAAGCAGCAGCAGTTCCAAGCGAAACCCTGTGTTACACGGTGGTGATGTCGCAACCGACGGGCCGCAACGCACGACACATAGGGATCGACGCACGGTTCGTCTAATCAAAAGCTAGGGCTTGGCGGGCGCATCGGTGCGGAATGAGACGATGTATTCCGCAGTTTTGGGAGCAGAGGCCCCAGATATTGAGGCAGGCGCCGCGGCAAGCGCGCGCAATTGCCCGCAAGCCACACGATCGATCGCGACGCTTCCGCTCGATTCCAGGATGCGGCAGTCGACCACCCCATGGTTGCTGCGAAACGCTACTTCCGCCCTTGTGGCCTGCCGATAATCTGACGGCAGCGCCGCTACGGTCAGTTGCAACGAACCGGGCGGAACGGGTGCTGGGACGCCCACAGCACCGTCTACGCCGATACGATAGGGCGGCGCCTTGCCCAGGCGCCAAGTGAAGTTGCCTGCGACGTGCGAATCGACGGCGACCCCATGCTCCAACGCTGGGTTGAAGCGCGCCCGGCGCATCATCAGGAAGCAGGTTTGTTTATCCAGGCCGGCATATCCACTGGTTGCGGTCACATCGCATTTTACCGCGTGGCCAGAGGCATCCACTTGGAGCGCGAACGCGACGACACCCTCATGGTGCACACGCGCCTCTTCCGAAGGATAGTCGTCGTTGGTGATCCACGGCGCATCGCCTTTCGGGGTTGGCTTCACAGAAGCTTCCGTTGTTGCCTGCGCCACCAGCAGCGCCATAACCAAAAACATTGATCTTTGCCCCCTCATGCACGAAGCACGCGCGCATCCTAATCACAGGCGGTCCCATGTCCACCAGCACCTCCCCGCTCGCGCTGCCCTTCCCCGCTTTGCCCGCGATTCCCGGCGTCACGCCCCGCGTCGCCCGTGCGCGGTACAAGAACTGGGATCGCTGCGATCTGACCTTCGTCACCCTCGACGAAGGCACCAGCGTCGCCGGGGTGCTGACCAGCAGCAAATGCCCCTCGCCCGAAGTGGAGTGGTGCCGCAAGGCGCTCGTCCTCGGCAAGGCGCGCGCGCTGGTGGTGAATGCGGGTAACTCCAACGCCTTCACCGGCAATCGCGGCCGCGCGGCAGTGGAGGCGATCGCCGCCCGCACGGCGCAGCATCTCGGCTGCGATCCCTCGGACGTGTTCGTCTCCTCCACCGGCGTGATCGGCGTCCCGTTGCCGATCGACAAGGCGGAGGCCGGGCTCGACGCCGCCTACACCGCCGCGCCGTGCAGCTGGGAAGACGCCGCCGCGACGATCATGACCACCGACACCTTCGCCAAGGGCGCGGTGACCACCGCCGTGGTAGACGGCCGCACGGTGACGCTGGCCGGCATCATCAAGGGATCGGGGATGATCGCGCCGGACATGGCGACGATGCTCGGCTTCGTCTTCACCGATGCCGCGGTTGATCCGGTGTTCCTCCAGCACGCACTGCGCGACGCCAACGGCACGAGCTTCTCGTGCATCACGGTGGACGGCGACACCTCGACCAGCGACACCGTTCTCGCTTTTGCGACGGGTAAGGCCGGCAATGCGCCGCTCACCGGCGACGAGGACGCCGGCGCCGACGCCTTTCGTGCCGCACTTGCCGATCTCTGCCGCCAGCTCGCCCTGCTCGTCGTCCGCGACGGCGAAGGCGCGCAGAAGCTGATCGAAATCACCGTCGAGGGTGCCGAGAGCGACCGCAGCGCGCACCGCATCGCCATGTCCATCGCCAACTCGCCGCTCGTGAAGACCGCGATCGCCGGCGAGGACGCGAACTGGGGTCGGGTGGTGATGGCGGTCGGCAAGGCCGGCGAGCCCGCCGAGCGCGACAAGCTCGCCATCCGCTTCGGCACCACCCAGGTGGCGCGCGAGGGCCTCGCGGTCGACGGCTATGACGAAGCGCCGGTCGCCGCGCATCTCAAGGGCCAGGAAATCGAGATCGGCGTCGATCTCGGCCTCGGCGAAGGCCGCGCGACGGTTTGGACCTGCGACCTCACCCACGGCTATATCTCGATCAACGCCGACTATCGGAGCTGACCCCATGCATCGCCACCACGCCGCCGTCTCCGCGCTGATGCGCACCGTGGCCGAGACGGTGGTGATGCCGCGCTTCCGCAACCTCGCCGCCCATGAAGTGCTGGAGAAGACGCCCGGCGAGCTGGTGACCGTCGCCGATCGCGAGGCCGAGGAGCGGCTGACCGAAGGGCTGGCGAAAATCGACCGCGATGCGGTCATCGTCGGCGAGGAGGCATGCGCGGCCGATCCGGCGCTGATGGATCAGGAAACCGCCGTGCGCGCCTGGATCATCGATCCGATCGACGGCACCGCCAATTTCGCTGCGGGTCAGTCGCCCTTCGGGATCATGATCGCGCTCGTCGAGGAGGGCGTGACGCAGGCCGGCTGGATATATGACCCGGTTGCCGATCGAATGTGCCACGCGGTGCTGGGCGGCGGCGCGTTCATCGGCGACGCACCGGTCCGGGCCCGTTCAAGCGGCGCGGCGCTGCCGCTGGCAGCGGTTTCGAAGGTGGGTCAGTCCGAGGAAGACCACGCTGCCCGAGCGGGGCGTTTCGAATCGACGTTCGAACTGGTGCCGCTGCCGCGCTGCGCCGCCGAGAATTACCCGCGGCTCGTGCTGGGACAGAACGACATCGCCGTATTTCGGCGTACGCTGGTGTGGGATCACGCCCCCGGCGTGCTGCTCCTCACCGAGGCAGGCGGCTATGTCGGCCGCTGGGACGGCAGCCCCTATCGGATCGGCGACGAGGGTGTCGGGATCGTCGCGGCATCGACGCCGGAGCTCGGCAAGCGCGCGACCGAATTGCTATTCGACTGAAACCCACGCTCCCCACCCGCGATCGGGCGGGGAGCCGGGCGAAACGCGATCAGATCTCGCGTTCGATCCACTGCTTGATGCCGCTCTTTGGCAGCGCGCCGACCTGGGTGGCTGCCTGCTGGCCGTTCTTGAACAGGATCATCGTCGGAATGCCGCGCACGCCATACTTGGTCGGCGCATCGGGATTGTCGTCGATGTTGATCTTCACGATCTGCACCTTGTCCGCCAGCTCCTCGGCGAGCTCTTCGAGCGCCGGGGCGATCATGCGGCAGGGGCCGCACCATTCTGCCCAGAAATCGACGAGGACGGGCTTGTCCGCCTGCAGCACGTCGGTTTCGAAATTGGCGTCGGTGGTCGCCACAGTGGCCATGTCGGTATCTCCTGAACTTCGTGTTGGTCGGCTATCTATGATCGCCGGGGCCGTTGCTCAAGCGCAGGAGCCCAAGCTTTGCTCCTACCCCACGTAGCCCGGCTTGTGCTCGGCGAGAAGGGCCTCGGGCAATGCGTAGAGCACCGGACCGGCGGAATAGAGCAGCGCGGCCTCCACCTCCCGCTCGGGGAAGATCACCCGCAGCGCCGCGACATAGGCGGCCATCTGGCGGAGGTGATAGGGCGGCACGTCCGCCAGCAAGGCCGGCGCGCGGCGCCCGGTCTTGAAGTCGACGACGCGGACGCGCTCGGGCGTCACCACCAGCCGGTCGACCGTGCCGGAGACGACCACGCCGTCCGCCACCACCGCGGCGATCGGCGCCTCGCCCAGCGCGTCGGGCCCGAACAGCTCGGCGAATCGCGGATCTTCAGTAACGGCCAGGGCGGCATCGATCAGTGCCGTGCGCTCGGCGGTATCGGCGAGCCCCCCTGCCCCGGCCAGCCAGCGATCGGCGGCAGATCGCCGCGCGTCCGGTGCAACGCCCGGCAGGCGCTCGAACAAGGCGTGGAGCAATCGCCCACGCTCGGCAGCGGCCCGCAGCGCAGGACCCGGCGGCGGATCCGATACACGGTCGTCGCCCAGCGACGAGGGCGCCAGCGGGCGCGGCGGCCGGGCTTCCTCCGGCGCGCGGGTGTGGAGCCAGTCGGGTAGTAACGGCGCGGGCGCCGCTTCGACGACCGCCGGTGGAGCAACAGGACGCACCGGCGCCTGCGGGACCACTCCGTGGAACTCCCGCACCCCGGCCTCGTCCAGCGGCACACCCAGCGCATCGAGCGCGGCGGCGCTTGCGGCATACCAGCTTGCCTTGGGCGGCTCGCCCTTTGCCTGGGGCCCGAGCGCGCCGGCGATCACCAGCCGCTCTTCGGCGCGGGTGGCGGCGACGTAGAACAGCCGCCAATGTTCCTGCAACTCACGCGCGTCCGCCTCTGCCAGCGCCTCGGCCAGTGCCCCGTCACGCTCGGCGCTGCGCGGGCGGAAGATCGGGAACTTCTCCTGCTCCTGGTCGGGCGTCCATTTGAGGGTGCTGCGCGGGCTGCGCGTCGGGTCCACCGTCGCGTCGGCCAAGATCACCAGCGGTGCCTGCAGGCCCTTGGAGCCGTGCGCCGTCATCACCCGCACCGCCGGCTGGGGCTGCGCCGCATCGCGGACGATCTCGACATCGCCGCGATCGAACCAGTCGAGGAAGCGCTGGAGCGAAGGCGTCGCCCGCGTCTCGAAGGTCAGCGCGGCGTTGAGCAGTTCCTCGATCGGATCGCGCGCCTCTTCGCCCAGCCGCAACAGCAGCTTGCGCCGCCCCTGCATCGGCCCGGACAAGATCTCCTCGAGAAAGCGATAGGGCGTGGCGAGATCGGCGCGGCGCAGCAGGTCGTAGAGCGGCGCCAGCTTCTCCGCCGGCTGGCCTTCGCGCAGGTGGCGCCACAGCCCGCCGCGCTCACGCACCGCCGCGGCCATCAGCTCTTCCTGCGTCCAGCCGATCAGCGGCGATACCAGCAGCGATGCCAGCGACAGATCGTCCTCGGGCTGGAGCGCGAAGCGGATAGCGGCGAGCAGATCCTGCACCGCCAACGGCGCGTTCAAGCGCAGCCGGTCGACGCCCGCCACCGGCACGCCCTCGGCATAGAGCCGCGCGACGATCAGCGAGGCAAGCTCGCCGCGCCGCTTGACCAGCACCATGACGTCGCCTGGGGCGAGCATCCGCCCCTTGGCGGAGAGCGGGAGGTTGCCCACCCAGCCCTTGATCTGCCTGGCGATGCGGGCGGCGAGCGCGCGGGTGGCATCGCCGATCCACTCCTCCTCGTCGGCCTCGCTGCCGCCTTCTATCACCGGCGGCCACAATGTCACCGTGCCGGGACCCGGCACTTCGCTGGCGTGCGGCTCGCTGTCGCTCATCGGGCCCATGCCGGGTTCGGGGAGCAGGCCCAGCGCGGTGTCGACGAACTCGAGCACCGGGCGCGTGGAGCGGAAGCTGTGGGTCAGCGACAGCGATTCCAGCTCGCGCGCTTCCACTTCATAGTCGGGCCGGAAATTGGCGAGTTGCTTGAACCGCTCGAACGCCGCCTGGAAGAAGATCGGGTCGGTGCCCTGGAAGCCGAAGATCGCCTGCTTGTAGTCGCCCACGGTGAACAGCGTGCGCAGCCGGTCGCCGCGCGCGCCTTCGCCGGCGAAGAACTCGTCGGCCATCGCCGAGACGATCGCCCATTGTCGGGGATTGGTGTCCTGCGCCTCGTCGATCAGCACATGCTCGGTCACCTGGTCGAGCTTGAAGCGCACCCATGCGCCCATGCCCTCCTGGCGAAGCAGCGCGATGGTGCGGCCGATCAGATCGTCGAAGTCGACCGCGCCCAGCCGGCGCTTGGCGGCGGTATAGGCGCGGGCGTATTCGCGGCCGGCTTCCAACCCGCGCGCAAGCAGGTCGACATAGGCGGCACGCACCCGCATCGCGAGCAGTTCGCCGCAGCGCCCGTGCAGCCGCATCGCCGCTTCGGCATAGTCGGGATCCTGCGGCGCCTGCGCCTTCGCGAAGCTGCGCGGATCGCCCTTGGCGGTGGCCCAGACGAGGTGGAGCTGATCGAGCGTCTCGGCGCGTTCTTCCGGCGAACGCGCGAGCCACGCGGCGATCACATCGGCCCGCTCCAGTCCGCGGGCGGTGGCCCATGCGGCGTTGGCAGAGGCGATATTGCGTAGCGTTTGCAGGTCAAAGCTATCGTCGCAGCAGCTTGCTGCGAGCGATTCTGCGATGTCGCCCGCGGGCAGATCGAACGCCCGGCGGAGCCAGGGCTGGATGCCGCTGGGGAGCCCCTCCAACGCCTCGCCAGCGCGCGCACATTCCTGGAGGAAGCCTTCCGCCCCCCCTTCGCCGAGCCGCAAGGACAGCGCGCCGATCGCCTCGATCACGCCCTCGCGGCCCTCGCGCCGGGCCTCGACGAGCATCTCGGCGAGCGTCTCGCGCGCCAGCACCGCCTCCTCGCGCGCCTCCAGCGGCCGGAAGCCGGGCACCAGTCCCGCTTCGATCGGGAAGGCGGAAAGCAGCGACTGGCAGAAGCTGTGGATCGTCTGGATGCGGATGCCGCCCCCGGGCGCATCGAGCACCTTGGCGAACAGCGTGCGCGCAGCAGCCCGACTCTCCGGCCCGATGCTCTCGCCCAGCGCCGCAAGGTCGGCGGCCAGTTCCTCGTCCTTGGCACGCACCCAGTACGCCAGCCGCCCGGTGATCCGCTCGGACATCTCGGCCGCGCCCGCCTTGGTGAAGGTGAGGCACAGGATCGCCGAGGGATCGGTGCCGGCGAGCAGCAGCCGCCACACGCGTGCGGCGAGCACCTGCGTCTTGCCGGTCCCTGCCGATGCCGACAGCCAGATATGCCGCGTAGGATCGCTGGCACGCTTCTGGTTGCCCTTGAGCGGGTGGAGCTTGGCGGGGCTGCGGCTCATGGGCGCGTCCTTCCTGGCCGTGCCCCTGCGAAAGCAGGGGGCCAGGAGTCGCGAGGGATTCCCGCGTGGCCCTGGGCTCCTGCGTTCGCAGGAGCACGAAAACTACTCACGCCCATACCATTCATCCCGGCGCATCAGCTGATCATACTCGGCATAGGGGGCGTATTCCGGCACCAGCTTGGCGGTGAACGGACGCTCGCCCGTCAGCCACTCGCCGGCCGCCGCGGTGAAATGCTCGGCGGCGATGCTGACGAAATCCTCCGCGGGCACCGGTTCGCGCTTCTTCGGATCGACCGGCGAGTCGACATAGCCGAACCCGCCGCTCCTCGGGTTGCGCGCCAGCGACCAGTATTCGAACGCCCGCGCGGCGCCCTCGATGCCCTCGAACCCGCCCCGCTCGGCGATCAGCCCCAGTAGCCCGAGCTGCAGGCTGAACCCCGCCTTCACCGCGCGGGTGCTCGGCGGCTGGCCGGTCTTGTAGTCGACGATCGCCAGCGCACCGCCCTCCAGCCGGTCGACCCGGTCGAACTTGCCGCGCAGCGTCACGCCCGCGAAGTCGATCGACCCGTCCCGCTCCACCGCCAGTACCGTGCGGCCCTTTGCGCCCTGCTCGACCAGTTCGCCGGCGATCCAGTCGATCGCCTCGATCAGTCGCGGCTGCCACAGCGCGCGGATCAGCGGGTGGGTGCGGGTGTCGGCCAGCATCGCTTCGGCGCGAGCGCGGAGCAGGTCCGGGCGGCAGTCATCCTCTTCGAACCAGCGCTGCAGCACATCGTGCACCGCGGTGCCCCGCCATGCCGCGCTGGGATCGGCATCGACCGGATCGAGCGGCATCAGCCGCAGCATACGCCGCGCGTAAAAGGCATAGGGATCGGCCTTGAGCCGATCGACTTCGGTGACCGAGATGACCTTGGGCCGGTCCTTGGCTGGGGGCGACGGCTCGGGCCGCGCGACCGGCGCGAAGGCACGCGGCGCATCGATCGCCGCCATCCAGGCGGCAAGGTCGCCTGCTCGCTCCAGACCGCCCGACAGCGCCTCTAGCCGCAGCCAGAAGCGCGAGGCGATGGTCGGCGCGCTTGCGTCTCTGCGGGCACGGGTGAGCAACACCTCTTTCGCACCCAGCCCGATCGCGAGATCGTGCGCCGACACGCCGATCCGCCGCTCCAGCCCCGGCAGCCCGAGTTCGGCACGGATGCGCGGTGCGAGCCAGGGATCGGGGGACGGCAGGCCGGGCCAGACGCCTTCGTTGAGCCCGCCCAGGATCATCAAATCGGCGCTGTGCAGCCGCGCCTCGATCAGGCCGAGAATGGCGAGACGCGGGTGCCCGCCCTGCGGCGGCCGCACCGCCACCTCGTCCATCAGCGTACGCAGCATCGGCGCGAGGCTGTCGGGCTCGGCGAGTGCAGGGCCGTGCGCCGCTTCACGCTCCAGATCGTCGAGCAGCAGTGCGGCGGCGCGGCCATCCTCGCGGCTCCACAACATGTCACCACCCAGTGCCTGGGCTGCCTCACGGAGAGCGGCCACCAGCCCGGCAAGCGGCTGCGCGCCGCACTCGAACACGCCTTCGAGTGGCGCGAGCAGAGGCCGCGCGGTTTCCCACCAGCCCGCGGCAGTGCGGCGCAATGCCCTTTCCCGGCCGCCCTGCTCGGCGAGATGTGCGTCGATACCGGTCAGTCCCGGGGCCGGGCGCGGGCCGCGCAGCGCGAGGTCGAGCGCGCGGGCGCCGTCGAGCCAGGTGGAGCGCTCGTTCGGCTGCACCAGCGGATGCTTGAGCAAGGTCAACAGCGGCATCGGCGCGAAGGCCTGCGCCGCCGCATCGGCGAGTGCCAGCAGCAAGGTGCCCGGCGGCGTGAGCGACAGCGGCTGCCCGGCGGAATCGTCGACCGCGATGCCCCAGCGCGCGCAATGCGCCGCCACGCGGCGGGCCAGCGCGCGATCGGGGGTGACCAGCGCGGCGGTACGCGCCGGCGTCTCCAGCGCCTCGCGCAGCGCGAGTGCGATCGCCTGCGCCTCTTCGGCGGGGGTCGCCAGTTCGAGCGCGCGGACCCCGTCCAAGCGACGCTCGCCGGCGGGCAGGTCGGTCCAGCGATGGGTGAGCTCGGGCGGCTGCATCGCCGAGGCGATCGCCTTGCTGCGCGCGGGCGGCGCGTCGAGCTCGCTGGCGACGCGCCATTGCTGGAACTCGCCGCGCGCCACGCCCATCCGGTCGAGCAGCAGCTTGAGGTGGAATTGCGGGTGCGTCTCCAGCGCGCGCCGCCGCCGACCCGTTGTGGTATCCGGCTTGTGCGGCCCGAGCGACTCCCATTCGTCGTCGCCCATGCCGGTGGCGAGCGCGGGCAGCACCACCATCCCCTCGGGCAGCCCCGCCACGACCCGCAGCAGCCGCGCGATCGCGGGCGCCGCCGTGGTGATGCCCGCAGCGCAGACGAAGCCGGCGGGCGCCGCCGCCTTCCACCGTGCGGAAACACGATCGAGCAGGCGCCGCCGCCGTTCGGGCAGGTCGACGCGCCCCAGCGCGGCCAGTTCCTCGGGCCAGCGGGTCAGCACGATCTCGAACAGCGCGAGCGAGCGCTCCCAATGCGCCGACAGCTCGGGCCCCAGCTCCAGATCGCGCAGCTTACGGGGCGAAACTTCCTCGACCAGCAGCTGGTCGAGCGTCGTGCCCAGATCACCCGCCAGCCGCACCGCCTCCGCCGCGTCCAGCCGCGCATCGTGCCCCTGGAGCAGCCGCGCGAGGATCATCCGCCGCTGGAGCGGATCGACCGCGGGCGGTACCGGCTCGGGATCGTCGACCGTCTCGAACACCGCTTCGTCGAGCTCGGGATCGCCGATCGCGACCAATCGGGGCAGCAGCAGCCCACCGCCGCTCTCGCGCACGAAGGCGTCCTGCATCGCCCGCTTGGCGCGATTGTTCGGTAGCAGCACCACACCGCGGGCCAGCCGCAGCGGGTCCGCGCCGAAGCGGCGGATCAGCCCGATCGCCAGCGCGTCGGCAAAGGCCCGGTGTGGCGGAATCGTGTAAAGGTGCAGGGCGTGCGACATGCGGCTCGGCAAAGGGGAACGGAGCGCGAACCTTAGCGCCGTGCGCCTTCAACGCAACCGCTGTCCTCGGCCTGGACGATCAAAGCTCCGCGAGCGCCAGTTCGGTCGCGCGGATTGCCTTGGGGGAGCCGACGTCGAACCACAGCCCCTGATGCACCGCGCCCCACAGGCGCCCGGCCTCCATAGCGCGGTTCCAGAACAAGTTGGTCGAGAACGGACCCTCGGGCCAGTCGCGGATCACGCGCGGCGACAGGATCTGGATGCCGGTGAAGACGAAGGGCGCCAGTCGGCCGGGCTTGCGCCGCTCGGTGATCCGCCCGAACGCATCGAGCCGGAAATCGCCCTGCCCGCGATGGCAGGTCGCGCGCGCCAGCGGCACCAGCAGCAGCAGCGCGTCCATCTTCGCGTCGTCCCACTGCGCGGCGAGCAGCCGGATCGCATCGCTGGGGCCGTCGACCCACAGATTGTCGCTGTTGACGCAGAGGAAGGGCTGGTCCCCCAACAGCTCGCGGGCCTGGACGAGGCCGCCGCCGGTCTCGAGCAACTGCTTGCGCTCGTCCGACACCAGCAGCTCCATGCCCTTCACCCGCGCGCGCAGATGCGCCTCGAGCTGGTCGGCAAGGTAATGGACGTTGACCACCGCGCGCTCGACCCCGGCCGCCGAAAGGCGATCGAAGACATGGTCGATCAGCGGCTTGCCGGCGACCTCGATCAGCGGCTTGGGCCGGGTGACGGTGAGCGGACGCATCCGCTTGCCGAGGCCGGCAGCCATCACCATCGCCGTCCTGGGCACCGGCGCTGCCGGCTGCGGGCGGAGCGAATAGATCGTCATGCCGCCACCTGCATCGGATCGCCGCGCTTCTCGGGTGGCACATTGGCGGCGAACCAGTCTGCCACCGGCTTCAATGCCGGATGCGCGAGGTCGCGCTCGAGATAGGCCCAGACGCGCGGGCAGAGCGACGGGTAGCGCGGCTTGCCGTCGCGCTTCCACAGCCGGGTGAAGATGCCGAGGATCTTGGCGTTCCGCTGCGCGCCGAGGACGTGATAGGCGGTGTCGAACGCCTCGCCCGCCCCGGTGGCGTCGCGGTAGCGGGCCAGCATCGCCGCTTCAGTCGCGGCCGGCACGTCGCGGCGCGCATCCTGGAGCAGCGAGACGAGGTCATAGGCGGGGTGGCCGGCGAGCGCATCCTGGAAGTCGAGCAGTCCCAAGCCTTCGCCACCTTCGATCAGCATCAGATTCTCGGCATGGTAGTCGCGCAGCACCGTGACGGGCCGATGACCGTCCAGCAGCGGCGCCAGCACCGCATCCCAGGCGTCGCGATAGCCCGCCGCATCGACGTCGAGCCCGACGGCGGGGCAATACCATTCGACAAACAGCGCCGCCTCGCGCTGGTAGACGGCAAGGTCATAGGGCGCCTCCACACCGGCCGGCGCATCGTGGAGCCGCACCAGCAGGTCCACCGCGGCGCCGTACAGGCCGAGCTCGCGCGCAGGCTCGGCATCCACCGTCTCGCGCAACCGGACGTCGCCGAAATCCTCGAGCAGCACCAGCCCCTGCGCCAGATCCTCGTGCAGGATCGCGGGCGCGGCAAAGCCGTGGTCGGTCAGCCAGCGCGCGACGGCCAGAAACGGGCGCGGGTCCTCGTGCGGGGGCGGCGCGTCCATCAGAATCGCGCTGCGGTCGCGCTCGACGACGCGGAAATAGCGGCGGAACGAGGCATCGCCGGCGACGGGGAGGATGTCTGCCCCCGCCCAACCGGCGGAGAGAAGAAAAGCGGGCGCCGCAGGCGGCGGAGTCATGTCAACGGCCATCGGCCTTCCCATGCCGCGGGCACGCGCGCTGTCAAGGTGCGGGTGCCGTCCGCCGCGACGGCCAGCGTCAGCCACAGGGCATCGTGCCACGCCGACGCAGGCAGCCGCTCGGGCCATTCGACCAGCAGCAGCGCATCGTAGCGCGCATCGTCGAGCCCGAGTTCCTCGGCCTCGTCCGGATCCTCGATCCGGTACAGGTCGACGTGCAGCACCGGCAGCCGCACCTCGGGCACGTCATAGGGCTGGACGATCGCGAAGCTCGGCGACGGCGCCTCGCCCTCCAGGCCCAGTGCAGCGAGAAGCCCGCGGGCAATGCTGGTCTTGCCCGCACCCAGCGGGCCGGACAAGGCGACGACGTCGCCCGGCCCGACCACCGCCGCGAGCCTGGCGCCGAGCGCCAGCGCCTCCTCCAGCGAGGCGAGCATGATCCGGTCTTCGGTCATCCGCGCGGCAACTCCACCGTGACGAGCGTCCCCTCCCCGGGTTCGGAGATCAGCTCGATCCGCCCGCCATGGGCCTCGACGAACTGCTTGGCGAGCGGCAGGCCCAGCCCCAGGGCGCGGTCGCCGCCGCGCGAGGTGCCGACCTGCGCGAAGCGGTCGAACGCCCGCGCCACCGCCTCCGGCGGCATGCCGGGCCCGTCGTCGCTGACGATGACCCGCGCCACCCGCGCATTGCCGTCGAGATGGAGCAGCACGCGCCCCCCCTCCGGCGTGTGCGACACCGCATGACGGAGCAGGTGCTCCACCGTCTGGCGGATGCGGCGAGCGTCGCCCTGCACGACGCCCGCCGTGCCCGCATCCTCGATGACCAGCTCGATCGCCTTGCCCTTGGCGAGCGGCGCGATCACGTCGGCGGCGCTGGTCGCGGCGAGCTCGACGTCCACCGTCTCGCGCTCGATCGGCTGGCCCTCGCTCTGGGTGAGATCCAGCACGTCGTCGATCAGCCCGCCTAGGCGGTCCACCGACATCAGGATCGCCTCGACATATTCCTTGCCGTCGGCGCTCAGCTTGCCGGCAAAGCCGCCCTGCAGCATCTCGCCGAACCCCTTGATCGAGGTGAGCGGCGTGCGCAGCTCGTAGCTCATGTTCGCGACGAAGGCGGTGCGGACACGGTCGGCCGCTTCCAGCGCCTCGTTGCGGTCGCGCAGCGCGCGCTCCACCCGCTGGCGATCGGTGGTGTCGAGCATGGTCACCAGCGCATTGCCGTCGGGCAGCGGCACCGCGGCGATGTCGAAATGGCGGCCATTGGCGAAGGTGATGCTGGAGCCGCGCTGCTGGCGATCCTTCGCCGCGAGCCGGATGAGGTCGCCGATGATCTCGGCGCGCGCCGGATTGACCAGCTTGCCGCCCGCCGCCTTGACGATCGTGGCGATCTGCGGGTGCCCGTCGAGGAAGCCGTCCTCGAAGCCCCAGACCTGTCGGAACTTGCGGTTCCACAGCTGCAGCCGCCCCTTGCCGAACACCGCCACCGCCTCGGCCAGGCTGTCCAGCGTCGCGGTGCGGACCTGCTGCATCTCGCCATGCTCGCGCTGGAGTTCGAGCTGCTGGGTCTGATCCTCGAAAATCAGCAGCAGCCCGCCCTCGGGCAGCGGTTGCGCTACGACGCGGAGATGGGTGGTGCCGATGCTCCAGCTTTCCTCCACCGCGTCAGGCGCGGTGAACCATTCGCGGCGCTCGGCCTTCCAGTGCGGGAAGTCGCGCACGTCGGGCAGCTTGCGCGCCTCGCGCATCCGCTCGAGCACGCGGTCGAATTCCGGGCGGTCGGCCAGCCACTCGTTCTTCATCGCGAACAGGCGGCGGAAGGGCTGGTTGCAGAATACCAGGCTGCGGTCCGAACCGAACTGGGCGACACCGGCGGACATGCGATCGAGCATCGCCCGCTGCGCCTCCGCGAAGCGCTTGAGGCCGCCGCGGGCGCGCTCCAGTTCCTCGATGTCGACCGCGAAGCCTGCGATGCCGCCGGTCGGCAGCGGCACGTCGTGGAGGCGGAGCATCCGTCGCGCGCCGGCGATCGTCGCGGGCATCGCGGCCGATTGCGGCTCCTGCGTATCGCGCGCGATCGCGGCATTGGCGAGCGGCCCGCCCAGCCCCGCCCCGTCGACCAGTTCCACCCCGCGCGACACCACATCCTCGGCGTCGCGGCCTTCCACGGCACGGACATAGGCGGTGTTGACCATCAGCAGCCGCAGGTCGGGCCCGCGATACCACATCGGCATCGGCGCAGCCTCGATCAGCGCGGTCAGCGCGTCGAAGGCGGCGCGCAGCCGATCCGCCTCGCGCTCCAGCGATCCCACCTCCGCCTGGCTATCGGTCGCGTCGAGCACCCAGAGCAGCACGCTGCCCGGCGTCTCCACGGCTTCGGAGGCGCGCTCGCCCAGCACCAGCAACATCCGCTCGGACCCGCGTACCGGCAGCGACAGGCGGAACGATTGCCCCGCCCGCTGTGCGGCCTGGACCTGCTCGCCGAGCAGGACGACATCATCGGGATCGAGGCCGGCATCCTTTTGCGACAGTCGCCCGAGCGATTCGACCGGGCCGTCCAACCCCAGCCATGCGGCGAGACGCGGTGACATTTCGATCCGGCCATCGGCGCGGACCAGCATCGGCAGCGCCGGCGAGGTGCGAGAAAAGCGCAGCAGCCGCCGGTTCTGCTCATAGGCGGTACGCGCCGCGACACGCGCGGCCAGCCCCGCATAGAGCGCCCAGATCGCCGCGATCAGCACGAACGCCAGCACCGCGCCAACAATGGCTGCGCCACTTTGCGAAAGTACGATCACAAAAGGGTCCCCGGGACTGCCACGCTTCGTCCTTAAGCCAATGCAGCCCAGCGCGAAAAGTATTTTGGACGAGCTCCTACCGGGACGCCCATCGCCGCACCGAAAGATCCCGTGGGACACATCACAGACATGTCTCGGCATTCAAAGTTGATATTACAGCAATACTTCTTAATACTGCAATTGTTGCAGATTTGATACACAGATGAATGGAAATACAGAAAAGCCTAACGGGGCGTAGCGTGCACTGATTTCACCCCCTACTCCGCCGATCATTCACGATTGCGTAACGCCGCATGACGATTTGTTTCAGTATGAGTAGGACGTTTGCTATGCATCTTTTGCGCCGTCACCATCTTCTGGCGAGTACGCTGCTCGGCAGCGCGCTAATCGCGGTTCCGGTCGCCTCGGCACAGACTGCGGCGGACCAGACCACAGGCACCCAGGACCAGCCCGCCGAAATCGTCGTGACTGGTTCGCGCATCGCGTCGCCCGCCGCCGCCTCGGCATCGCCGCTGCAGGTGATCAGCGCCGAGCAGATCCAGCAGCAGGGCGCGATCAACGTCCAGGAAGTGCTGCTCCAGAACCCGGCCTTTGGCGCTCCCGGCATCAGCCGCACCAATTCGAGTTTCGCGACCCAGGGGGCAGGCGCCGCGACGGTGAACCTGCGCAACCTCGGCGAAGACCGCACGCTGGTGCTGGTCAACGGCCGCCGCTTCGTCTCGGGCCAGCCGGGCAGCCAGGCGGTCGACCTCAACGTGATCCCGACCGGCTTCATCGAGCGGATCGACACGCTGACCGGCGGCGCCTCGGCCGTCTATGGTTCGGACGCGGTCGCCGGCGTGGTGAACATCGTCTACAAGAAGAATTTCGAAGGCATTCAGGCAGATGCGCAGCTCGGTGTGGCCGAGCGCGGCGACGGGTTCGACCAGCAGTACAGCCTGCTCGGCGGCAAGAACTTCGCCGATGGTCGCGGCAACGTGATGCTGTTCGGCAGCTATTCGAAGCAGGGCACCGTGCTCAAGCGCGACCGCTCGACCGAAGCCGGTTCGAGCGCGGTCGATTCGACGAGCGGCAGCTTCCGTCCGAACGATCCGGAGCGGCCCTATCTTTCTTCCTACACGCCGGGCGGCAGCATCTACGCCGGCGACCAGGTCTTCGGCTACAACACCGGTTCGCTGGTGAACTGCACCGACATCAGCTGCGGCGGCTTCAACCGTTCCGACTATCGCTATCTCGCCGTCCCGGTCGAGCGCTACGTCGCCGCCGGCCGCGCGAACTTCGAATTCTCTTCGGCTGCCAATCTCTGGGTCGAAGGCAATTACGCCAAGACCAAGGTGCGCACGGAAATCGAGCCCTTCCCGCTCAGCTCGGACTTGGTCGACATCGCGACCGGCGGTCAGGTGCCGATCGAGACGATCGTCGGCGGCACCCGCTATCGCAATCCGTACGTGCCGAACGCGATCTTCAACGCAGCGACCGACACCGACGGCGACGGCCTGCGCGACGTCTTTTTCGAGCGCCGCCTTGCCGATTTTGGCCCGCGCACCTCGTCCGCAGACCGCGACCTGTTCCGCATCGCCGGCGGCCTGAACGGCTCGTTCGCCGGGGATCGCTTTAGCTATGAGGTCTATGGCATCTACGGCCAGAGCAAGGAGCATCAGACTGGTTCGGGCCAGTTCGACAGCACCAAGTTCACCCAGGCGCTGAATGCCTATACCGATCCGGCGACCGGCCAGATCGTCTGCGCCGACCCCGCCGCGCGTGCAGCCGGCTGCGTGCCCGCCAACATCTACGGCATCGGCACGCTTGCCCCGGCTGCGGGCTATATCGAGGCGCCGACGACGCTGGATGCCAAGATCACCCAGACGGTGTTCGGCGGCAACGTCACCGGCAAGCTCTTCTCGCTGTTCGGCGCCGACGAGGTCGGCATCAACATCGGCACCGAGTATCGCCGCGAGACCAGCAGCAACACCTTCGACCTGCTGACCCAGCAGGGCCTGAACGGCAACAACGCACTGCCGGCTACCTCGGGCAGCTTCCATGTCTGGGAAGGCTTCGGCGAAGTGATCGCGCCGCTGCTTCAGGATCGTCCGTTCTTCCATTCGCTGAACGTGCGCGGCGCGATCCGCGTCTCCGACTATTCGACGGTCGGCACGACGGTCAGCTACAACTATGGTGGCGAGTGGGCGCCGGTGGAGGACATCCGCTTCCGCGTGATCGCTGCACGTTCGGTGCGTGCACCGAATATCAACGAGCTGTACCAGCCTGCGCAGCAGGATTTCCCGAGCGGCCTGCAGGACCCCTGCCTGGGCGTGACGGCTGCTACCGGCGGCACGCTCGGCGCCCAGTGCCGCGCAGCCCCCGGTGTCGCCGCGAACATCGCCGCCAACGGTGCGTTCGCGGTGAGCCAGGCGGACAAGCAGGGCATCACCAGCTTCGGCGGCGGCAATCTCGCGCTGCAGGAAGAAAAGGGTGACTCGTTCACGGCCGGCGTCCTGATCAACCCCCGCTCGGTCCGCGCGCTGCGTAACCTGGTCGTGACGGTCGATTACTTCAACATCCGCATCAAGGACGCGATCGTCTTCACCCCGCTCCAGTACACGCTGGCGCAGTGCTACAATGGCGGCGTGCAGGCCTATTGCTCGCAGATCGTGCGCCGAGCGGCAGCGGTCGGCGCGAACAGCGTGGGCTCGATCGACGAGGTCAACACCACCTTCCGCAACAGCGGCGGCCTGAAGACCTCGGGTATCGACACCACCGTCACGTGGAACCAGAACCTGTCCGACTGGGGCCTGGCCGGCAATCTCGGCCTGCGTGGTTCGTACACCCACCTGTTCACGGGCTACACCGTGCCCGTGCCGAACGCGGACCGGGACTATTTCGCGGGGGAAATCGGTGCGCCGCGCGACAAGTTCACGATCAACGGCAACTATGCGATCAACGGCGTCGGCCTGACGGTCACCGGGACCTGGCTGAGCCAGTCGAGCGTCGACGACCAGCTGACCGGCGAGCGGCCGGGTACCGACCCGTTGGTGCGTACACGCCCGCAGTTCTACCTGGACTCGCAGCTGCGCTTCCGCGTCAACCGCCAGTATGAGTTCTTCATCGGCGGCGACAACCTGCTCGACAACAAGCCGCCTTACCTCGCCGATATCGGCGCGTCGGCCGGTCAGGATACCGATGCGGGCGTCTACGACCCGATCGGCCGCCGCTATTATGCCGGCGTCCGGCTCGCCTTCTGATCCGAACCACGTTCGACCTGATACGGGGGCCGGAAACGGCCCCCCTTTTTTTTGTGCCGGGCCCACCTTCGCTGGCGCCCCCGATCCTCGTCCACCGGCCCGCCCAGCCGCGCACATACGAAAAGGGCCGCGCTCCCTTCGGAGCGCGGCCCTCATAGCCTCGATCGCGGGAAGCGATCAGTAGCGGTAGTGGTCCGGCTTGAACGGGCCTTCGACCGGCACGCCGATATAGGCGGCCTGCTTCTCGCTCAGCTGCGACAGGTGCACGCCCAGCTTCTCGAGGTGGAGCGCGGCGACCTTCTCGTCGAGGTGCTTCGGCAGGACGTAGACTTCGTTCTTGTAGTTCTCGCCCTTGGTCCAGAGCTCGATCTGCGCCAGCGTCTGGTTGGTGAAGCTGGCCGACATCACGAAGCTCGGGTGGCCGGTGGCGCAGCCCAGGTTCACCAGGCGGCCCTTGGCGAGCACGATGATCTGCTTGCCGTCCGGGAACTCGACCAGGTCGGTGCCGGGCTTCACTTCGGTCCACTTGTAGTTCGACAGCGCAGCGATCTGGATCTCGCTGTCGAAGTGGCCGATGTTGCAGACGATCGACATCGGCTTCATCGCCTTCATGTGATCGGCGGTGATCACGTCGGCATTACCCGTGGCGGTCACGAAGATATCGGCGCGCTGGACGGCCTCGTCCATCGTGACGACCTCGAAGCCTTCCATCGCCGCCTGCAGCGCGCAGATCGGATCGATTTCGGTCACGAGCACGCGGGCGCCGCCATTGCGCAGCGACTGGGCCGAGCCCTTGCCGACGTCACCGAAACCGGCAACCGCGGCAACCTTGCCGGCGAGCATCACGTCGGTGGCGCGACGGATCGCGTCGACCAGCGATTCCTTGCAGCCATAGAGGTTGTCGAACTTCGACTTGGTGACGCTGTCGTTGACGTTGATCGCCGGGAACGGCAGCTCGCCCTTCTTGGCGATCTCGTACAGGCGGTGCACGCCGGTGGTGGTCTCTTCCGAGACGCCCTTCAGGTTCTTGACCGTCTCGGTCAGATAGCCCGGATACTTGGCGATGAACGCCTTCAGCGCGCGCTGGAACTCGACTTCCTCGTCATTTTCCGGCTCGCCCAGCGTCGCGCCGGCTTCGAGCTTGGCGCCCCACAGCGCGAACATGGTCGCGTCGCCGCCGTCGTCGAGGATGATGTTGGCGGTGGTGCCGTCACCGTCGGCGCCCCAGTTGAAGATGTCGCCGACATAGTCCCAATAGTCGGCCAGGCTCTCGCCCTTCACCGCGAACACCGGCACGCCGGTCGCGGCGATCGCGGCGGCAGCGTGGTCCTGCGTCGAGAAGATGTTGCAGGTCGCCCAGCGGACCTGCGCGCCGAGCGCGGTCAGCGTCTCGATCAGCACGGCGGTCTGGATCGTCATGTGCAGCGAACCGGTGATGCGCGCGCCCTTGAGCGGCTGCGACGCGCCGAATTCCTTGCGGAGCGCCATCAGGCCGGGCATCTCGGTCTCGGCGATGTTGATCTCGGCACGGCCGAAATCGGCGAGCGCGATGTCCTTGATGACATAGTCGTTTTTAGCCACGGGCTGCTTCTCCAGTTGCAGGCATAATGCTGGCGCACCGGGAATCCTCCCGGTCGCATGGGTGCGCCCCTACCCGCTTCGAGGGAGGCGCGCAACGTTAATATAAAGATATCTTTATATGCCGTTCGGCCGAATTCAAGCGGTACCCGTGCTATTTGCCAGCAGCCGCGGATCGATGCCTGCGCCGACGAACCCCTCGGCCCAGCGATCGTACACATCGGTGTCGTAGAGCAGCGTCAGGTCCGCGGGGGTGTTGAACCAGCCATGGCGGGTCAGCTCGCTCTCCAGCTGCCCCTCGCCCCAGCCGGCATAGCCGAGCGCGACCAACCAGCGGCTCGGCCCCTTCCCCTCGGCGATCGCGCGCAGCACGTCGATCGTGCCGGAGAGTTGCCAGCGGCCGGCGACGTCGATCGTGTCCTGCCCGCTCCAGTCGGCCGAATGCAGCACGAAGCCGCGGCGCGGCTCGACCGGGCCACCGAAATGTACCGGCACATCGGGTACTTCGCCCGGATCGATCTCGAACTGCTTGAGCAGGTCGTGCAGGCCCAGCCCCTCGATCGTCGCGCCGATGCCGATGCCCAGCGCGCCTTCGGTATCATGGGCGCACATCGCGATCACCGCGCGCTCGAAGCGCGGGTCGCCGATGCCAGGCATGGCCAGCAGGAACTGGCCGGTGAGGGAGGGCGTCGAATCCATGCAGTCCACCTTATCGTCCACCCTCCCTACGGGCCACGCTTGAATTTGTTGCGCGGGATGCGATGGAGGCGGCGCGGCCGCGCGGCCGCAGGATTCGTACAAGGAGAGAACAGCATGACGATCCAGACCGGCGATCGCATCCCCGACGCCACGCTCGTCAAGGTCACCGCCGAGGGTCCGGACCAGGTCCAGGCCCCCGCCTATTTCGCCGGCCGCAAGGTCGCGCTGTTCTCGGTGCCCGGTGCCTTCACGCCCACCTGCTCGGCCAAGCACCTGCCGGGCTTCGTGGAGAAGGCCGAAGAGATCAAGGCCAAGGGCGTCGACGAGATCGCCTGCACCGCGGTCAACGACTTCTTCGTGATGAAGGCCTGGGGCGAAGCCAATGGCGTGGCCGACAAGGTGACGATGCTCGCCGACGGCAATGGCGGCTTCGCAGAGGCGCTGGGCCTCACGCTGGACGGCTCGGCCTTCGGCCTGGGCACGCGCGGCCAGCGCTTCGCGATGATCGTCAATGACGGCGTGGTCGAGCAGCTGTTCGTCGAGGCGCCGGGCGCGTTCGAGGTGAGCTCGGCGGAATATGTCCTGAGCAAGCTCTGATCGCCCCCTCCTCCTCCCTGCAGCCGCGGGGAGGAGGAAGCGTGCTTGCGCGGCGGTCCGCTTGACGGAGGCCGCCCCGCCCCGCACTACCCGCGCCCATGTCCATTCTATCCGACCGCTGGATTCGCGAGCAGGCGCTCAACCACAACATGATCGAGCCCTTCGTCGAGAGCCAGCGCCGCGAAGGCTGCATCAGCTACGGCCTCTCCTCCTACGGCTATGACGCCCGCGTCGCCGACGAGTTCAAGATCTTCACAAATGTCGACAGCGCCGTGGTCGACCCCAAGAATTTCGACGCGAACAGCTTCGTCGACCGCAAGACCGATGTCTGCGTGATCCCGCCCAACAGCTTTGCGCTGGCGCGGACGGTGGAATATTTCCGGGTGCCGCGCGACGTGCTGGTGATCTGCCTCGGCAAGTCGACCTATGCGCGCTGCGGGATCATCGTGAACGTGACCCCGCTCGAGCCCGAATGGGAGGGCCATGTGACGCTGGAGTTTTCCAACACCACCCCGCTCCCGGCCAAGATCTACGCCAATGAAGGCGCCTGCCAGTTCCTGTTCCTCAAGGGCGAGCAGCCCTGCGAGACGAGCTATGCCGACCGGGCGGGCAAGTACATGGGCCAGCGCGGGGTAACCCTGCCGCGGCTTTGAACTGAACGTTCAGAGATTAAAGCGTCTCCTCCCCCGCGTAAGCGGGGGAGGAGACGCCTTACATTTTACGCCTTCTGCAGGTGGCGGCGGCCGAGCAGTTCGGCGATCTGCACCGCGTTCAGCGCCGCGCCCTTGCGCAGGTTATCCGACACGCACCACAGCGACAGGCCGTTCTCCACGGTCGAATCCTCGCGCACGCGGCTGATATAGGTCGCATATTCGCCGACGCTCTCGATCGGCGTGACGTAGCCGCCATTCTCGCGCTTATCGACGAGCATGATCCCCGGCGCCTCGCGCAGGATGTTCTGCGCCTCTTCCGCCGAGATCTCGTCCTCGAACTCGATGTTGATCGCCTCGGAATGGCCGACGAACACCGGCACGCGCACGCAGGTGGCGGTCACCTTGATCTTGGGATCGAGGATCTTCTTGGTCTCCACGACCATCTTCCACTCTTCCTTGGTCGAGCCGTCGTCGAGGAAGCTGTCGATGTGCGGGATCACGTTGAAGGCGATCTGCTTGGTGAACTTGGCCGGCTCCACCTGGTCGCCGACGAAGATCGCGCGGCTCTGGTTGAACAGCTCGTCCATGCCCGCCTTGCCCGCGCCGGAGACGGACTGGTAGGTCGCGACCACCACGCGCTTGATCTTGGCGGCATCGTGCAGCGGCTTGAGCGCCACCACCATCTGCGCGGTCGAGCAGTTCGGGTTGGCGATGATGTTGCGGGCCTTGTAGCCGTCGATCGCCTCGGGGTTCACCTCGGGCACGATCAGCGGAACGTCCGGGTCCATGCGGTAGAGCGAGGCATTGTCGATCACCGTGCAGCCCGCAGCGGCGAACTTCGGCGCGTACTTCGCGCTGCCTTCGGAGCCGATCGCGAACAGCGCCATGTCCCAGCCGGTGGGATCGAAATGCTCGATGTTCTGGACCTTGTACTGTTTGCCGGTCTCGCCATAGTCGACCATGTCGCCGGTCGAGCGCGACGACGCCAGCACGGCGAGATCGTCGATCGGGAATTCCCGCTCGGCCAGGATGTTGAGCATTTCGCGACCGACATTGCCGGTGGCGCCTGCGACGACGACACGGTAACCCATTTGTACCTCTTTCTTGCCCGCGCCGACACCTGCGGCGTGGAGGCTCTTTAGTGGGGATGGAGGATGGAATGCACCAGCATTCCGCTGCTTCGCTGCATAAAGCGCAGCTATCGCGCCCGGACTACGGGCGCGGTGTAATTCGCGTGGATTTAGCGCGTTTTCGAAGCATCGTGGGATCCGCTAGCAGAAACAATGCTGCGTGGCGAGGCCCTTTTTGCGCAATTTCATGCTGCCGTCAGTGTGGCTCCGACGTGGCCGCAGGTGCGCACCGGAAGGGCGCGCGCGCCCTCTCAAACACCGTGGCTCGCCCCCGTCGCAAGACGGAGGCGAGCCTGTAGTGTGGGATACTGCTAGTCTATCGCGAAGAAGCGAGCCTTAGAAGCTTGCCCATTCTTCCACTTCGGCGCTGGTCGAGCGCACGGTGTTGACGCTTGCGGCATGGGGGGCGTTCGACGCCACCGGCAACGCATGGACCTTGGAGCGCAACGGCTTGCGGTGGCTGCGGTCGCCCGCCTTGAAGCGCGAGGCCTGCTCGGTGAGCGCGTTGACCTCCGAGCTGAGGTTGCGCGCGGCAGCCGAGGTCTCTTCCACCATCGCCGCATTCTGCTGGGTGGTCTGGTCGATGCTGTTCACCGCGGTCGCGACCTGGGTGACCGCCGTGGCCTGGACCTGGTTGTCCTGGGCCATGGTCTCGAGCAGCGAGTGGACCTCGTTGACGTCACCGACGATTGCGCCGAGCGCGCTGTCCACGCGGCGGACCATGTCGACCGCGGCGTTGATGTCGGTCTGCGTCGCGGTCAGCTGGTCGCGGGCGCGGCCGGCTTCCTCTTCGGCGCGCATCGCCAGCGCCGAGACGAGATCGGCGACGACCGCGAAACCGCGACCCGCTTCCCCTGCCCGGCCGGCTTCCACCGCCGCGTTCATCGCGAGAACCCGGGTCTGGAAGGCGATCTTGTCGAGGCCCTCGATGACGTTGTCGATGCCCTTGGCGCTTTCCGACACGCGGCTCATCGCCTGCATCGCCTCGTCCGCCACGCTGCGGCCGGAGTCGACCACGCCGATGGCCCCGGTGGCGCGCTCGACGGTCTTGGTCGAGGCGGCGGCGGTCGCCTTGATGCGCTGGTCCATCTGATGCACCGCGGCCGAGGTTTCCTCGAGGCTGGCAGCAGCGCCCTCGGTACGGCGGGCGAGATCCTCGCTGGCCTGGGCGATTTCGGCCGAGCCGGTCGAGATCGTCTCGGCGCTCTCGATCACCGCGGTGATCAGTTCGCGCAGCGAGGCCACGGCGGCGTTGAAGTTCTGCTTCAGCCCGTCATATTCGGGATCGAAGCGGGTCTCGATCGCCGCGGTCAGGTCGCCGCCGGCCAGCTTGCCCAGGCGATCCTCGAGCGTCTCGACGACCAGCGCCTGTGCGGCATCGGAGCGCTTCTTGGCCTCGGTCAGCTCTTCCTGGCGCAGCGCGGCTTCCTTGAAGACGAGCACCGACTTGGCCATCGTGCCGACTTCGTCGCCACGCTCGGTGCCGGGCACGTCGACATGGTTCTGGCCGCCGGCCAGCGCACGCATCGTGTCCTGCAGGCGCTCCAGCGGACCGGCGATCTGCGAACGGGTGATGAACACGGCAAGACCCATGCTGCCGGCAACCGCGACAAGCGCGATACCGAGCAGGGTCAGGCCCGCCGACGCAACGCTGTCGCTCAGTGCGCTCGACTGCTTTTTCGCCTCGGCAACGCGGCCATCGTTGAACGACTTGATCTTCGCCGTGAACGCAGTCGCGGTGTCGTCGGCCTTCGTCAGCAGCGCCTTTGCTTCCGCGTCATTGTTGGCGAGGCCCTGCTCAAGCGCCGGTGCCACCGCATTCTGGAGTTCGTCCAGACCGGAGCGGATCGCCGCCAGATTGGCCGTGCCCTTCTCGGTCGCCTCGACCTCGTTCAGATAGTCGGTTGCCTGCTTGTACGCCGCAACCTCGTCGGCCGCTGCCTTTTTAGCCTGCGTCGACGTACCTTCATACACGAGCGTCTTGTACGCCGCGTACATCATGGTCTGGGTAAGGCGATTGACTCGGATCAGCTTCGCCGTGTCCGGGTGGACGACGTCCGTCAGCTGCGAATAGTCGGCGTCGATCGACTTCATCACCCTGCTGCCATACCAGGCGACGCCCAAGGTCACGACGCCAAGCAAGCCCAGCATCATCATGATCTTGAACTGGATTTTTAAGTTAGACAGGAATTGCACAGTCAGTTCCTCCTAGGCACCCCAGGAGGGGCGCAGATATCCCACCTGCGCATTATAGAAGACGGGGCGCGCCGCACTGCTGCGACACGCCCCCGGAATTTTACGTACCCGGTTGTTTTCTTAGCGCTTTACTTGGTCAACGCTCGATCAAGGAAGTTGAGTATAGTATTCCAGAGATGCTCGCTGATGCCCGGCCCGCCCACGCGGTGGGTCTGGCCAGGATAGAGCATCATCTCGAACGGCACCTTTTGTTGCTGGAGCGCGGCGTACATTGCAGTGCCGTTCTCCAGTACGACATTGTCGTCGGACATGCCGTGGATCATCAGCAGCGGATCGGCGATCTTCGCGGCGTCGCCCAACGTGCTGGAAGCCTTGTACGCTTCCGGCACCTGGCGCGGATCGCCCATGTAGCGCTCGGTATAATGGGTGTCGTACAGTTCCCACTTGGTCACAGGCGCGCCGGAAACGCCTGCGGCGAAGGTGCCCGGCGCGGCCTCCAGCATCTTCAGCGTCATGTAGCCGCCGTACGACCAGCCATAGGTGGCGATGCGCTTAGGATCGACGAAGGGCAGCGACTTGAGATAGGCCGCGCCCGCCAACTGGTCCTGCACTTCCACGCTGCCCATCGCGTGCCAGATCGCGCTTTCGAACGCGACGCCGCGATTGGCCGATCCGCGATTGTCGATCTGGAACCAGATATAGCCGTGCTGGACCAGATATTGCTGGAGCGCGCCACCCCAAGCGCGGCTGACCGTCTGCACATGCGGGCCGCCATAATGCTGGAAGAACACCGGGTAGCGTTTGCCCGGCTCCAGCTTCGGCGTGATCATCTCCCAGTGGAGGTCGGTGCCGTCCGGCCCCTTGATCGTTCCGAAGGTCCGCTCGCGATGCGCGGCGAGGTACGGATGATAGGGATGACCGGTATCGGATATCGCGTTTTCCTGCACCCAGGCGATCCGCTTGCCGTCGGCATCGGCGAGATAGACCTGGCGCGGCTGGTTCGGATTCGAGCGGCCGACGATGGCACGGGTGCCGCTGGCATCCATGGCCGCGGCGTTCCACCAGCCGCGCTCGGTCAGCCGCGTGATCGTGGCGGGCTTGCGATAGTCAACCCAGTAGAGGTGGCGTTCGAGCGGATCGTCCTTGTTGCCCTGGAAATAGAGGCGTCCGCGCTTCTGATCGACGCTGATGCCGTCCGGCGCCACTTCCCACGGCCCCTTGGTCAACTGGGTGAACTTGCCCGCCTGCCAGCGATAGAGGTGGCCGTGGCCGTCGCGCTCGGACCACCAGATCAGGCTGCCGTCGTCGAGTGGCTTGAGGCCGTAGCTGAGGTTGATCCAGCTTTTCGGTGCCGCTGTCTCGCTGAACAGCACGCGCGATGCACCGGTGGCGGGGTCGACCGCGAGCAGGTCGAGCCGGGTCTGCGCACGGTTCTCGCGCTGGACGTACAGCGTCTTGCCGTCCGCAGCCCAATCGACACGGGCCAGATAGATGTCGGGATCGGCGCCGAGATCGACCTTCACCCGCTTCTGCCCCGTTGGATCGAGCACATAGAGCTCGACCAGCGCATTGGCCGTGCCGGCCTTGGGATAGCGCTGCTGGACGATGCTGGTGCCCTCGGCACCGATCGCGGCACGGGTGACGATGCCCACCGGCGCGTCGTCGAAGCGCTCGGCCGCGACATAGGCGTCGTTCGGCGACCACCAATAGCCGTCGCTCCGCGCCATTTCCTCCTGCGCGACGAACTCGGCCTCGCCCCAATGCACGGTGTCGGCACCGTCCTGGGTTATACGGGTCGCCTTGCCGCTGGCCAGGTCCATGATGATCAGGTTCTGATCCTGCACATAGCTGGCGAACGTGCCCGCGGGGCTGAGCGCCGCGTTGAGCTTCGGGCCGGCCGCGGCCGGCAGCTTGTCGACCACCCCATCCAGCCGCGCGCGGAACAGCTCGCCTTCTAGCGGCACCAGGATCGACTTGCCGTCCGGGGCCCAGTCATAGGAAACGATGCCCTTGGCCCCGCCGATGCGCGCGCGCTCGCGCTGCATCTTCTCGGCCTCGGAAAGTTCGGCGCCCGAGCCCAGCTTCTTCGAATCGACCAACATGCGCCACTGGCCATTGGTGGTGTCGAGCGCCCAAAGGTCGTAGCGCTCGCGATCGTCGTCGCGGTTGCGCAGCAGGGTTAGATAGTGGCCGTCGGGCGACAGCTGCACCGCGCGCGGCGCCGGGCCGTCCAGTGCAGGACTGCCGAAAACCCGTTCGAGCGTGAGGGTTTGCCCGGTCTGTGCCGGCACCTGCGCCGCGGCATCAGCCATGCACACCCCCATCGCGATCGCCGCACTGGCAACACCCAGCATCCATTTGCGCATCCAACACTCCGCCAGACCGGCATCCAATGACCGGTGGCGGCTGGTTTATCGCCGCGCGCCGACGCGTAAAGAGGCAGAAGACCCGCACGGCGACGCGTGCCCTTGCCAAGCGAACGATCGCGCACTTCCGCAAAGTCACGAACAAGTTCTTTAGAAGGCTAATGAAAGCGAAGCGAATTAAAGATATTCAGTTTTCCGAATGAATAGCCTCGACCTGAGATCAGATTATGGTAAAGTCTCGCTCACACAAGTTGCCGGGAACACGGTAGCCGCGGTGGAGCCGCGAAGCGGGGCGCGATCGATCGATCAGGAGAAGTACCGCATGTCAGTGGACCGTCTTGGCAGGATAGGTTCGGGTGTTCCGGTAGAAAGCGCTACGCGTTTGCTGGAGCAAAACTGGCCGCGTTCGACGCTTCTCACCCCCGCCGATATCGGGTTGGGCGGACGGGAAACGGCGGTCGCCGAATTTCTCGGAATGGTCGAATCGCTCAGCGACGCCGGGTTCCTCGCGTACGAGGCGCTGGTGTTCAACAGCGAGGGGCCGATGCTGGTCGATGCCACCCTCACCGCCCGCGGTCGCGCCATGCTGGCAAGGGAGGCCAACCGGGCGAACTGAGCGCTCCCCCGCCCTCGTCCGCCGATCAGTGGATACTGGGATGTGCGCGGTCCATGCGCCCGGCAAGCGCCTGCAGCAGTGCGATGTCGGCATCACCGAAGTTGCGGTCGTCGCGGCCAAGCACGGCCAGCGCCCCGATACGGCGACCGTCGCGCCACAACGGCACCGACAGCTGGCTGCGATAGCCGAGCGCCATGGCCTCGAGGGGATCGGACAAGCGCCGTGCCGAATCGACGGCCTCGACGCCGTCGGCAGCCGCGAGGACGGCGCGCGATCCGGTGCGCAGTACCGCAACGTCACCGCGCAGCAGCACCACCGCCGCGCGCACGATCCGGCTTTCCTCGGGCATCATTTCACCCGCGGCACACTGTCCGAATCGATCATCCACTTCCAACCTTGCAACGCCCCAAGCCGACATAACTACACCCTGATGAAAACGGTTGTATCGTAAGCGACACGGTCTGGTTGGGGCAGTACGGAGTTCTACCAGCGGCACATTTACCGACCGACCGACCTCCATGCACTGTTTCAGAACGAGACGAGCATAGAAGTTATCAACCGGTAAATTCGTTTCGGACGCAATCCACGTCTAGGCAGAATTTGCCTAGTGGCGTAAATGCTGCGTCACAGCACGACTCCGGGATTGGAAAAGACCGATTCGGCGTATGCGTGCATAGGAATGTTGCGGAACCGGCCGGGGGTCGATGGCGTGGTTCTGATAATTGCAGTTTTGGGCAAGATTTCGATGGGTTCACTACGATCCCTCGGGCTGCACAAAGGCGTGCGGACCATATTGCTGAGGAGGACCTGATGTCGATGAGCGGGGAAAGTCGTGAGGCGCTGGGCGCCCTCGATTCGCGCTGCATCGTCGCGATCGCCGATGCGCTGCAGCGCAGTTGGCCGGGCAGCGCGACGCTTACTCCCACCGCACTGGATCTGGGTGCGTCGCTGGATCGCCACCACGCTTTCGTCGCTGCCGTGCAGGGACTCTGCGATCGCGGCCTGCTGGCCTATGAGGCGCTGCTGATCGGTATCGGCGGTCCCGAAGTGCGCGATGCCGCGCTCACCGCCCGCGGCCGCGCTCTGCTCCAGAACGACAGCTTCCGCGCCGCAGCCTGAGCGGCGTCCTCCATCGAAAAGTAGGGATGCGCCGCGACGGCTACCGTCGACGGCGCATTTTTTTGCACCGGCAGCAACGGGCACGAACCGCGCCGGGCACAAAAAAGGCGTGCGAACCGCTGGGTCCGCACGCCTTTCTCTTTCTGGGAAGACCAGCCTTATTCGGCGGCCTGCGCCTCGGGGCGGGGATCCCGGCGCTCGGCGATACGCGCCGACTTACCGGTACGACCACGCAGATAGTAGAGCTTCGCACGACGCACGACACCGCGACGCACAACGTCGATCGAATCGATGTTCGGCGAATAGAGCGGGAACACGCGCTCCACGCCTTCACCGAACGAGATCTTGCGGACGGTGAAGTTCGAACCCATGCCCTTGTTCGAGCGGGCGATGCACACGCCTTCGAAGTTCTGCACGCGGGTGCGCTCGCCTTCGACGACCTTCACACCGATGCGGACGGTGTCGCCCGGACGGAATTCAGGAATCTTCTTGGCTTCGGTGAACTTGGCAATCTGCTCTGCTTCGAGCGTCTGGATGATGTTCATCTCAGTCAGTCCCATGTTTTCGCCGCGCGCCAGAGGGAGACTGGACCCGAACGCCCTCATGGCGTTCCCAAAGATCCGGCCTCCTTAGCCGTGTATCGGTCTCTGCCGTGGCGCGTCGCCAGGCTTCGATCCTCGCATGATCCCCCGATCGCAGCACTTCGGGGATCGTGCGCCCTTCCCATTCGACAGGTCGGGTATATTGCGGATATTCGAGCAGCCCCGTTTCGAAGCTCTCGTCCATACCGCTAGAAGCGGCGCCCATTACGCCGGGAACGAGCCGAATGCAAGCATCGAGCAGCGTCAGCGCGGCCATTTCGCCGCCGGAGAGGATGTAATCCCCGATCGAGACTTCCTCAATCTCGCGCGCCTCGAAGATGCGCTCGTCGAACCCCTCGAAACGGCCGCAGAGCACGATGGCACCGGGGCCGGCTGCAAGGTCGCGCACGCGATCCTGGGTCAGGGTTCGGCCACGCGGCGTCATCGCCAGCAGCGGCCGGCCGTCCCGAGCCACACTGTCGATCGCGGCGGCGAGAACGTCGGCGCGCAGCACCATCCCCGCTCCACCCCCCGCCGGGGTGTCGTCCACGGAGCGGTGCTTGTCGGTAGCGAAGTCGCGGATCTGCACCGCCTCCAGCGACCACAGGCCCTCACGCAGGCCGCGTCCGGCAAGCGATATGCCCAGCGGCCCCGGGAACATCTCGGGGTACAGCGTCAGGATGGTGGCAGCGAAGGTCACAGCGTCCAGTTCTCGATTCTGAGGTCGGGGATGTCGGCGAAATCCCGTTCGTTGTTGGTGATCAGCGTCAGGCCGGCGGCCAGCGCCTGCGCCGCGATCAGCCGGTCGAGGCGGGCACGGCGGAACGGCAGGCGAGCATAGGCATCGGCTGCGGCAGCGTCGAATGGGAGCGGCTCGACGAGGCGGAAGAACCGCTCGACGACCTGTCGTCCGGCCGCATCGTCGTCAGGCACCCCGCGCAGCACTTCCGCGAGCACGATGGTGGAACTCACCACGCTGCCTTTGGCCTGCGCCTCCACCGCCCGCGCCGCCGCGCCATGGGCTTCGTTCAGGACATAGATACAGATGTTCGTGTCGAGCAGGAAGCGAGGTTCAGCCATCGCGCCGCAGCCTGCGCCCTTCCCAATCGAGCGCGCGTTCCTCGATCTCGCGATCCTCCGGCGGGATCGGCTTCAGCCAGGGCAGCGCGCCGGCGATGCCGCTCAGGTCTATTTTTTCCTCGCCGTCCACCGGCTCGACCGAGAAGCCGCGCCGCTCCTCGCGCAGCACGACCTCGGCACCTTCCTTCAGCCCCAGCGCCTTGGGCAGGCGCAGCGCCAGCGAATTGCCCGACTTGAAGATCTTGGCGCGATATTCCTCGCCCATGCATCGCCTCCGTATATACGGGATGTATATACATTCGTGCCGAAGCGCAACGCACTCAGAACCAGTCTTCAATCCGCAAGCCTGGCACGGCGCGGAAATCGCGGCCGTTATGCGTGACCAGCGTTGCCCCCAACGCGAGCGCGTGCGCCGCAATCAGCCGGTCATGGCGACCGCGCGCGGCACGTGCCGCAGGAAACGCGCGCGCAGCCATAGCATCGAAGCCCAGCACCGGAACCTGTTCGAGCAGCGCGTCCAGAGCGGCACTGCCCTGCCCAACGCCCTCCATCAGTTCGGCCAGGCTGATCGCGGAAATCGCAATGACTTCCGGCGCGGCCGATGCGATTCGCCGCGCGATCGGTGCCCCGCCGCCGCGCAACAGGCGGATGCAGACGCAAGTGTCGAGCAGATAATCGGGCGCGGCCATATGCCGGCCCTACAACGGATGGGGGAACCTGTCGCGGCCCCGCGCGCTGGCGCGCGATGGACGATTGCATCATCATCGGCGGCGGCCCTGCAGGCCTCACCGCGGCCATCTATCTCAGCCGCTACCATCTGAAGATCCGCCTGTTCGATTGCGGATCCAGCCGCGCCGCGCTGATCCCCTGCACGCACAACCATGCGGGCTATCCGGAAGGCATTTCGGGTCTCGACCTGCTCGCCGCAATGCGCGCCCAGGCCGAGAAATACGGCACGGTGCGCGAGGCAGCGAAGGTGACCAGCCTCCAGCCGATCGAAGGCGGATTTGCCGCGCAGATCGGCGAACGCGAAGTGCGTGCCCGATCGGTGCTGCTGGCAACCGGCGTCATCAATCACCGCCCGCCGATGCCCGACGACCTCCACGACGCGGCGCTGGCAAAGGGCCAGATCCGCTACTGCCCGGTGTGTGACGGCTATGAGGTCACCGACAAGCGCGTCGCCGTGTACGGAACCGGCGAGCATGGCGCGCGCGAGGCGCTGTTCATCCGCAGCTTCACCCAGGACGTGACGCTGATCGCCCCCGATGCCCACGATCTGCCGCCGGACCAGATCGCGCAGCTTGAGGCCGCGGGCGTCGCGCGCGTCGATGGCCCGGCCACCGACTGGGCACTCGAGAACGACCGGATCCACCTGACGGTGCCGGCGGGCCGGCTGCGCTTCGACAGCCTCTACCCCGCCCTCGGCTCGCGCATCCGCTCCGAGCTGGCGGTTGGCGCAGGCGCGCGCGCAGATTCAAGCGGCTGCCTGGAGGTGGACGATCACCAGCGCACGTCGCTCCCCAGCCTGTTCGCCGCCGGTGACGTCGCTAAGGGGCTCGACCAGATCAGCCACGCCATGGGCGAGGCCGGAGTGGCGGCGACGACGATCCGTAATATGTTGAATGCGGAAGCCCCGCTCTGGCGTTGACCACCCGACCACCGCCCACCCGCAGCCCAGGATAGCCGCACCCGCCGCTAGCGACGGTCGTCAGGCTTCCAGGAAAGCGTCCGCGACGACGAGCTTTTCCGCATCCCAGCTCGGCACCGCCTCGGGCCGCATCGGCACCATGAAGCGCTTTCCGTCGGGGCGCTCGATCTCGATCACGTCGCCCGCGCCATAATCGTCGATCGCGACGACACGGCCGATCGCTGCCCCATCCTCACCCAGCACGGGCAGGTCGACCAGGTCGATATGGTAATATTCGCCCTCACCCAGCGGCGGGAGGGCAGCACGCGGCACCGTCAGTTCGGTGCCGCGCAGTGCCTCGGCGGCGTTGCGGTCCGCCACTTCGGCGAAGCGAGCGATCACACCATTGGATCCCCCGCGCACCGACTTGAGCGTGAGCGTGCCGCCGTTAAAGCTTGTATGCGCCGCCAGATCTTCGGCGAAGACCTTCAGCCGCACCTCGCCGGCGATGCCATGCGCACCGATCACGGCGGCAAGCGTCACCGGGCGGTCGCCGCGGGTCGAGGGAGCGGAAGGTTCTGCCATGATGGAGATCTGCGACGCACAAGGCATCCCTCCCGCACCAGGCGGGAGGGACGTTCAGCCTCAGGCCTCGGCAGCCTCTTCGGCCGGGGCGGCAGCGGCTTCGGCTGCTGCCTTGGCCTTCTCCGCACGCTCCTCGGCGCGCTCCTTGGCCTTCTCGCCCGGAACCGCCTTGTTCGGGTTGCTGCGCGCCGCACGCTCCTTCACGCCGGCGGCGTCGAGGAAGCGGAGGACGCGATCGGTCGGCTGCGCGCCGACGCCCAGCCAGTAGGTGGCGCGCTCGTTGTCGAGCTTCACGCGCTCGGGCGAATCCTTGGCGAGCAGCGGGTTGTAGGTGCCGATCTTCTCGATGAACTTGCCGTCGCGGGGCGCACGGGCGTCAGCAACGACGATCCGGTAGTACGGGCGCTTCTTGGAGCCGCCGCGCGACAGACGCATGGAGAGAGCCATTCTACTTCACTTCCTTCTAGAGATACGATTGAAACAAATCGGGTTAAGTTACTTTTTCTTCAGCAAATTCTCGAATCCCGGCGGCAGCTTGGCGCCGCCCGGCAGACCCGGCAGGCCGGCGCCCACCTTGTCCATCATCTCGCCCATCTCGGCGCCGCCCAGGGCATTGCCGATGCCGCCCATGCCGCCGCCCGGGCCACCCTTGGCGAGCATGCCCAGCATGCCCTTCAAGCCGCCCATCTTCTTCAGGCGCTTCATCGCGGTCTGCATCTCCTGATGCATCTTGATGAGCTTGTTGACGTCCTGCACGGTCAGGCCGCTGCCCTTGGCGATGCGGATCTTGCGCTTGGCGTTGAGCAGTTCGGGCTTGGCGCGCTCCTTGGGCGTCATCGAACCGATGATCGCGTCCATGCGGATCAGCACCTTGTCGCCGCCGACCTGGTCGACCGCGGCCTGCGCCTTCTTCATGCCGGGGATCATCCCCGCCAGCGCGCCGATGCCGCCCATCTTGCGCATCTGGTTCAGCTGCGCGCGCAGGTCGTTCATGTCGAACTGGCCCTTGGCGAGCCGGTTCGCCATGCGCTCGGCGTCTTCCTGCTCGATCGACGCCGCGGCGCGCTCGACCAGGCTGACCACGTCGCCCATGCCGAGGATTCGGCCGGCAACGCGCTTCGGATGGAAAGGCTCGATCTGGTCGAGCTTCTCGCCCATGCCGGCGAACTTGATCGGCTGGCCGGTGACCGCGCGCATCGACAGCGCCGCACCACCGCGCGCATCGCCGTCCATCCGGGTGAGGATCACGCCGGTCAGCGGCACCTGCGCCGAGAAGTTGCTGGCGACGTTGACCGCGTCCTGGCCGGTGAGCGAGTCAACGACGAGCAGGATTTCCTGGGGCTGCGAGATGTCGGCCACGGCCTTCATCTCGTCCATCAGCGCCTGGTCGACGTGGAGACGGCCGGCGGTGTCGAGCATCACCACGTCGAAGCCCTGGAGCTTCGCCGACTGGAGCGCACGGCGGGCGATCTCGACCGGCTGCTGGCCGGTGACGATCGGCAGCGTCGCCACTTCGGTCTGCGTGCCGAGAACCGCCAGCTGCTCCTGCGCGGCTGGACGATTGACGTCCAGCGACGCCATCATCACCTTCTTGCCCTGCTTCTTCAGCAGCTTGGCAAGCTTGGCGGTGGTCGTCGTCTTGCCCGAGCCCTGCAGGCCGACGAGCATGACGACGGCAGGCGGCGTAACGTCGATGTGCAGCTCGGCCGTATCGGCGCCGAGCATGTCGACCAGCGCGTCATGGACGATCTTGACGACCTGCTGACCCGGCGTGACCGACCGCAGCACCTGCTGGCCGACGGCCTGCTCGGTTACCTTGTCGACGAATTCGCGGGCGACGGGCAGCGCGACGTCCGCTTCCAACAGCGCCACGCGTACTTCGCGCATCGCGGTCCGGACATCGGCCTCGCTGAGCGCGCCACGTCCGCGCAGGCGCTCGAAGACGCCGCCCAGCCGATCGCTCAAACTTTCGAACATGATGCCCAGATCACTCCAAATCAGTCCATGTCCCGCCAAACGCAAAACACGCCGGCGGACGAAACCTCGTCGGCCGGCGTCACCCCTTGGGGTGGCAAATGTCTCGCGTCCACGGAGGAACGGTAGGCCCCCTTAGCCGCTGTGGTGGCGGAAAGCAACCTCTAGGGATTTAACCCGATCTACACGCCTCGCATGGGAAAACGCCGCTTCGTTAGTACGAGGGGCGTAGTGCGTCGATGACGCGGCAACAGCAACAGCAAGAGAAGCGGCAGAACGCGCGAAAGGATCGAACCGCGGCGATCTTCAACGCGCTGTGCGTCGCCTCGGCGCTGCTCGCACTTGCGATTTGTGCCGGCCTGGCGTTCGACCATATCGAACAGATAGTGCCGAGCGGCTGGTTGCTCGGCGCCCAGGCGGTGAACCTCGTGCTCATCCTCCTCTGCGGCCGACGCCTTGTCACCCGCGCGACCCGGCGCACAACGGGCGAGCGCGTACAAAGCGTCGCCAGCCGCGATGCGCTGACCGGCTTCCTCCACCGCAACAGCCTGACCGAGGAAGGCGCCGCGATGTTTGCCCGCGCGTATCGTCGCAGCCAGGCGGTGGCGATGCTGGTGTTCGACCTCGATCGGTTCAAGGCGATCAACGATCTGCACGGCCACGCGGTGGGCGACGCGCTGATCCGCGTCGTGGCGCAGGAAGTCGCCCGGGTGCTGCCGCAAATGGCGCAGGCGGGGCGGCTGGGCGTCGACGAGTTCGCCTGTGCCTTCGCCTTCGACCCCCGCGAGCCCGACATCGTCGAGCGGATCGCCGAGAGGATCGTCACCCGTATGGCAGAGCCGTTCGAGGTAGAGGGCCATGTGCTGCACATCAGCTGCTCGCTGGGGATTGCCCGCTCCGACTTCGACTGCCCAAGCATCGACGCACTGCTGCGCACGGCGGACATCGCGATGCACCAGGCGCAAAAGGCGGGCAGAAACCGCTTCGCCTGGTTCGATCCGGCGATGGAGCGCGCGCTGCAGGTGCGTAGCGCCCTAGAAAGCGGGTTGCGCGTCGCGATCCCGCGCGAGGAGATCATCCCCTATTTCGAGCAGCAGGTCGATCTGGCCAGCGGTCGGCTGCACGGTTTCGAGGTGCTGGCCCGCTGGGAGCATCCGACCCACGGCATGATCCCGCCCGACCGGTTCATTCCCGTCGCCGAGGATGCCAGCCTGATCGGCGAGCTGTCGCTGTCGATCATGCGCCAGGCTTTCCACGCCGCGCGTGACTGGGATCCGGGGCTCAGCCTCTCCGTCAACATCTCGCCGGTGCAGCTGCGCGATGCGTGGCTCGCGCAGAAGATCATCAAGGTGCTGACCGAGACCGGCTTCCCCGCCCACCGGCTGGAAGTGGAGATCACCGAAAGTGCGCTGTTCGACAATCTGGCACTCGCCCAGTCGATTGTCGGCAGCCTCAAGAACCAGGGCGTGCGGCTGGCGCTCGACGATTTCGGGACGGGCTATTCGTCGCTGGCCCATCTCCGCGCGCTGCCCTTCGATCGGATCAAGATCGACAAGAGCTTCATCCTCTCGCTCAACCAGAGCGCGGACTCCGCCGCGATCGTCCACACCATCCTGCGGCTGGGCGAGAGCCTCAACCTGCCGATTACAGCCGAGGGCGTGGAAAATGCAGCGATCGAGGAGCGGCTGCGCGCTATCGGCTGCGCCAAGGCGCAGGGCTGGCTGTACGGCAAGCCGCTGTCGATCGCAGGCGCGCGGCGCCTGCTCGCCGAGCGGCGGCTGATTCTCCAGCCCGGCCCGCGGCTGGAGGGCGGCGATGCTACCAGCCAGCTCCAGGCCGGCTGAGATAATCGAGCTCGTCGGGGGTGGAGATGCGCCCCAGCGCCTCGTTCCGGCCCGGGAAACGGCCGAAGCGGTGGAAGACCTCGGCATGATCGCGGGCATAGCCGAGCAGTTCGTCATCCTCCAGGCTCGCGAAGCAGCGCAGGCTCAGCGCCTGGAGCTCGGCATCCTCGGCATGCTCGAAGGGCATGTAGAGGAACTGGCGCCGTTCCTTGGACATGCGCTCATCCCAGCTTCGCGTCACGGCGAGCCTGGCGAGACGCTGGGCGAGCAGATCGCCGGCAAACGCCTCCGCCTGCCCGCGATGGATGTTGCGCGAGAATTGGTCGAGCAGGATAACGGCCGCGAGCAGCGTTTCGGGATCTTCGTCCCAGCCCGCCGCGTCGCTGGCCAGCACCCGGTCGCGCAGGTCGCCGAACAGATCGGCGATCTCGCGATCCACCCCGTCGGACTTCAGAAACCATTGTTCGGGCAGCAGCGCGTCGAACCAGAAGGCCAGCACTTGGCCCGCCCGGTGTTGGACTTCTGCGGTCGGCGTCCTTAGATCGCTGGCCAATGCCCCTCTCCTCGCCTCTCATCCTTAACATGGGTTGCCGGCTGAACCTAGCCGAAGGCGAGTCGATCCGTGCGATGCTCTCTGGGCAGGATGCGATCGTGGTGAACAGCTGCGCGGTGACCAACGAAGCGGTGAAGCAGACCCGCCAGGCGATCCGCCGCGCGCGCCGCGAGCGGCCCGATGCGGAACTGGTCGTCACCGGCTGCGCGGCGCAGATCGATCCGCAAGCCTTTGCGGCGATGCCCGAGGTGGACCGGGTGATCGGCAATGCCGAGAAGCTGCTGCCCGAGGCCTGGGCGTCTGAGGCCAGGGTACAGGTGCAGGACATCCTCGCCGTGCGCGAGACCGCGCCGCACCTCGCAGCCAGCTTCTCCACCCATGCCCGCGCCTTTGTGGAGGTGCAGAATGGCTGCGACCATCGCTGCACCTTCTGCGCCATCCCCTTCGGCCGCGGCAACAGCCGCTCGGTGCCCGCAGGCGCGGTGATCGATCGGATCGCGATGCTCGCCGAGGCGCATGGCGAAGTGGTGCTGACCGGCGTCGACCTCACCAGCTATGGCCATGACCTGCCCGGCACGCCCGCACTGGGCTCGCTGGTCGAGCGCATCCTCCGCCACGTGCCCAGGCTGCAGCGGCTTCGGCTTTCGTCTCTCGACGGGATCGAAGTCGACGATCGGCTGTTCGCGCTGCTCACCCAGGAGCCGCGCGTGATGCCGCACGTCCATCTGTCGCTCCAGGCGGGCGACGACATGATCCTCAAGCGGATGAAGCGCCGCCACAGCCGCGCGCAATCGGTGGCCCTGGCCGAGCGCCTGCGCGCCGCACGCCCCGAAATCGCCATCGGCGCGGACCTGATCGCCGGCTTTCCGACCGAAGACGAGACAATGTTCGAAAACACCCGCGCCCTGATCGCCGATTGCGGCGTGGTGCATGCGCATATCTTCCCCTATAGCCCGCGCGCCGGCACGCCCGCCGCGCGCATGCCGCAGGTGGCGCCCGCCACGATCCGCGATCGCGCCGCCCGGCTGCGCGCGGCGGCGGCCGAGCAGCGGGCGCGCTGGCTGGAGACCCTGGTCGGCAGCCGCCAGCAGGTGCTGGTCGAGCGCCCGGGCGACCGCGGCCATGCAGAGAATTTCGCCGAGGTGCGGCTGACCGCCCCCCGGCAGACTGGAGAAACGGTGAACGTGACGATTGCACGCGTCGAAGACGGAAAGCTGGTCGCATGAGCGGGCCCGGCTGGCATGAAAAGCTGCTCGGCGGCTTTCGCAAGACGTCGGACCGGCTGCTCGGCAACCTCGCCGGCCTGTCGCTCGCCCGGCTGGACGAGGCGACGCTGGACGAGATCGAGGAGGCGCTGATCGCCTCGGACCTCGGCCCCGCCACCGCCGCCAAGGTGCGCGCGCGGCTTGCCCAGGGGCAGTTCGAGCGCAACCTGGAGGAACTCGGCATCCGCGTGATCGTCGCCGAGGAAGTCGCCAAGGTGCTCGAGCCGGTCGCCAAGCCGCTCGAGATCGAGGCGTTCCCGCGCCCACAGGTGATCCTGGTCATCGGCGTCAACGGATCGGGCAAGACGACGACGATCGCCAAGCTCGCCAACCAGCTGCTCGAGCAGGATTATAGCGTGATGGTCGCGGCGGGCGACACCTTCCGCGCCGCCGCGATCGGTCAGCTCAAGACTTGGGCCGATCGGATCGGCGTCCCGATCGTATCGGGCGCCGAGGGCGGTGACGCCGCCGGCATCGTCTTCGAAGCGGTGAAGCGCGCGACCGAGATCGGCACCGACGTGCTGATCGTCGACACCGCCGGCCGCCTGCAGAACAAGCGTGAGCTGATGGACGAGCTCGCTAAGGTCCGCCGGGTGCTCGGCCGCCTCAATCCGGCCGCGCCGCACGACGTGGTGCTGGTGCTGGATGCCACCACCGGCCAGAACGCGCTGAACCAGATCGAGGTGTTCAAGGAAGTGGCGGGCGTCACCGGCCTCGTCATGACCAAGCTCGACGGCACCGCGCGCGGCGGCGTGCTGGTCGCGGCGGCCGAGAAATACGGCCTGCCCATCCACGCGATCGGCGTCGGCGAGAAGGTCGACGATCTGCGCGGCTTCGATCCGGTCGAGGTCGCCCGCATCATCGCCGGCGTGGAGGAGCTGACCCATGGCTGATGCAGCCGCCCGCCCCAAGGCCTCTGCCGGCCTGCGCATGGCGCTCGATTACGGCCCGCTGATCGTGTTCTTCGCGGTCAACAGCCTCGCCCCCGGCGTCCAGCTCCAGCGCATCTTCACCGCGACGCTGGCCTTCATGATCGCGATGGCGGCGGCGATCGCCGTCTCCTGGTGGAAGACCCGCCACGTCTCGCCGATGCTGTGGATCACCGGCGTGCTGGTGCTCGTGTTCGGCGGGCTGACGCTCTACTATCACGACCAGACCTTCATCCAGGTCAAGCCGACCATCGTCTATGCGATGTTCGCGGTGATCCTCGGCTATGGCCTGATCACCAACAAGCCGCTGCTCCAGACGATGCTGGAGTCCGCCTATCCGGGGCTGAGCGCCAAGGGCTGGCGGCTGCTCACGATCAACTGGACCGTCTTCTTCGTCGCGATGGCCGTGCTCAACGAAGTCATGCGCCACATGCTCGACTGGGATCGCTGGGTGACGTTCAAGACCTGGGTGGTGATCCCGCTGACCCTTGTGTTCGCCATCGCCAATATCCCGATGCTGCTGCGCCATGGCCTGCAGCTGGAAAAGCCCGAGGACGCGCCCGTCCCGCCGGAAGGCTGATCCCGCCATGTTCCTGCCGCGCCACCCGGCCACCTTTCACGCGGTGCGCGCGGCGAACGGACTGCGCCGGCAGATCCGCTCGAACACGCTGCTGTTCCTGCTGCTGGCGATCGGCGTCGGCGCGGCGGCGAGCCTTGCCGCCATCGCCATCGGCCAGAGCGCACGCGGCATGCAGCGGGTGCTGTTCGGGTTGGCAGTCGGCGAGCATCTGAGCGCAGCGAGCCATATCGCGCCGCTGCGGCTGCTCGCCCTGCCCGTGGGCGGCGCGCTGCTCGGGATCACGCTGTGGTTGCTCCGCCGCCGCAAGACGGTCGACGTGGTCGAGGCCAACGCACTGCATGGCGGGCGCATCCCCGCGCGCGATACGGCCACGGTGGTGGGCCAGACATTGCTCTCCAACGGCTTCGGCGCCTCGGTGGGGCTGGAAGCGGCCTATGCGCAAGCGGGCGGCGGGCTCGCCTCGCTGCTCGGCCAACGGCTGAAACTGCGCCGCGCGGACTTGCGCACGCTGATGGCGGCCGGCGCGGGTGCAGGCTTGGGCGCGGCGTTCGGGGCGCCGCTCACCGGCGCCTTCTACGCCTTCGAGATCGTGCTGGGCGCCTATACGCCCGCGATCGTCGCACCGGTGGTGCTTGCCTCGCTCACCGCCGCGACCATCGCTCGCACGCTCGGCATCCACCCCTATGTGATCAGCGCAGGCGGGGCGCATGCGATCGGCACCGCGGACTATCTCCTCTACGCGGTGCTCGGCGTGCTCTGCGCCGGCTTCGGCATCGCGCTGATGCGGCTGGTGGCGCTGGTGGAAGCGGGCGTACGCCGCAGCCCGATCCGGCCTGCCTGGGCGCCGCTGATCGGCGGCGTGCTGATGATCCCGCTCGCGCTGCTCTCCCCCCAGGTGCTGTCGAGCGGGCATGGCGCGCTGGACATCAACCTCGCCGCACAGGCGACGATCGCGTCGCTGGGGCTGGTGATCCTGCTCAAGCTGCTGGGCTCGGCCGTCTCGCTCGGCTTCGGGTTTCGCGGCGGCCTGTTCTTCGCGTCGCTGTTCCTTGGCGCGCTGATCGGGCGCTTTTATCAGCTCACGCTGGCCGAGATCCCCGGGCTCCACCATCTCGCGCCCGACGACGCCGCGGTGGTCGGCATGGCGGCGCTCGCAGTGGCGGTGGTCGGCGGCCCCATGACGATGTCGCTGCTGGTGCTGGAGGTCACCCACGACTTCAGCATTACCGGCGTCACCATCGCCGCGACGCTGATCGCCAGCACGATCGTGCGCGAGATGTTCGGCTACAGCTTCTCCACTTGGCGGCTGCACCTGCGCGGCGAAACGCTGCGCAGCGGGCGGGACGTGGGTTGGGTCCGCGGCCTCACCGCAGCCCGTATGATGCGGCGCGATGTGGCGACGATCGCAGCGAACAGCGACGTCGCGACGTTCCGCGCGCGCTTCCCGCTAGGCTCGACGAAGCGCGTCGTGCTGCTCGACGCCAGGCACCATTATGCCGGCATTGCCGAAACCGCCGCGGTGTGGAGCCCGTCCGCCGATCAGGCGGATCGCGTCGGCAGCATGGCGAAGTTCGTCGATCGCGCGCTGTCGCCGGACATGACGATCGCGGAGGTGCTGGAAGCCTTCGACGCGAGCGTGGCGGACGATCTGGCGGTGCTGGCACCCGATGGCGAGGTGCTGGGGCTCATTACCGAGAGCCATGCGCGGCGGCGCTATGCCGAGGAGCTGGAGAAGGCCCAGCGCGATTTGTACGGGGAAAGTTGATCCCCCCGCCCGATCACCGGGCGGAGGGACCTATAGGGCTCAGCCCTGCTGGTCGGCGCGGCTCGCGCCTTCGCCGTCGAGGTTCTGGGCAACGAACTCCCAGTTCGCCAGCTTGGTCAGAATGGTATCGACGAACGACGGGCGCGCGTTGCGATAGTCGATGTAATAGGCGTGTTCCCACACGTCGATCGTGAACAGCGGCTTCACGCCGTGCGCGACGGGCGAGTCGCCGTCATGGAACGAGGTGACCTTCAGTGTGTCGCCGTCGAGCACCAGCCAGCCCCAGCCGCTGGCGAAGTGGCCGACGGACTCCGCCTTCAGCTTCTCGACCAGCGCTTCCTGGCTGCCGAAGTCGCGGGTGATCATCTCGGCCAGCTTGCCGGTGGGCGCCGCATAGTTCGGCGTCAGGCACTGCCAGAAGAAGCTGTGGTTCCAGATCTGCGAGCTGTTGTTGAACAGGCCCTTGATGCCCTTGTCCTTGGCGTACGCGATCACGTCGGTGAGCTTCGCGCCGGCCAGCTCGGGGATGTCGGCAACCAGCTTGTTGCAGTTGTCGACATAGGTCCGGTGGTGCTTGCCATGGTGATAGTCGAAGGTCTCGGCCGACATGTGCGGCGCGAGCGCGTCCTTGGCGTACGGCAGTTCGGGAAGTTCGAAGGCCATGTCATGCTCCTCTTGGAATTGGAAAGCTTGTCCGCCCGCCTAACGCATGGGAGGGCGTCGCGCCGCAACATTTTTTGTTTCGCCCCTGATCGATGCCGCCGATCAGAAGAGCTGCCACTCCCATACACCGGCACCCGCAGGCACGCGCAGGCGGAGATAGCGGGCGGTGATGGCCAGCGGCAGCACGATGGGCGAGCCGCTGGCGCCGGACTTGGCAGCAACCTGCCGCCAGTGCGTGCCATCGACCGAGGCCTCGATCGCGACGTCGTAGGCGCGGTTGGCATATTCCATCCGCAACTGCGCCGTACGGATCGTCTGTACCTTGCCGAGATCGGCAACGAGCAGCGGCGCAGTGCCGGTCGCGGGGCGCCATAGCGTCGCGTAATTGTCGTCCCCTGCCTGCTCGGCGCCATGGACCGCATCCACCGCCGCGCCTTTCAGCGTGACCGGCAGGCCGCGCGCACGGCGGGCGACGAAGCCCGCAACCGCACTGCCATGGCTCGGCGTCACCTTCGCGATAGTCCCGTCGTCATGGATCGTCAGCGGATCGACGGCGATCTGACGCAGCGTCGCATCGTCGCCCGGTCGCGGCCAGGGCAGCGACTGGCGGTGGTAGAGGATGTAGGGCTGCTTGCCGACGCGGAAGATCGCGTGATGCCCAGGGCTGATCACGTCTCGGCTTTTATCGGTAGACAGGATCGGACTGTCCGGCCCCTCGCGGAACGGGCCGAACGGCGTGTCGCCGATCGCGTAGCGGACCTTGTAGGTGTCTTCGGTCGTCTTGCCGTCGCTATAGGTGAGGACATAGTGTTTGCCCGCCTTCACCAGGAACGGACCCTCAAAGTAATTGGCGGGCGTGACGTCCTTGGGTTCGCCGTCGAAGCTGACCATGTCCGGCTTGAGCTTCACGACGAAACAGTGGCCGTTGGTCCAGTTGAGACCCGAGCCCCAATAGAGATACGCCGTGCCGTCGTCGTCGACGAACGCCTCGGCGTCGATCATGTGATAGGCCGGCGCGAAGTCCTTGGCGATCAGCGGCTTGCCACCATGCGCATCGGCCCAGGGGCCTGCGGGCGACGGCGCGCTGCCCACCCACACCTCGGAGCCGACCGAGACATACATGTACCAGCGCCCGTTCTTGGCTTTCACCACCGAAGGCGCCCAGACCTTGGAATCGCCCGAGGTCGGGCTGGTCGCCGCGGCCTTGGTCGGCCAAGCCGGGGTGGAGAAGCTCCAGTCCCGACCGTTGCTGGAGGTCCACATCCCCAGCGTGTCCCCGCCCCAGGGATCGATGGTGGCGTAGATGTACCATTTGCCGCCATCACGCACGATCGAGGGATCCGCGAGATAGCCGGGGAGCAGCGGATTGCCGTCGCCGGCCGCATCCCAGCGCGGCGCGGGCGCGTCGGCGGCGGCGAGCAAGCCCGCCGCCACCATCAGAAGGAACGCCTTGCTCACTTGATGTCGAGCATCACGATCGCCTTGGCCGGCACCTGCACCGTCAGGGTGCCGCCCGAAAGCGTCGCCCCGGTGAATGCCGCCGGACGGATCGCGTCCGGTGCCTTGAAGTCGTTATGCGCGTCCATCGTGGCGCCGGTGAGGACCTTGCCGGTTACCTGCGTGCCGGTCACGCCGTCCAGCTTCACGCTCACGCTCGCCGGCTGGTTGGGATCGACATTGACCAGGCCGACATGGACCACGCCGTCGGTGCCCCGCACCGCGCTGGCGCTGACCGCACGCATCGTCCACTGGTCCTTGTTGTACCAGCGCGACGTCACGTCGACCGGCAGCACCGTGCCGTCCATATAGTCCTTGTACAGGTCGAACGCCCAATAAGTCGGGGTCTTCACCATCCTGGCGCCGTCGGTCAGCAGCATCGCCTGCAGCACGTTGACCATCTGGGCGATGTTGGCGCCGCGCACGCGGTCCGCATGGGCCGCGAAGATGTTGAAGTTGAGCGCCGCGACCATCGCGTCGCGCAGGCTGTTCTGCTGGTAGAGGAAGCCGGGGTTGGTGCCCGGCTCGACATCGTACCAGGTACCCCATTCGTCGACGAGCAGCGCGACCCGCTTGGACGGATCATATTTGTCCATGATCTTGCTATGCTCGGTCAGCAGCTCTTCCATCTTGAGCGTCTTGGAAAGCGTGCGCGCCCAGCTTTCCTCGTCGAAGCCGGTGGCGGCGCCCTTTTTGCTCCAGGGGCCAGGCACCGTGTAGTAATGCACGCCGATACCGTCGATCTTGTCGCCGGCCTTGCGCATCATCACGTCGGTCCAGGTATAATCATCCGTATTGGCGCCGCTGGCGATCTTCATCAGCTTCTGGCCCTCGGGCACCTTGAGGAAGGTGGCATAGCGGCGCGTGACGTCCGCGGCGTACTCCGGCAGCATGTCGCCGCCGCAGCCCCACAGCTCGTTGCCGATGCCGAACATCGTCAGCTTCCACGGCTTGTCACGGCCATTGGCGCGGCGCTGGTTGGCGATCGTCGACTGGGTCGGCGAGGTCATGTACTCGACCCACTCCGCCATTTCACTCGGTGCCGCGGTGCCGACATTGCCCGAGACATAGGGCTCGGCGCCCACCACCTCGGTGAAGTCCATGAACTCGTTGGTGCCGACGGCATTATCCTCGGTCACGCCACCCCAGTTGGTGTTGACCTTCACCGGGCGCTTGGCCTTCGGGCCAATGCCTTCCCGCCAGTGATATTCGTCGGCGAAACAGCCGCCCGGCCAGCGGATCACGGGGACCTTGATGGCTTTCAGCGCGTCGATCACGTCGCGTCGAAAACCTTTCACGTTCGGGATCTTGCTGTCGGTACCGACATAGAGGCCGCCATAGATGCCGGAGCCGAGATGCTCGGCGAACTGGCCGAACAGGCGCTTGTCATATTTTGCGCCCGGCTTGTCGCCATGCACGGTCACGGCGTCGCCGCTGGTCTGCGCCAGCGCCGGCAATGCGGGCATGGCGGCGATGAGCGCGATCGCGCTGATGAGGCTTCGCATCATTCTTTCTCCGTCGCGCGCGCCGGGCGCGCCTTTGCTGGGGTAGTACCTTCGCCCGCGAACGGGGTGAGGCGGAAATGGATCGTCGTGGGCACCAGCTGGGTGCGGTATTTCGGGAGCGGCTTGCCGAACTCGCTCCACTGGGTGTCGCCGCCGACGCCCCATTGCGCCGCGTCGATCAGCAGCGTGCCTTGGCTCTTGGGCACCACATCGGTGCTCTTCCAGGTGCCGGGTTCGTGCCGGTCGAGATCGGCATAGCGGAAGGCGAGCGCGTTCATCATCAGCGGCGTGTCGCCCTGCACCCGCAGGCCGGCGCCGCCGCCGATCAGTTCCATCCAGCGGACATCGACCTTGTTGCCGGTCTCCTGCGGGCGGATGTAATCATGGTTCTGCTCGGCAACGGCGCCGCGCCACAGCCCGATCGGCGCCGAGGTCTTGCGGTCGACATAGCTTTCGTGTGGGCCCCGGCCATACCATTCGACCGTCTTGAGGCTGCCCGGCGTGGTGAAGGCCAGGCCGATGCGGAACGGCGGCGGCAACTGGCCCGAGACCGGCTCGAACCGGCCGTCGACCGCGACCGAGCCGTCGCCGGCCATCCGATAGACGCTGGTGAAGCGCACCGCGCCCGCGCCCATGGTATAGGCGACGCGCACCTCGGCACCGCCCTCGCCCAGATCCTGCACCTGCACGGAGGAGACGGTGCGCGTGTCGCTCATGCCCTTCCACGCCGCGAGCTGCTTTTCGGTGCCGATGCCGATGTCGTTGTCGGTCACCGCCCGCCAGAAATGCGGCGCCCCGCCGCTCAGCAGCGTCTTGCCCCTGGCGGCATAGCGATCGACCAGGCCGGTCGCGCGGTTCACCACCAGCGTGGCACCGCCGGTCGAGAGCGTGATCGCCCCCTTTCCATCCTGCGTCGTCACCGTGCCGGTGGGCGCCGCGACCTCTGCCGTGCGATAGGCCGGATCGAGCGCGAACTGCTCCCAGCCGATCACCGTGCCGCCCGGCACCAGCGGCACCGCATCGGCCTTGGCCCGCGCGCGGATCGTGACGAAATACTCGGCGCCCGGCTTGCGGGCGATGCCTGCCAGCGGCAGCGCCATGGTGCCCGCGCCGTGTGCTGCTACGTCCGACGTCGCCAGCGTGCCGTTCGCCACCGCGACGCCGTTCTCCTGCACTTCCCAGTCGAAGGTGAAATCGGAAAGATCGCGGAAATCGTGCCGGTTGCGCACCGTGACCCGGCCGCTCGCCGGATCGAACCCGTCGAACTGGATCGGCGCATAGACCTTGCGCAACTCGTAGAGCTGCGGATTGGGCGTGCGGTCGGACTGGAGCAGGCCGTCGCCGAACTCGATCTCGCCGCCGGGGTTCGGGCCATATTCGCTGCCGTCGCCCCAATAGCGCCGGCCATCCTTGGTATAGCGGTACATCGACTGGTCGACCCAGTCCCAGGCGAAGCCGCCCTGCAGCTTGCCCGGATGGGCGTAGATCGTGTCCCAATATTCCTTCAGGTCGCCGCCCGAATTGCCCATCATATGGGCATATTCGCACTGAATCACCGGCTGCTTGAAGTTCCAGTTGGTGGCGTAATCCTCCAGCTTCACTGCCGGATCATACATCGGCGCGTAGATGTCGGCATAATCGTTCGGCCGGTGGTCCTGGATGCCGTCCCACGTGCCCCAGCCGAGATACGAGATCAGCCGGCCCGGATCGACCGCGCGCGCCGCGGCCGCCGCGGCCGCGAAATTGGGGCCGATGCCCGCCTCGTTGCCCAGCGACCAGATAATCACCGAGGGGTGATTCTTGTCGCGCTGGACCATGTTGACGACACGGGAGACGTGCGCGTCCTTCCACGCCGGATCGAAGCCGACCTGGAATTGCGAGCGGAGTTCGCCATGTTTGTTGGCGTAATCCATATAGCCGTGGCTCTCGATATCGGCTTCGTCCATCACATAGAGGCCGTAGCGGTCCGCGAGCTCGTACAGATACGGGTCGTTCGGATAATGCGAGGTGCGGATCGCGTTGATGTTCGCCCGCTTCATCAGCTGGATATCATGCTCCATCGACGCATGGCTGACGACGTGGAAGGTCTCCGGATCATGCTCGTGGCGGTTGACGCCGCGGATCGTGATCGGCTTGCCGTTGACGCTGACCAGCCCGTTCTTGATCTCGACGGTGCGGAAGCCGATGCGCTGCGGCGTCGCCTGCACCACCTTGCCCTCGGCATCGACCAGTTCGACGAGCAGCGTGTAGAGATTGGGCGTCTCGGCAGTCCAGGGGCGGACGCCCGGTACATCGGCGGCGAGCGTCAGCTTCTGCGCCGGACCGGCGGCAAGCTGGGACTCGCGCACCAGCACCGCCTTGTCACCATCCAGTAACGTCATCCGCGCGGTGAGCGGCGCGCTGCGATCGGTGAGCGTCAGCTCGGTCGAGAGCTTGCCGTCCTTGTACGCGGAGTCGAGCCCGGCGTGGACGAACAGATCCGCCACGCGCGCCTTGGGGGCCGCCGCCAGATAGACCGAACGCTCGATACCCGAGACGCGCCAGAAGTCCTGGTCCTCCAGATAGCTGCCGTCCGACCAGCGATGGATCTGGATCGCGATGGTGTTGCGCCCGGCATGGAGCAGCTTGGTCACATCATATTCGGCCGGGAGCTTCGAATCCTCCGAATAGCCCGCCTCGACGCCGTTCACCCACACCTGCGTCGCCGAACCCGCCGCGCCGATGTGCAGGATCACGTCCTGCCCGGCCCAGTTCGCCGGCAATTGCACGTCGCGGCGATAGGAACCGACCGGGTTGGTCGCGTGCGGGATCAGCGGGCGATTGGCCGGGAACGGGTAGGTGATGTTGAAATAGCGCGCCTGGTCATAGCCCTCGGTCTGCCAGTCGGCCGGCACCTTGATGCGCTTCCATTTGGCGACGTCATAGTCAGGCTTCTCGAAGCCGTCCGGCACTGCATCCGACGAAGGCGAGAAGTGGAACGACCATTGGCCGTCGAGCAGCAGATAGCGGCTGGACTTGGCGGGATCGCCCGCCAGCGCGGCGGCGCGGCTCTCATACGGAAAATGCGTGGCGTTGGCCGGCATCTTGCCGCGCGCGAACACCGCCGGGTTCTCCCAATCAGGGCGCCGCGGATCGACCTGCACCGGCTGGACCTGCGGCGCGTCGCCGATCTTCGGCCCGTCCTGCGCCATCCCCATGCCGGAGGCGAGCGCAACCGTGCCCACCGCCGCCAGCAACCCGAACTTGTTCACGCTGATTCCTCCCGCCCCACTGGGGCATACTGCAAAGGCAGATTGTTTCGGTCAAATTTCTCGGAGTAATTTCCGTGTAATTTATCGTTGCAGCGCCCCGCTCTCGTGCAGGAATGCCTCGTGCGCGGGCATGCGGGAGGCCGCGAGCGCCGTCACCTCGGCGATCCGGGCGAGCCGCGCCGCCGCCTCGTCGCGCGGCATGCCGTCAGCGATCGGGTCGTAACCGGCGGGGTCGACCCCCTGCCCGTGCAGCACCGCGAGCCAGCTGGTCTTGGAGAACAGCTCGTCCGCCTCGCGGTAGAGCCGGCCGCTGGCGCGGTAGATGGCGATGCGATCGGCCAGCGTGTCGGGCAATTCCAAGGTGCGCAGGTGCCGCCAATAGTCGGTGTCGTCGCGCGCGGTGGCGTGGAAGTGGAGGATCAGGAAGTCGCGGATGGTCTCGAATTCCGTCGCCATCAGACGGTTGTAGCGGCGGATGTCCGCGGGCGTGCCGCCGCCTATCGGCAGCATCTCCAGCAGCCGCGCGATCCCCGCCTGGACGAGGTGGATGCTGGTCGATTCCAGCGGCTCCAGAAAACCGCTGGCGAGACCCAGGGCCACGCAATTCTTCTCCCAAAAGCGGGCGCGGCGCCCCGCCTGGAAGCGCAGCAGCCGCGGTTCGACGAGCGGCGTCCCTTCCAGGCTGCCGAGCAGCTGCGCCTCGGCCTCGGCATCCGAGCAATAGGAGCTCGCATAGACCAGCCCGTTGCCGACGCGGTGCTGCAGCGGGATCCGCCACTGCCACCCCGCCCCCCGCGCGGTCGAGCGCGTAAACGGCGAACGCCCCTCCGGCCCCAGCGTACAGGGCACCGCGACAGCGCGGTCGTTGGGCAGCCACTGTGCCCAATCCTCGAACGGCACCCCCAGCGTCTCGCCGAGCAGCAGCGAGCGGAAGCCCGAACAGTCGATGTAGAAATCGGCGGCGATGCGGGTACCGTCCTCCAGCACTACGCCAGCGATCGCGCCATCGTCGCCGCGCTCGACGGTGACGATCCGGCCTTCCTGCCGCCGCACGCCCCATTGCTCGGCCTTTTCGCGGAGGAAGCCGGCATAGAGCGCCGCATCGAAATGATAGGCATAGCCGAGATGGGTCAGCGGGTTGTTGCCGCTCGTCACCGGGCGCTGGAAGCGGCCCAGCCGCGCCGCCTCGGCGCAGATCGAATAGGCTTCGAGCGGCGCCGCCTCGCCCGCCAGCCGCGCGCGCTGCCACAGCGCCTCGAACGGGATCGCGCCGAAATCGATGCCGTGGATGCCGAAGGGATGGAAATAGCGCGTACCCTTCGCGCGCCAGTCGACGAACTCGATGCCGAGCTTGGCGGTGCCCTTGGTCGCGCGGAGGAACTCCGCTTCGTCGATGCCGAGCAGCGCGTTGAATGCCTGGATCGGAGGGATCGTCGCCTCGCCCACCCCCACCGTGCCGATCGCCTCGGACTCGACCAGCGTAACGGCGATGGCGCGCGTATCCAGCACCCGGCTGAGCGCGGCCGCCGCCATCCAGCCCGCGGTGCCGCCGCCGATGACCGCGATATGCGAAAGCGGCGTGCTCATAGAACGGTACCGCTACAAACACGCGACGTTGTCGCGCTTTGGGGCATCGAGACAGACACGAGACGCATGCTCCTCAGGAACGATGCCGGCATGAGTATAACATGCCGGCATCGATCGCACGTCGTCAGTAGGTCGCGCGCAGGGAGAAGCCGAAGCGCCGGTCGTTGAGCGTATATTGCAGCGGCTGGCTTGGCGTGCCGATATACGTCACGTTCATACGGTTCAGCAGGTTCACCGCGTCCACAGACACAGCGATATGCTGGTTCAGATTGTAGCTGATCGACCCGTCCAGCGACGCATAAGGCTTCTGATACTGCGCCAGACCGTTAGCGCCACTACCTTGGGTGGTATCCAGATACTTTCCACGCCAACTCCAGGCCACGCGCGCCTGGATCGGCCCCTTCTCGTACAGGCCGACGAGATTGTAGCTGTGCTTGGACAGCTTCTCCAGCGGCACCCGCGTCGGGATGTCGGATCCCGCCGAGGCGAACGGGTTGGTCACGTCGCTGTCGACGAACGTATAGTTGGCCTGGATGCCAAGGCCGCTAAGCGGACCGGGCAGGAAATCGAAGAACTGCTGATAGGCAGCCTCGAAGCCTTTGATCTTGCCGGCACCGGTATTGAGCGTCGTGCCGATCGCATATTCGGTGCCGCCAAAGGTGGCGAAGCGCGTGCCGCTCGCCAGGAAACCGTTCACGTCCTTGTAGAAGGCGCCGACCGTCACAGACCCGGTGGGGGCGAAATACCATTCCAGCGTGGCGTCATAGTTGGTCGAAGTGATCGGGTTCAGATAGGGGTTGCCCGAACTGCCCGTCGGGTAAGCGGCGATGACGTTGCCGCTTGAGTCCTTGACCTGGAAGGTCTTCTGAGTCGCCGGGTTGAGCGTGACGTTGGTCGACATAGTGTCGAAATTGGGCCGCGCGAACGACTTGGAGAAAGCCAGACGCGCCTGCAGCGTGTCGGTCAGGTGCGCCCGGAAATTGAAGCTGGGCAGCGCCTTGGTGTAGCTGCGATTGACGTCGATCGCTGCCGACGAGCCATCGCTGTTGAAGATGGTGCCGGTCGATCCGGTGTTGGTGCGCACCACCCGCACGCCGATCGTGCCGTCGATCCGCAACCCGCCGATGGTCGTGTCGTAATCCGCCATCGCGAAGCCAGCGATCGTCTCTTCCGTCTGGTGGTTGAGATCGGCCGGTGCGAAATAGTTTTTCGGCGTCGTATTGAACAGCGCTTCGGTCTTGGTGAGGCTGTCCCACAGGCTGGTGCCCGGCTCGAAGTTGGGATAGAGAATCCCGCCGTTCAGCGTCCTGCCGTCGAAGAAGTTGGGCGTGGGGCCCTTGAGCGCAAGCTCGGGATGCTGGGAAAGCGGCACGAACGGAATACCGTTGGCGGACGAGCAGCTCGGGTTGGCGCCCGTGGGCAGCAGGCAGAAGGCGTTCCAAGTGCCGCGCAAGTCGATCGTGCTGTTAGAATAGCGCGCGCCGCCGCGCAGCTTTTTCAGGAAGCCGCCATCGACGTCATATTCCAGGTCATATTGCAGCGACTTGTTGTTGGCGTCGTTCCGCTGAAGCGCATCCGCCATGTAGGTGAATGCATAGTTGTTCGGGTCGGAGAGCAGCGCAGGGTTGCGAACGCTCCAAACCGGCTTGGAGCCCCGCAGATCGAAGTCTACGATGCTTTGGTTCTTCGCAGTATACGGCGTCTCGCCCGTCTGATCGTACAGCGAAATCACGAACCCGTTGCGATCGGCATTATAGGTCGACTTGAGATACTGGGCGTCGAACGTCATCCGCAGGCGGTCGGAGACCTTCCACTTCGCGTTGAGCGTGTAGTTGCCTGTCGTGTTGGTCAGGTCCTGGTCGAAGCGCGACGATTCGAACACTTGGTTGGCGAGCGATCCCGACGTCGCATAGCCGGCGCTGTCGAAGGTAAACGCCGCGCCGTTCAGAGGCGTCGTGACCGTATTGCCGTTATTGTTGTAGTAGAAGTATTTGCCCTGCCGGAAGAACTTGTACCGCGAGTAGAGCGCCTGGCCGGTCAGCAGGAGATTGTCCGAGGCCTGCCACTGAACCGCGCCAGCAACACCGAGCCGCTTGCGATCGCCGCCATCGTCATAGATTTGCTCGCCGAACGGTACCTGTGCATTCGCCGGCGCGCCGGGGATGTTGATGCCGGCCGGGATCGGGCCATAAGCGCCGATCAGGATCGCGTCCTGCCGGTAGGAGCTCCGCGCATAGCTGGCATTCACCAGGAAGCCGATCTCGCCGATCCCGGTCTCGAAGCGATTGCTATACAAGCCGGAGAGCGATCCGCCGAACTTGTCGGCGCGATCATAATAATTACCCTTGGCGGTGAGGCTGATCAGCTGGCCAGGCTGGTCGAACGGAAGCCGCGTGCGAATGTTGACCACGCCAGCCACGTCACCCTCGATCGTGCTGGCAGGCGGGTTCTTGAAAACGTCGATGCCGGCGAGCAGTTCCGGCGGCACCGCCTCGAGGTCTAGCGTGCGCCCGCCGGATGCGGAGATGGCGGAGCGGCCGTCGATGAAATTGCTGACTTGGGTAAGGCCGCGAACGGTGATCGCTGGCTGGGTACGATGGTCGAAGTCTGTGGCGCCTTCGCCATAGCGACGCTGGATTTGCACGCCGGTGATGCGCTGCAGTGCCTCGACCGTATTCGCATCCGGAAGCTTGCCGATGTCCTGGGCCTGGACCGAGTCGACGATCTGATCGGAATTGCGCTTCAGCGCCTGTGCGGACCGCAGGCTTGCTCGCACGCCGGTCACGACGATCTCGCCCTCGCCGTCCGCGGGCTGGCCATTAGTTTGCTGCGCAAAGGCAGGCACCGTTGCAGCACCCATCATGAGCGCGATCAACGAAACGCCGACCAACGAAAAACGCGAAGACACCTTCATCCCATCCTCCCAAAGGCACCGGCGAGCCTACTACGTCTTTGCGCATTGCCGCACCAGTTGTCGGACAACATATACGATCATATTTGTAAGACAAGTTGTTTCAGCGGCCGTGATTGGGGCTGGCACGCCACGCGAAAACCCCGCAAAATCGCCTCATCACACGGGGGCAAGCCATTGAGGGAACGACGAAAGCGCCACCCGGCGCACCAATCGATTGCACGCGAGATTGGAGTCGCGATCGCGACCGGCCGCTATCTTCCGGGGGCCGTTCTTCCCGGCGAACTCGATCTCGCCGAATCGCGGGGCGTGTCGCGCAGCGTCGTGCGCGAGGCCTTGCGCATGCTTGCCGCCAAAGGGCTGATCGAAAGCCGGCCCAAGGCCGGCACGCGGGTGCGGGCGCGGGCGGACTGGAACCTGCTCGATCCGGACCTGCTCGCCTGGATGTTTGAAGGCGAGCCGCCGATGGCCTTCGTGGAAAGTTTGTTTCAACTCCGCATGATCGTCGAGCCCGCCGCCGCTGAAATGGCCGCGCGCCTGCGCTCGACGCGGCAGATCGGGCGCCTCGGCCACGCGCTCGAACTGATGGAAGAAGCCGGGCTGTCGAACCCCGAAGGGCAGGCCGCCGACCAGCAGTTCCACAACATCATCCTGGAGGCCACGGCCAATGATCTGCTGATCAGCCTGTCCGGCAGCATCGGTGCGGCGGTGCGTGCGACGACGCTGTTCAAGCACCGCAAGGCCAAGCAGCTGCGCGATTCGATCCCGCTGCACCGAGACCTGTTCGCGGCCATCACCAACGGCGATCCGGCAGCCGCGCGCGCCGCCACGATCACGCTGATTCTCCAGGCGCAGGAAGACACGGAATCGTCGCTCAAGGCGTGAGCGCCCAGCGTTGACCTCATCTTCGCCCCATTATAGTCAGACAAAACAACAGGGAGACGCCGATGCCTGACACGATCGCACGCAAGGGGGAGGTCGGCCGGCGCGGCGTGCTGAAGGGGGCCGTGCTCGTCGGCGGCCTCGCGGCGGCCCCGCGCGCGACCGCCGCGGCGAAGGCGCCGCTGCTCGCCCCCACCCCCCCGATGGGCTGGAACAGCTGGAACAGCTTCGCCACGACGATCACCGAGGCCCAGGCGCTGGAGACCGCGACGATCCAGGCGCGCGAGCTGCTGCCCTTCGGCTATGACGTCTTCACCATCGACATCCAGTGGTACGAGCCGGATGCGAGCAGCTATACCTACAACGCCAAGCCCGCGCCGACGCTGGACGGGTATGGCCGGCTGCTCCCCGCCCCCAACCGCTTTCCTTCGGCCGCGAACGGCAAGGGCTTCTCGGCCATCGCCGCGAAGGTCCATGCCCTCGGCATGAAGTTCGGCGTCCATCTGATGCGCGGCATTCCCCGGCTGGCGGTGGAGCGCAACTTGGCCGTACTCGGCACCAACGGCGTCCGCGCGGCCGACATCGCCGACACCGCGAGCATCTGCCCGTGGAACCCGGACATGTACGGCGTCGACATGCGCAAGCCCGGCGCCCAGGCCTATTATGACAGTGTCTTCGCGCTGCTCGCTTCCTGGGGCGTCGACTTCGTCAAGATGGACGACATGAGCCGCCCCTATGACGCGCATGCCCCGGAAATCGAGGCCGCGGCAAAGGCGATCAAGGCAAGCGGCCGCCCGATCCTGCTGAGCCTGTCACCGGGCGAGACCCCGGTGCCGCGCGCGGACCATGTCGCCCGGCACGCGCAGATGTGGCGCATCTCGGACGACTTTTGGGACGACTGGAAGATGCTTGAGGCGCAGTTCACCCGGCTGGAGAATTGGAGCCCGCACACCCGGCCCGGTGCCTGGCCCGATGCCGACATGCTGCCGCTCGGCCGCCTCGCGCTCGGCCAGCGCGACACCAAGTTCACGCCGGACGAGCAGCGCACGCTGATGACGCTCTGGTCGATCGCCCGCTCGCCGCTGATCATGGGCGGCGACCTGCGCCATCTCGACGCGCCCACCCGGGCGCTGCTCACCAATCGCGAGGTGATCGCGGTGAACCAGGCGAGCAGCGACAATCGCCCTTGGTTCGTCGCCGACGATCGCCGCGTCTGGACCGCCCGCGCGGCCAAGGGCGGCCATTATGTCGCGCTGTTCAACACCGGCGACAAACCCGGCGAGGCGGCGTTCGACCTGCGGCTGCTCGGCCTGTCGGGCAGAGCGCAGATCCGCAACCTGTGGGAGGGCAAGGACGAAGGCCCCGGCCCGCTCCGCCTCGCCCGCACGCTGCCGCCCCATGGTGCCGCCCTCTACCGAGTACGCCCCGCATGATCCGCACGCTTGCCTTGTCGCTGCTGCTCGCAGCCTCCCCTGCCGCGCTCGCCCAGACCAGCCCCCCGCCCCCCGCAGCCGAGCCGGCGGTGACGCTGACGCTGCGGCCCGATCTCCAGCGGCCCGGCCAGCCCTTCGAAGGCTGGGGCACCGCGCTCGCCTGGTTCGCACATGTGACCGGCGGCTATCCCGACCCGGTGCGCGAGAAGCTCGCCGACCTGTTCTATGGGCCCGGTGGGCTCGGCTGGACAATCGCCCGCTACAATATCGGCGGAGGCGATGCGCCCGAGACCAAACCCTATCTCCGCCTCGGCGCCGACGTGCCAGGCTTCTGGCGCCGGCCGACCGGCGCCACCGGCAGCGACTGGTGGAACCCGGCCGATCCGGCGATGTGGGACTGGTCGGCCGATGCCAACCAGCGCTGGTGGCTGGATGCGATCAAGCGCCGGGTGAAGACGCCGATTTTCGAGGCCTTCTCCAACTCGCCGCCCTGGTTCATGACCGTCAGCGGCAAGGTGTCGGGCGCCGAGAAGGGCACCGACGATAATCTCCGGCCAGGCCAGGAGGCGCGCTTCGCCGAATATCTGGCGATCGTGGTGGACAAGCTGCAACAGGCCCACGGCATCACTTTCCGCACGCTGTCGCCGGTCAACGAGCCGAATACCGACTACTGGTTCGCCAAGAACACCCAGGAAGGTGCGCATTGGAGCCCCGCGCGCCAGGCGCTGATGATCGACGCGTCCGACCGCGCGCTCAAGGCGCATGGCCTTAAGACGGTGATCGCCGCGCCCGACGAGACCAACTCACACCTTTTCGTGCGCGACTGGGAAGGCTATCCGGCGGCGACACGCGCGCGGATCGGCCAGCTCAACGTCCATAGCTATGGCACCGTCCACCAGACCGCGGTGCGCGACATCGCCCGCGCGCATGGCATCCGCCTGTGGATGAGCGAGAACGATACTCCGCTCGACAAGGACCCCGAGAGCTTCGACGGCATGGCGAGCCCACTCGCCTTTGCCGAGCATGTCGTCCACGATCTCAAGCGGCTGGAGCCGGTCGCCTGGGTGTTCTGGCAGGCGGTGGAGCGCCAGAGCAGCGACAAGGGTGATGGCACCGCCGGCGGCAGCAACTGGGGCATCGTCAAGATGGCCTACACGCCTGCGAGCGCCCCCCAGCATCCGATCCACGTGACGCGCAAATATTGGGCGATGGCGCAGTTCAGCCGCTACATTCGGCCGGGCTATCGCCTGGTGCCGGTGGACGATGCAGACACGGTCGGCGCGGTGTCGCCGGACGGCACGCAGCTGGTGCTGGTGCACGTCAATGGCGGCGTGGTGCCGCGGCGGCTGACGATCGGCGTGCCCGGGGCAAAGGTGGTGGAGCGGGTCGTTACCGATGCTACGCGCAACGCGGCGTCGGTATCGGTGGAAGCGCTGGCGGAGCCCAAGGCGGTCACCACGCTGATCGTCGCGCTGCGCTGAAGCGAAAGATCCTCCCCCGGAGGGGGAGGGGGACCGCCGCCGAAGGCGGTGGTGGAGGGGTGTCCCGGCTGGGCAGGCATCCGACACACCAGCGTCTACACCCCTCCGTCGCGCTACGCGCGCCACCTCCCCTTCCAGGGGAGGATCAGGGGGACATAGAAAAAGGGCCGGAACTTTCGTTCCGGCCCCCTCTCAAATCACTCGGCGTCGGCCTTCTTCTTGGCCGCTGCCTTTTTCGGCTTCGGCGCGGCGTCTTCGGCCTCGCCTTCGGCCTTGGCAGCCTTCTTGGCCTTCTTCACCGGCTCGGCATCGCCCTCGGCGGCCAGCTCGGCGTCGTCGGCCTTGGCCTTCTTGGCAGCCGGCTTCTTGGCGGGCTTTTCTTCACCGGCCTCGTCCGAAGCGTCGGCCTTCTTGGCGGCCTTCTTCTTCGGCTTGTGGTTGTCGTGATCGTGGACGTGGGTGCCCGACGAGAAGCCGTCTTCGCTCTCGATCGCGGCTTCCAGCTCTTCCTTGGTCACTTCGCGGTCGCTGATCTCGGCCTTGTCGAACAGGAAGTCGACGACCTTGTCTTCGAACAGCGGCGCGCGCAGCTGGGCAGCCGCCATCGGCTCCTGCTGGACATACTGGATGAAGCGCTGGCGATCCTGCGGGCCGTACTGCTGCGCGGCCTGCGCGATCAGGCGGTTCATTTCCTGCGCGGTCACTTCCACGCCGTTGGCAGTGCCGATCTCGCTGAGCAGCAGACCCAGGCGCACGCGGCGCTCGGCGATCGCGCGATATTCGTCGCGCTCGCTCTCGAGCTCCGCCAGCGCTGCGGCCGGATCTTCCTCATGCTCGGTCTCGTGGACGAGCTGGTGCCAGATCTGGTCGAACTCGGCTTCCACCATCGACGGCGGCACCGGGAAGTCGTGGCCGGCGGCGAGCTGGTCGAGCAGCTTGCGCTTCATGTGGGTGCGGGTCAGGCCGTTGAGCTGCTGCTCGATCTGGCCCTTCAGCAGGCCGGTCAGCTGCTCCAGATCCTGGAGGCCGAACGCCTTCGCCATGTCGTCGTCGATCTTGGTCTCACCGGCGGTCTGCACCGCGGTGATCTTGACGTCGAACGTCGCGGCCTTGCCGGCCAGATCCTTGGCGCCGTAATCGTCCGGGAAGGTGACGTTGAGCTGCTTCTCGTCGCCGACCTTCACGCCTTCGAGTTGCTCCTCGAAGCCCGGGATCAGGCGGCCGGAGCCGAGCTCGACGGCCATGCCCTCGCCGGTGCCGCCCTCGAAGGCGACGCCGTCGACCTTGCCGGCGAAGTCCATGACGACCTGGTCACCCGTGGTCGCGGCATGGCCCGTAGCCGCATCGTCCCAGCGCTTCTGCTGGTCGGCGAGCTGCTTCAGCTGCTCCTGCACTTCCGAATCCTGCACCGGCACCGTCAGGCGCTCCAGCTTCAGGCCTTCGATCGACGGGGTCGGAACGTCCGGGAGCACTTCCAGCTCGACCTTCACTTCCGCGTCGCCGCCAACGGCATATTCGCCCTCGAGGCTCACCGACGGCTGCATCGCCGGGCGCAGCTTGTGATCGGCGATCAGCTTCTGGATGCCTTCCTGGATCGAGCTGTTGAGCGCGTCCTGGGTCAGCGCCTCGCCGTGCATCTTGCGGACCAGGTTGATCGGCACCTTGCCGGGACGGAAACCGGGCATGCGAATCTGCGGAGCGACCCGCTTGACCTCGGCATCGACCTTCGAGTCGATGTCCGCGGCGGTGATCTTCAGCGTGAAGGCGCGCTTCAGGCCCTCGTTCAACGTCTCGACAGTCTGCATTCTCACGCTTTCTAAAAGAATTCGGAATTGCGGTGTACCACACATCAGCCGCGAGGACTGGTGCGGGCGAAGGGAGTCGAACCCCCACATCTTTCGATACTGGAACCTAAATCCAGCGCGTCTACCAGTTCCGCCACGCCCGCAGGGGACACCGCCGGTCGGCGGGCTCTATAGCAGTCATGGGGTTCGGGGCAAGTACGAAGCAACAATTGGGCGCCGCAAGGCGTTGGGGCTGAAACGAACAGGAGACGCCCCATGCCGGTAGAGCCCCCCATCCAGCCTACCACGCCGCCGCCCGAAGCGCCCGCGCCCGATCCCGGCCAGCCCGGCGGCCCGCCGCCGGAGATCAATCCGCCCGGTCCCGATATCGACGTGCCCGCGCCTGACACCACGCCGAGCATCGATCCCGGCATCACCCCCGGCCAGCCCGTTGCCTGAACCAGGAGAACTTTCCATGCCGAACATCACCAACGACGATCGCGAGGATCCGCGCTCCGACATCCAGCAGGCTGTGGAAGCCCGCTCCGATGCCGCCGATGCGGCCGCCAAGGAAGGCACGCCGCTCCCCAAAGCGGTGCCGCTGGGCGCGGGTGGCGAAAACGGCGCCGATGGGGTCGTGAAGAACCAGGATCTCAACCAGCAATAACCCCCTCCCCCACACCTGCGATGACAGCGGCCCGACCTCCGCACGGTAGCGTCGCTGTCACCTTGTTGGAGATAAACGTAGCGATGATCGAACGCCACCTGCTCAAGCTCCGACTCCGCGATACGATCGACGCGGCCGAAGCGGCTGCACTGCAGGGGACGATTGTCGACACAGTCACCCATCCGGCCGGCCGCACCATCGTGCGCGCGGGCGAGGAGCTGAACTATTCCACCCTGCTGCTCGACGGCCTGATCGGCCGGTACAAGGACCTGAAGAACGGTCAGCGGCAGATCACCCATGTCCATGTCGCCGGCGATTTCGCCGATCTGCACGGCTTCACGCTCAAGCGACTCGACCATTCGCTGCTCGCGCTGACGCCCTGCACGATCGCGCGGGCCTCGCACACGCGGCTCCGCGAGATCACCGAGACGTTGCCGCATCTCACCAGGATCATGTGGTTCTCGACCAATGTCGATGCGGCGATCCATCGGGAGTGGGAAGTGTCACTCGGCCGGCGATCGGCGATCCAGCGCGCCGCGCACTTCTTCTGCGAACTGCACGTGCGGCTCGGCGCCGTGGGGCTTGCCGAGGAGGACGGCTATCGGCTCGCGATTAGCCAGGCGGAACTGGCCGAATGCCTGGGCCTCACGCCGGTGCATGTGAACCGCGTGCTGCGCGAGTTGCGCGAACGCACGCTGATGGAGTTCCGCAACGGCCGCGTCGCCTTCCAGGACCTGCCCGGCCTCAAAAGGCTCGCCGAATTCGATCCCGGGTATCTCTACCTGGACCGTCACCCGCTCTGAGGCGGATCAACCAGCGATGCGGCGGGCCGAGACGATCTTCACCGGTACCTCCGGCACCTCGCCCTTGAAGCTGCCGCTCAGCGTCTTGGTCGGTGAGGTCGGCGCATCGAGGATCTTGAGCAACACGTCCTTGCCCTCGATCACCCGGCCGAACGCCGCATAGCCGAGATTGTCGCCGGGCTTGCTCGGGTCGGCATCGAAGGAGGGCTGGTCGCCGACCATGATGGTGAACTCGCCGCGGGCGGTGCCCGGCGCCAGCCGTGGCAGCGAGAGCGTGCCGTCGAGATGCTTGATGCCCGTCTCGGTGGTCGGCTCGTGCTTGATCGGCGGAAACATCTTGGCCGGCGCGTTCTGGATGCCGAACTGGACGAAGCCGAACTTCTCCGCCGGTCTGACCGTGCGGTAGAACACCACCCCATCGAGCCGCTTGGCATCGACATAGCGCAGGAAGTTGCGCGCGGAGATCGGCGCCTTGTCGAGATAGACCTCGACGACCATCGGCCCGGCGCTGGTCTCGATCGCGACCTTGGGATTGGCGGGCGGGGATGCCGGCACCGGCGCGGTCTGCGCCGAAGCGGCCAGCGGCACCAAGCACAGCGCCAGGACGACCAGTCTACGCAACATCCCCGCGCCTCCCTTAGCTCAGCGCCTTCTTCAGCAGCTCGTTGACCACCGCCGGATTGGCCTTGCCGGCCATCGCCTTCATCGTCTGGCCCACGAAGAAGCCGAACAGGGCTTCCTTGCCACCGCGGTACTGCTCCAGCTGGTTCGGGTTCTTGGCCAGAATATCGGCGATCACCGCTTCGATCGCGCCGGTGTCGCTGGTCTGCTTCATGCCGCGCTCTTCGACGATCTTGCCGGGGGCTTCGCCGGTTTCGAGCATGATCTCGAACACCTGCTTGCCCAGCGTGTTGGAGATCGTCCCGTCAGCGATCAGCGAGAGCAGTTCGGCACCCGCCTCGGGGCTGACCGGGCTTTCCTCGATGCCCTTGCCGAGGCGGTTGAGCGCCCCGTAGAGGTCCGAGAGCAGCCAGTTGGCCGCGGAACGCGCGACTTCCTGTTCGCCCTTCTTCTGGATCCGCGCGCTCTCGGCGAGCAGGGCCTCGAACCAGCGCGCCGTCTCCGCCTCGGCGGTCAGCACCGCGGCGTTGTAGGGGGTCAGGCCCAGCGATTCCTCATAGCGACGACGCTTGGCGTCGGGCAGCTCGGGCAGGCTCTGGCGGCAATCCTCGAGGAAGCTGTCGTCGAGTTCGAGCGGCAGCAGGTCGGGATCGGGGAAGTAGCGATAGTCATGCGCGTCTTCCTTCGAGCGCATCGAGCGGGTCTCGGCGCGATCCGGATCAAACAGCCGGGTTTCCTGGACGATACGGCCGCCGCTCTCCAGCACCTCGACCTGGCGGCGCGCCTCGACTTCGATCGCCTGCATCACGAAGCGGACCGAGTTGACGTTCTTGGTCTCCGTCCGCGTGCCGAACGGCTCGCCGGGCTTGCGGACCGAGACATTGACGTCGGCGCGCATCGAGCCCTGGTCCATGTTGCCGTCGCAGCTGCCGACATAGCGCAGGATCGCGCGCAGCTTCGACAGATACGCCCCCGCCTCGGCCGGCGAACGCATGTCCGGCTTCGACACGATCTCCATCAGCGCCACGCCGGCGCGGTTGAGATCGACATAGGAGCGGTTCGGATGCTGGTCGTGGATCAGCTTGCCGGCGTCCTGCTCGACATGGATGCGCTCGACGCCGATCGACTTCACCTCGGCCTCGGGATCCTTGTCGTCGAGGCTGATCGTGACTTCACCCTCGCCCACCAGCGGGTGGAAGAGCTGGCTGATCTGATAGCCCTGCGGCAGATCGGCATAGAAATAATTCTTCCGGTCGAAGCGCGACCATTTGTTGATCACCGCGCCGATCGCCATGCCGGTGCGCACCGCCTGGCGGATGCACTCGCGGTTGAGCGTGGGCAGCATGCCGGGCATCGCCGCGTCGATCAGGCTCACCTGGCTGTTCGGGTCCGCCCCGAACGCCGTCGCCGCGCCCGAGAACAGCTTGGCGTTCGACGTCACCTGCGCATGGACTTCGAGGCCGATCACGACCTCCCATTCGCCGGTCTCGCCCTGGATTCGGTAGCTCGATGCAGTCTTGGTCGCCATGTGCTCTTCACAAGGTAATGGGATATGCGTGCCTTCGCCTATCGCGCGTCGCGGCGTTCAGGTCCAGCGGGCAATTGGCCGACAGGAACGGCGCGGCCCGGCGCAATTGTGCATCGCAGCGAAAATTGCAGCCCGAGAGAGTCCCGCAACGCGACGAACTGCCCTCAAAGCCGAGTTGTTCGGCGTTGCACAAGGCGAAATGATCCACTACCCAACCGCCGCGCTGCCGAATTTAGGCAAGCGAGTACAAGGGGTAGCTTCATGTCACCGAACGCCATCACTGGTGCCGGACGCTTTTCCGGCCTGAAGATCGCCGTGTTGCTTCCCTGTTACAATGAAGAAGTGGCGATCGGCCGCACGGTGGCCGCGTTCAAGAACGCGCTGCCGGAAGCTACCGTCTACGTCTACGACAATAACAGCCGCGATCGGACCTGCGAAGTGGCCGCCGAGGCCGGCGCCGTCGTCCGCTGCGAGCGCATGCAGGGCAAGGGCAATGTCGTCCGTCGTATGTTCGCCGATGTCGAGGCCGACATCTACGTCCTTTCCGACGGCGACCTGACCTATGATGCCGACGCCGCTCCCGAGCTGGTCGACCGCCTGATCGACGAGCAGCTGGACATGGTTGTCGGCGCGCGCAAATCCGAGATCGAGCTGGCCTATCGCCGCGGCCACCGCTTCGGCAATGCGATGCTGACCGGCATGCTCGCCCAGCTGTTCGGGCGCAGCTTCACCGATATCCTGTCGGGCTACCGCGTCTTTTCGCGCCGCTTCGTCAAGAGCTTCCCGGTGCTGTCCGCCGGCTTCGAGATCGAGACCGAGATCAGCATCCACGCCCTCGAACTGCGCATGCCGGTGTCCGAGATCGTCACCAATTATGCCGCGCGTCCGGAAGGCTCGACCTCGAAGCTTTCCACCTATCGCGACGGCTGGCGGATCCTGCGGACGATCGTGAACCTGTTCCGGATCGAGCGGCCGGTGCTGTTCTTCGGCCTCCTCGGCGGCATCGCGCTGCTGCTCGCGATCATCCTGGCGATCCCGCTGGCGATTACCTACGCGCACACCGGCCTGGTGCCGCGCTTCCCAACGGCGGTGCTCGTCACCGGCCTGTCGATCATCGGCGTGCTGAACATCTTCACCGGCCTGATCCTCGACACGGTGGTACGCGGCCGGCGCGAGATCCGGCGGCTGGCCTATCTGGGCGTTCCGGCGCCGCGCGCCTGAACGGCGGCTTCGGCTGCTCTGAACGCAGCCGAAACGGAACCATGACAAGCTTGAAGGCATTTCACGGCACGACCGGAACCTTCGACGAGTATCCCGGCCGCGGGTTAGAAGGACTAGGTACACCATGACGGTTGCACGATGGAAGCGAACCGATCTTCTCTTCGCCTTCGTCGCGCTGCTGCTGTTCCTCGTCCCCGCCGCGATCAACCGCAGCCCGATCCTCTATCCCGACTCGGTAGGCTATTTCCAAGCCGGCAAGGCGGCCGCCAGCGCGGCGCACATCCCCCTGCCCGCCGCGCACCCGGCCGCAGCACCCGCGCAGAGCAGCCCGGCGGCAGCCATGGGGATCAACACCGAAGACGGCGTGTCCGATGCACGCTCGGTCTATTACGGTACCGCCTTCATCCTGAGCTGGGCGGTGGCAGGGCTATGGGCGTTGCCCGTGCTCCAGGCACTGCTCTGCGTCGTCGCAATCTATGCCGCGCTTCGGCACCTCGCTCCAGCGGCTCCGCAGGGGGTCCGCTGGACGGTGGTGGCGGCTACCGGACTGATCGGCGGCGCGGGCATCTTCGCCACCACCCTCATGCCGGACGTGTTCGCCGGGCTGCTGATCCTCGCGCTCGCGATCATTGCGATCTATCGCCCTGCAGTATCGCGCCTGGAGCTGTTCGGTTGGCTGGCGCTGGGCGTCGCGGCAATCCTGTTCCACAAGTCGCACCTGCTGCTCGCACTCGGCATGTTCTGCGCCTTGCTGCTGCTCGGCCTCGTCACCCGGCGGCCGCGCTGGGCCAGCCTGGGGCTGATCGCGCTGCTGATCGCCGTCGGCGGGCTCGGGCAGGTCGCCTTCAGCATGGCCGCGCGCCATGCCGGGCTGACGGTCTATTCGCCGCCCTTCCTGCTGGCCCGCGTGATCGGAGATCGCACCGCGGAGCAATATCTGCGCGAGACCTGCGCGCAGACCCCCTACGCCACCTGCCGCTTCGTATCGCGCATGCCGATGACGGAGAACGAGTTCCTGTGGAGCGGTGACGGCAACGCAAGCAGCTTCGCCTCCCTGTCCGCCGCCGAAAAGGCGCAGATCTGCAGCGAGCAATGGCCGATCGTGCTCGGCACGCTGCGCACCCATGGCCTGGAACAGCTCGGCAAGAGCGTCGCCGGTGTCTTCCGTCAGATCGCCAGCGTGGGCGTGACCGAATATGCCGTGATGCCCCGCGACGCGACGACGACGCTGCTGCACCCCGACGTCGCGGCCTATCGGCAGGACAGCGGCATCGCGACCCAGACCATGCCGCTGCGGCTGCTCAGCAGCCTGATGCTCGCCAGCTATGCGCTGGGCGGCGTGGCGCTGGCGGTCCTGGCGGTGCGGCTGTCCCGGCGCGCCAGCGACACCCAGCCGGTCGTTTTGTGGCCGACACGGTTGTTCGAGGCAACATTGCTGGTGGTGTTCGCCGTGCTGCTCAACGGCGCGGTGTGCGGTGCGATTTCCGGAGTGTTCGATCGCTACCAGGGCCGCGTCGCCTGGCTGATCCCGCTGTTCGCGCTGGCGATCCTGATCCAGCTGCGCAGCGCCAACGCGCAATCTGCGCGCTGAAGGCGGGAGCGGCAGCGCTACGCTACCGCCCCCGGCATCACATCACCACCAGGCGTTGGGACGCGCGGTGAAGCCCGCGCGCTGCTCGAGCGCGAGGCCGGCGTTGAGCACGCCCTGTTCGTCGAACGGCTTGCCGATGATCTGCAGGCCCAGCGGCAGCCCTGCCGCGTCCAGCCCACCCGGCACGCTCATCGCGGGCACGCCTGCCAGGCTGGCCGGCACGGTGAACACGTCGTTGAGGTACATCGCGAGCGGATCGACCTTCTCGCCCAGCCCGAACGCTGCGCTCGGCGCGGTGGGGGTGAGCAGCAGGTCGCACTGGCTCCAGGCATTGTCGAAGTCGCGCGCGATCAGCGTGCGGACCTTCTGCGCCTGGGTGTAATAGGCGTCGTAGAAGCCTGCCGAAAGCACATAGGTGCCAATCAGGATGCGGCGCTTCACCTCGTCGCCGAAGCCGGCGGCGCGGGTGGCGGCGTACATTTCCTGCAGGTTCTGGCCCTCGGCCAGCTCGCGCAGGCCGTAGCGCACACCGTCATAGCGGGCGAGGTTCGAGGAGGCCTCGGCCGGCGCGATGATGTAATAGGCTGGCAGCGCGTATTTGGTGTGCGGCAGGCTGACCTCGACGATCTCGGCACCCGCGTCCTTCAGCCAGGCGATGCCCTGCTGCCACAGCGCCTCAATCTCGGCCGGCGTGCCGTCCATCCTGTACTCGGCCGGGATGCCGACGCGCTTGCCGCGCAGATCGGCGGAGAGGCCCGCCTCCCAGTGCGGCACGGGCATGTCGAGCGAGGTCGAGTCCTTCGGGTCGAACCCAGCCATCGCCTCAAGCATGATCGCGCAGTCGCGCACGTCGCGCGCCATCGGCCCTGCCTGGTCGAGCGAGGAGGCGAACGCCACCACGCCCCAGCGCGAGCAGCGACCATAGGTCGGCTTGATGCCCGAAATGCCGGTGAACGCCGCGGGCTGGCGGATCGAGCCGCCGGTGTCGGTGCCGGTCGCCGCCGGGCAGAGCCGTGCGGCAATCGCCGCCGAGCTGCCGCCCGAGGAGCCGCCCGGCGCGAGCGGGGTGTTGTTGCCCTCGCCCCGCCGCCACGGCGAGATCACGTTGCCGAAATAGCTGGTCTCGTTCGACGAGCCCATGGCGAACTGGTCGAGATTGAGCTTGCCGAGCATGCCGGCGCCGGCGTCCCACAGCTTGTGCGAGACGGTCGACTCATATTCCGGCTTGAAGCCTTCGAGGATGTGGCTGGCAGCGGTGGTCTGTACGCCCTTGGTGGCGAACAGGTCCTTCATGCCGATCGGCACGCCGGCCAGCGGCTTGAGCGTCTCGCCCGCGGCGCGCGCCTTGTCGGCGGCATCGGCGGCGGCGAGCGCATGCTCGGGGGTCTTGACGATGAAGGCATTGAGCGCGTCGGCACCCGCCACGGCGGTGTTGAACGCCTCGGCGACTTCGCGCGCGGAAAATTCGCCGTCGCGCACGCCCTTGCGGATGGCGGCGACGCCCAGATCGGTCAGCGTGCTCATTCCACCACCTTCGGAACCGTGAAGAAACCAAATTCGCCCTGCGGCGCGTTCGCCAGCACCGCCTCGCGCTGGTTGCCGTCGGTGATCACGTCGGCGCGCAGGCGCAGCGTGTTCGGGATCACGGCGGTCATCGGCGCGACATCCTTCGTGTCGACCTCGCCGAGCTGCTCGATCCAGCCGAGGATGTTGTTGAGTTCGGGCGCCAGGCGCTCGGCGTCGGCGTCGCTGATCGCGATACGCGCCAGGCTCGCCACTTTCTTCACGGTTGCGGTGTCTACGGACATGCATCTGCGCCTAACAGCCGAGCCGCGCCCCTTCAAGCGTCCGTCGCGCTGTATCGGCACTTGCGGTTGCATCCTTCGCACGCAACACTGGCCGGAACGCGATTGCGTCGCCGCCCGTTTATGCTGCATTGCACAATGGAGAGGCCGATTGGCCCGAAAGTTTCTTTATGCGGTTGCGATCCTGATCATGCTTGGCGTGGCATCCATGTTCGCCTACAGGCTCTACGGCATCCAATTGATGCGCCAGTTCATGGTGCCCGCCGGAGACGCCGCCGACCTGCCGCCGGTTTCCCCGCGCGACTATGCCAAGGCAGAGATGTGGATCGCGCGGCCGGACAAGCCGGGCAACCCGGCGCTGTGGACCCCTGCCGGGCACACACCCGCGGCCAATCCCCGGGCGGCGCTATTCTTCATCCACCCCACCTCGTTCCTCGACACCAAGCAGTGGAACGCCCCGCTCGACAACCCGGACGCCAACGCCCGCGCCGAGCTGTTCCTGCGCGGCCAGGCGAGCGCGTTCAACGGCAGCGCCGCGATCTGGGCACCGCGCTATCGCCAGGCGACGTTCGGGGCGTTCCTCACCAGCAAGGCGCAGGCGCAGAAGGCGCTCGACCTCGCCTATCGCGACGTGTCGGCGGCGTTCGAGGAATTCCTCCACGAAGCCGGCGACCGGCCGATCATCCTCGCCGGCCATAGCCAGGGTGCGCTGCACCTTTCCCGCCTGCTCGCTGAGCGAGTCGCGGGCACGCCGATCGCGAAGCGGGTCGTCGCCGCCTATGTGGTGGGATGGCCGGTCTCGCTCACCGCCGACCTGCCCAAGATGGGCCTGCCCGCCTGCACCGGCCCCGACCAAGCCGGCTGCATCCTATCCTGGCAGAGCTTCGCCGAACCCGCCGACCCGGCGCTGATCGTCGACACCTTCGACGCCACCAACGGCTTCACCGGCCAGCCGCGCGCGGGGACGAAGATGCTTTGCACCAACCCGCTGACCGGCAAGCCGAACGACTCCGCGCCGGCAAGCGCGAACCTCGGATCGCTGATCCCGGACCTGAACCTGCAATCCGCGCATCTCGAGGCCGGCCGGGTGCCAGCGCGCTGCGACGGTCGCGGCATCCTCACCATCGGCGCGACCCCGCCCGACTTCGGCCAATATGTGCTGCCGGGCAACAACTACCACGTGTTCGACTACAGCCTGTTCTGGGCCAATGTCCGCGCCGATGCCGCGCGCCGGCTGGCCGCCTACAAGCCCTAATCACGACGGCGGGGAGGCCTTTGCACCCCCGCCCCGCCTCCCCTATAGCCGCGCGGTGATCACCATCGTTCCCAGCGATTTCCGTGCAGTCCTGCCGGAAGGCGGCCGCCTGATCGGCCTCGACGTCGGCACCAAGACGATCGGCACCGCGCTGTGCGACGCCGGCTGGAGCTTCGCGAGCCCCGCCCAGCTGATCCGCCGCACCAAGTTCACCAAGGACAAGGCGGCGCTGGTCGAGCTGATCGCCGCCCAGCAGGTCCGGGGCATGGTCATCGGCCTGCCGCTTAATCTCGACGGTACCGACAGCCCCCGCACCCAATCGACCCGCGCCTTTGCCCGCAATCTCGAAGACCTGGGCTTCCCCATCCTGATGTGGGACGAGCGCTGGTCTACCGTCGCGGTCGAGCGCACGCTGATCGAACAGGACGCCAGCCGCGCCAAACGGGCCGAGCTGATCGATAAGATGGCTGCCGCTTATATTCTGCAAGGCGCTATCGATGGTCTGGTAAACACGTGACTTTTTCTTTCGGCACTTGCTGAAAGACACGATCCGTTTACCCTGACCACGTAGACTTCCTCGTAATCAACGTGGGTAGTTCGGAAGATGCTGTCGATCTTGACCAACACGGGCGCGGCGGATGCGGTTCGCGCGCTCAATGCTGCGACCGCCGAGGTGCAGGTCCACGAGGAGCGGGTCTCGACCGGCAAGCGCGTCAACGGCACCAAGGACGACAGCGCCGACTATATCACCGCCCAGCAGCTGCGCAGCGACGCCGACGTGCGCCGCGCAATCGGCAAAAGCATGGCGAATGCCAGCTCGGTACTCGACGTCGCCAACATGGGCGCTGAGCAGATCAGCAATATTCTCAACAGCATTCGCGAAAAGGCGCTGAGCCTTACCGGCAGCGACGGCGGCTCGAAAAACGCTATCGCGGACGACGTAAAGGCGCTGGTCGACCAGATCAACACAATCGCCAAAAGCAGCAATCTCAACGGGATCAACCTGCTGACCGGTCGCCCGGCCACGGTGACGACCACGAAGACCGTGACGACGATGTCGCCGTCTACCTATGCCCCGCCCGCGCTGCCCACCATGGCGGCGCTGCCGCCGGGATCGACGCTGACCAACACCGGCACCGGCAGCACGCTGCAGACCGTCACCACCGACGCCACGAGCGCAAATGCGGGCGACCCCGAACTCGCCGCCAAGGCGCTCGGCACCCCGCCCGAGAATGCCAGCACCAGCTACACCGTATCGGGCGGCAACCAGGCCGGGCGCATGGACGTTGCGTTCAACGCCTTCGGCGAGGGCGACGTGATGGAGGTGTGGCAGAATGGCGCGCGGATCGCGGCCACTGGGCAGACCTATGCCGCCGGCGGCGGCGCCGTGTCTGCCGGCAAGGCAGTGAGCGGCGAGAACATCGTCAGTTTCGACTATGACCCGAGCAAGGGCGACCTCACCTTCCGCTTCAACCCGAACGGTGCCGACTCGGCCACCGCTTGGGCAGTGACCGGCGTCGCCCTCAACGACAAGACCGCACCGATCGCGAGCACCTCCACCAGCTCTACGACGAGCGAAGGGCAAGGCGCGGTGCCGTTCAGCTACAATGTGATCACCGGCACCAATGGCGAGAAGATCAGCATCGGCTCGCGCGACCTGTCGACCACGGGCCTGGGACTGAACACCGTCGATTGGCTCGGTGCGCTGGGCAGCGCGATGGGGGCGGTGGACGGCGCCACGGGCCGGGTCAACGAAGCGCTCAGCCATTTCGGCACCAAGGCACGCTCCTTCGACATCGCCAGCCTGTTCAACACCAAGCTGGGCGACGTGCTCGACATCGCGGTGGGCAACATCGTCGATGCCGATCTTGGCGTCGAAGCGGCCAAGCTCCAGTCGGCGCAGATCAAGCAGCAGCTTGCCGCCAAGGCGCTGTCGATCGCCAACGATCAGCCCAAGATCCTGCTCTCGCTGTTCGACAAGAAGGCCGCATAACGCGGGCGCGGCGGAGTCGCGGCCTTGCGCCCGGCCCGCCCCCGCTCTAGGCGGCGGCTTTAATGCACACCTCCGATCATCGCCCCGGTGCCCAGATACAGGGCAGCGCCGTTTTCCCGCACCGGCACCTCACCGGCATTTCGGGACTTCAGCCCCACGAATTCATGTTCCTGCTCGACGAAGCGGAACAATGGGTGGAGGCCAATCGCAGCCGCGCCAAGAGCGACAAGCGCCTGGAAGGCCTCACCCAGATCAACGCCTTTTTCGAGAATTCGACGCGCACGCTGCTGTCGTTCGAGATCGCGGGCAAGCGCCTCGGCGCCGACGTCGTCAACATGCACGCCGCGCAGAGCAGCGTGAAGAAGGGCGAGACGCTGATCGACACCGCGGTGACGCTCAACGCGATGCGCGCCGACGTGATCGTGATCCGCCATGCCAGCTCGGGCGCGGTGCGGCTGATCGCCGACAAGGTCGACTGCCCGGTGCTCAACGCCGGCGACGGCTGGCACGAGCACCCGACCCAGGCGCTGCTCGACGCGCTCACCATCCGCCGTCGCCGGGGGTCGGTGGCAGGTCAACGCGTGGTGATCTGCGGCGACATCCTCCACAGTCGCGTCGCCCGATCGAACATCCTCGCGCTCACCGCGCTGGCCGCCGAGGTGCGCGTGGTCGCGCCGTCAACGCTGATGCCGCCCGCCATGGACCGGATGTTCGTCACCCCCTTCACCGATTTCGATGCCGCGCTGGAAGGCGCCGACGTGGTGATGATGCTCCGCGTCCAGAACGAGCGCATGGCCGGCGGCTACATCCCTTCGACTCGCGAGTTCCACATGCGCTACGGCCTCACCCCCGAACGCCTGGCCCGGGCCAAGCCCGACGCGCTGGTGATGCACCCGGGCCCAATGAACCGCGGGGTCGAAATCGACTCGATCGTCGCCGACCATCCGGAGCGCAGCGCGATCACCGAACAGGTGGAGATGGGCGTGGCGGTGCGCATGGCATGCCTCGACGTGCTGACACGACGATCGCGCGGCGTGGAGGGCTGGGCATGAACAGCATCCTCTTCCGCAACGCCAAGCTGGTCTGCCCCGCAGGCGGCATTTCCGAAGGCGACCTGCTGGTGCAGGGTGACAGCATCGCCGCGGTCGGCGCGGTGGATGCGCCGGCCGATGCCGAAATCGTCGATGTCGCCGGCAAGGTGCTCGCGCCCGCGCTGATCGACTTGGGCGTGTTCGCCGTGGACAAGGGCGCCTGCCGCTTCGGCGGGATCGCGCGCGTCGGCCTGATGCCCGACCAGTCGCCGGTGCTCGACGATCCCGGCATCGTCCGCCGCGCCGCCGTTTCGGGCAAGCCGCAGCTCTGGGTCCACCCGCTCGCCGCGGCGACGCAGGGCCTCAAGGGCGAGGATCTTGCCGAGATCGCGATCAACGCCTCGGCCGGCGCCCGCGCCATCGCCACCGGGCGGCGCTGGATCGCCAACACCGGCACGATGCGCAAGGCGCTGCTCTACGCACGCGACCTCAACCTCACCGTCGTCGCGCATGCCGAGGACGGCGGGCTGGCCGACGGCACCGTCGCGACCGCGGGCGAGACCGCCGCGCGCCTCGGCCTGCCGAGCGCGCCATCGATCGCCGAGCCGCTCGCCATCGCCCGCGACCTCATGCTGGCCGAGGAAACCGGCGCCAAGCTCCACTTCCGCCAGGTGACGACGGCCGCTGGGTTCGACCTGATCCGCGCCGCCAAGCGCCGCGGCGTGCAGGTCACCTGCGGCATCACGCCGGCGCATCTGCTGCTGTCGGACATCGCGATCAGCGACTTCCGCACCTTCGCCCGCCTCTCGCCCCCCTTGCGCGACGAAAGCGACCGCCAGGCGGCGCTGCTGGCGGTGGCCGACGGCACGATCGACGTGATCGCCTCCGGCCATGATCCGCGTGGGCCCGAGGCCAAGCGCCTGCCCTTCGCCGATGCCGAGCCGGGCATGGCGGGCGCCGAGACGCTGCTGGCGCTGTCGCTCACGCTGGTGCGCGACGGCAAGATCGGCCTCGACCAGCTGTTCGCGCTGCTCGCCGCCAATCCGGCGAAGATCCTCGGGCTGGAGAGCGGTGCGCTCAAGCCGGGCCTGCCGGCCGACCTGATCGTTCTCGATCCGGAAACGCCCTGGGTGATCGACGCGCGCAAGATGAACGCGCGCGCCGGCAACACCCCGTTCGATCGCCTGCCTACGCAAGGGCGGGTGCTGCAGCTCTACAAGGGCGGCGCGCTGGTCTGATCGATCACCGGGCGGCGATGCCGATGCGGCCGGCGGGCTTGTACCAGCTCGCTACCGCGTCGCCCGCCGCCATGCGCACGAAGCAATTGCCGCCGCCGGTCTTTACCGCGCGGCAGAGCCCATCGGCGTCGCTGCGGGCGAAGCCGCCGACCGAGAGGCGATAGAGCGTCGCCGCACCGCTCGGCACGGTGGCACCCTGCGGCTTGAGCGGGCGGAGCGCCGCGACGCGACCGCTTAGCTTCTGCCAGGCATCGCGCGCCACGCCGGCATTGGCGAAGGCGCCGAGCTGGACGACATAGGCGCCGCTCGCCACCGGAATCGGTGCAGCCTTGGGTGGGACCGGCTTGACGGGCTTGGACTTTGCCATGCGGACCGGCACCGGCGTGAACATGGGCGTCGGCACGGGCTCGCTTACCGGAATCGGCGCCGGTTCGGGTTCCGGTGTGATCGTCGGCGTCGGTGCCGGCGTCACGGCGGCGAAGTCCGGCTGCTTGGCCAGCGCGAGCGCGACCGGCTGGCCGCCGTCCTGCACCGCCTGCACGCCGAGGACGGCGGCAACCTGGTCATAGGCGTTGGCCGGCCGGGCAAAGCTCGCCCATTGCAGCATCCGCGCGTTGAGCTGGTCGGGTGCGACGTCCATTGCCGCCACAGTCTTGGCTTCTCCCCAGCGGCCCGCCAGCGCCAGCACCAACGCGAAATTCTGCCGGGTGCGGGCGGTCGCATCGGGTGCGCGCACTGCGGGCGCCAGGATCTCGAGCGCGGCGTTCGGATCACCGGCCAAGGCGGTCGCGAGGCCGAGGTCGGCAGCGGGAATGCGCGCGGCATGCGCCTGCAGCAATGTCCGGGCCCCGCCCCAGTCGCCCGTGCCGATGCTGGCGAGCGCAAGGTTAAGGGCCGCGCGGCCATCCTCGGGGTTCAGCGCCAGCGCGTCACGCAGCGCCTGGGCCGCCGAAGTAAAGCGCCCCACGAGCAGATAGGATTGGCCGAGCAGCGTGCGATAGTCGCCGCGCTGCGGATCGTTCGCCACCGCCTGCTCGGCATGGGCAACCGCGGCGGCGGCCTTGTGCGCGGCCAGCGCCTTCTGCGCGGACCGGGCCTCGCGCGCCGCCTTCTTGGCGTTGGCCGCGACGGCGGCGGAGGCGGCGCCGTGCACCATCACGCCGGTCGCGGCGGTGCCGCCCAGCGCGAGCAGCGCCGCGCCGATCGAGAGCAGTTTGCGGGACGTCATATCGTTTCTTGTCCTTCGATCGCGGCGATCCGGCGCGCGAGCGGTTCCAGTTCGGCCATGTCGGCCAGCATCGTGTCGATCGCCTCGGTCACTAGCTGCTGCGCCGAGCGGCCGGTGACCGCCGCCGCCAGCCTGAGGCGCAGTCGCCGCTCGGCATCGAGGCGCAGGGTGAACGCGGCCTTGTCCTTGGTCGCCCGCGCGGTGCGGGCCAGCTGCGCGGCGACCGCATCGCCATCGGACAGCACCGGCACCGGCTTGCGGGCGAGCAGCCCGGCGCTCAGCGACGCGATCGGCTTGTCCATGGCGCTCAATTCACCACCCGGCGACCAAAGCCGCCCCCGGGCCGCGCTGCCGCGAACGGGGCAGCCGCTGCGGGCGCCGCGAACACGGTGCGGCGGAAATTCTTCTCGAGCCGGTCCGAGACATAGGCCCACAGGCTCTCGACCTCAGCGGCGGACTTGCTGCCGGCATCGACCTCCATCACCGTCCGCCCGTCGATCATCGATCCGGCGAAATCGGTGCGGTGGTGGAGCATGATCGGTGCGACGGTGCCGTGCTGCGACAGCGCCAGCGCCGCCTCGGCGGTGATCCGGGCATTTTGGGTGGCGGCATTGACCACGAACAGCAGCGGCTTGTGGGCGCGCTCGCACAGCTCCACCGTGGCGCCTACCGCGCGCAGATCGTGCGGGCTCGGCCGCGTCGGGATGACGATCAGCTCGGCGATCTGGATCACGGTGAGGATGGCCGGGGTGATCGCGGGCGGCGTGTCGATCACCACCAGCTTGAAGCCCTGCTGGCGCAGCAGTTCGATATCGGCGGCGAGGCGGGCGATGCTGGTCTGGGCGAGCGCCGGCAGTTCGGCCTCGCGCTCGTTCCACCAGTCGGTCAGCGAACCCTGCGGATCGAGGTCGATCATCGCCACCGGGCCGGCACCGCTGAGCTGCGCCTGCACCGCCAGATGGCCGGACAAGGTCGTCTTGCCCGATCCACCTTTTTGCGAAGCCAGCGCCAGAACGCGCATTTACCCTCTCGACGTCGACGGATACTCGCACACCGTCTGCCACGGCCGCGGATAAGATCGAGTTAACGGGGGCCCGCTAAGCCGCTACGCAACGGGCGCAGCGTCCGAACGGCCGCCAAAGAGGGGATTCGCCATGCGCCTGCCTGCCGCCTTGTTGCTTTTCGCCAGCCTTGGCCTGACCCCGCCCGCCCTTGCCCAGGACGCTGCCGTGAAGGCGGGCGTCGATGCCTATAATCGCGGCGACTATGCGGGCGCGATGCAGGCTTGGCGCCCGGCAGCCGAGAAGGGCGATGCAGACGCGCAGTACAATGTCGGCCAGATCTACAAGCTCGGCCGCGGCGTGCCCGTCGATATGGTGGAGGCCGAGAAATGGTACCGCCTCGCCGCGCTGCAGGGGCATGACCTGGGCGAGGCGAACTACGGCATGATGCTGTTCGAGAACGGCAAGCGGGAAGCCGCGGTGCCGTGGCTGGAGCGCGCCGTCGCGCATGGCGAGCCGCGCGCGCAATATCTGCTAGGCGTGATGCTGTTCAACGGTGACGGCGTCGCCCGAAACTGGGTGCGCGCCTATGCGCTGATGCTCCGTGCCTCGGCCGGCGGGCTCGACGCGGCCACCCGCACGCTGGCCCAGATGGACCAGAACATCCCGGCCGCCGATCGCGAGCAGGCACAAGCCCTGGCGCAGCGCTACGCCAAGGAGGAGCACGCGGCCGCCACGCCGGTTCCGAAAAGCGCCCCGCCCCGCAAGACCGCGCCGATCGCCGTCGCCCACGCCGCCAAGCCGGCGGTCGCGACCGCGCCGCCGCCGCCGCACGCCAACGGCAGTTGGCGGCTCCAGCTCGGCGCCTTCGCCGCCCCGGGCAATGCCGAGCGGCTCTGGGGCCAGGTCCGCACCCGCTTCCCCGGCCGCCAGCCCTTCTATTCCACCTCGGGCAAGCTGACCCGCTTAATCGTCGGACCCTTCCCCTCACAGGCCGAGGCGGAAAAAGCCTGTGGCGCGATCAAGCCCTGCATGGCAGTGCAACATTGACGGGGAGAAACGACATGCAACGATCCATCTTGTGCGCCGGCCTGCTGCTCGGGTTTGCGATGCCTGCGCATGCCCAGTCGGAGGACAGCAAGGATGTACCGCGCCGCTATCGCATCGCCGTCGGCGCGCAGGGAACGCCGAGCTATCCGGGCGCCGATCACGATGCGGTGCGCCCGCTGTTCGACTTTGCCACCGCGCGCGGCGACGAGCAGTTCAAGTTCGAAGCGGCGGACGAAAACCCCAATATTGCGCTGTATGATCGCGATGGCCTCGAGGCCGGCATCGTCGTCGGCTTCCAGAGCGCCCGCACCCGCAAGCGCGCCGGCGCGGACCTCGCCAAGGTCGACTTCACCGTCGAGCCGGGCGTGTTCGCCGGCTATTATGTCGCTCCCAAGCTCCGCGCCTATGCAGAAGTGCGCAAGGGCGCGGGCGGGCATGAGGGCTTGGTGAGCATGGTCGCCCTCGATTATGTTGAGCGCGACGGCGATAGCTGGCTGGTCTCGGTCGGTCCGCGTTTAGGCCTTTCGGACGCCAAATATCGCCGCGCCTATTTCGGCGTGACCCAGCGCGATGCGGCCGCCGCCGGAATCCCGGTTTATCAGGTCGGCGACAATGTCGTGCACAGCGTCGGCCTCGCCGCCACCGGCATCCGCCAGCTGACCAAGCGCTGGGGCCTCTATGGCTATCTCGCCTATGACCGGCTGACCGGCGATGCGGCGCGCTCGCCGATCACCGAACGCTACGGCTCGAAGAACCAGTTCTACGGCGGCCTTGCGCTCAGCTACACCTTCGGGCGCGGCGTGCGCTAGGTCCTCAGCCGGTGACCCAATCGGCGCGGGCGATGCCCTGGGCATAGAGCAGCGCCGTCAGGTCGCCATGGTCAACGCGAGCCCCTGCCGCTGCCGCTACAATGGGCTTGGCGTGATAGGCGACGCCGAGGCCTGCCTTGCGGATCATCGCCAGGTCGTTGGCGCCGTCGCCCACCGCCATGGTCTGTTCGGGCGCGAGGCCCAGCTCGGCCATCGCGCCGAGCAGCGTGGTTTCCTTGGTGCTGCTGTCGACGATCGGCTTGGTGACGGTGCCGGTGAGCTTGCCCTCCTCGATCTCCAGCACATTGGCGATGCGGCGATCGAAGCCGATCTGCGTGCCGACCGGCTCGGCAAAGCGGGTGAAGCCGCCCGAGACGAGGATGGTATGCGCACCTCGCGCGCGCATCGTCTGGACCAGCGCTTGGGCGCCGGGCATCAGCCGCACGCGCTCTGCGAGGCACTGGTCGATCGCGGTCTCGGGCAGCCCCTTGAGCAGCGCGACGCGGGCATCGAGCGCCTCGGCAAAGTCCAGCTCGCCGCGCATCGCGCGCTCGGTCACTTCGGCGATCTGCGGCTTGATCCCGGCATAGTCGGCGAGCTCGTCGATGCACTCGACGGTAATCATCGTCGAATCCATGTCGGCAACCAGCAGCTTCTTTTCGCGATGCGCTTCCACCTGCACGATCGCGTCGGCGCCGGGGACCGCCCCTTCTAGCGCAGCACGCGCCGCATCGGGCTGAGCCGTGAACGGCAGGTCCGCCGCGATGCCGTCGTCGAGCCAGCGCCAGCTGCCGGGTGCGCAACCCGCGGCCGCGAGGCGATCCTTCACCGCCTCCAGCTGCCCTGACGTAAGACCTTCTGCTATCAGCGTCGCAATGAACATGATTTCCCCTGGGCTGTCGCGCGTCGCGCTCATTGCAGGGCCGACGGCCAGCGGCAAGTCCGCGCTGGCCCTCGCGCTCGCCGAAAAGCATCGCGGCACAGTGATCAACGCGGATTCGATGCAGGTCTATGCCGATCTCCGTATCCTCACCGCCCGCCCCTCCGCAGAGGAAGAGGCACGCGCGCCGCACCGGCTGTTCGGCCATATCGACGGCGCCGAGGCATGCTCGGCCGCGCGCTGGGCCGCCGACGCGCGCGCCGCGATCGCTGAGGCGCATGCCGAGGATCGCCTGCCGATCCTGGTCGGCGGCACCGGCCTGTATCTGCGCACGCTGATCGACGGCATCGCCCCGGTCCCGGAGATCGATCCCGCGATCCGCGCCGAGGTCCGCGCCCTCCCCGTCGCCGAGGCACATGCGGCGCTCACCCTTGCCGACCCCGCCGCCGCCGCGCGGCTGCATGCGGCCGACACCACCCGCGTCGCCCGCACCCTTGAAGTCGTGCGCTCGACCGGCCGCACGCTCGCCGAATGGCAGGACCGCCGCGAGGGCGGCATCGGCGACCAGGTCCAACTCGCCGCGATGATCCTGCTGCCCGATCGCGCCTGGCTGAGCGAGCGGATCGACCGCCGCTTCGCCACCATGCTCGCCACCGCCGAAGACGAGGTGCGCGCCTTGCTCGCCCGCACCGACATTCCCGCGGACGCGCCGGTGCTGCGCGCGATCGGCGTGGACGAGATCGGCAGGCTGCTGCGTGGCGAATGGGAGGCCGAACAGGCGCAGGAAGCCGGCGCTACCGCCACCCGCCAATATGCCAAACGCCAGTACACTTGGTTCCGCCGCCAGCCCCCAGGGGGGTGGGAGGCGACAGCGGAGACAGATACGTACGAAAACCTACTTCAGATTGAAAGGAAATTATTTCAATAGGGGTTGACGCATCATTTTCGTGCGAGTAGCAGCCCCTCTCCGGCGGAGCTCTTTCCGCACTGTATACCATTTTTGATTGCGTGGAGGCAAATGTGACCGAGAAGAGCGGCGCAGACATCCTGATCGAGGCTTTGACCGACCTCGGGGTGGAAGTCGTGTTCGGCTATCCGGGCGGTGCCGTGCTTCCGATTTACGACGCCCTGTTCAAGCAGGACCGGATCAAGCACATCCTGGTCCGCCACGAACAGGCAGCGACCCACGCCGCCGAAGGCTATGCCCGCTCGACCGGCAAGCCGGGCGTCGTCCTCGTCACCTCGGGCCCGGGCGCGACCAACGCGATCACCGGCATCACCGATGCGCTGCTCGATTCGATCCCGATGGTCGTCATCACCGGCCAGGTGCCGACGACGCTGATCGGCACCGACGCCTTCCAGGAAGCGGACACGGTCGGCATCACCCGCCACTGCACCAAGCACAACTATCTGGTGAAGCGGCCGGAGTTGCTGGGCGCGACCGTCCATGAGGCCTTCCACATCGCCGTCTCGGGCCGCCCCGGCCCGGTCGTGATCGACATCCCCAAGGACGTCCAGGTCGCGACGGCGCGCTACGAGGCGCCGGGCCCGATCCAGCACAAGACCTATCGCCCGACCACCGAGCCCGAGGCGGCGAAGATCCAGGAAGCGGTCGACATGCTCGCCGCGGCCGAGCGCCCGGTCTTCTACACCGGCGGCGGCGTGATCAATTCGGGTCCCGAAGCCACGCGCCTGCTGCGCGAACTGGCGGCGCTGACCGGCGCGCCGGTCACCTCGACGCTGATGGGCCTGGGCGCCCTGCCCGCCTCGTCGGACCAGTGGCTGGGCATGCTCGGCATGCACGGCACCTATGAAGCCAACATGGCGATGAATCAGGCCGACCTGATCATCGCGGTCGGCTCCCGCTTCGACGACCGCGTTACCGGCCGGCTCGATGCCTTCGCGCCGAACAGCCGCAAGGTACACATCGACATCGATCGTTCGAGCGTGAACAAGAATGTCCGCGTCGATCTGCCGATCATCGCCGATTGCGCCCGTGCGCTCGACGCGATGGTGGAAAGCTGGAAGTCGCGCGGCCATCCCAAGCCCGATCTGGGCGAATGGTGGAGCCGCATCCAGGGCTGGCGCGCGCGCCGCTGCCTCGACTTCCCCGAAGCGGGCGAGACGATCATGCCGCAGCGGGCGGTCCGCGCGCTGTACGAGGCGACCAAGCATCGCGCCCCGATCATCACCACCGAGGTCGGCCAGCACCAGATGTGGGCGGCCCAGCATTTCGGCTTCGAAGCGCCGAACAAGTGGCTGACCAGCGGCGGTCTTGGCACCATGGGCTATGGCCTGCCCGCGGCGATCGGTGCGCAGCTGGGCAATCCGGACGATCTCGTCATCGACATCGCCGGCGAAGCCTCGATCCAGATGAACATCCAGGAGCTGGCGACCGCGACGCAGTATCGCCTGCCGGTGAAGATCTTCATCCTGAACAACGAATATATGGGCATGGTCCGCCAGTGGCAGGAGCTGACCTACCAGTCGCGCTATTCGGAGAGCTATTCGGACGCCCTGCCCGACTTCGTCAAGCTGGCCGAGGCCTATGGCTGGAAGGGCATCCGCATCGAGAAGCGTTCGGAGCTGGACGACGGCATCCAGGCGATGCTCGACTATGACGGCCCGGTGCTGGTCGATTGCCGCGTCGCGAAGCTCGCGAACTGCTTCCCGATGATCCCATCGGGTGCCGCCCACACCGAGATGCTGCTCCAGGCGAGCGAAGTCTCCGGCGAGATGGACGACGAGGCCAAGGCGCTGGTTTGACCGGATTTTGGATCCTCCCCGCGCGGGCAGGATCGAAGGGGTAGAAATGCACATCAAGGAAGAAGCCATCGAGCGCCACACGCTGGCGGTCATCGTCGATAACGAGCCCGGCATCCTCGCGCGGATCGCCGGCCTGTTCACGGCGCGCGGCTATAATATCTCGTCGCTCACCGTGTCGGAGGTCAGCGACGACGACCTGATCAGCCGGATCACCATCGTCACCTTTGCGTCCGCACCGGTGATGGAGCAGATCATCGCCCAGCTCGATCGGCTGGTGCCGGTCCACAAGGTGGTCGATCTCACGGTCAAGGGCGAGCATGTCGAGCGCGAGCTGGCGCTGATCAAGGTCGTAGGCACCGGCGATCACCGGATCGAGGCACTGCGCCTCGCCGAGGTGTATCGCGCCCGCGTGGTCGATGCGACCATCTCCAGCTTCGTGTTCGAAGTGACCGGCACGATCGACAAGATCGACAAGTTCGTCGAGCTGATGCGCGAAGTGGGGCTGATCGAAGTCGCCCGCACCGGTATCGTCGCGATCTCGCGCGGCCGCGAAGCCGCCTGAATTTCTCCGCGCATCCGCGCACCGCAGATTTGAAAGGGAAGAATACCACCATGCGTGTCTATTACGATCGCGACGCCGATCTGAACCTGATCACCGACAAGAAGATCGCCATCCTCGGCTATGGCAGCCAGGGCCATGCCCATGCGCAGAACCTGCGCGATTCGGGCGTCAAGGAAGTCGCGATCGCGCTCCGCCCGGGTTCGGCCTCGGCCGCCAAGGCGGAAGCCGCCGGCTTCAAGGTGCTGCCGAACAAGGAAGCCGCCGCATGGGCCGACGTCCTGATGATCCTGGCACCCGACGAGCACCAGGCCGCGATCTGGGAGGCCGACCTCAAGGGCAACATGAAGCCGGGTTCGGCGCTGGCCTTCGCGCACGGCCTCAACGTGCATTTCGGCCTGATCGAGCCGCCGGCGGACATCGACGTGATCATGATCGCGCCCAAGGGCCCGGGCCACACCGTGCGCAGCGAGTATGTCCGCGGCGGCGGCGTCCCCTGCCTGATCGCGATCCACCAGGACGCCTCGGGCAACGCGCATGACGTCGCGCTGGCCTATGCGTCGGGCGTCGGCGGCGGCCGTTCGGGCATCATCGAGACCAACTTCCGCGAAGAATGCGAAACCGATCTGTTCGGCGAGCAGGCCGTGCTGTGCGGCGGCGCGACCGCGCTGGTCCAGGCCGGCTTCGAGACGCTGGTTGAGGCGGGCTATGCCCCCGAAATGGCCTATTTCGAGTGCCTGCACGAGCTGAAGCTGATCGTCGACCTGATGTATGAGGGCGGCATCGCCAACATGCGCTACTCGATCTCGAACACCGCCGAGTACGGTGACATCAAGACCGGCCCGCGCATCATCACCGAAGAGACCAAGAAGGAAATGAAGCGCGTGCTCGCCGACATCCAGTCGGGCCGCTTCGTGAAGGACTTCGTGCTCGACAACCGCGCTGGCCAGCCCGAGCTGAAGGCCAGCCGCATCGCCGCCAAGCGCCACCAGATCGAGCAGGTCGGCAGCGAACTGCGCGCGATGATGCCGTGGATCGGCGCCAACAAGCTGGTCGATCAGTCGAAGAACTGATCACGGGCGGAAACCTTGGGTTGCCGGCTGCGCACTAGCTTTGCGCGGCCGGCGCCCTCATTACGGGAGCGACGCAACCACCCGAAGGGAACATCCATGCGCGCTCTCCTTGCTCTCGCTCTTTTCGCGGCCGCTCCGGTCGCCTTCGCCCAGGAACTGCCCGGCCAGGCCGATGCCAGCCGCGTTCCCGCCGGCACCTATGCGGTCGATACCGGCCACACCCAGGTCGACTTCACTGTCAACCATTTCGGCTTCAGCCAGTTCACCGGCCAGGCCGGCGGCGCCACCGGCGCGCTGACGATCGATCCGGCCAAGCCGAACGACGCCAAGCTGGACATCACCATCCCGACCAGCGGCATCGTCACCACCGTCTCGGCGCTCGACAAGCATCTCGCATCGCCGGACTTCTTCGATGCGGCCAAGTATCCGACGATCCACTTCGTCTCGACCAAGGTTGTCGTGAGCGGCACCAAGGCGCAGATCACCGGCGACCTGACGCTGCACGGCGTCACCAAGCCCGTCACGCTCGAGACCAGTCTGGTCGGCGCGGGCACCAACCCGATGATGAAGAAGCTGAACTTCGGCTTCGAGGCGACCACCACCATCCAGCGCAGCGCGTTCGGCATGGACAAGTATGTCCCCTTCGTCTCGGACGAAGTGAAGCTGCACATCAACGCGGCATTCTCGGCCAAGTAAACCCTTGGTTTAGTTGCCTCCGCCTCCTGCCTGCGCCACCACGGCTGCGGGCAGGAGGACGGATATGCAGGACCAGGAAGGCCGCGACGGCGCCAAGCGAGTCGAGGCGTTTTCGGATGGCGTGATCGCCATCATCGTGACGATCATGGTGCTGGAGCTGCACGCGCCCGAGGCGCCGGGATTGCGCGCGCTGGCCGCGCAATGGCCCGTCTTCCTCGCCTACGCGCTCAGCTACGCCTATGTGGCGATCTACTGGGTGAACCACCACAAGCTGTTCCAGTTCGCCACCCGCGCCGGCAACGCGCTGCTCTGGTCGAACATCGTGCTGCTGTTCACCCTGTCGCTGATCCCCTTCGCCACCGCCTATCTCGGCGAGCAGCATTTCAGCGGCGAGGCGACGCTTCTCTACATGCTGGTGATGCTCCTCCCCTCCTTCGCCTATAACTGGCTGCAGCGGGTGATCCGGCGTACCGGCGCCCAGTCGGCCGAAGCGCAGCGCTACCACCGCCGGACCCTGCGCAAGAGCATGCTTGCCTGCTGCCTCTACCTTGCCGGCCTCGCCGTGGCGATCGCGTCGCCCGCCGCCGGCCTCGCCTGCGCCGCGCTCGTCGCGCTGCTCTGGTGCCTGGCCGACGGTCCGCTCGATCGGCTGTTCGAACGCTGACCCCGGGTTGCACCTGTAGCCACTTTGCTGTTTCTGCGGTCCGAACCCGCCATGCGCGGCGAAAGGACAGACAGACATGCACGATCATCACCATGACCCCGTAGACGGTGACATCGTCGCCCCCCAGCCCAAGATTCCGGTGCCCGAGCATGTCGCCGAGGCGATCCGCACCCTGATCCGCTGGACCGGCGACGATCCCGAGCGCGAGGGGCTGCTCGACACCCCCCAGCGCGTCGCTCGCGCCTGGAAGGAATATTGCGCCGGCTATGGCGAGGACCCGTCCCACCATCTCTCGCGTGTGTTCGAGGAGGTCGGTGGCTATGACGAAATCGTGCTGCTGAAGGACATTCCCTTCCAGTCACATTGCGAGCACCACATGGCACCGATTACCGGCAAGGCATCGATCGCCTATCTGCCCAGGAACCATGTCGTCGGCATCTCCAAACTCGCACGTGTCCTCCACGCCTTTGCCCGTCGCCTGCAGGTGCAGGAACGGCTCACCGCGGAAGTTGCCGACTGCATCTGGAACCACCTCCACCCACAGGGCGTCGCGGTGGTGATCGAGGCGCAGCATGGCTGCATGACCGGACGCGGGGTCCGCACGCCCGGCGTCGGCATGGTCACCAGCCGGATGATGGGCGTGTTTCGCGAGGACGAGCGCAGCCGGGCCGAAGTGCTCAAGCTGATGGGTTATTGATGCCCGGGCGGGTGCTGGTGACGGGCGGCGCGCGGCGGATCGGCGCGGCGATCAGCCGAGGGCTGGCCGCGCGCGGCTGGGCCGTGGCGATCCACCACCATCACGCGCCCGACGAAGCCGAAGCCTTTGCCGCCGAACTGCGCGCCGGCGGGGCGACGGCGGCGATCGTCTGCGCCGAACTCGCCGATCCGGCAGCCCCCGCCACACTCGTCGAGGCGTGCCGCACCGCCTTCGGCGCGCCGCTCGATGCGGTGGTCAACAACGCTTCGCTGTTTGCCTATGATCAGGCCCCGATCGCGGATTACGCCCTGCTCGACCGGCACATGCACGTGAACCTCGCCGCCCCCGTAGCCCTCGCCACGGCGCTCGCAGCCCAGCCGGATCTGGCGGAAGGTGCCGTCGTGAACCTGCTCGACCAGAAGGTGGGCAATCTCAACCCGGACTTCTTCAGCTACACCTGCTCCAAGCTGGCACTGCACGGCGCGACCCACATGCTCGCGCAGAAGCTGGCGCCGCGGGTGCGGGTGAACGCGGTATCGCCCGGCCTCACCCTCCCCAGCCTAGACCAGACCGAGGAAGAATTTTCCCGCACCGGCAACCAGAACCTGCTCCGCCGCCCGGTCGACCCGGCCGACCTCGCCGCGACGGTCGCGCATCTGCTCGAATGCCGCAGCATCACCGGGCAGAATATCTTTGTCGATTGCGGTCAGCATTTCCTCGCGCGCGACAGCGACGTGATGTTCGAAGGACGCGAGCACCGCCCCGATGCCTGACTATGTGATCCACCTCGAAGCGCTGGAGGTCTCGATGGGCCTCGGCATCCATGCCCATGAGCGCGCCGCCCCCCAGCGCGTCCGCATCGACGTGGCGATGACCTGCCGCTACCCCGACGTGCCCGAGGACCGCATCGACGCGGTCGTCGATTACGACTTTCTCCGCGAGGGGATCCATGCCTTGGTCCGCTCGCGCCATTTCGAACTGCAGGAAGTGCTGTGCGAGCAGGTCGCCGCGCTGGCGATGCGCGATCCGCGCGTCGTCCAGGTCCGCGTGCGCTCCGCCAAGCAGGACATCTACCCGGACGCGCGGGTGGGCTGCGAGGTGGTCCGTATTCTTACGAATATGCAGCAATAATCCCGAATCAGGGCGCCTCGCCCCGATCCTCCCCCCTATAATCTATCAAAAGGCCTTCCTCGCCGGAGGCCCGCTTGGGGGATGCGTGCGCCTGTCACCAGAGGATTGTGGATGTCGATTGCAAGTTTCGTTCGCAACAGCGCCTTAGCCATGATGGCGCTTTTGGTTGTAGGCGGCTCGCTGGCAGCCTGGCGACTGGATCGCATCCGCATGGGCGGCGACGTCCAACTGCACCAGCAGGTCAATGCCGAACTGATCGCGGACATCCTGCCGCCCCCCGAATATATCATCGAGCCGTTTCTCGAAGCGACGCTGATCGCGCGGAACCCGGCAACGGTCGGCGCGCGGGCCGATAAGCTGGAAGGCCTCAGGAAGCTCTACCTGGAGCGCAACAAGTATTGGCAGACCGCGCGGGTGGACGAGAGCCTGCGCACCCAGCTGCTCCAGCAGGCACACCCCGCCGCCCAGGCCTTCTGGAACGAGCTCGAAGGGGGCTTCCTGCCCGCCGCCCGGAAGGGGGACCGCGCCGCGATCGAGGCCAGCTACGCCAAGCTGACCGGCCTGTACGAGGCGCACCGCACGGCGGTGGACAAGCTCGTCACGATGGCGCTGGCCGAGCAGCAGCGCGTATCCGCCAGCGGCACGTCCGAATTCTACTTCGCGATCGGCATTGTGCTGGTGCTGGCGCTGATCGTCGGCGGCCAGGCGGCGCATTTCTACATCACCATGTATCGCCGGGTGCTGGAGCCGGTCGGCACGCTATCCGCGCTCACCGATCGCCTCGCCCGAGGCGAAGTGGCCACGATCCCCTATCAGGATCGCACCGACGAAATGGGCCGGATCGCCTGCGGCCTCGAGCATTACCGCGCCGCCGCGGCAGCGCAGAGCGAGGCAGATGCGCGCAAGCTCGAGGCGCAGCGCAACGTCACCGAAGTGCTCGGCAACGGCCTGCTGGCGCTGCGCGAGGGTGACCTGAGCCGCACCATCGACCAGCGCTTCCCGGCCGAATATGAAGTGCTGCGCCACAACATCAACGAGGCGATCGCCTCGCTGCGCGCCCGCGTGCAGCTGGTCAGCGAAAGCGCCGACAATATCCGCAACACCTCGTCCGAGGTCGCGCAAGGCTCCGAGGATCTGGCACATCGCACCGAAAAGAGTGCGGCCAATCTCGCCCAGGCCACCGAGGCGCTGGCGAAGATCGAAGAGCGCCTGCGCGCGACGATGATCGCCGCCGACAACACCGTGAAGCGCGCCGGCGAGGCCACCACCGCGCTCCGCGACGGCCGCGGCACCACCGCCCGCGCCGTTCAGGCGATGGACCGGGCGAGCGGCAGCGCCAAGAATATCGACGGCGTGATCGAAGGCCTCGACAAGATCGCCTTCCAGACGCGCGTGCTTGCGATGAACGCGGCGGTGGAAGCAGGCCGCGCCGGCGAGGCCGGCCGCGGCTTCATGGTCGTCGCCGATCTCGTCGCCGCGCTGGCCCTCCGCGCCGAGGACCAGGCCAAGCAGGCCCGCGACATGCTCAGCGAAACCCAGGTCGACATCCTCCAGGCCGCCGATGCGGTGCACGATACCGACACCGCGCTCGACACGATCTCGAGCGACGTCGAAGCGGTGCACGATCTCATCGCAGCGATCGACCATGACAACCACGCCCAGTCGGCGGCGGTGAGCCAGGTTTCGACCGCGATGAAGGGAATGGATCTGGTGACGCAGCAGAACGCGGCGATGGTCGAAGAGACCTCGGCGGCGATCCGCAATCTGTCGAGCGAGGTCAACGCGCTCGCCCAGCGCGCCGGCGCCTTCCGTTTCGATCGCGCCGCTGCCACGCGCGCCGCCGCCCAGACGGGCGAACTGGCGACGGTGCACTGAGGAGGCGAGGAAGCCCCTGTCCTCCACGGACAGGGGCTTCCTATTTCAGGCCCGATTGGCCGCGCTGAGCACCGCCCGCACCGAGGCAGTGGCGATATCCGCATCGATGCCGACGCCGAACACCGTCCGGCCATCCTCGGTGCGGCACTCGACATAGGCCGCAGCCTGCGCATCGGCGCCGCCGCCGATCGCGTGCTCGCTATAGTCCACCACGTCAAAGCGCGGACCCGTAGAGCCCGCCAGCGCATCGACCACGCCCGAGATCAGGCCGTTACCCCGCCCCGAGATCGACTGCGCCGCGCCGTCGATCGCGATGCGCCCGACGAACACGCGGCTGCCCGCGCTGCCGGTCTCTTCGTAATCGACCAGCGTGATGCGGTCCTTGTCACCGGGCAGGTACACCCGTTCAAACAGACTCCAGATATCGGCCGCGTTGAGCTCGCGGCTGGTCTCGTCGGCCAGCGCCTGGACGTGCTTGGAGAACTCGGACTGCATCCGCTTGGGCAGCTTGAGGCCCTTGTCCTGCTCGAGCACCCAGGCGACGCCGCCCTTGCCCGACTGCGAATTGACCCGGATCACCGCCTCGTAATCGCGGCCGAGATCCTTGGGATCAATCGGCAGGTACGGCACGTCCCAGACCTGATCGTTGCGCGCCGCCTGCGAGGCGAAGCCCTTCTTGATCGCGTCCTGGTGGCTGCCGGAGAAGGCGGTGAACACCAGGTCGCCGGCATAAGGGTGGCGCGGGTGGACGGGCAGCTGGTTGCAATACTCGACCGTCTGGATCACCTCGTCGATGTCCGAGAAGTCGAGGCCCGGGTTCAGCCCCTGGGTGTACATGTTGAGCGCCAGCGTCACGAGATCGACATTGCCGGTCCGCTCGCCATTGCCGAACAGGCAGCCCTCGACACGGTCCGCGCCCGCCAGCAGGCCCAGTTCGGACGCGGCGACGCCGGTGCCGCGGTCGTTATGCGTGTGCAGGCTGATCACCACGCTCTCGCGGTTCCGGATGTTGCGGCAGAACCACTCGATCTGGTCGGCATAGATGTTGGGCGTCGCCGCCTCGACCGTCGCCGGCAGGTTGAGGATCAGCGGGCGCTCCGGCGTCGGGCGCAGGATGTCCATCACCGCCTCGCAGACCTCGACCGAGAAATCGAGTTCGGCGGTGGAGAAGGTTTCCGGGCTATATTCGAAATGCCATTCGGTATCGGGCTGCTTGGCCGCTTCGTCACGCAGCACCTTGGCGCCTTCGATGGCGATCTGGCGCACCTCGTCGCGGCTCATGCCGAACACGATGCGACGCCAGGCCGGCGACACCGCGTTGTAGAGATGGACGATCGCCTGCTTCGCGCCCTTCAGCGACTGGAAGCTGGTCTCGATCAGGTCGCGGCGCGACTGGGTCAGCACCTGCACGATCACGTCGTCGGGCACCTTGCCCTCACGCACGAGGCCCGAGATGAAGTCGAACTCGGTGGCGCCCGCGCTCGGGAAGCCGACTTCGATCTCCTTGAGCCCCACCTTCACCAGCAGCTCGAAAAAGCGCGTCTTCTTCTCGCCGTCCATCGGATCGATCAGCGCCTGGTTGCCGTCGCGCATGTCGGTCGAGAGCCAGCGCGGCGCCTTGGTGATGGTGCGGCTGGGCCATTGGCGATCGGGCAGATCCACCTGCGGGAAGGGACGATATTTGACGCTGGGGTCGCGCAACATGGGCCGTGTCTCTCTTCAAGGTCTGGCCGCGCCTAGCGCAGCCGTGATGCGATAGGGAAGTTCCAGTTTGCCCTTAGGGGAGACGCGCGCGTGCGAAATCGGCCCCTAAGGGCGGATAAGTCGCAGGGTAAGGCGCAGGGCGTCGATCACCTCTCTCTAGTGCCGGAATTATACGATCTTGTCCAGCTTGGACCAAGTGCCTGCAAAACAAGGGCGCATCGGCAGCCTGTCTATGCTATGCCGCGAGGGACGCCGAAAACGCGCGCGCAGGAGAGGATTTCGATGCTGCAGCTCGTCTATATCAGTTCCGCCAACCCCGCGGCCCCCTGCCCCACCCAGGACATCCTGACCATATCCCGCCGCAACAATGCGCGCGATCGGATCAGCGGGCTGCTCTACGCCGATGGTGCGCATTTCCTCCAGGCGCTGGAGGGTCCCGAGGATGCGGTGGAAGCTGCCTTTGCCCGCATCCAGCGCGATCCGCGGCATCATGAGATCGTGCTGCTCTCTCGCCGGAGCGTCGATCGGCGTGCGTTCGGGCATTGGGAAATGGCGCATCGTGCGCCAGGTGCCGACGCCGCGGGCTTCCTCGCGGACGTCCAGCGGCTTGCGGCGGAGGCCGCGCCCGACGTGCGTGGCACCGTCGAAGGGCTGGTCCAGACCCGAGTCTTGGCCTGAACGCGCAATATTAGTAGGTTTTTGGCCAAAGTGTTGCGCCGCTGCACCACCGCAGCGCCGCAAAACAGCAGTTCGCCGCGCTTCGGTGCGGTCTGCGCTGGACAGATGCCCTTTCCCGCAGTCAAAGGCGTACAGGGGCGTGCATCACCGCACGAACCGCAGTACATCGTTGGTTGCGACAAGGGGGAGGAAGCCTCTCAATCCCGAGGCGCTGACGAAGGAATAGCCCCGACAAGGGGTACGAACAGGAGTTAGACACGATGGCCGAGACCAAAGCACGCGGTGGCATTGCCAAGCCGGTTACCCCGTCGCCCGAACTGGCGAAGATTGTGGGCACCGCCGATCTGCCGCGCAGCGAGATCGTCAGCAAGGTGTGGGAATACATTAAGAAGCACAACCTGCAGAACCCTGCGAACAAGCGCGAAATCCTCGCCGACGATACGCTGAAGCCGATCTTCGGTGGCGACAAGTGCACCATGTTCGAAATGAACAAGCACCTCGCCAAGCACGTCAAGTAAGCGAGGTCGCCACGGTCTTTTCGGACCGCGCGAACAGCAAAAGGGGCAGGCAACCAGGGTTGCCTGCCCCTTTTCTTTGGGAGGCGCACGAACGCCCCCGTGATTCGGCCGCCTCAGTGCGCCAGCAGCAGCGGCACCGGGCTTTCGGCGAGCATCCGCCGCGTCACCCCGCCGAACGCCGCTTCCAGGAAGCGGCTATGCCCGAAGCCGCCCATCACCAGATAGGCCGCCCTGAGCGCCTCCACGACCCCGAGGATCGCGCCGCCCACCGTATCGGTCTTGGGCACCACCCGCACCTCGGGTCGGATGCCGTGCCGCGACAGATATTCCGCCGCCTCCGCCGCCGGCAGCCGCAGCGAGCCTTCGTCGACCACCAGGATCGTCACCGTGCCGGCATGCTTGAGCAGCGACACCGTCGCCTGCAGGGCCGATTCCGCAGTACGCGAGCCATCCCACGCGACCACCGCATGGCCGTACAGGTCGAAGCCCAGCGACTTTTCGGGTACCGCGACGATCGGCTTGCCGGTCTTGAGGATGGTGTCGCAGATCAGGTCGCGCATGTCCGGATAGTCGACCTTGTCGAGCTCGCGGTTGAGCACCACCAGATCGGCCAGCGCGGTCGCGTCGCGCAGGCATTCGCGGGCGAAGCCGGTCGCGTCCACCCAGTCATAGGGCACGTCCTCAGCCTTGAGCCGCCCTTCCATCCGCACGCGATTGGCCGCCTCGCGGGTCTGCTCGTCGGCGAGCAATGCAGCACCGCCGCCGAATTCGACATAATCGCCGACATAGGCCGGGACCATCGCGATATCGACGCAGCGCAGATGCCCTTCCAGCCCCCGGGTCAAGTCGAGCGCGGCCTGAAACCGCGCTTCCTGTCCGGCGTCGTCATGCATCAGAACGAGTACATTCTTCATGGTCGCCTCCATTTCATCCGGTCTTCTTCTTGGATGAAAGGAGGCTAGGCAGATGCACTGCGCGCCGACATGCGGTTAGTTACGGAGTCTCGGCCGCCAGCACGGCAAGCGCCGCGGTGTCGAGGATGACGAAGCTGCGCAGATCGGGCAGCGCAATCACCCCGTCGCGCTTCATCGCGGTCAGCTTGCGGCTGACCGTCTCAATCGTCAGCCCCAGCAGCTCGGCCATTTGCTGGCGGGTAAGCGGCAGCGCGACCGGCGCGCCCGCGCTGCAGGTGCCGCGTGCCGCGAATTGCAGCAGCAGGCTGGCCACCCGCTCCTCGGCGGACTTGCGGCCGAGCAGCAGCATCCATTTGCGCAGCTGGTCGAGCTCGTCATAGGCGCGGGTCAGCAGCGCCTGCCCGATCTCGGGATGCGCCTCGACCAGCCCGGGCAGCGCGCTGCGGGGGAAGACGCAGAGTTCGGTCTCGGTCAGCGCGGTGACGCAGTGGCTCGACGGCCGCTCCCCGATCGCGCCGACGAAGTCCGCCGGAAAGCCGAGCCCCAGCATCTGCTCGCGCCCATCCTCCAGCGAGGCGGAGAGCTTGACCAGCCCGTGATGGAGGATGCCGACCTGCTCAGCGATGTCGCCTTGCCAGATCAGCGCCTCCCCCCGGCGCAGCACGCGCTTGCGCCCGATGCGGTTGAGCGCCTCCAGCGCACCCGCCGAGATGCCGCCGCACAGCGACGCCATCCGCACGCCGCACGCCGCGCAACGCGACGGCAGGCTCCATTCCGCAGCACCCAGATCCGGCTGGTTTCGATCCATGAACATATCCGCCTCCGCGCGTGGCATGCATCGCGCGCGAGCGGCGTGTCGTTACGTATTGGTCCCAAGCCGGGCAACGGACCACCTTAGGAACATTACCTACGCGCAACGTTGCGTGGGATCAAAACCGCGGCGGAAACTTGCGGCTACCCGGTGCCTCGTCGAACACGAGGAGAAATGAACCATGCGTACTTCGCTTTTTGTCGGTCTGGCCGCTGCCGGTCTGCTGGCCTCCACCGCGAGCGCCCAGGCACAGGACCGAGCGGGCATCGCGGCCGGCGACTGGCTGGTCCGCCTGCGCGGCATCGTCGTCGCCCCGAATGAATCGTCGACCGGCATCACGCCCGGCATTCCCACCGGCAAGGTGGGCGTCGGCGACGCGGTGATGCCCGAAGTCGACTTCACCTACATGGCCACCGACAATATCGGCGCCGAGCTGATCGTCTCCAGCACCCGACACGACCTCCAGGGCCGTGAAGCGATTTCGTCGCTCGGCAAGGTCGGCCACACCTGGGTGCTGCCGCCGACGCTGACGCTGCAATATCACTTCCTGCCCAAGACGGCGGTGCGCCCCTATGTCGGTGCGGGCATCAACTACACCACCTTCTATTCCACGAAGACCAGCGACTCGCTCAACAAGGCGCTCGGCCAGACCAGTCTCTCGCTGAAGGACAGCGTCGGCTATGCGCTGCAGGCAGGTGTGGACATCGATCTGAACAAGAAGTTTTTCCTGAACCTCGACGTCAAGTACATCGACATGGGCACCACCGCCCGGCTCAACACCGGCGGCGTGATCAACCAGACCAAGGTCGACATCAACCCGCTGGTGTTCGGCTTCGGCGTCGGCACCCGCTTCTGATCGGAGCCTTCCCCCGCTTGCGATCGCTCACCCCTCCAGCGGGGGAACTGACTGGGGAGCCGCGTGCTAGGGCGCGCGGCTCCCCTTCTTCATTGGGCGCCCCGCCCCGCTCAGATGCGCACCCGCCGCTATTGCGCGAGCGGATCCCGCCCCTCGTTGCCGATCACCCCCTGGAGCCGCCCGAACCGCGCCGTCTCGATACCGCGCCGCACGACCCGGGCGGGATTGCCGACCGCGATGCAGCCGGGCGGAACGTCGTCCGCGACGACCGCACCGGCGCCGATCACGCAGCCATCGCCGATCGTGACACCCGGCAGAATCATCGCGCCTCCGCCAATCAGGCAGCGCTCCCCGATCATGATCGGCCGAACAAAGCCCTGCCCCTCGCGCGCGACCAGCAGCGTCTTGAACGCGATCATCGTGTCGCGGCCCACCAGGATGCAGCCCGGTCCGCCGGAAATGACCTTGCCCTGCAAAGAAATGCGCGCGCTGGGATGGATCACGATGCCGTATCGCCGCTGCAGCCACCACCGCCGCAGGGCGTATAGCGGCAAACGGAGGAAATCGAGTTGATCGAGCGACCGCAGCATGGGTGACAACATATTGCGGGTTGAGGCGACTCGGGAAGAGCCTTAGGTCCTTTTTCGATTACTCCGGGGGGGGGCCAGATCACATGTTCGCTCGCAAATGGCGGCGCTTCGTCCAAACGCGCGTCTGGGGAATGGATATTCATCCCAGCGCTGACATCGCGACCAGCGCGCTTATCGACCGTACCTTTCCCAAGGGCGTGCATATCGGCGCCCGCGCGGTCATCGGCGAACAGGCCGTCGTGCTGACCCACGACATCGCCGCCCGGGTCTGGCTGCACACCTATATCGGCGAAGGCGCAACGCTTGGTGCCCGCGCGATCGTGTTGCCCGGGCTCAAGGTCGGCAATGGCGCGGTCGTGCTTCCCGGTAGCGTCGTGATCCAGGACGTACCCGCCGGGGCGACCGTCCGTGGAAACCCGGGCAAGCTGGTCGCGTCCCAAGACGGCGGGATCTGACGTCGCCGTCGCCACCAACAGCGTCCTGCGTCCACCAATAGTTCTTCGGTGCCATACCGCGCACGCCTCTCGCCATCAAAAGCATAAAAGCCGTCTTCGGGTCGCAATTCTAGCGGTGCGCCCTTCGCACCATTCACCAACTTGCACCAAAAAGGGCTCGAACCATGATCATTGTGGTACCCTCCAATCGAACGGTATCCCTGGACTATTTGGCACCACTGATCGACGCGGGTGCGCGGTTCGTCGTCGTCGACGATTCGCCGGGCACCGTCACGGTCGATCATCCGAGCTTCCGCATCTATACATGGGAAGATCGCAAGCGGATGCTGGGCAACGCCGATGAATGGTTCCCGCGCCGCAACGGCGCCTGCCGCGACTTCGGCTTCTACGTCGCCTGGCACGAGAGCGACGACGACGAGATCATCGTCGCGCTGGACGATGATTGCGAAGTAACGTCGCCGAACTTCTTCGCCGAAGTGACCGACGCACTCACCGCGCAGGAGCGCCCGGTGCTCGGCGAGGGCATGCGGCACCTCAACATCCTCGACCTGTATACGGGAACGCCGGACAATCTGTTCCCGCGCGGCTTCCCCTATGAATGTCGCGGTGCCTATCAGCGCGCGTCCATCGGCGAGGCGACCAATACGGCGGCCCCGGTCTTCAACCTCGGCCTGTGGACCGACGCGTTCGACGTGAACGGCATCGACAAGATCAATGGGCCGCAGTGGCGCTGGCCCGAGGTCGACCTCGCCATCCCCTCGGCGGCGATCGCGCCGGGCGCGCTGGTATCGGTCTGCTCGATGAACATGCAGTTCCGCCGCAAGGTGACCCCGGCGGTCTATCAGTTGCCGATGCACGTGCCGGTGCTGCCGCACTGGATGATCGACCGCTATGGCGACATCTGGGGCGGCTTCATCCTGAAGATGCTGGTCGACCGCGCCGGCGACACGCTCACCGTCGGCGCCCCGATGATCGGCCATCGCAAGGCCGGCGATATGCAGCGCAACATCTGGCAGGAGCATATCGCGCACATGGTCAACCAGGAAGCGATCGAGATCTTCAGCCTGTCGGCCGAGGTCGCACCCGCCGACTATCTGACGATGATGGCCGAGTTCACCGAAAATGTGGCGGCTCGGGCGGGCGGCGCCAGCGGCCTGCTGCGCCCCTATCTCGAGCACCTCGTGCCCTGCCTGCGCACCTGGTGCACCGCGCTGAAATGAAATCAGGCGACCGCCGCTGACAGGTGGCGGCGATAGTCGAGGGCGATGCTATGCGGTGCAAACCGCGCCAGCGCGCCCTCGGCTTGCAGCTGCGCGATCGACTCCTTCAGCGCCTGCTGGTTCGTCATGACGTGCCGCAGGCCCCGCGCGATGTCTGCCGGATCCTCCGCGCGGCAGGCATAGCCGATCCGCTCGGGCGGCAAATAGCCGTCGATCGCCCAGCCCGCCGGGTAGAGCACCGGGATTCCGGCGAACAGCGCCTCGACGAAGACCATGCCGAACGTCTCCTGCTGACTCGGTAGCGCCAGCATCGCGCTGGCACCCAACAGCTCCCGGACCGATCCGTTGGGAACCGGCCCGAGCAGTTGCACCCGCGCACGGGCGCCGGCCTTGGCGATCAGCCGATCCACCTCGAGATAGCTCCGCGCAGGGCCCCCGCCGACGATGTCGAGCTGCCAGCCCGCGCCGCCCCCCGCACCCGCCGTTGACTGCATCGCCGCGATCAGCTGGGTGATCCCCTTTCGCCGCCAATGCGCGAGGTGGAAGAGCGACACGATCCGGTCGCTGGACACGGTGGAGGCGGTCGGCTCCGCCACGCCGCCCATCACCGGCAGCACCGCGATGGCTTCCGGCGGTACGCGCAGCATCGCCGAAAATCGCTTAGCCGCCCAGGGCGCGGTGGCGATCAGCGCGCGCGCCGACGCGGCGATCTCGCGCCACTGGCGGTGCAGGTCGGGGCGTCCGCGCCAGACCCAGCCGTCCGCATCGCCCCAGATGCTGCACAGATAGGGCACCCCGAATTCGCGGGCGAGCAGGCTGGCGACGATTCCGTCGGTGGTCAGCTTGTGCGCATGGATCAGATCGATGGCGACGCCGTGCGCGCGCAGATCGGCCGCGATCCACTGCGCCAGCCGCGCCATCGCACGCCGCAACCCCAGCCCCTTCGGCAGCGCGCTATAGGCGATGGCCACTCGATCGGGCGCATAGCGCAGCGCGGCGATCTCGCAACCGAGATTGCCCACGCGGGTCATGCTGTAGACGATATTGCGAAACCCGTCGGCGCTGTCGACCAGGCGCTCGACGGCACGCGTCATGTGCGGCGCCGCCAACGGACTCGGGAAATCGAAACTGATGTGCAGAACCGTAGGCGCGCTCATCTCTTCACCGATCCCCCGACGGCTAGTTTGATGGTCTCAAGTAGCGACGGCCTGAACAGGCACGTCGTCGTTGAGCGTTGGTGACCCGGAGAGGATACGAACCTCCGACCTCTCGATTAGGAAGCGAGAGGAAATCCTTATTTTTCAATTCGAATTACGACATATTCTCGTTCCGTTCACCCACGGCATCCCGCCGCGTTCCGCAATTTGTCAAAATGCAAAACGGGCCCGGTTCTTTATCACCGCTCCGTCCAACGGACTAGTTGCTGCAGCGCCTGACGTCGCTGGCGCTGCAGCGCCAAGGGAAACCTACAGAACTTGATATGGAACGAAGGTGCTGTCTGACACCCAATGATTGATGCCGTCACCTGGATCTGGATGCGGGCGATACTCGATCATGTCAGCGATGACCCCACCCTCTGCGGTCCGTCGAAGTGTCACCCAAGCCACCTCGGTGCAATCTTTGCCTGAGAGAGAGCTGCCGCTTGCAGTTTTGACCTCGACTTTGACGTCGCCGTCTGAAAGATCATGCCCACTAATGTCATGGCTGACGACCTTAGCTCCACGGTGAGTGGACACAATCAATTCACCAAGAGCCCCGACAACTTGCGCTGTGCTAGGGTCGGGTCGACCCGCTGCCCAGTTCAATAGCGCTTGGTGATCACGAACCAGTATTTGCAACGGATGCATGAACTCTCCTCCTAAGGACTTGGTCACCACCGGTGGATGTGCTTCAGGTTCGCCGGGCGAGCAGCAGCAAAGAGTAGGCAATTGCCATCACTGCCCTTGATCAGAAATTTCAAAGATCTTCCCTGTAATTTTGGCCAAGGCGCACCAGAAATGCACTGCCCCTGCACAAACGTCTGATCAGCGGCCGATAGTACCGCATCGACCATCGCGTTCTCGTCTGCTCCTGCTGGCGCGGAATATTCGTAAAGGTCTGTCGCTACCCCTCTAGTGTTGGAGGCATGAAGTAACTGCTCGACATTTATCAATAGGTTACCGATAAATCCTAGAATGCGCACACGTTGGCATGCCGATTAGTAGCGCGGCGCGGCCAAGCGATCTTCGCACTCACGGGGCGATCGGTGGGTCCGCCGCCTACCACGATCAGATGCAAAACCGGCAGTTTTCCGCGCATTTATGAGCCACCATTCCACGGGATGCCGCCGAGGATGCCCCCAAATCATTTTCTGGGTTCACAGCACATCCGCATGCCAAGCGCTCGCCGCGGCACGTCGCGTAAACTGCGCCCGAGAAGATATGAGATAGCGTGATCACCTGCGTCGGCCGCCCCGACACCTACCAGCCTAGCGCGATTATTACGCAGCTTCCTGCCACGGGCAGGCAAGGCGTACGGCATCGACTACATGCAAAAGCTGCACAAACGGATCCGGATCAAGGCGGGGCTGCCTACGGGTTGCCTTCATCGCCGGGCTGCGCTTCCTCCCCTTCCTCTCGCTCGATGGGCGGCCGCTCGACGCCGGTATCGCGCAGATATCGGGCTTCGTCCTGGATACGGCGGATCGTCTCGAACACAGCCGAGATCAGCTCCGCCGGCAGCGTATCCTTCTCCTGGTCGAGAACGCGCCAGCGCCGCCCGTCCCATCCCAGCCAGCCCTTGGCGGTGGTGAAGCGGAAGTCGCGGCCGAACTGGTCGCGGAACCGCTCGCCGATGCCAAAGTCGGTCATCGGATAGGCGGCGCAGCGCTGTGTCACCAGCAACGTCTCGGGATCGAAGCCGCGGTTATAGCCGTCGTCGAGGGAGCGACCGATATCCTCCGGCTGCAGATCTGCCACGTCGACCAGCAGCCCCATCAGCCCGGCACGCGCCTCTCCCTCGTCGATCAGCCCGGCGGAGATCCGCCGGCCGATGCTGTAGGCCAGCTGCTCCACCGGCTTCTTCGCCCACTCCACCCGTGCTAGGCGGCGCTGCATCCAAGCGGCCGAGGATTTGCGCAGCCGAACCCGGTCGCCCTCCGCCAGCGTTGGCTCGCCTTCCGCCCTTCCGGAACGGAAGGGTTGATCGTTCGCAGCCGCCGGCGCCCGGCGGGCGGGCGCGGCGGGGCGGGCCGGGGCGCGCGGCGCTTCCCTGCGTTCCCTACGGGAACGCGATGCGGCCGCGATCTCTGCGAGATCGCGAGGGCTCTGCAGGCCGGCTGTCCATCCGGAATTGATCGTGGCTTCCAGCTGGGCGTCATCGTCGCGCCCAGCGTTGGCGCGAGCAGCGGCTCGGATCGAAGCCAGCGCAACCGCCTCATCCAGCACGCCCGCCGCCACCAAGGTCGCGACCTTGAAGCTACCCTCGTTCAGCTGGGCATTTCGCTTGCCGCTGCCAGCGCCTCGAATATCCTGACATTCCCCGTCGAGCGCACGAAGCGCATAGCGCCGGAGATCGTCGTCGACATCGGCCGCCACGGTAGCTGGGTTTGCCAGCGACCCGACGCGAGGGGCCGCCGTAGCACTTTCCTTCTTCGGCTTCGGCGACCGCAGAATGTCGACAAGGACGGTCGGCGCGTCGGCGATCGCCGCGTCGTCTCGCCAGTCGCCGCCGCGGCTGATCCACCGATACTCGCCTTCAGATGCACCAGAGAGGCTACCGTCTTGAATGACGCTCGGCGGCCCGATCACGTAACCGCCCTGCCCCCGCACATCGACGTGCTGCGGCAGGACGCCGCGATTGCGCAAAGCCTCGCCTTCGCGCGGTTGGCGGAGCAAGCCCCCTCCCTTTCGGCTGCAGTCGTAACAGAGCCCGGGACGCCGACTGCAGATCTCGCTCGACCCGATCGATCGGAAATCTTCGTTTCGGTTCCGGATGACGTATGCTGCGCCTGCGAGGGATCACGGGCGCCATGTTCAGCCACACTCGCCCCGAGCGCCGCATCCCTCTCGTCCATGTACGACTTGATGCGGTTCAGCACCTTCAGCGTGGGCGTGGAGCCCGCGCGCAGTCGGCCGAGAAGCCCAGGTTCGCCTGTCGCATCGCGGCCGAAGCGCGACTCCCCGATCGTCGGGTGGCGATCCAGGAACGCATCGATGGTGCGAAGCACCTCTTCATGGGTCGGAACGTGCATGGCCGCATCGGATGCGGTATTTATATCTAACAGTCAAGCCACGATGGTAGATCAAACTAGCGTTGCCGTCACACGGGCGTTGTTCGATACGCCTAACACGATGGCCTATCCCAAACCCCCAGTCTATCGCGCACTTATGGCGCTGAAGCCGGACGGCCTCGCGTTGGGCCGCTGGGCAACCGATGCAGGTTTGGCGCGTAATTACTTCAACGGCCTAGAGAAGCACGGTAACCCGAGCCAGGACGTGGTTGACGCCCTGCTTTCTGCCATTTCGGCAACTCGGGCTGATTACGAGCGGTCACTGGAGCATGCGAAGCAGACCGAAAGCGAATTCGTCCTTTCCGAGGTCGTTGGCATCGCGCGCGGCTCTCGCGACACTCGGTTGGCAATTTTCGGGGATGAACCCCTCCCGCCGGTGCCTCTAATGGGCAGTGCGATCGGCGGCGATTTCGGCTCAGTCGATGAACATATCGAGTTGACCGAGCTATATTACGGGCAGGTTCTTGATTATGTCAGCCGCCCGGACTTCCTCGCGAAGGACCCGCAGGCCTACGCGCTGCGGATCGTCGGTGAATCGATGGTGCCGGCGCTCAAGCCTGGTCACGAAGTATGGGTCAGCCCGCGCGAGGGTGTGGGCATTGGCGACACGGTGATCGTCCAGCTGCGCGGCGGCACCGACCAGGACCAAGGCGTTAAGATGGTGTTGGTCAAGGAACTGGTACGGCGTAGCTCGGAGTTCGTCGAACTGCGGCAGTACAATCCACCAACCATGTTCCGGGTCGAGATTGACCGCGTGGCGGCGATGCACAAGGTGAAGGGCGCGCGCTACTAGGTGTCGATGACTAAAGGTATTATCGACGACCGCACCTCAGCCGAGAGCTCGTTTGCGGCATTCATCTCACGGGACCCTCTTCTCGTAAATTTAGGGGCAGCAAAAAACCCGAGCTGCTAAATATTACCCCAACGTGAACTTATTCACCGACACACTTCTTCCGCCAATCATCATTGCGCCTACCCTGTTGCGGGTGTTACGGTCGAAGGCCGAATCGCCGGCATTGGAGAAGTGCAATGGTAATTGCTCGTCGCATCGTAGGCGCAATCTCATCGGTACTGATGCCAACCTCGTTCGTATTGGGAACAGTGGCCACCTTCAATGCTCCTGCTCAGGCACAACCGACGTGTGAGGAACGCGTAAACCGGTTGTGTACCGAGTATTGGCAGCAATCCGAGTACAGCTCCTTTCTTGAGTGCGTTCAGATCGAATTTGATCAAACCTGCCCACACTGTACGCCGGGACACCCTGACAACGGTTCAGGATCCGGTTGTACAGTATAATTAGAATTGTCGATCGATCGACCATTTTTTCCGCGACGGTCGATCGATCAACATGGTTTCGCGTATATCTGGCATCTGCCCTAAGCATCATAGGCCAAGCCGCTTCGCGTCCAGCCTGGCGATATCGAACGAGAACTGCGGTCGCCCCGCCTCGTAGACTTCGATCTCGACCACCATTTTCTTCGCCTTCAGCATCGACGACGCTAGCGAACCCGATGCGAAGAGCGTGCTGGAGCTATGGTCGGAAGGTTCCGTAAGGCTCACACGTCGCGCCGGCCCATCATCGAAGCGGACGATCGCGTAGCAGCTATCCATTACACCGCACACGAGCTGGCCGCTTCCAAGGGTGAAATACACGCCCCTCCCCCATCGTGGGTGCCTCCGGATAGTAGCCGTAAGGCCGCTTTCACCATAGGGCATGCCCTGCTGTATCTCGTTGGCGCTTCGGACACTCGCGGTGAGGATCTGCTTCCCGCTGATACTGTCCTCGCTGGACGAATACTCCCAAGCGCGAGCAGGCGCAGCGTCAGCCACTGGAACAGCCGCATTCTCAACTGGCGCGGCGATGTCCACTGACAGGATGGCTTGATCGTTCGCGACCGCATTTTGGTTGGCCGAGATACTTGAAGCCAGGGCGGCAATGAGCAACCCGACCATGAAGATGCCGACACCTCCGAACATTATCGGCGTCAACGTATCCCGCTTCTGCTCGCGATCCCCGTTAGTTGGCGCATCCGCACGAGCCTCGGCTTCCGTCGCCTGCATCCGCTCTGACGCGACCTCCACTTCGGCGTTCGCGTCGGGACCGGGCGCTGATACCGCGGCGCCACACTGGCTGCAGAACTTCGCACCCTCTGGGAGCTTAGCTCCGCATTCCGTGCAGTACGCCGGCATTCATACCCCCATCTAAGCCCTTGCGGCCGACGCTGGAGCTGGTGCAAGTCGGAAGCACTGGTAGTTCCGTCTAACAATTCTGTTGCCTGTTAGTTTTATCTACCTCATTGATCGCCGCCATCAGACATGGAGGCGACAATGCCCGATCCCCGATGGACCCGTGTCCACCTCGAAGCTGACAAGCGTGAACCATTTGCGCCGTCGCTCCCGCGCCGCGCGACGGACTTTGCAGACCAGCACCCGGTGTCGTTGCCCCTGCTCGCGGGCGTGATCGTCGGCATGTTCGTGATGCTCGGCATCGCGGGGACGCCCTTCTGATGCGCCGCGACGATAGCGACTTCGCCGCGGAAGCGAGCAGCAGCAGCCGGGCGCTGGGCGGCACCATGCTCTTGATGCTCACGATGACGGTGGGCGGGCTGATCCTGCTCGCTACCGGCTGTAGCCCAGCGCTTTGACCGCGCGCCGCTACATCTGCAAGCGCCGGGGCTGCTCAGGCGCGCGCGAGCTGCGCCAACTGCTCTGCGCCGACTGCTGGGCACTCGTCCCGCAGCTGCTTCGCAGGGGCTACCTCGGCGCGCGCCGCCGCCGCCTTACCCGCACGGCGAAGATCGCCGGCGAACACATCCTGAAGGCGCTCGGCACCAAGTCGACGGCAGAGCCCAACGGCCCCGCCGCAAAGGCCGCCCGCGCCTACGCCCGTACCGCTGCCCAGTTGGGCGAGCGCACCGAAGCCGGGGCAGCCGAGTGACATGAACCGGACCGATTACGTTGCCCGCGATTGGCCGAGCCTGGCGGCCGAGGCAGCTCGAATCCACGCTGCGCGCCAGCGCTATGCCGACCAGCTGGCGAAGAGGGGCGACACCGAGCGCGCCACCCCTGCGGCCGATCGCGCGCGCGTCTCCGGCGCCCTCGCCGCCATGTGGCGCGCGATCGTCGACCACCAGCCGGAGCCCGAGCTGCAGGCCAGCCATGCGGAGATCCGCCAGGATCTCGCCGGCATCCGCGACACGCTCTCTCAACGCGCCGCCCGTGCGTCGGACGAAGCGAACGCGGAGCAGCTCGCCCGCGTCCAAGCGCTGATCGACCATCACTTCCCGTGGTGGCCCGGCGCCGATCGGCCGCACATCCTGTTCCTGCACTCCGTCAATCAGGATGCGCGCCGCCGCTGGCCGCGCCCGTGACGCAAATGTCTAAGCGATGCACCCCACCCTTGTTACAAGCGTGCTCTCCGCGCGCCAGCAACCGCATGCCTGGGCAACAGGCGGGCGGGTGGCCGCCGCGCGAGTGTCCTGAGTGCCGCAAGCTGTTCGAGCCCAATCGGGCCAACCAGCTGTTCTGCACCAGCCAGCACAACGCCGACTGGAACAATTGGGCGACGGCGCGGGGCCGCGTGCTGACGCCCTTCTCGATCGTCGCCCGCACCACCCGCAATGGCACGCGCGGCACGCCGAAGGCTCGCGAGATCGGGAAGAAGGCCAGCAGCCGGCACAACGCCCTGATCCAGCAATACCGCGACGAAGATCGCACCGCTGGCCGCATGGAATGGGCCGAATACATGATCCAACGCTTTCGCTTGGGTCTCGATACGCGATGACTGCCCCCGCCCGTTTCACCAAAACCGACATCAAGCGCGCGCTCACCGGCGCCCGCGAGTCCGGCTACACGCGCGTGCGCGTCGGCATTGACGTGAATGGCAATATGGTGATCGATGCCAGCGACGATCAGACGACGATCGTCGAGGCTACCCAGAACCCTCTCGATAGGCTGCTCAAGGGCCGATGAAAACACGCTACAAGAACGTCACGATCTCGGCTGATCGGCACGGCAAGCTTCGTGCGCGCTTCCGGAAGACGGGCTTTGCGCCTGTGTACATGAAGACCCTGCCCGACCAGCCGGGCTTTGATGCAGAATACAAGGCGCTGCTGGCAGGCGCACCGCAGAGCGACACCCGCCATTCTCCCGGCAGCGTCAACGACCTGGTGACGCGCTACTATCGGTCCGCCGATTTCGCAGCGAAGGGCACGGACGTCACGCGGGCGCGGCGCCGCGGCATCATCGAGAGCTTCCGCGAAGAGTTCGGGAAAGACCGGATCACGGATTTCCGCTTCGATCATATCGAAGCCGTCCTGATGCGGCGGACGGAAAAGAGGGTGCTGAAGAACGGGCGGACCGTCGGCGGCCAGGTCGCTGCTGTGAACCTGCGCAAGCAGCTGATGCGGCTGTTCGCTTATGCGAAGAAGCTGGGATGGATCGAGACGAACCCCGTGGCCGATGCCGACAAGGTCGGCAAGGATCGGATCGAAGGGTTCTACACCTGGACCGAGGAAGACATCGCCGCCTACCAGGCCAAGCACAAGCTGGGCACGAAGGCCCGCCTAGCGCTGGAAATCATCCTATGGACCGGCCAGCGCCGCAGCGATGCGCGTCTGTTCGGCCCACGACACATCGTGAACGGCCGCATCCAGTTCCGCTCCACCAAGACGAACGTGGATCTCGGCATGCCATTGGCGGCAGATCTGCGCCGGGCGATCGACGCCATGCCGAGCATAGGCATCAACACGTTTCTGGTTACCGAGCACGGCAAGCCGTTCACGAAGGACGGCTTCGGCAACAAGTTTCGCGACTGGTGCGATGACGCAGGCCTTCCGCAGTGTACCGCGCATGGCCTCCGCAAAGCCATCGCCCGTCGCATGGCCGAGAGCCGCCTCACTGACGAACAGATGATGGCGGTCGGGGGCTGGAAAACGGCGAGCCAGGTAAGAACGTATACGGAAGCCGCGAATCAGCAGGCTCTCGCCGAGGGCGCCATCCAGCAAATTTCAGGGCTTTATTCCAAGGAGCCTTGACGACGTTTAGTCACCGCTGAGCAATTTCAGTGGCGCACCAAACAATCAGATTCCGTCGTTCGATTACGACGGCGGAAACGTCGGCGCACGACTTGACCTGCCGTCGCGCTAGTCGCCGGCTGGCTGCCGGGAGGGCAATGATAGCCGCGCCTCTTACAGGCAGAGCCGTCGAATGCGGTCGTGCACGCATGCAGGCCGCAGTGTCCTGCACCATCTCCAATCTTTCAGGCGGTCAGCGGCTCTGTAGGCGGCAAACCTTGAGCGATCTTGGCACAGCCGGATGGCATTCACGGAAAAGCAACTTGCCTTGCAAGATAATAAGCGAGAGGTGGCGGCGATCCTCAATAGCGATGTTACGTCCATTTGTGGCAACACGTGATCGGTGACGCCGCAAGCACCGAGACACGAAATTTGGGGGCACGACAGGATGATCGGACTTACGAACGAACAGTTGTTTCTCCTGGATCAGGCGTGCCAGGTCTGGTCTGATTTGGAGGATTCTAAAGCCTTCAACTATCCTTGGGACGAGGAGACGATCACAAACACTCTGATCAAAAATCTTAAGAAGGGCTATCCGGGGAATATCGTCGTCATTCCCTTCACCAAGCCAGTCGAAGGCGAAAGTGGGGCCGACTGGATTTGGTCCTTCGCAAGCGCCGACAGGTCTAAAACAGCCACCATGTTAGTCCAAGCTAAGAAGATTGACGCGGCCGAAAAGACATATCCCGAGCTTATGCACACTATCGGCACCACACCCCCCCTGGAGCTGCAGATCAAAAAGCTGCTGACAACCGCCAACACATACAAGATCCCTGCACTCTATGCATTCTACAATCATGTTACGGATGCTACTCGAGTCCCCGTTGAATGCGGCACCCTCGCCGTAGATTCTCCGAAATTTATCAGCTCCTTTGGCATTAGTATCGCCAGTGCTGAGGTTGTGCATGCCAATCTGCCGCAACTGACTTTCGAGGTCCACAGCAAGAATTCCATTCCCCTGCATTGCTTGCTTTGCACCGGAAGCGCGGTCAAACGTGGTGCTGGCGGATCTCCAGAAGCAATCGCCACGGCGTTGAAGCGTGTCCTCAGAGAACGCAGGCGCCTCTCCCGTGAAGCCTCGAAGGCAAAAAGCGAACCGGATCAGCTTGGTTTCCTCACAGAGATGCATCCGGTCGTTGCTAGGGCGGTTGAATTCCAAGACCGCCTGGCTGAAGGCGTAGATCCACGCGAATTTGACCTGCCCGACGTCGCGGGCGTGATCGTTATGACTGATGGGGAGGATAACCGAAAGTCCCGGCGGCCCGATTAGCGCCGGGTAGCATTGTCCAGAAAACTGTCGTCTCTTCGAGGATGCAGCTACGGCGGCGGACGTTTACAGTACCATGTTTTTTGACCGGCCGCCTTAACGTGTTCCGCGTGATGACGGCTACCACTATGACTGCCCACTTCAGTTGAAACTTGCCAACCGCACGTCGGTTTGCAGATGGCACGGTTGTCCCAGGATTAGCAGGCAGCTCTCGACCAGAATGCGTCGTTGATTTACGGCCTCTGACCGTCCGGTCGCGTCAAAATCCGCCGTTCAGAAGACGCCTCTGACTGCGCTCCGATGGGTCATGACGGGAGAGTGCCAGCCTCTTCAATCCCTCACCCAGCTCGCAAATTGTCGAATACGCGAAATCAACCAAAGACCATCTGGGTTATCAGAACGCCGTTCAACGTGATCACGACGGTCGTGACAAAAAGCGCACCGGTGCGGATCACTCGACCGTTGGCAAAGCGCCCCATCAATGCTCGATCGCCAGTAAAGCGCACGAGTGGGACGACGGCGAACGGAAGTTGCAGGCTTAGTACCACCTGGCTTAGCACTAGGAGCTTCGCCACGCCGCCGTCCCCGTACACGCCCGCGACTGCAGCGGCAGGCACGATGGCCAGCCCGCGTGTGATCATGCGCCGCAGCCACTGCGGCAGTCGCAGGTCGAGAAAGCCCTCCATCACGATCTGCCCGGCCAGCGTCCCGGTAATGGTGGCGTTCTGACCGGACGCGAGCAGCGCCACCGCGAAGAGCGTGCTTGCCAAACCCACGCCGAGCGCTGGCGCCAGCAAGGCATAGGCGTCGCTGATTTCCGCTACCCTGGTCTGGCCTGTTCCGTGAAACGCGGCCGCGGCGAGGATCAGGATCGCGGCATTGACGAACAGCGCAAGGCTGAGTGCCACCGTGCTGTCGATCGTGGCGAGCCGAATGGCTTCGCGCTTCCCGTGTTCGCTGCGGTCGAACGCGCGCGTTTGCACGATGGAGGAGTGGAGATAGAGATTGTGCGGCATCACCGTCGCACCGAGGATCCCGATCGCGACGTATAGCATCGTGGGATCGGTGACGATCCGGGGCGATGGCAGCAGCCCGGCGCCGATCATCGCGATGCTTGGCTGCGCCCAGGCGAGCTCCACAGCAAAGCAAAGGGCGATGACGATTAGTAGCGCTACGATGAACGCTTCCAGTTGCCGGAAGCCTCGGCGCTGCAGCATCAGGATTAGCAACACGTCGAGAGAGGTGACGACGATCCCGGCCACGAGCGGAAGCCCGAACAGCAGCTTGAGTGCCACCGCCGTGCCAATGACTTCCGCCAGATCGCAAGCGATGATCGCCAGCTCGCAGAGCAGCCAGAGGCCGATCCGGGGCACAAGCGAATAGCGGGCGCGGCAGGCCTGGGCGAGATCCATGCCCGTGACGATGCCCAGCTTCGCCGACAGGCTCTGAAGCAGCATCGCCATCAGGTTGGAAAGCAGGATGACCGACAGCAGCGAATAGCCGAACGCAGAACCGCCGGCGAGACCCGTCGCCCAGTTGCCGGGGTCCATATAGCCGACCGCGACGAGATAGCCGGGGCCCGCAAAGGCACCCAGTTTGCGCCAGAACCCCGCGGCGGCGGGCACGGCGATGCTCCGAAACGCGCCGGGAAGGCTCGCCGCGTGAATCGCGGTCGAGCCCCCGGGAGCGCCTATCTCCCCCTCGAACGGCGGCATCAGTTTGCGGAGCTGAGCTTGATCGTGCCGTTGACGCCGGTGGGAAAAAATCCGCCGCGATCGACCGAGGCCTTGTTGAGATAGGCGATGTTGAGCACCTGACCGGCGGAGCGGCTGAACGCCACGCCGTTGGAATCCGTCGGTACGATGTTGGTCGCATTGCCGATCGGGCGGACGCCCTGGTCGAGGTCGCTCGATCCGTCCAGGCTGTCGCGCGCGCTCGAGATGGCTTCGGTCGCGTCGATGAGCGATGGTGTGGCCAGACCCTTGCGGTACAGCGTCGTGCGGATCAGCCCGGCATGATAGGCCTCGGCGGCCAGGATGCCCGCTGCTGCCTCGAGATAGGTCTTGTTGGTGATCAGCGGCGAGGCGCCCTTGTAGGCGCTGACCCCGACATCTTCGAAGATGAAGGCGGCGAGCAGGAAATTCTCGTCGCTCGCATAGGGGTCGAATGCCTGGTTGGTGCCAACCAGCCCGGCCGCACGTGCGGCGGTTGAGAAGGCGCCGTTCACGTCCGTGGACAGATCGAGCATGGGCTGTGCGACCGCAACGCTGCCGAGGGCGCTGCGCAGAAAGGCGACGTGCGCCTGTTCGTCGCCGGCGATTTCCCGAGCATAGCGGGCCACGGCGTCGTCCTTGAAGGTAACCTGTCGCCCGCCATTGGCCGTGCCGGCCTGGCCGGTCCCGGAGAGCAGGCTGGCGGGCAGCGAAACGCCATTGGCAGCGAACGAGTAGAATTGCGCTTCGAGATATTCGAGATTCAGCGCGAAATTCAGCACGTCCTGATCGGAGAGCGCGCCGGAGGGGCTGGGCGTAGGCGTTGGGGTAGGCGTGGGCGTGATCATCGATCCCGGCCCATCGTCATTGCTGCTGCACGCAGCGAGCATGGTGGCGCCCGCAACCGCGAAGCCTGCATTTTTCATGAAGGCCCGGCGTTCGGCGCGGCGAGCGTCGCACGCGTCCAGGACTTGGAGAACGATATCGTGGTTCATGGCTGAATCCTCCCTGGAGCCGAGCGATCAGTTCGCTGCGCTGGTGACGATGGTGCCGTTGACGCCGTTGGGGAAAAATCCGCCCGCCGTGACCGCTGCCTTGTTCAGGTAGACGATATTGAGGACCTGTCCGGTCGAGCGGCTATAGGCGAGGCCGTTGGCATCGAGCGGCGCGATGTTGCTGGCGGTGCCGATCGCGCGGATGCCCTGATCATCTTCGCTGGTTCCATCGAGACTGTCGCGCGCGGTCGAAATTGCCTCGGTCGCATCGACCAGGCTCGGGGCGGCGATTCCCTTGGCGTCCAGCGTCGTGCGGACCAGCGCCGCATGATAGGCCTCCACCGCCAGGATGCCCGCCGCCGCTTCGAGAAACACCTTGTTGGTGATCAGCGGCGAGGCGCCCTTATAGGCCGTGACCCCGACATCCTCGAAGATGAACGCGCCGAGCAGGAAATTCTCGTCGTTGGCATAGGGATCGAAGAATTCACCCGGGCCGATCAGCCCTGCGGCACGCGCCGCATTGGAAAAGGCGCTGGTGGGCGAAACGCCGATGTCGATCTGCGGCTGGCCGACGGCGGTGGCGCCGATGGCACTGCGCAGAAACGCGACATGGGCGCGTTCGTCGGCTGCGATCTCCTGCGCATAGGCGGCGACCGCCGGATCCTTGAAGGTCGCCTGGCGCGCGCCGACGGCAGCGCCGACTTTGCCGGAGCCGGTCAGCAGGTCGGCGGACAGGCCGACGCCGTTCGCGGCGTAGGAATAGAATTGCGCCTCGAGATATTCGAGGTTGAGCGCGAAGTTGAGTACGTCGCCATCGGTAAGGGTGGCCTGCGCGGCGGCGCGCTGGATGCTGGTCGCCATTGCCAGCCCGCCACCGGCCACGGCGGTAAGCGCGAAGGCCTTGAAGAATTCTCGGCGGTCTTTTCGGCGCTGGGCTTGTTTTTCGAATGCTTCGATAAGCTCGACTTCCTGGTTCACGGCGCATGCCTCCCTGGTGGTAGCGGACGTTCGAACCCCGGGCATTTTCAAGCAGTTCCGGTTCGGCGCGGGCTGGGTACGGTGTCGTACAAAATGTCCCGTGCTGGGCGTTTTCGTGCATCCGTGGCGCCGCACGTTGCGAAGCTTACAGGCAACGAGAAGAGGGTCGCGCCGATGCCGAAACCGAACGCCCGCCATGCGCCGGACATCCGCGGCAATCTGCTGCTGCGATCCCTCCCGCAAAGCGACGCGTGGTTGCTGATCCCGCACCTCTCCCGCCTGCACGTCGACCGCGAGGACCGGGTAAGCCGCACGCCCTGCGGGGCGGTGCAATTGATCTTTCCGGAGACGGCGGTCTTCTGTGTTCGCCAGGCGCTTCTCGGCGATCGTCAGCCGGCCCTCGGCCTGGTCGGCCATGAGGGCATGCTGGGCTGGTCGCTGCTGATGGGGGTGGAAGAGAGCTCTACCCGCGCCACCGTGGAGATGCAGGGCGGTACCGTCCTGTCCATTGCGGCCGGGCCCCTGCTGGAGGCGTGCGCGAAGAGTCTGACGCTCCGCGCCAATCTGCTGCGGTATGCGGACAATTTTCTGGAGCAGATGGCCTCGATGCTGGGCTCGAACACGATCGATCCCTTGGAACGCCGCGTCGCTCGATGGTTATTGATGCTCCACGATCGCAGCCAAGGCGACACGCTGTCATTGACGCATGACGAGGTCGCACGCGCCCTTCACACACGACGGGCGAGCGTGACCGAATGCTTCCATGTGCTAGAGGGTGAGAAGATACTCCGCTGCGAGCGTGCACGCCTTACTATCTGTGATCGCGAGCGCCTGACGGTGGTGGCAGGATGTTCGTATGGCGCTGCCGAGGCGCGGTATGCTGCGGAAATTGCGCCTTGGCCGCGGGGAGTGCAGCTTCCTCCTCCATCGCCGGGTCAACTTCGTATCTCGCAGGCCACCTTGGTGCCTTGATTGAACCGGTGCGCCAAATTCCGTCTTACCTATTCGGCGTGAAAACCTTGGCGCGGTCGACCGATCTTCACCCAGTATCTGCCATTCGGCCGGCAACGTGGCTATGGCAGCTTTGTCCCATTCTGCGACTCCGACATCCAGATCATTGTACGGTTCTTCGCGGGACTGCGACAGACGCGGGCAGCAGGCGGAGTTTCAGACAGAATTCGATTGTAAGCTTTTTTGAGCGGCAGCAGACCGGGGGATGTCCGCCGACATCATTTGTCTAACCTCGTCGCCTCACGTTTGTCTAACCGCGAGACAGAGCCAATGAAGACAGCGCCATAGCTAGGGAGATGGTGACCCGGAGAGGATTCGAACCTCCGACCTCTCGATTAGGAATCGCTTGCTCTATCCTGCTGAGCTACCGGGCCACGCGGGTGCTCGTACCGGCCTATGCCGGCCAAATCAATTGCGCGCCTCGGGTGGGACGATGGGAACCAGCAGCGGCGCGACCGACACGCCCTCTTCCACCAACGCCTTTGCCTCTTCCAGCGTCGCCTGGCCGTGAATCGGCGCCTCGGGTGCCTCGCCCAGATGCATGGCGCGGGCCTTCTCCGTGAACGCCTTGCCCACCCATTCGGAAGTTTCGAGCTGCTTCGCCTGAATCTGCGCGATCGCGGCGAGCGCCGCCTGGAAGGCCTCGGGCGAAACCGGCGGCTTCTCGGCTACCTGATTGCCCTTGGCGGCTACCGCTGGTGCCATCACTGCCTTGGTGACGTTACTGTCACCGCAAAGGGGGCAGACGATCAGCCCCTGCACCCGCTGCGCCTCGTAGGCGCTGCTCGATTTGAACCATATCTCGAACACATGCGCACTGGTGCACTTGAGGTCGAAAACGATCACGCGAGCGTCGCCTCGGGGATCGCGCGGCGGTGCCGAAGCACCGGCACGCGGGTCCGCACATCGTCCAACCGCGCGGTGTCGAGCTCGGCAAAGCCGAGTCCGGCCGCATCGCCCATGTCGAGCAGCACGTCGCCCCAGGGATCGATGGCGAGGCTGTGGCCGTAGGTGGCGCGGCCGTCCTGATGCTCGCCGGTCTGCGCAGCGGCGATAGCGAACGCCGCCGCCTCGATCGCGCGGGCGCGCAGCAGCACGTGCCAGTGCGCTGCGCCAGTGGGCCGCGTGAACGCCGCCGGCACCGCCAGGATCGTCGCGCCCGCATCGCTCATCGTGCGGAACAGGTCCGGGAAGCGCAGGTCGTAGCAGATGGCGAGGCCAAGCTTGCCCAGCGGCGTGTCGACCACCACCGGCCCCGCACCTGCCGTGTAGCTGTTCGATTCGCGCCAGCTCTCGCCAGTCGGCAGATCGACGTCGAACAGGTGCATCTTGTCGTAGCGCGCGCGGATTTCGCCCGCATCGTCGATGATGAAGGCGCGGTTGGCGAGCTTGCCGTCCTCGCGCAGCACCGCCAGGCTGCCCAAATGCACCCAGACGCCCTGCTTCGCCGCAGCATCGCGCACCGCGGCCAGCACGGGATCCTCGCCCTCGGGCCGATAGTGCGGCAGCGCGCGCTCCCGGTTACCGTCGACCAGGCCGGACATTTCGGGCGTGAACAGCATCGCCGCCCCGCCCGCCTTGGCCTGCGCCACCGCCGCGACCAGCGTCTCGGCGTTGGCGGCGGGATCGATCCCGCTGGTCATCTGGAGCAGCGCGGCGCGGCTCATGCGGCGAGCAGCGGGTCCAATCCGCCCTTGCGATCGAGTGCGGCGAGATCGTCCGAGCCGCCGATATGCTGCCCGTCGATGAAGATCTGCGGCACCGTCGTGCGGCCCGGCGCGCGCTCCAGCATCTCGGCGCGCTTGGGCCCGCCCATGGAGATGTCATACTCCTCAAATTCCGCGCCCTTGGCGGTGAGGAGCTGCTTGGCGCGCGTGCAATAGGGGCAGAACGCCTTGGTGTAGATTTCGACCTTTGCCATAATGCTTCCTGAGGTGTGCGCGGGCCCCCGGCTTGTCAATCCATGGCGTCCTCAGCGAGGACGCGTGCCCAGCAAAGAACCACAACGCGCGAAGCCCCGCCGCGTTTGAGCAGGCGGGCGCAAGCATCGCCCGTCGCACCGCTGGTATGGACGTCGTCGACCAACAGCACCGTCTTTCCCGCCAGTCGCGCCCGCGCCTCCGGCGCCAGCGCGAAGGCCCCCGCTACCACCTTGGCGCGCGCCCGCCGCCCCAGCCCTTGGAGCTTCGGCGTCGCCTTCACCCGGCGCAGCAGATCGGTTTCGACCGGTAGCCCGTGCCGCTTGCCCACGCCCCGCGCGATCAGCACCGCCTGGTTGAACCCGCGCGACCAGAGCCGCCAGCGATGCAGCGGCACCGGTACCACCAGGTCCGCGCCCTCGGGCACCAGCCGCGCCATCGCCCGCGCCATCGTCTCGGCCACCGCCAGCCGCCCGCCATATTTGAGCTTGAGCGCCAGATGCCGCGCGACGTCGCCATAGGCCACCGCCGCGCGCACCCCGTCATGCGGCGGCGGATGGGCGAGGCAATCGCCGCACTGCGCCCCCTCCCCGCGCTCGTACTCGAACGGCAAATGGCAGGTCGCGCACCAGGGCGGTCCGAGAAAATGCAGGCTGTCCCAGCAGCTTGCGCAAAAGCGATGATCGGCCTCGACGATCGCGCCGCAGCCCGGGCAGCGCGGCGGCAGCGCCAGGTCGAGGATGCGGAGGAAAGGCGCGCGCGGATCCACGCCCCTCTTGTTCCAAGCCCCGCGCCGCTGCACAAGCGCGCCGTGTCCGACTCCGAAATCTTCGACCGCGCGCTGCGCCGCAAGCGCCGGGATCGCGCCGCCCGCAGCTATGAAAGCTTCCTGCGCGATCACATGCTCGACGGGCTGTACGAGCGGCTGGAGGGCGTGAAGCGCGAATTCCGCACCGTGCTCGACCTCGGCAGCGCCGACGGCAGCTTCGTCTGGCCCGGCGCCACCGTCAGCCGGCTGGAGGCCGGCGCGGCCTTCGCCGCCGCCAGCGGCGCGATCCATGCCGATGAGGACATGCACCCCTTCCCCGAGGCGAGCTTCGACCTGGTGATCTCCGCCGGCGTGCTGGACACGGTGAACGACGTGCCCGGCGCGCTTGCCCTCGCCCGCCGTGCCTTGAAGCCCGACGGGCTGTTCCTCGGCGCCTTTCTCGGCGCCGGCAGCCTCGCGACGCTGCGCGCCTGCCTGCTCGCCGCCGAGGCCGACCGGCCGGTGGCGCGCTTCCACCCGCAGATCGACGTGCGCGCCGCGGGCGACCTGCTCTCGCGCGCCGGCTTCACCCTGCCGGTGGCCGATGTCGAGACGCTGACGGTGCGCTATGGCGGGCTGGGCGGGCTGATCCGCGACCTGCGCGGCATGGCGGCGACGAACCTGCTGCCGAACACCCCGCCGCTCCGCCGCGAGACCCTGCTCGGCACCGCCGCCGCCTTCGCCGAGCGCGCCGATCCGGACGGCCGCACGCCGGAGAAATATTCGATCGTCTACCTGACCGGCTGGGCGCCCGACCCCTCGCAGCCCAAGCCCGCCCGCCCGGGCAGCGCGACCGCCTCGCTGGCCGACGCGCTCAAGCCGAAGGGCTAGGCGGTGGCGCGGCGTCGGTGACCAGCGACGACGCCTCCGCCGGCTGGGACGCCGTTGCCGAACGTTTTGCGGCGCTTCGCTCGGATGTCGGCACCGACATCGTCCTCCGCTGGTCCCGCCAGCTGCCGCGCGGCGGCGCGGTACTCGACATCGGCTGCGGCACCGGGGTGCCGATCGGCGCGTGCCTGGCGGCGCAGGGCTTCGCGCTGTTCGGCATCGATCCGGCGCCCAAGATGATCGCCGCGTTCCGCGCCAACGTGCCCGAGGCGGCCGCAGCCTGCGAGCCGGCGGAAACCAGCCGCTTCTTCGACCGCCGCTTCGACGGCGTGGTCGCGATCGGGCTGCTGTTCCTGCTGCCGGAGGCGGCGCAGACGGCGGTGATCGGCCGGGCCGGGCGGGTGTTGCCCCCCGGCGGACGGTTCCTGTTCAGCGCGCCGCGCGAACGCTGCGACTGGGAGGACAGTCTTACCGGGCGGCGTTCGCGATCGCTGGGCGAAGCGGAGTACGACGCGCTGCTTGCCGCGGCGGGGTTGAAGATGGTGAGGTGTCGTCGGGATACTGGGGGCAACGACTATTTCGACGCCGTGGCACGCGGGACCTGAGGTCCGTCGTGACGGATGTTTCAACTTCCGTTGTCGACCAACTTAAGCCATTCCCATCAGCGGGTGGGAACGACCGCTCCGGCCGAAAGCGGCCATACTGCTGCGCATGCGCTACTGCCAGAAGGCCAAGAGCATGCACTCGGCAACGCGCCGATCAGTTTGTTCGTAAGCGGCGTATTAACCCCTCGCCACACTTTCAATGCGATTGACTCGCAATAGCATTGCCACATAGGAGGCCCCGCCATGATGAAGAGGGGGTTCCATGACGCATAAATTCTTCCTGTCGTTCTTGTCCGCTATGATGCTGACAGGAGGTGCCGCTTGTCCCGCTGCCTCTGCGCAGGAGGTCGGACAAATAGCGGATAAAAGGCGTGCCGATGGGGATATCATCGTCACCGGCCTGAAGCCCGATGAGGGCCAGAACAGGATCGGCGAAAATGGCGCGATGGGCGCGAAAGCCTTGCTGGACACGCCCTATTCCGTGACGGTCGTCGATGCAGAGGACATTGCCCGGCGGCAGGCCAACAGCATCGCGCAGATCTTCGCCAACGATCCGTCTGTTTTCTCCTCGGCACCGTCGGGATCGACCAACTGGTGGGGTACGCAGATTCGCGGGCTGGGTGTGCGCAATTATTACATCGATGATGTACCGTTGTTGCTGTACTGGGGCGGTGACTTCCCGCTGGAGCCCATCGAAAGCGTCACTGCGTTGAAGGGCCTGACCGGCTTCATGTACGGCTTCGGCGCACCGGGCGGTGTGATCAGCTATCGCACCAAGCGGCCCACCAGTGAGCCGATGATGACGACCGAGATCGGCTATCGCACCAACAGCGTCTTCTATGCCCGGGCTGATGTGGGTGGCCCGCTCACCCGCGACGGAAGCCTTGGCTATCGGGTCAATCTGGGGGGAGAAAAGGGGACCGCCTATAATCAGGCCGGGGTGAACCGGCTCGTCGGATCGCTGGCGCTGGACTATGCGTTCAACCCCAACCTCAAATGGCACGCCACCGCGACATATGAGGACAGCAATCTTCAGCACGAGCCGTTCCAGTTCTACTGGGCAGACTATGCCGGGAGCGAATTACCCCGCCCGACCTATGACTATTCCAAGCTCAACGTAGCCAACAGCTATTACAAGGCACGGACGCTGGCCACGGCCACCGGGCTCGACTGGACGTTTGCCGATGGCTGGACCGCACGGCTGACCTATGGCTACACGAGCAAATATCATCGCTCGAACAAGATGTTCGTCTATATGCGCAATCCTGCCGGCGACTATGAAGGCTATGCCTATAATTTCGCCGAACTGGACAAGAACCATTTCGTGCAAGCGATGGTGCAGGGCAACGTCGTGACCGGCCCCATCCGGCATGACATAGTGGCGGGGGCATCCTTCCAGCTCACGGACAGCGCATTTGGCTATAGCGACAAGGATTATTACTGGGGGAACGATTTCAATGGTAACATCTACCAGGATCAGCCATTTCGCGTGACGCGTTCGATCAGCTTCGGAACCGATGGCTGGCCGACACGGGAGCGGCAGAAAGCCTTGTTCCTGAGTGACACGCTGCATTTTGGCGAGCATCTCCAGGCGATGCTCGGTGCGCGCTATACGCAATACAGGCTATTTGATCTGGACGGCGATGCGTCGGTCGATTCCGGCTATCGGACATCGGCGGTAACGCCGACGCTCGCACTGATCTACAAACCCGCGCCCTATGTTTCGATCTATGGCAGCTATGTCGAGGCGATGGAGCCGGGCAGCCGGGTCGGCGGCGAATATGCCAATGCCGGCGAGGTGCTGAAGGCGACGCTCAGCCGGCAATATGAAGTCGGCGCCAAATTTGAGCATCGGCGGCTGAGCCTGACCCTGGCCGGCTTTCGTATCGAGCGCGCCGCCACGATCGATCGGCTCGTCAATGGCGCGCGCCGCCTGACGCAGGGCGGCCTGACGCTGTATAAGGGGGGCGAGGCGATTGGGAGCTATCGGCTCAGCGACGATCTGAAGCTGGGGGCGGGTGTGATCTATCTCGATCCGAGCATTCGTAATGTGTCAGCGGGCAACGAGGATCTGCGCGGCAACGTGCCGGCCGGTGCGGCCAAATGGCAACTCACCAGCGATGCCGAATATCATGTGCCCGCTATTCCCGGCCTCAGCCTGCACGGTAATGTCCGCCATACCGGCAAGGCACCCACCAATGACAGCAACAGCCTCTACGTTCCGGCCTATACTACGGCGAACGCGGGCTTCCAGTTCGACACGCTGATTGATGGACGCAAGGTGACTTTCACCGGGAATGTCAACAATCTGTTCAACGCCAAATACTGGACCCAGACCAACATTGGCGAGGGCATAAACGGGGCCCTGAGCGTCCGCCTGTCATGGTGACGAGGCTGGATGGCGCCGACGGCGGGCCGGTCTAACAATCGGCCATTCCGGCAAATGTGGAACAACGGCAGCTTCCGGGACGATGAGGCGCATGTTTGAACGACCGACACGTTGGCGGTTGTTCACACGTGCCGAGGGCCGGCTGAACGGCAGCCTGGCCCAATTTTGAACTTGGAACCTGCCGCTCCACAATCGGCTCAACCTAACTTGTTCAAAGCCATAGCGACGCCGAACGCGTGAACGTCGGCTTCTACCTCGAGCCGACGTTCATCGGTTCACGTGGGAAGGGCAGGAACGTCCCAAGGTCAGACGCCACGCTAGCCCCCGATCGCTTTCCTAAACCGCCCCGCCCGCAAGCAGCGGCGCCAGCACCTCCAGGAACGGCAGGTCCGCCGGCGGCATCGGCAGCCCCCGCAGCGTCGCCATGTCCGCCCAGGCAAGCGCGCTGGCGTGGCGGGGTTCCGGCACATCCTCCCAGCGCTCCAGCCGGTACAGCAGCAGCACCAAGTGTCGATCGGCGAGCGGTTCGCTGGCGAACGCGAGCGGGACGAGGGAGACGGGATCGACGATGACACCCAGTTCCTCATCCAGCTCGCGCGCGAGCGCTGCCTCGGGGCTTTCGCCGGGTTCAATCTTGCCGCCGGGAAATTCCCACAGGCCCGCCAGCGACGTTCCTTCCGGCCGCTGCTGCACCAGCACGCGTCCGTCATCGATCATCGCCGCTGCCACCACCAGCAGCATCGGACGTGTCCCGTTCACCATCCCTGTCCCGCTAATCACTTCGCAACCAAATCCTGACACTATTCCCGGTGTTTATTGACTGAGATTGGTTGTCGATGCGAGCCCTGATCCACACCCTGCGCGCGCTTTCCCGTGCCGATCGCGGCGCCACCGCTGTCGAATACGGGCTGATCCTCGCCATGGTCGTGCTGGCGATGGTCGGCGCGCTCAGCGTGTTCGGCAACACCGCCACGGCGATGTGGAACAATGTTTCGCAACAGGTCCAAAACACCGGCCATTGACGTATAAACCTTTCGCTAAGCACGCGATTTAGCCGCTTCTTAACCCCTCTTCTCTACGGTCAGCTCGCCACGTCGGTGTCCCGACGGGCCGGTGTTTGAAGTTTCTGGGACGATGGAGACGGCTATGCTTAAGATTCGCAAGTTCATCAAGAATTCCAAGGCCGCCACGGCCATCGAGTACGGCCTGATCGCCGCGCTGATCGCCGTCGCCGCGATCGCTGCCATGAAGGGCCTGGGCACCAGCCTGAACAGCACCTTCAACAACGTCAGCTCGAACATGAAGGCTTCGTAAGCCCAACGTACGAGCGTGCGGGGACGGGGGCGCTGCCGGGCATCGCCGTCCTCCCGGATGTGAAGAAGGAGGGCTTCAGATGAAGATGCTTCGCAAGCTGGTGGCGAACCGCAAGGCCGCGACCGCAATCGAATATGGCCTGATCGCCGCACTGATCGCCGTTGCCGCGATCGCTGCGATGCAGGGCCTGGGCAGCAGCCTCAACGGCACCTTCAACAATGTCAGCTCGAATATGAAGGCGTCGTAACCGCACGCCTTCCTGCGGGTTGAAAAAAGGGGCTGCGCACCGCGTCAGCCCCTTTTTTGTTTTCAGAGGCGACCCATCGCCAGGAACTTGGCACGACGGGCCTGGCGCAGCGACTCGGGCGACATCGCGGCGAGGTCGGCCAGCGCCTTCTCGATCGCGTCGCCCAGCGCCTGCACGGCCTGGCCCGGTGCACGGTGTGCCCCGCCCAGCGGCTCGGGGACGATGCCGTCGATCACCTTGAGCTCGCGCAGGTGCTGGGCGGTGACCTTCATCGCTTCCGCGGCGTCGGGGGCCTTATCGGCGGTGCGCCACAGAATCGAGGCGCAACCTTCCGGCGAGATCACCGAATAGACCGCATGCTCCATCATCAGCACCTGGTTGCCCGCGGCGAGCGCCACCGCGCCGCCCGAGCCGCCCTCGCCGAGGATCGAGGCGACCAGTGGCACGCCCAGCGACAGGCACGTCTCGGTCGAGCGGGCGATCGCTTCGGCCTGGCCGCGCTCCTCGGCCTGCACGCCCGGGAAGGCGCCCGAGGTGTCGACCAGCGTGACGACCGGGATACCGAAACGATCGGCCAGCTTCATCAGGCGGATCGCCTTGCGATAGCCTTCGGGCTTGCCCATCCCGAAATTATGCTTGAGCCGGCTGGCGGTATCGTCGCCCTTTTCGTGACCGATCACCATCACGCGGCGCCCGCGGAACCGGCCGAGCCCGCCGATGATCGCATTGTCGTCGGCAAAGGCGCGGTCGCCGCCCAGCGGCATGAAGTCTTCGATCAGCCCGGCAACATAGTGCTTGAAGTGCGGGCGCTCGGGATGGCGAGCGACCTGCGTCTTCTGCCACGGCGTCAGCCTGGCATAGGTGTCGAGCAGCAGCTTGTCCGACTTGGCCTGGAGCGGGGCGATCTCGGCGGCGATGTCCACGTCGCCGTCATGGGCGGCGCTGCGCAGCTCGTCGATCTTGCCCTGGAGCTCGGCGATCGGCTTCTCGAAGTCGAGGAATGTCGTCATGCGCGCCGCGCTACCGGGCGCCGCGCTTCGCGTCAACGAGCGCCTCGCCCAGTGGGTGTCGCGCATTGACCAGTTCGACCAGCCGGCGGCTGTCGACATGGGTGTAGATTTCGGTGGTCGCGATGTCGGCATGGCCGAGCATCGCCTGGAGCGCGCGCAGGTCTGCCCCGCCCTCGAGCAGGTGGGTGGCGAAGGCGTGGCGGAGGACGTGCGGGCTCGCGCGCTCCGGCGGGATCCCCGCCATTGCCGCCAACGCCCGGACGATCTGGTAGAGGCGGACGCGCGTCAGGTGTTTCTTGCCCGAGGGGAACAGCCAGGGGCTGTCCGGCGGCACCTGCCCCCGCCACAGCGCCACGGCGGCACGCGCGCGATCAGAGATCGGCACCAGCCGCTCGCGCCCACCCTTGCCCTTGAGGATCAGGAAGGGGCGGTCGGGGTGAATGGCATTGCGCGGCAGCGACACCAGCTCGGTCGCGCGCAGGCCCGAGCCATAGAGCAGCTCGATCAGCGCGGCGAGCCGAAGGTCGAGCGGATCGGGCGGCACCCGCGCCTGGCGCTCGGCGATCGCGGCGAACATTGCGTCGACATCGCCGGTGCTGAGGATCTTGGGCAGCCGCCGCGCGGCGCCGGGACGGGGCAAGGCGCTTCCGGGATCGTCGGCACGATGCCCCTCCTCCGCCAGGAAGGCGAAGAAGCGGCGCAGGGCCGAGGACTTGCGCGCGACCGTCGCGCGGGCGAGCTCGGACCAGCCGCCGGCGAGCCGCTCGATCTCCGCGCGCCCTGCTCCGGACAAGTCACCGCCCAGTGCCTCGGAGGCAAGGCGGAGATCCGTACCATAGGCCGCGATGGTGTTCGCCGCCGCGCCGGTTTCGGCACGGAGCATCTCCAGGAAGCGCTCGATCAGGTCGCGATCGGCGCTCACTCGGCGCGCGTGACCGCCTCCACGGCGATCATCCGGGCGTAATTGGCCATCCCCGCCGCCCGCATCGCCGCGACGATGTGGTAGAGCGCCTCGGGGGTCACCTGGTCCCAGCGCGGCGACTGCATGCCGACGCCAGCCAGCAAGGCGACCATGCCGGGCTGGTTGGCAGCACCCGCGCGGTCGATCGCCTGGGTCCAGACGTTGACGCCGCCAATGCCGACCTTGGTCGCTTCGGCCCCGCGCTGCGCGTCGCTCGGAGAAAGGCGGCCTAGCCCGGCGAGCCCGGCAAGCAGCATCGCGGCCTTGCGCGGGCTTGCGGCGCCTGCATAGCGCTCGAAATCGCTGTAGCCGATCGGCCCTCCCACATCGGCAAGCGCGAGCAGCGCCCAGCCCTCGCTGCCCGGCGCGACCACGCCGCGCCACTGCAGCGCCGCCGAATCATAGCCCGCGGAGAGCATCGCCGCGATCAGCCGGTCGGGCTCGGCCGCATTCTTGTTCGCCGGGATCCAGGCGGCGGCCTTGGCGGTGAGCACCAGCCGGGCGTAGCGCAGCCGCGGGCTTTCGGCCGCGTCCCACAGGCTCTTCATCGCCTGCACACGCTCGGCGGCCGAGCCGGTATAGGCGGCGCGCAGGTCGCGCACCGTCTTCTGCAGCGGATCGGGGACGTCGTTCGCCTGGTCGAGCTCGGCATAGAGATCGACCAGCGCGGCGTTGGACAGCACCCCCGCCGCCGCCGCCAGCTCGGCAGCCCCCGCGCGGTTCACCGGCGACACCGCGGGCGACAGCGCCTGCCAGTAGCGGAACTCCGGCCCCACGGTGGCGAAAAGGTTGTCGGGGATATCCACCCCCGCCGCGGTCGCCATGCCGAAGCGCCAGGCGGAAAGTGCGGGCACGCCGACCCAGTCGATCGTCACCGCGCGCCGCGAATCGGCACCCATGCCGACCACCTTGGTGGCGAGCAGTGTGTCGAGATCGTTGCGCGGCTTGCCCTTGCTCGCCGCATCGAGCCGCTGGTCGGCCTCGCTCGGCTTGCCGGCAAGCCCCGCGCAGATCGCCTGGGCCAGCGCCCAGCCGCGATCCGGGATGTTGGACGCCGCATCGTCGACGATCGGGCAGACCGCGGCCGGATCGCCGGTCGCCAGCGCAACCTGCATCGCGACACGATCCAGCGCATTGGTATAGTCGTCGATATCGACATAGCTGACGAGGCCGCGCGCAGCCGTCGCCTCGCCCATGCGGAGCAGCAGCCAGGCACGCTCAGCGGCATAGTCGGCACCGTCGATCCCGCGCGGCGTATCGAGCGGCGACATCAGCGCGCGGCGCAGCGCGATCGACACCCAGCGCGAGGCAACCGGCGCATCGAGCCGCCGCATCAGCGTCACCTGGGTGGCGCCCGCCACGTCGCCGAACGCATCGGCGGGGAACGGCGCATTGCCTGCCGCCAGGATGCCGATGCGGTTGAGCGGCCGGCGCACGCCCTTGGGCAGGTCATATTGCGATAGATCGATCGCCGGTGCGACCGCCACGCTGGCGTTGCTCTCCTCGACGTCGAAGGCATCGGGCCCCATGTCGCCGCCGACGGGCGCCACGTCACCGCTCGGCGACGGGACCGCTGCCGGCGCTGCGCTGGGCGTCGGGCTCGGGCGCGCCGAAGGCTGCGGTCGCGGCGTCGGCTGGTCGAAGCCGGGCGGCAACAGCGATTCGGGGGCTTTCTGCTGCTGGCTGAACGCCGGAACCCCGATCGCGGCGAGCAGGGCCGCCGCGATCGCGAGGCGCGACGCCCTAGTTGGCGAGGTTTTCAAGCGCGACTGCCTTCTCCATGCGCACCGGCTCCTTGACGGTATTGCGGCCGGCCAGCGCGAACATGCCGCCCACCAGAACCACCAGAATCACGAGCAACACGACAAGCATACGCGGCATGAAAAACAGTCCAATCCTTGAGCGATACGGGCCTTTTGCCCGAGACGGTCCCTCGCTGTATAGCCCTTCGCACGATGTTACAAACGCATGCGCAACTGAACAGCTGGACCGGCAAGCCCATCGTATTGGTGGGGCTGATGGGTGCCGGCAAAACCACGGTAGGGCGCCGCCTCGCCCAGCGCCTGCGGCTTCCCTTCGTCGATGCCGATGCGGAAATCGAATCGGCGGCGGGGATGTCGGTCTCCGACATCTTCGCCAAATTCGGCGAACCGCATTTCCGCGACGGCGAACGGCGGGTGATCGCCCGGCTGGTCGACGGCACGCCCAAGGTGATCGCCACGGGCGGCGGCGCGTTCATCAATGACGAGACGCGGGCGCTGATCCTCGATCAGGCGATTTCGATCTGGCTGGATGCCGAGCCTTCGGTGCTGGCGGACCGCGTGCGGCGGCGGGACACGCGCCCGCTGCTCCGCGGCAAGGACCCGCTGGCGACGCTGACCGAGCTCGCCAAGGCCCGAAACCCGTTTTACGCGCTTGCGCAGATCCGCGTCTCCAGCGTAGCCGCACCGCACGAAACCACCGTCGAAGCGATCCTGAAGGCCCTGCGCAAGTGACCACCATCCCCGTCGCCCTGGGCGCACGCAGCTATGACGTGCGCATCGAACCCGGCTTGCTCGCGCGTGCCGGCGAAGTCCTCGCCCCGCTGTCGCGGGGTCGTGCGATGCCGATCATCACCGACACCAACCTGTCGGCGCATTGCCAGACGCTGGTGGCGAGCCTCGCCGCCGCGGGCGTCACCGCGCCGGTGCTGACGCTCCCGGCGGGCGAGAGCACCAAGAGCTGGGCGCAGCTCGAAGCGGTCATCGACTGGCTGCTCGCGCAAGGCGTGGTCCGCAGCGATCACGTGATCGCGCTGGGCGGCGGCGTGATCGGCGACCTGGTCGGCTTCGCGACGAGCATCCTCAAGCGCGGCTGCAACTTCGTCCAGATCCCCACGACGCTGCTGGCGCAGGTCGACAGCTCGGTGGGCGGCAAGACCGCGATCAATTCGAGGGCGGGCAAGAACCTGGTCGGCGCGTTCCACCAGCCCTCGGTGGTGCTGATCGACCCGCAGGTGCTCGACAGCCTGCCCCAGCGCGAGCTGCGCGCGGGCTATGCCGAAGTCGCGAAATACGGGCTGATCGACGATGCGGGGTTCTTCGCCTGGTGCGAGGCCAACGCCGCCGCGCTGTTCGCGGGCGATCCGGCGGCGCGGGCGCATGCGATCGGCCATTCGGTGGCAGCCAAGGCGCGGATCGTCGCGGCGGACGAACGCGAGACGACCGGCACGCGGGCTCTGCTCAACCTTGGGCACACCTTTGGCCATGCGCTGGAGGCCGAGACCGGCTTCTCCGACAAGCTGCTCCACGGCGAGGCGGTTGCGGCGGGCATGGCGCTGGCCTTCGCCTTCTCGGCACAGCAGGGCCTGTGCCCGGCGGAGGATGCCGCGCGGGTGGCGGCGCACCTGCGGTCGGTGGGGCTGCCCGATGGGCTGGCGGCGGCAGGCGTGACCGCAGACGGCGCGACGCTGGTCGGCCACATGCTCCACGACAAGAAGATGGAGGGCAGCACCCTGCCCTTCCTGCTCGCGCGCGGCATCGGGAAGACGTACTTGGACAAGACCGTGGACCTGGCCAACGTCGCGGCGTTCTTGGACGGGCAACGCCGCTAAATTCCTCCCCGGCACGGGGAGGGGGACCAAGACGCGCAGCGGCTTGGTGGAGGGGCCGCCGCGCCAGCGGCGGGGTGCCTGCAGGTGGAGCCCGCACCGCGCCTCACGGCGCGGCCCCTCCACCACGCGGCTTACGCCGCGCGGTCCCCCTCCCCGTTCCAGGGAGGAATTTAACGGGCCCGCTCGATCACCGCGGTCACCAGCGCGATGCGCTCCACATCCGCATACGCGGCCGTCTCCAGCTCCTCGCCGAACACGTCGGGGTCGATCTCCTCGTAGCGCAGCCGGCAGCCCTCCGCCGCGGCGAGCTGCACCAGCCGATCGTGCAGCTCGTCCGCCCCGCGAACGACCGCGCTGCCGGTGTAGAGCAGGAACCGTCCGCCTGCAGCGAGCCGCGGCACCGCCTCGCACGCCATCGCCAGCGCCACCCCGGCGCCGTGGAGGTCGCCACCGTCGCGATAGGCACGTCCGGCAGGGTCGATGATATAGGGCGGGTTGGCCAGCACCAGGTCAAGTTCGCCCGAGATGCCCGACAGATCGTCGCCCTCCACGAACCGCGCCGCGATGCCCGCCGCCTGCGCATTCACCCGCGCCAGCCGCAGCGCTGCCGGGTTGATGTCGGTCATCACGATGTCGACCTTGGGGCAGCAATGCGCGGCGGCGATCGCCCCCGCTCCGGCGCCGGTACCGATATCGACCAGCGTCGCCCCTTCCCGCTCCGGGCAGCGGCGGAGTTCCTCGGCGATGAAGCGCGCGAAGCGGTAGCTGTCCGGGCCGAAGAACACCGCATGGGTGTCGTCGGTCGGATAGGCGGAATGCACCAGCAGGTCGGGCCCCAGCGTCGAGACACGGACCTTGCTGCGCAGCAGGTCACCCGCCGCCTCGATCAGCCCGGCCGCCTCCAGTGCTTCCAGCAGCGATGCATCGAGCAGATCGCGCGCGAAGGGCAGGCTCCAGCCGAAGACATCGCGCAGGTCGGCAGCGCGCTGACGGTCGGCCCGGGCGAGCACCCGTGCGTGGGTGGCAGGCGTGGGGGTGATGAAGCGGTAGGCGCGTGCCTTCAGGAAGGCGACCAGTACATGGAGCGCCTCCCCCATATCCGCCGCCACAGGTCGTTCCGCCACCAGCAGTGCCATGCATACTCCCACAAAATCGTTCCGCATCAACGTTACGGGCCCGCAGAGGGTCCGGCGCCAAGTGCTTGATCCATGGCAAGTCCCTTGCCCCGTCCAGCGCCAGGGCCTAGCTCCATGGCATGCGCATTCTAGCCCTGGCCCTCGCCGCTTCGACCATGCTCGTCTCCCCCGCCCTCGCCCAGCAGACCGCGCCCGCGCCGATCCTGACGACGCCCGAGGCGAAGGACGTGTGGACCCATGCGCGGCCGGAAGTGGCGCGCGTCACCCATGTCGCGCTCGACCTACGCGCCGATTTCGCGACCAAGACGCTGTCCGGCACCGCGACGCTCGACATTCTCGCCGCACCCGGCGCGACGGAAATCGTGCTCGACGACGACGGGCTGGTGATCGCCAAGGTGACCGATTCCGCCGGCAAGCCGCTGCCCTTCACGGTAGGCGCGGCCAAGCCCGATCTCGGGGCGCCGCTCACCGTGCAGCTGCACGGCGCGCGCAAGATCGTGCTCCACTATGCCACCGCGCCCGGTGCCTCGGCGCTGCAATGGCTCGCCCCCGCGCTCACTGCCGGCAAGAAGAAGCCCTATCTGTTCAGCCAGGGGCAGCCGATCAACAACCGCAGCTGGATCCCCACCCAGGACAGCCCGGGCATCCGCCAGACCTGGTCCGCCACGTTTACCGTTCCCGCCGATCTCGTCGCGGTGGCGAGCGGCGAGCGCATCGACGGCGCCAAGGGCGTGCCGGCGGGCAAGGGCTGGCACAAGTTCCGCTTCCGGATGGACAAGCCGGTGCCGCCGTACCTGATCGCCTTCGCGGTGGGTGACCTCGCCTTCCAGCCCGTCGGCCCGCGCGCGGGCGTGTGGACCGAGCCGAGCATGCTCGCCGCCGCTGCGAAGGAAGTTGCCGATGTCGAGAAGATGATCGACGCCGCTCAGGCGCTCTACGGCCCCTATCGCTGGGGCCGCTACGACATGCTCGTCTTGCCGCCGAGCTTCCCCTATGGCGGCATGGAGAACCCCACCCTCACCTTCCTGACGCCGACCATCCTCACCGGCGACCGCTCGAATGTCGACGTGGTCGCGCACGAGCTGGCGCACAGCTGGTCGGGCAACCTCGTCACCAACGCGACCTGGTCGGATTCGTGGCTCAACGAGGGGTTCACGACGTACTTCGAGAACCGCATCATGGAGGCGGTGTACGGCAAGGAACGCGCCGCGACCGACGCCGATCTCGAATGGGACGGCCTGCAGAAGGACATCGCCGATGCCGGCGGCATGGAGGCCCTGACCACGCGGCTGCACGGCGAGCCGGGTGCGACCTTCGGCCAGCTCGATTACTTCAAGGGTTCGACCTTCCTGCGCACGATCGAGCGTACCGTGGGCCGCCAGCGCTGGGACGTCTATCTGCGCGGCTATTTCGACCGCCACGCCTTCCAGCCGCAGACCACCGCCGGCTTCCTGGCGGACCTGCGCGCCAATCTGGTGAAGGGCGACGCCGGGCTGGAGGCCAACCTCCAGCTCGACAAATGGGCTTATGCCGCGGGGCTGCCGAACAACGCCGTGCATGTGCAATCGGCAACGCTGAAGGCCGTCGATGCCGCGCTTGCGGCCGTGAATGCCGGCGGGCCGGTCTCGGCGGTCCATCCGCAGGGCTGGGCGACCCAGCAATGGCTGCGCTTCCTCAACGGGCTGAACCGCCAGCAGACGCCAGCGCGGCTGAAGGAACTGGACGAGACGCTGGGGCTGTCGGCGTCGAACAACGCCTATGTCCGCTCGGCCTGGGGCGAGCTGGCGATCGCCAACCGCTATGATCCCGCCGTTCCGAGCATCGAGAAGCTGGTCGGCAGCGTCGGTCGCGGGCTGCTGATCTACCCGATCTACAAGGACCTGGTGGCGCAGGGCGACTGGGGCAAGCCGATCGCGCGGCGCCTCTGCGAGGCCTCGAAGGCGAGCTACCACCCCACCGTCGCGGCGGGCGTGGCCAAGATCGTCGGCGCGGACTGATCCCGTGCCGCGCGGCGTCGCCAAGCGGGACCTGCCCACCAAGACCTGCCCGGTCTGCCAGCGCCCCTTCGCCTGGCGGAAGAAATGGGAGCGGGATTGGGAGAACGTTGTGTACTGCTCGGACCGCTGCCGGCGCGCGGGGAAGTAGCGGCTCAGCGGGTTTCGGGGAAGCTGTCGATCTGTTTGGTCGACAGCACCCGCGTCGGCACGAAGTTCATCAGTAGATCGCTCTGTCGCAGGACGATCGCGTCGCGCCCCTTCTTGATGGCGACGAAGTCCTCCCAGGCGAAATTGGTATGGCCACGATCGGAAGCAAAGGCGACGCCGTCTGCGGACCAGGTGATCGTGGTGCGATCATGCAGCGCACGCTGTTGCGCGAAGGTTCGTCGCGTTCGGGATGGGATCCGCAGGTAGTTCACCCCCAGGATCAGTGGGAAGACGACCAGCCAGTAACCGCCCGCGATCGCCGCTACCAAAGGGGCTGGCCCAAGCGACCATGGCTTTGCCAGGAACCAACCCAGCAACGCCAGCACGACGATCGGCAGGAATAACGCACGAACGACCCGCCGAGATCGCAACGTGGCCCTGTAGTTCAGGCGAGAGGCCGCGATGACATCTTCGGGCGTCGGCTGGAAGGTAACGCTGTACATCGTGCCGCGATGCCCGAGCGCCGACCCGCAAGCAAGGCACCTGCGGTACGGCGTGACTGCACTTATTGATAGCGCAGTGTCTTGCCGAAGCCGGTGTTGGTCTTCGCCATCTTGCTCAGCTTGCGCAAATACGCCTTTACCTCGCGCTCGAAGCGTACATCGCTCCGTACCCCCGCACGGTAGAAGTCGTCCTTGGCCAGGAGCGACTTCAGGGCAGCGCCAAGCTGCGCCTGATCGTTCACCGCGTCGCTGTGGCGAAGTTGCTCGCACACCCACTCTTCAGCCGCCGCCTTGTCATAATCGTCTTCGCGATCGCGGCCATAGCGATCGGCAACATCCTGATCCGATCGGGCGGCCTTGATCCGCCGTTCGAGCCAGATGCGGACCTGCGCCGGGTCCCAGGGCGCCTGCGGCTCGCTCATTTCGCCACCTTCGAGGCAACCGCCCAGGCCAGCCACAACCACCCCGCGATCAGCGCCGCCCCGCCGATCGGCGTCACCGCCCCCAGCCAGCGCGGCAGGCCGAGCGCCATCAGGTACAGCGTGCCCGCGAACACCAACCCGCCGCCGACGAACAGCGCCGCAGGCCCGCGCGCGCCCGACTGCAGCGCCACCAGCGCCGCCACCGCGTGCACCAGCTGATAATGCCCGCCGGTCTTGAGCCACTCGACCGCCTGGCCCTGCGCGCCATGCGCCCCGAAGGCCCCGGCCGCTACCGCCATCGCGCCCGAGAGCGCCGCCAGCACCGCGATCCAGTTCATGCGTTCGCTCCCCAATCAACCATCGCCGCGATCCTGCACCGCCGCGGCAGCGGCCGCGGCCTGGCTGAACATGCCGTCGCGCCCGGCATAAAGGTCGCCAGTTTCCTTCTGCGCCTTCAGCCGGGCGATATCGGTCCGGCGATATTCGGCCTCGGTCCGGTCGATCTCGGCGCCGTCGACGCCCACCGAGTCCATCGCGCGCCGGGCCATCACCACCGCGCTTTCCAGCACCTCCCGCACCACGCCGGCGATCGGTGCGCCCTTCAGTTTAATGATGCTGCGACGGTCATAGGCGCGCACGAAGATGCTGGCGTTCGGGAAGGCCGCATGGACCCCTTCCATCATCTCGGTGTCCATGCCGTCGCCGTCCTGGCAGAACAGGATCAGCTCGGCATCCCCTGCCCCCGCCTGGCGGAGCAAGTCGATGCGGGTGCCGTCGCCATAATAGACCTTCATGCCGAAGCTGCCCGCGGTCTCGATCATTTCCACGTCGCGGTCGATGATCGTAACCGGGATGCCTTGCGCGATCAGCATCTGCGCCACCGTCTGGCCGAAGCGGCCATAGCCGACCACCACGGCATTGGCGCCTTCCTGGCGCGGCCCGTCTGGCGTGGCGCCCGCCTTGACAGGCTCGGCGCGGAGACGCCTGGTCGCCATCATCAGGAACGGCGTGGTCGCCATCGAGAGCGTGACGATCGCGCTGAACACGCTGGCGGCCTGCGGCTCGATGAGCAGCGCTTTCTGCGCCTGAGCGAACAGCACGAAGCCGAACTCACCGCCCTGGGACAACAGCACGCCGAGCGCGAACGCCCCGCGCGGTTTCATCCCGAAGAGGAGCGCGAGCCCCATGATCAGCGCCGCCTTGGCCGCGATCAGCGCCAGCGCCATGCCGGCGACGAAGAAGGGCCGCTCGGCGATCGCGTGGAGATCGAGCGTCATGCCCACCGCGACGAAGAACAGTCCGAGCAGGATCGCGCGGAACGGCTCCACGTCCGCCTCAATCTCGTGCCGGAAGGGCGAATCCGCCAGCATCACGCCGGCGATGAACGCGCCGAGCGCCGCCGACAGGCCCAGCGCCTCCATCACCGCGGCACTGGCGATCACCGTCAGGAGGCCTGCAAAGACGAACATCTCGCGCTCGTCGAGATTGCCGATCAGCCGGAACAGCGGCCGCAGCAGGAAACGCCCCGCCACCACCAGCCCGACGATTGCGCCGACGGTATAGAGCCCCAGCAGCCAGCCCGGCGGCCCGCCCTGATCGGCCGGGTTGCGCGAAAGCGCCGCGACGATCGTGATCAGCGGCACGATCGACAGGTCCTGGAACAGCAGGATCGCGAAGGCGCGCTCGCCGAACGGCGTGCGCAGGCGGCCGGCCGATTGCAGCAGCGGCAGCACCTGCGCGGTGGAGGACAGCCCCATCGGCAGGCCCAGCGCCAGCGCGGCGGCCAGCGTCGAGCCCGTCACTGCCCAAACGATCCCCGCGATCGCGATGCCGCACAGCGCCACCTGCAGAAAGCCGAGGCCAAAAATATCGCGCCGCATCCGCCACAGCCGCGAGGGGCTCAGCTCCAGCCCGACCAGGAACAGCAGGAGCGCGATGCCGAGCTCGGCAATGCCCATCTTGCCCTCGGCGTCGCCGACCAGCCGCAGCACGTGCGGCCCGACCAGCGCACCCGCGACGAGGAAGCCCAGCGTCGCACCAAGCCCGAGCCGCCGGAACAACAGCACGAAGAACAGCGCGAAACCGAGCATCGGCACCGCATCGACGAGCATCGAACCGTCTGCAGCATGCTCCATCAGACCCGTGCCTCCGCCGCCTGCGCGGCCGCCTCGGCCGCCGCCTCGAAGGCAAGCCGGATCGAGGCATGGCGCCCGCGATGCGGCAGCGCCGGAACGAACAGCTGCATGCCGGGCCATTCGGGCGGCGCATCCCGCTCGCCGGCAAGCCAGGCAGTAAGCTGGTCGCGGGCGGCGGCGAGCTCGGCCGGAGTGCGGCCGAGTACCGCCTCGCCCATCAGCGCCGCCGAAGCCTGGCCCAACGCACAGGCGCGGACCAGCATACCCACCTCGGCAACCTTGCCGGCATCGTCTACCGCGATATCCACGGTCACCCGGCTGCCGCATACGGGCGAGCGCTTCTCGGCGGTACCGCCGGGCTGCGCCAGCCGTTCGTGATGCGGGATCGCGGCTGCGAGACGCAGGATTTCCATATTGTAGAGCGGGGCGTTCATGCCGCTTGATCTAGGGTAGCCGTCCCGCAGTTGCGAGCGCCAATTGCCCGCCTTTCGTATGGGTTGCGCCGGTGGCACGCGCGTCGGCAGACTCGATCCTCCCCTGCAAAGGAGGATTGTAGCTCAATCCGCTTCCCGCTTGCGCGGCCGGCTCTCGCCCGCTTCGTCCGCGTCCACACCGGCATTGTCGCTGCCGAACACCGGCTCGCCCTTGCGACGCCGGTCGACGAAATCCCCGATCGCCGCGCTGGTCGTGTCGAGCAGCGGATAGGTGACCGACCGGGTGATCCATTTGGGCCGGTGCGCGCGCCCGCCGTCGAAGGTGTCGAGCACCAGCATCAGCACCAGAAAGCCCATGCTGACCAGGATCAACCCCTTGGCGACGCCAAAGCCGACACCCAGCGCGCGATCGATCGGCCCGAGCATGGAATTACGCATCTGCCCGCCCAGCGTGTTGGCAATCAGCCGCCCGCCGAAATAGCTGATCCCGGCGAGCAGCGCGAAGGCCAGCACCGCCGCCCCGCCCGCGGTGCCGATCATCGGCGCGAGCAGCGCGGTGAAGCCCGAATGGAAGAACTTCACCGCGACGACGACGAGGATCCAGGCGAGAAACGCCAGCACCTCGGTCGTGAAACCGCGCAGAAAGCCGAGGATCGCCGCGCCGGCGATGATGAGAAGCGTGACGATGTCGAGCCCGGTCATGCCCGCTCCATAGCAGCGTGGCGCAACGGGAAAAGAGGCCGCGTGCGACAGCCCGCGCGGCCTCACCCGTTCCCTTTTCGTTTCCATCGCGCTACAGGGTCGCCATGGCAAAACTCCAGAAGCGTTATGTGTGCCAGGCCTGCGGCTCGGCGACCTCGAAATGGGCGGGGCAATGCGCCGACTGCGCGGAATGGAACACGCTGGTCGAGGAAGCCGGCGGCCCCGCCACGCCGTTCCAGGCCAAGCATCACCTGCAATCGGGCGGCCGGATGATCCTGCTCTCCGGGCTCGACGCCGAAGTGGCGCTGCCCGAGCGGATGCCGAGCGGCATCGCCGAGTTCGATCGCGCGCTCGGCGGCGGCTTCGTCGAGGGATCGGCGACGCTGATCGGCGGCGATCCCGGCATCGGCAAGTCGACGCTGCTGCTCCAGGCGGCGGCGAAGATCGCCAGCCGTGGGCTTTCGGTCGCCTATGTCTCGGGCGAGGAAGCGGCCGACCAGGTGCGGTTGCGCGCGCGGCGACTCGGGCTCGGCCAGGCGCCGGTGCAGCTCGCCGCCGCCACCTCGGTGCGCGACATCCTGACGACGCTGAGCATGACCACCCCGCCCGACCTGCTGATCATCGACTCGATCCAGACGATGCATTCGGACCTGATCGAAGGCGCGCCGGGCACGGTAAGCCAGGTCCGCGCCAGCGCGCAGGAGCTGATCCGCTTCGCCAAGGAACGAGGCACCGCGCTGGTGATGGTCGGGCACGTCACCAAGGACGGCTCGATCGCGGGGCCGCGCGTTCTCGAGCATATGGTCGACACCGTACTCGCCTTCGAAGGCGAGCGCAGCCATCTCTATCGCATCCTGCGTGCGGTGAAGAACCGTTTCGGCGGCACCGACGAGATCGGCGTCTTCTCGATGCAGACCGAGGGGCTGGCGGAAGTCGCCAACCCCTCCTCGCTGTTCCTCACCCAGCGCGACGAGAACGTCACCGGCACCGTCGTCTTCCCCGCGCTGGAGGGGACGCGGCCGGTGTTGGTCGAGGTGCAGGCGCTCACCGTCCGACTCGCCTCGGGCGCGACGCCGCGCCGATCGGTGGTCGGCTGGGACTCGCCGCGCCTGTCGATGGTACTGGCAGTGCTCGAGGCGCGCTGCGGGCTCAGCTTTTCGGCATGCGAAGTCTATCTCAACATCGCCGGGGGCTACCGCATACAGGATCCGGCTGCAGATCTGGCGGTGGCAGCAGCGCTCGTTTCGGCCCTGTCGGAGCGGCCGATCCCGGCCGATGCGGTAGTGTTCGGCGAGATTGCGCTTTCCGGCGAAGTACGTCCGGTAGCCCATGCGGCCCTGCGGATGCGCGAATCCGCCAAATTGGGGTTCGAACGCGCGCTGGCGCCCGCCGCACCCCATGCAAAAGCTGGCGAGCCGCTGCCATTGCGTGTATCCGACTATAGAAATCTCAACAGCTTAGTGGATCACCTCCTGGGGAAATAGGTCCATATCTGCACCAATTCGCAAATACTATGGCGCCACGCATGCCGTTTTGATACGTCTGGAGACGGATGAGAGGTGAAGCATACCGTTAGGTGTTGCCGTCACTGCTCAAAGGAACTATTTAGCTACGACTTAGTTCAATCTTGTTAATATTTGCCGCCGTCGCGAAATAGTTAAAGGGCGCTTTTCGCATGTGCGAGCAACAGGGGGTGGGAGCAGTAACTTGAAAACAGGGAAGGAAACCTTCGGATCACGGGCAATGCGTAGGCTAAGCGCCTCTGCCGCAACCATTTCGCTTCTTTCGGCGACCTCCGCCGGGATCGCGGTACCAACGGTTGCTGCTGCAGTGCAGGAAGCCTCGAAGGCGCTGTCCGTGCTGTCGGCGCGATCGCCGGGCGTTCGTGAGGCGGGGGCCCACAGCGTCAAAGGCAAGCGCAAGTACAGCCGAGTCGCAAAGAATCCACGCGAGGCGATGACGCCCGATTCGCTCGCCAAAAACGGTGTAGCGACGCCGAAGGCTTTCGATCTCGCTGCCGACCAGGCACCGATCCCGGCATCCTTGCCGCTGCCCTCGGACGCGCCGATCGATATCGCGGGTCTTCCGTCCGGCTTCGACTCGCTGTCGCCCTTCGCCGACATTGTGCCTGCGCGGGGCCCGGCCAGCTTCACGGGCAATTCGCTCCCGCCGAGCGGCACCGGCGGCTCCGGCGGCGGTGCGCCGCCGATCGGTATCCAGACGCCAACGCCGTCGCCATCGCCGACGGCCAGCCCGACGCCGACGCCTACTCCCACGTCGAGCCCAACGCCGACGCCAACACCGACCTCTAGCCCGACGCCAACTCCGACGCCGCCGCCGCCGCCGCCGCCGACGCCGACGCCGACGCCGCCTGCGGTTCCGGAACCGGCGGAATGGCTGATGCTGGTCACCGCTTTTGGCCTTGTCGGCGCGGAAATGCGGCGGCGGAACCGGATTGAAGCCAAGGCCTGATGCCCAGTCGGCCCAAGCTCGGTATCTGGATCTCGCTGGGCGCGGCCTCGCTGCTGCTGGTTACGCTGGCCGCCAAGGCGTTCGTTCCGCGCTACGTCAAGCAGGATAGCGCTGCGGGCCGCATGATCGCGCCCGCGGATACGGACCGCATTCGGTTTTCCGATGGCGATCAGCAACAGCTACGGCTTGGTGATGGCAGCACGCGCGTGATCCGCAGCCTGTTGCGCGTACCCGACCGAATGCAGTTCGGCGAGTTCGCCTGGAACGATCATGGCGTTCCCCCGGGGAGGATCTGGCTGCGCATCGATCTGACGCGCCAGATCCTCTCTGTGTTCCGCGGCGAGAACGAGATCGCGACCAGCGTGATCCTGTACGGCCAGGACGAGACACCGACCCCGATCGGCAACTTCCCGATCCGTGGAATGGAGCGGAACCACCGATCGAACACCTATGATGCGATGATGCCCTACACGCTGTGGCTCACCAGCGACGGCGTTGCCATCCATGGCAGCAACGTCCGCCAGGGATTGGCGACGCATGGCTGCATCGGCGTGCCGCAGGACTTTGCTCAGCGGTTGTTCGGTGTGGTCAAGCGCGGCGATCTGGTGACGGTGGTGCGCTGATCCGGCACCCTTCCGATGGCGGGGCGCTGATCGGCTGCGCAGCCCAGCGGCGGCGGTAGAAATCAGTAGCCGCGGGTGGTGAGCGGAGCGTCCCTAGGGCGTGCGCGGCCGACGGGACGCAGCCAGTTCGACCGCCTAGTCCACGCCGGTTCCGTACGGTGCCGCCCGCCTCCTCCGGCTCAGAGCGCTGTGCTTACCGCGCCTCGTTCTGCGCCAGCGTGGCGTAGACGGACATGCCGTTGCGGGTACGGCTGACATCGATCACGCACATATGGCCGTAGGCGCTGTGGCTGCCGCAGCCGACGCCAGCATAGCGCAACTCGCGATTGAACAGCAGCTCGCGGTGGCCACGGTCGGGAACGCCGTCGTCGATCACCAGCTGCCGCACCACCTCGTCGGCATCGGCATAGCCATAGGAGATGTCTTCGCCCACCAACCGGCCGCCGCCGCGACGCTGGACGCGATCCCCGGGCGACGCCCCGTCGGGCGAGAAATGCCCCCGCGTGCCCAGCGCGCCTTGCACCACGACATGATCGCGTGCGGCGAGCCCCAGAAGGTCGGCCCGGCTCAGCGGCGGCAGCGGCGCCTGCAATTCGAGGAAAGCGATCGCCTCTTCGACGGCATCGACGCCTTCACGCGTGATCAGGCCACGCGGCCGCCCGGGCAAATACAGCGTGTTACCGCGAAAATAGGGCCGCAACTGGCGAAGACGATCGGCATAAGCGGCAGGGTTCTCGCGAAGATGGTTGATTCGGTCGAGCACCTGATCTTCGAGGCTCGGCGAATCACTTGCCGCACAGAGCAGCAAGGCGCCTGCAGACAAGATTGCGCAACAAAGTACACGCGCTGAAGACACAACAGGCTCCGCACCAACCGGCTGTTGTCAGCCGAACAAGTGCAGCTCTTCTGTCGCGCATGGCGGAAATAACTGGTTCAGAACTATAGTTATCAGGTAAGGATAAGCGCTCGTTAACTATAGATTCCCGGTCGTTTACGGGTAAGTAGCAAGATCATTACGGAATTTCACCGATGCCCGGAGATGCGCCGAAAACGCCGTCGCACTGGCCCTGGCGCGCCCTGGCTGGCACAGCGGGGCGCATGTCGGCACCGATCCTTCTCCCGCTGCACCCTCGCCACCTCCCCGAAGCGCTTGCGCTGCAGGCGCAGGCCTATCCTGCCTTCCTCGTCGAACCCGAAGCCGCGTTCGCCAGCCGGCTCGGCGTCGCCGCGCCGTTCAATCTCGCGGCCGAGCGCGACGGTGTGCTCATTGCCTATCTGCTGGCGCATGGCTGGACGCGCGAGTCGCCGCCGCCGGTCGGTGCCGTGCTCGACCCCGTGACGGCCGGCGACACGCTGTATCTGCACGACCTGGCCGTCTCGGCGGCTGCGCGCGGCACCGGGATCGGCCGCACGCTGGTCGAAGCCGCCTTCCGGAATGCCGCCGCGGCGGGGCTCGCACGGGCGGAACTGATCGCGGTGGAGGGTGCAGCGGACTATTGGCGCGGGCTGGGCTTCGAGGCCGGCACCCCGCCCCCTCGCCTGGCCGCCAAGGTTGCGCACTATGGCCCGGCCGCGCGGTGGATGTGGCGCGCTTTGTAAGCCGCACCCCATGGATTCGGCGGAAGGGCACCGCTAGGCTGGGACATCAGCCATTTCCGGGGGGACCCTGTTCTTGCGCCACCGTATTTTGATCGCCGCGTCGTTTGCCGCCCTGCTCCTCGCGCCCCAGGCACAAGCGCAGGACAAGAAGGCCGACGCGGCCGCCGAAAAGAGCGACGACAAAGCCGACAAGACCGATCTGCCGCCGCTCCCCGACGACAAGACGATCACCCAGACCGCAGTGATCGGCGGCAAGCCGATCCGCTACCAGGCGACCGTCGGCAAGCTGCCGGTCTATGACGCCAAGGGGAAGAAGATCGGCGAGGTGGTCTACACCGCCTATGTCGTGCCCGGCGGCGGCGCGCAGCGGCCGGTGACCTTCGCGTTCAACGGCGGCCCCGGTGCCTCCTCGGTCTATCTCAACCTCGGTGCGGTGGGGCCGAAGCGCGTCCAGTTCGGTGACAAGGGCGATGCGCCCTCCGACGCGCCGCTGCTCGTCGACAATCCCGCCAGCTGGCTCGACATGACCGATCTGGTGTTCATCGATCCCGTCGGCACCGGCTTCAGCCGCAGCCTGATCGACGAAGACGCGACTAAGAAAGCATTCTACGCCAACGAGCCCGACATCAAATATCTGTCGCGCATCGTCTATGACTGGCTGGTCAAGAACGAGCGGCTGCGTTCGCCCAAGTTCGTGATGGGCGAAAGCTATGGCGGCTATCGCGCGCCGCGCATCGCCTATGAACTGCAGACCCAACTCGGCGTGGGCGTCAACGGCATCGTGATGGTCTCGCCCTATCTCGATCCGGCCGCGACCGCCGGATCGGACGCGCTGTCGCCACTGCCCTGGATGATCACCCTGCCCTCGATGGCGGCCGGACATCTCGAGCGCGAAGGCAAATTGTCTGCCCAGGCGATGGCAGGCGTGGAAGCCTATACGCGCGGCGGCTTCGCCACCGACCTGCTCGCCGGCCGCTCCGATCCGCAGGCGACCGCGCGGCTGAGCGACAAGGTGACCGAGCTGACCGGGCTGGATCCCAAGCTGGTCCGCCGCCTCGACGGGCGGGTCGACGAAGGCACCTATCTGCGCGAAGTCCACCGCGACGACGGCAAGATCGGCAGCGTCTACGATTCGAACGTCGATGCGTTCGATCCCTTCCCCAATGCCGCCGAACGCAAGTCGGGCGATCCGATCCTGGAAGGCATCATCGCGCCGACGACCAGCGCGATGGTCGACTTCATCACCCGCGAAGTGGGCTGGAAGACCAGCGCGCGCTACAATGCGCTGTCCTTCTCGGTGAACTCCGCCTGGGATCGCGGCACGCCCGACGACGCGCCGGTGAGCGACCTGCGCAAGGCAGTGGCCAACGACCCGAAAATGGGGGTGCTGATCGTCCATGGCTATAACGACCTTTCCTGCCCCTATTTCGGATCGCGGCTGATCATCGACCAGATGCCGCGCTTCGGTGTGGAGCAGCGGGTGAAGCTGGGCGTCTACCCGGGCGGCCATATGTTCTATTCGCGCAAGGCGAGTGCGGAAGCGTTCAAGGCCGATGCGCGGGTGCTGTATACGCGGTGAGGCGACCATCTAAGCCCCTCCTCCTTGGAGGAGGGGTTGGGATGGAGGGATTCCAGACCAATTGTTGGTCTCGGTGAGACACAGCCCCACCCCAACCCCTCCCCTGAAGGGGAGGGGCTAAGAAGCGGGATCACCCCGCCTCCAGCTCGCTCTCCAGCTTCAGCACGCGGCCGCCGTCCTCCTGCTCTACCAGATAGGCGGGATTGTCCTTGGTCCCGTTCCGCACGATCTTCTCGCCCTTGATCGTGCGCTGCACGCGCCGCTCGAAGCGCTCGGCGACCTTGCCATGCGCCTGGTGGCCGCCCCAGTTCCAGCGCACCGCGGCGCCCTTCGCGAAATGCTTGCTCATGAATCGCAGAATCGGCAGGCCCCGAGCCTGTTCCGTGACGCGGGCATGACGTTCGCTTGCCGGGCCGCGCGCACGCGACTATGCGAAGCGCGAACATGCAACCCTCGGATCTTCGCGTCGCGCTCTTCAGCGGCAATTACAACTATGTTCGCGATGGCGCGAACCAGGCGCTCAACAAGCTCGTCGGCTATCTGCTCGACCAGGGCGTGAAGGTCCGAATCTATTCGCCGACCACCGACACCCCCGCCTTCGCGCCGACCGGCGACCTGGTGAGCGTGCCCGCCTGGCCGGTGCCGGGCGGCCGCGCCGAATACAAGTTCGCGACTAGCCTGCCCAAGAGCATCCGCGCCGATCTGAAAGCCTTTGCACCTAACATGGTGCATGTCTCGGCACCCGAATTCCTCGGCCACGGCGCGGTGACCTGGGCGCGCAAGCACGACATTGCCACCCTTGCCTCGCTCCACACCCGCTTCGAGACGTACCCGGCCTATTACCATCTCGGCTTCGTCGCGCCGGTGATCATCAAGCTGCTGACCCGCTTCTACAACCGCGTTGACCAGGTGGTGACACCCGGCGACTCCACGGCCGACCTCATCCGCGGCTGGGGCGTGACCACGCCGATCCGCATCTGGTCGCGCGGGGTGGACCATGCGCGGTTCAACCCGGCGCGCCGCGATCTCGCCTGGCGCCGGTCGCTCGGCATCGGCGATGGAGAATTCGCCGTCGGCTTTCTCGGGCGGCTGGTGCTGGAAAAAGGACTCGATATCTTCGCGCAGGTTTGCAACCAGCTGACCGCGCGCGGCGTGCCGCACAAGGTGCTGGTGATCGGCGAAGGCCCGGCACGTCAATGGTTTGCCGAGCAGGTGCCGGAGGCGGTGTTCACCGGCTTCCAGCGCGGCGACGATCTCGCCCGCGCGGTCGCCTCAATGGACGTGCTGTTCAACCCCTCGGTTACCGAGACGTTCGGCAACGTCACCTCCGAGGCGATGGCCTGCGGCGTGCCGATCGTCGCCGCGCGCGCCACCGGCGCGATCGATCTGGTGGAGGAAGGCGTCAACGGCTTCCTGGTGCCGCCGCGCGACGTCGATGCCTATGCCGGCGCGATCGCGCGGCTGATCGAGGATCCGGCACTCGCCGCCTCGGCCGGCGCGGCGGGGCATGAGAAGGCCCAGGCCTATGTGTGGGACCGGGTGAACCACGCGGTGCTGGAGAGCTATTTCGAAGTGCTCGCTCGCCGGGCACGCTGACCTAAAGCGTTTTCACCTTGAGCGAAGACGCTCTATTTCTTCGATTACCGCATTTTCCGAGTCGTCGACCGTAAACGGTCAACTTGAAAATGCTCTAGGCCACGGCCTCACGCGCAGCGAGCACGAAGCGGAGCCGCGTGCCGCCCTCCTCCGGTGCCTGCAGTTCCAGCGCGGTCTCATGCGCCTCCAGGATGCGGCGGGTGACGGTGAGGCCGATCCCCTGCCCGCCGCTGGTTGACCGACCCCGCTCGGGGAGGACCCCGCCGGGAAAGCCGGGACCGTTGTCGGTCACCGCAATCTCCACCCCGTCCTCCACAGCACGCGCCGAGAGCAGGATGCGGGCATCTGGGGTAGCACGCAGCGCCTGCGCGGCATTGCGCAGCAGGTTGGCCAGCACCTGGCCGATCTGCACCCGGTCAGCGAGCAAGGGTCCCAAGGCCGCTTCGATCTCCACGTCGATCTGCGCGAACGCGCCGGTCCAGGCGGCCTCGAACAATTCGCGCGCCTCGTCGAACAGCGTTCCGGCAGGAACGAACTCCGCATCCACTTCGCCGCGCTCGACGAGCGCTCGCGTGCGCGCGACGATCTGGGACGAGCGGCTGATCTGCGCCCGTGCCTGCGCCAGTTGCCGCAGCACGTCTGGGCCGCCGGTGCCGCGCAGCGCCATCTCCACGGTTGCGATGTAGTTCGACGCGGCCGACAGCGGCTGCACCATTTCGTGGGCGAGCATCGCCGCGGTGGCAGCTTCCTCCTCGGCGGCACTGCGCGAGATGCTGCCGATCAGCGCCCGCTGCGCCTTTTCCAGCGCGTCGCGCGCCTTCATCGCCGCCAGCATTTCCGCCTCCACCAACAAGCGGTTCTTCGCCACTGCGACATAGCTGCAGATGGTACGCAGGAAGCGCAGTTCGATCTCGGTAAACGCCACACCACTGCGACGCCCGAAACCGAGCGTGCCGAGCAGCACCTCGCCGTACAGCAGCGGCGTACAGGCATAGCTGTCCAGCCCAACGTCGCGGATGAAATTGGTCATCCGATTGTCGCTGCCCTGCACCTGGGCGACCACCCGCGGGGTACGATCCCGCGCCACCATCCCACATACCGCCTGCCCGAACTGAAGCCGCGCGCCGGCAGCCCGCTGCGCCTCGGACAGCCCGCCGCTCGCCTCCAGCACCAGCAGGTGATCCGGCTCCGCACGGTAGTGGAAATAGACGTCGAGCAGCAGTTCGTCGCGGACCATTTCGAACAGATAGTCGATCATCGCCGTCGGATCGGATGCGCCCAGCATCTTCCCGGCACAATCCGCCAAAAGACCGAGCAAGCGTGCTTCCTGCGGTGCACTTTTACTCGCATGCCGCTGCTGGATGCGCGATTCGATCATTGCTGCACTCTCCCCTGCCGGTCGACCGCATTCTCCGCCGTCAGCGTATATACGAGGTAATATTAAGTTTGGATGCGGCGAGAAAGATAGTCACATTCATGGGAGGCAAACGTTCCCCAACGGCAAAAACGCCCCGTACTTGTACCTAGCACAACACTTTCAAAGCCTTAACTGCCACACCCCCAACGCGTCCGCAGAAAAACCGAGACAAATGGGGTTGTGATGAATACTCGATTCCGCCTGGCGCTGGCGCTTTCCGCTGCTGCGATCGCGCTGCCCGCACAAGCCCAACAGGCTTCTGCCGGCGCCGATGGCCCCGCCGCGCACAACAGTGACTCGACCGAGGCCAAGCCGCAGAAGCAGGCCTTCACTACCGGGGTCGCCAAGGGCCGCGACCTGCTCGATTCAGCGATCTCGGCGAGTTCGATCGACGAGGAGCAGATCCAGAAGATCGGCACGCGCTCGATCGCCGAAGTGCTGGGCAACATCCCGGGCATTCGCGCCGAAACCGCCGGCACCGACGGCCTCACCGCGGTAACCATTCGCGGTCTGCCGATGGCGGCGGATGGCTCCAAGTTCCTGCAGATCCAGGAAGACGGCCTGCCGGTGCTCGAGTTCGGCGACATCCACTTCGCCTCGACTACCGCGTTCCTGCGCACCGATCTCAGCCTGTCGCAAGTCCAGGCGATCCGCGGCGGTTCGGCATCGACCTTCGCCTCGAACTCGCCGGGCGGCCTGGTCAACTTCATCTCCAAGACCGGCGAGGAAGAGGGCGGCACGATCCAGCTTTCCTCGGGCATCGACCATGAACTCGGCCGCGTCGATTTCGATTATGGCGGCCATCTGAGCAAGACGGTGCGCTTCAACGTCGGCGGCTTCTATCGCCAGGGCGAAGGCCCGCGCGCGACCGGCTATGACGCATTCAAGGGCGGGCAGATCAAGCTGAACGTAACCAAGACCTTCGGGAACGGTTATATCCGCCTGTACGGCAAGTATCTTGACGATCGCGAGCCCAACTACGCCAACGTGCCGGTAGCGCTGCGCGGCACCAACGCCAACCCCAGCTACAGCACGATCCCGGGCTTCGATCCGCGCAAGGATACGCTCTATTCGCGCTACAAGGCATCGATCCTCGCGCTGGACGGCAACAACAACGTGCAGAATCTAGACCTGCACGAGGGCGATCGCAGCAAGGTCGCCTCGATCGGGCTGGAGGCACAGTTCGATATCGCCGGTTGGACGTTCAGCGATCGCATGCGCTACGCGGCGATCTCCGGCACGTACAATGAAAGCAGTTCGCTGGCGCTGCTGCCCGCCGCCGCGCTCGCACCGGCCTTTGCCGGCCCCGGTGCGACGCTGCGCTACGCCACCGGCCCCAATGCCGGCAAAACGATCGCCAGCCCGACGACGCTGAACGGCAACGGCCTGCTGATGTATGGTCTGGAAATCCATTCGGACATCGAGAAGCTCGACAACTTCACCAATGATTTCCGCGGCAGCCGCGTGTGGAATGTCGCGGACGGCAAGCTGACCACCACGGCGGGCTTCTACGCCTCGTCGCAGGCGATGGTGCAGAATCTCGACCTGTTGGACGACGTGTTCGACATCGCAAGCGGCGGCAACTCCGCTTATGTAGATGTGCTGACCGCCGGCGGCGTGCCCGTTACCCAGGGCGGGGTGCTCAGCTACGGTGTCCGTGGCACCGGCGCCTATCGCCGCCGCTACGATCTCCACTATCGCGTGTTCGCGCCCTATGGCTCGGTAAACTACCAGATCGGTGCGTTCTCGATCGGCGGCAGCATGCGCTACGACTTCGGCAAGGTCACCGGCACGCTCTACGGTGCAGATCTCGGCGGTAGTCGGATCGGCGTCGCGCCGGTCGACATGAACCGCGACGGCGTCATCTCGCTCCCCGAGCGCAACGTAGCGGTGCTGCCGCTGTCGCAGCCCGGCCTGGCAGATTACAGCTATCGCTACGCCTCCTACTCGGTGGGCGTGAACTATCGCATCGCCGAGCCGCTGTCGGTGTTCGCCCGCTACAGCCGCGGCGCGCGCGCCAGCGCCGAGCGCCTGTACTTCTCGCCGGCGGTGAACCCGGCTTCGGGCGCGCTGACGGATCCGTCGATGGCCTATGGTCCGGTGAAGCAGGCGGAAGCGGGCGTGAAATTCCGCAAGGACGGGGTGACGCTGTTCGCCACCGGCTTCTGGGCATCGACCACCGACAAGAATCTGCAGATCGGCGCCGACGCCAGCGGCGGCACCGTGGTGCTGCAGATCGACCGCGACTATAGCGCCAAGGGCGTCGAGCTCGAAGGCCTGTTCGAGCATGGTCCGCTCAGCCTGCGCCTGGGTGCCACCTACACCAAGGCCAAGATCGACGCGGACAAGGCGGACAAGACGCTGGTCGGCAACACCCCGCGCCACCAGCCGGACCTGATCTTCCAGGCGACCCCGCAGTTCGAGGTGGAGCGATTCACCATCGGCACGAACGTGATCGGCACCACCAGCAGCTTCGCGCAGGACGGCAACCTGCTCAAGCAGCCGGGCTATGCGATCGTCAGCCCGTTCGTGCAGGTTCGCCCGGTGAACGGCGTGCAGATCGGCCTCAACGTTTACAACGTGTTCGACAAGCTGGCCTTCGTCTCGGTCAACTCGGCCGCGGTCCCGACCTCGGGCATCGCGACTGCCCAGACGCTGACGGGCCGCACGATCACCGGCTCTGTCCGCTTCAGCTTCTGATTTGGACGAGCAGAAAGAAGGGGCGGGAACCACGCGGTTCCCGCCCCTTCTTCGTGGCTTACTGCCAGTCGAAGGTCAGCGCACCCTCGCGAAAGGCGAAGCGATCGAGGTGCCGGACGACGGCCCCCTTTAGCCCCTCCAGCTGCTCGGTGGACGTCGCATTAATGCGCACTTCCAGCCCGGTTTCGGCGACGTCGAACGTCACCGCCGCATCGCCCGGATGATTGGCGCCGCGCGCATCCTTGGGGAAGATCACGGTGCCGTTCTCGGGGGTGAACGTCACCTGGAGATTGTGCTGCCAGTGCTTGCACAGCTGCTGGAGATAGCGGCTGGCATGCTCGGTCGGCACCAGCGCATGGGCGGTGAACGGGGCGATCGTCATTCTTCTCTCCTTGGCCGCGATGGGGACGAGCCCCAGTCGACGGCGTAACACCTCGATCCGGGGCATCGTTGCTTACAAGCGCTCGATCTTGCGCGCGGCTTCGTCGAGGATCTCGGCGATCGCGTGCAGGCGTTCGGGAGCCACCTCCTCGTCGAACACGCTTGCGGCGAGCACGGTCTTGAGGTTGTGCATCGCTCGGCGCACCGGCCCGCCGCTGGTGCGGGCATGGCGCTCGCCAAGGTCCGCCAGCCGCTGGAACAGCGCTTCCACTTCCGCCGCGTTCTCCGCGAGATGCGCAGTGCCGGCCTCGGTGATCGCGAACTGCTTCTTGGCGCCTTCGCTCTTGTGCTCGGCAATGAGGTCCATGTCGTCGAGCATGGTGAGCGTGGGGTACACGACGCCCGGGCTCGGCGCATAGGCGCCGTTGGAGCGCGCCTCGATCTCGCGGATCAGGTCATAGCCATGGCGCGGCGCTTCCTCGATCAGCTTGAGCAGGATCAGGCGAAGCTCGTCGCCGCCGAACATCCGCCGGCCGCGCCCGCCAGGCCCGCGCTCGCCCATGGCGAAGGCCATGTCGAAGCCGCCGGGAAAGCCCCCGCCCCAGCCGCCGCGACCGCGGGGGCCGAACTGATGGCCGTGATGATGGTGATGATGGCCGTGACGGCCGAAGTGGAAAAACATTGTAGTGTGCATCCTGTGCGAGTCTTGATGCGCACAAGATATATCTTGAAAGGGATTGTGCAAGAGCGATCGAGCGGATTTAGCCCCTCCTCCGGGGAGGAGGGGTTGGGGTGGAGGGATTCCAGAACCTTGGCTGGTCTCTGCGAGACACTGCCCCACCACAACCCCTCCCCTGGAGGGGAGGGGCTTAAGAAGGGACTTAATGCGTGAGCATCGCCCGCACCGTCGGCCGCACGAAGGGCAGCCCCGCCCCCAGCCGCAGCACCGCATGCCGCATCGCGCGCGCCGTCAGGCGTTCGTCGGTGAACAGCCGCACCAGCAGGTTGGTCCCCGTATAGAGCGGCTTGCACGCCGCGCGGTGGCCGTTCTCGAAGCGCCGCAGCACCGCCGGCAGCGCAGGATCCATGCCCCGCCGCACCGCATCGCGCACCTCGGCGGCCAGCAGGGCCTGCCCGCTCAGCCCGAGGTTGAAGCCATGCGCCGTCACCGGGTGCATCCCCACCGCCGCATCGCCGATCAGCGCCGCGCGGCCGGTGACGAACTGATGGGCCCAGGTGGTGACCAGCGGATAGACGTTGCGATCGCTCACCACCTCCATCCGCCCCAGCCGCTGGCGGAAGCGCCGCGTGAGGTCGCGGCCGAGCGCGGCATCGTCGAACGCAGCGACGCGGCGCGCGGCCTCCTCGGGCAGGGTCAGCACCGCACCGGCCACGTTACCGTTCAGCGGCAGCAGCGCCAGCGTCTGGCGATGGTCGAACCATTCGAGCGCGGTCGCGCCGTGGGGCAGCTCGTGCCGCACCCGCACCACCATCATCGAGCGACCGAGCGGGTTGCTGTCGGTATCGATCCCTAGCGCCTCGCGGGTCTTGGAAAGCCTCGAGTCGGCCACCACCAGCAGCCGTGCCCGCACCACTTCGCCCGAGGAGAGCAGCACTTCCGCGCGCGGCCCGGTGGCACCCGAGCGAGCATGGACCACCTCTGCGCCGGTGACCAGCCGCAGCCCGGGCTGATGCTTCACAGCATCGTACAGCGCGGCGCGGATGCGGTGATTGGGCACCAGATAGCCGAGTTGGTCGTCTTCCCCGCCCCCTGCGGTGAAGTTGAGCGCGAAGGGCGAGTCGCCGTTGAGCACCTTGGCCGCGTGCATCGGCGCGATCTCGTCGGCCGGCAGCCGCCCCCAGGCGCCGAGCGCCTCGAGGATCCGCTTCGAGCCATGGGTGAGCGCGATCTCCCGCCCGTCGAAGCGCGGGCTGGCCAGCGCCTCCAGCGGCGCGCGCTCGAGCAGCACGATGCTGAGCCCGCTGTCTTCCAGCGAGCGCGCAAAGGCGAGGCCCGCCGGCCCTCCCCCGACGATGACGACGTCGCAGTCCATGCCCGATCCTCCTTGATACTGCGCGGAGGGTGCGGCGGGGCGCAGGCGAATGCCTTGCGCGGGATCAACCCGGACGAATGCCAAGGAAGGATGCAAAACCGATCCCGGCCGCCTATCTTGGCCGCAATGGCCGACCTTTTTGCGACCCACGAACAACCCACCGCCGATTCCACCCCCGCCGGCGGTCCGCTCGCCGATCGGCTGCGCCCGCAGAAGCTCGACGAAGTGGTCGGGCAGGAACATCTCACCGGGCCGCAGGGCGCGATCGGGCGGATGGTCGCGGCAGGGAAGCTCAGCTCGATCATCTTCTGGGGGCCGCCCGGCACCGGCAAGACCACCATGTCGCGACTGCTCGCCGATGCGGTGGGGCTGCGCTTCGTCGCGATCTCGGCGGTGTTCTCGGGCGTCGCCGACCTCAAGAAGGTGTTCGCCGAGGCGCGCGATCATGCCCGCATCGGCAAGCGCACCCTGCTGTTCGTGGACGAGATCCACCGCTTCAACCGCGCCCAGCAGGACGGCTTCCTTCCGTACGTGGAGGACGGCACCGTGACGTTGGTGGGTGCGACCACCGAGAACCCGTCCTTCGAGCTCAACGCCGCCTTGCTCAGCCGCGCGCAGGTGCTGATCCTGCACCGGCTCGACCACGAGGCGCTGTGCCAGCTGCTCGATCGTGCCGAGGCGCTGGAGGAACGCCCCCTGCCCCTCACCCCGGAAGCACGCGACGCGCTGGTGGCGAGCGCCGACGGCGACGGGCGCTTCCTGCTCAACCAGGCCGAGACGCTGTTCTCGGTCCAGTTCGAGGCACCGCTCGATCCCGCCGGTCTCTCCGCCTTCCTCCAGCGCCGGGTCGCCGTGTACGACAAGGACCGCGAGGGGCATTACAACCTGATCTCGGCGCTGCATAAATCGGTGCGCGGCTCCGACCCGCAGGCGGCGCTCTATTATCTCGCGCGGATGCTCACCGCGGGCGAGGAGCCGCTGTACCTGCTCCGCCGCCTCGTCCGCATGGCGGTGGAGGATATCGGCATGGCCGATCCCAACGCGCTGGTGCAGTGCATGGCGGCCAAGGACACCTACGACTTTCTAGGCTCGCCCGAGGGCGAACTGGCGATCGTCCAGGCATGTCTCTACCTGGCGACAGCGCCCAAATCCAATGCCGCCTACAAGGCGCAGAAGGCAGCATGGAAGGTGGCGAAGGAAACCGGCTCGCTGATGCCGCCGCAGAACATCCTCAACGCGCCGACCAAGCTGATGAAGCAGATCGGCTATGGCACCGGCTATACCTACGACCATGATGCCAAGGGCGGCTTCTCGGGCGACAATTACTGGCCGGCCGAGATGGAGCCGCAGACCTTCTACGTGCCCACCGATCGCGGCCACGAGAAGCGCGTGGCGGAACGGCTCGCCTGGTGGGCGGCGATGCGGGAAGAGCGGCGCGATGGATGATTGGGAGGATGCCTGCGCCTTCGCGCTGACGCTGCCCGACGTAGCGATAGCGCCCTGGTGGGGCACGCCCTGTCCCAAGATCAACGGCAAGGGGCTGATCTCGCCCAGCCGGGAGCCCGGCAGCTTCGGGCTGATGGTCGCGCAGGACGAGAAGCCACTGCTGATCGAGACCGATCCCGAGACCTTCTGGCAGACCGACCATTATCGCAACTATCCGATGCTGCTGGTCCGCTACGGCACCCCGGCGCGCGAACGGATCGCGCTCTATATCCAGCGCGCCTGGTGGGATCGTGCCAAGAAGGCGCAGCGCCTCGCCGCCGGATGGGAAACCCGCCCCTGAGCTTCACCGATTTCATCGCGATCGACTGGTCCGGCCAGGCGGTCGAGCGGCCCAAGGGGCTTGCCGTCGCGCATGCCCGTGCAGGCGACGCCGCGCCGGTGCTGATCGACCGCCCCTGGTCGCGCGCCGATATTCTCGCGTTCCTGGAAGAGCTTGCCGATAGCGGAACGCGCGCGCTGGTCGGGCTCGATCTCTCCCCCGCCTTCCCCTTCGCCGATGCCGGGGCCTATTTCCCCGGCTGGGCGGAGAGCCCTGCGGACGGGCCTGCGCTGTGGGCGCTGGTCGATCGGCTGTCCGCCGCCGATCCGCACCTCGCCGCGACCAGCTTCGTCCAGCATGACGAGGCGCGGCGGCACTTCCGCCAGATGGGCGACTGCGGCGACCTCTTCCCCGGCGGGCGCGGGCGGTTCCGGGTGTGCGAGGTTGGGCAAGAGGCCATGGCGCTGTCGCCGTACAGCTGTTTCAACCTGGTCGGGGCGAGCCAGGTCGGCAAATCGAGCCTTACCGGCATGCGCGTCCTCCACCGCCTGCGCGGCCGCGTGGGACTCTGGCCGTTCGACCCGCTGCCCGATACCGGCCCGGTGCTGGTGGAAATCTATACCTCGCTCGCCGCCCGACTCGCGGGGATGCGCAAGGGCATCTCGAAGATCCGCGACGCCGACACGCTCGATGCGATGCTCGCCGCGTTCGGATCGGCGCCGCACGCACCGCTTCCCCGCTATGACGACCATGCTACCGACGCGATCCTCAGCGCCGCGTGGCTGCGCGTGGCTGCCGGGCAGCCGGGACTGTGGACTCCGGCCGGCCTCACACCCGATCTAGCCCGTACGGAGGGCTGGACCTTCGGCGTGCTCTGAGGAATAGGACTTTTCTAGAACCTTGACCCCGGGGGCACATACCTGATGCGTCGCTTGCTCGAAGTCTGCGTGGAAGATGTCGCCGGGATCGATGCCTCGGTAACCGGCGGCGCGGACCGAATCGAGCTGTGCGCCGCACTGGCCGTAGGCGGCCTGACCCCGCCCGACTCGCTGATCGCCGCAGCCGCAACGGCGCCGATCCCGGTGCATCTGCTCGCCCGCCCACGCGACGGCAACTTCGTCTACACCGCCGCCGAAGCCGCGCTGGTCGCCGCCGACATCCGCGCGGCCGCCGAGGCGGGACTAGCCGGCGTGGTGATCGGCGCCAGCCGCACCGACCGCCAGCTCGATGCGGAGATGCTCGCCGCCTGGATATCGGTCGCGCGCAATGCCGGGCGCAGCCTGTCGCTGACGCTCCACCGCGCCTTCGATCTCTGCCCCGATCCGCTGGCCGCAATGGAAACCGCGATCACGCTCGGCTTCGACCGGATCCTCACCTCCGGCTGCACCCCTAAGGCGATCGACGGGCGTGAGACGCTTGCCGCGCTGGTACAGGCCGCGGGCGACCGAATCACCATATTGGCCGGCAGCGGCGTCGACGCGACCACGCTGCCACCGATCCTGGAGACCGGCGTGCGCGAGGTCCACGCCTCGTGCCGCAGCCCGCAGGGCAGCGCCGACACCCGCGAAATCGCCTTCGGCTTCCAGACCGGCCCGCGGCTCGCCACCGACCCCGCCAAAGTTTCTACCCTGCGTAATTTGCTCGACGCACACAGCTAGCGCTTGAACAATACCAATATGTAACTTATCCCTGGTTCCATCATAGCCAGTGGAGGCAATGGGGAACGATGATCGCTGAAATGGAAAAGCCCGCAGGTGGCGCGACGCTGATGGCGTCCGAGGCTGCCGAAGCTGGTGCCGCGGTCCGCCGCCTGCTCGACGCCAACGGCCCGGCGCTCGCCGCGCTGGCCCGCGAGCTGCGCGCCGACCCGCCTGCGCTGGTCGTCACCTGCGCTCGCGGTTCGTCCGACCATTCGGCCACCTATGGCAAATATCTGATCGAGACGATGCTCGGTGTGCCGGTCGCCTCCGCCGCGCCCTCCGTCGCGTCGGTGTTCGAGGCGCCCGTCTCCACCGCCCGCGCGCTGTGCATCGCGGTATCGCAGAGCGGCCGCAGCCCCGACCTGCTCGCCACCGTCAAGGCGTACCAGCAGGCCGGCGCCCGCGTCGTCGCCTTCGTCAACGACGAGGAATCGCCGCTCGCCGAAATGGCCGACACCACGATCGGCCTCAAGGCAGGTCCGGAACGTTCGGTCGCCGCGACCAAGTCCTACATCACCGCGTTGGCCGCCTTCGCCGCGCTGGTCGCCGAATGGGCGCAGGACGAGGCGCTCGCCACCGCGCTCACCGGCTTGCCCGAACAGCTGGAAAAGGCGCGCGATTTCGATTGGTCACCGGTCGTGGACACGCTGCGCAATGCGACCAACCTGTTCGTGATCGGTCGCGGCTACAGCTTCGCCGTCGCACAGGAAGCTGCGCTCAAGTTCAAGGAAACCTGCAGCCTGCACGCCGAGGCGTTCAGCGCCGCCGAAGTGCGCCACGGTCCAATGGCGATCGTCGGCGAGGGCTTCCCGGTGCTCGCCTTCGCAACCTCGGACACCGCCGGCGACAGCGTTCGCGAAGCCTCGGCCGAGTTCGCCGAGCGCGGCGCCCGCCTGTGCTTGGTCGACGCGAAGGCCGGTGACGCCTCACCGCTGCCGGTGCTCGCCGGCCACCCCGCGGTGGAGCCGATCCTGATGGTCCAGAGCTTCTATCCGATGGTCAACGCGCTCTCGCTGGCGCGCGGCAACAACCCCGACGCCCCGCTGTATCTCCGCAAGGTGACCGAGACTCGATGAGCAGTTTTCGCTTCGTCAACGGCCAGATCGTCACCGCTGCCGGCACGCTTCCGGAAGCAGTGATCCAGGTCGACCAGGGCCGCATCGTCTCGATTTCCGCTGAAGGCAGCGGCACCGACACGATCGACCTCGACGGCGGCTGGATCGTTCCCGGCTTCATCGATGTCCAGGTCAACGGCGGCGGCGGCGTGCTGTTCAACGACGCGACCACCGTTGAGGGCATCGCGGCGATCGGTGCGGCCCACGCCAAGTTCGGCACCACCGCGTTCCTGCCGACGCTGATCAGCGACGTGCCCGAGGTGATCGCCAGGGCGCTCGATGCCACCGATGCGGCGATCGAGGCGGGCGTGCCCGGCGTCGTCGGCGCGCACATTGAGGGCCCGATCCTCAACAAGGCCCGCAAGGGCATCCACGACGCGGACAAGTTCCGCGGGCTCGACGCCGGCATGGTCGAACTGCTCGGCCGCCCGCGCCGCGGCAAGGTGCTGGTGACGCTGGCGCCCGAGATGGTCGACCTCGCCGATGTCCGCCGCCTGGCCGATGCCGGCGTGCTGCTTGCGATCGGCCATAGCGACGCGACCTACGAGACCGCGGTCGCCGCCTTCGAGGCCGGCATGACCGGCGTGACGCATCTCTACAACGCGATGTCGCCGCTGCTCCATCGCGCGCCCGGCGTGGTCGGCGCGGCGCTGGAGAACCAGACCGCCTATTGCGGGATCATCCCGGACGGCTTCCACGTCCATGACGCAGCGCTGCGCATCGCGCTGGCGGCCCGGCCCCATGACCGCTTCCTGCTGGTCACCGACGCGATGCCCAATGTAGGCTCGGACATGACTTCGTTCGACCTGCACGGCCAGCACATCCGCGTCGAAGGCGGGCGGCTGCTCGGCGTCGACGGCACGCTGGCCGGTTCGGCGCTCGATATGACCGGCGCGTTCCGCCACATGGTCACCCGTATCGGCACCTCGCCCGAGGACGCCGCGATGATGGCCGCCGCCAGCCCTGCCGCGTTCCTTGGCCTGTCGCACGAACGCGGTGCGCTCGCCCCCGGGCTGCGCGCCGACTGGGTGCAGATGACCCGCGACTTCCAGCCCGCCGGGTGCTGGATCGGCGCAACCCGCTTCCCCTGATCGCACGGAGACCCGCCCTGAGCACGATCGCGCCGCCCTCTTCCCATGACGACGCCTCGGCCGGGGCCCTTGCCATCGGCGCGCCGATGGCAGGCTGGCTGATGCCGCTGGACGAGGTTCCCGATCCCGTCTTCGCGCAGCGGATGCTGGGCGACGGCGTGGCGATCGATCCTACCGAGGGCTGCCTCTACGCCCCCTGCGACGGGGAAGTGACGGTACTCCAGCCGACGGGCCATGCGATCACGCTGCGCGCCGGCGACGGCGTCGAGCTGCTGATGCATATCGGCATCGATACGGTGCAGCTGGCCGGCGCGGGGTTTGATCCCCAGGTGAAGGTGGGCGATCAGGTGCGCACGGGCGACGTGCTGATCCGCTTCGATCTCGATTCCGTCGTGTGCGGCGCGCCCTCGGTGGTGACGCCGGTGCTGCTGATCAGCCAGGACGGCCTGACGCTCACGGGCAAGCGCGGCAGCGGGCTGGTTGCGCCGGGCGAACCGATCTTCACCATCACGCGTGCGGGCGCGGTCGCCGAGGCCGCCACCGAGATCGTCGGCGAGACCGCAACGCGGACCGTGGTCGTGCCGCTGGCGCACGGCATCCATGCCCGCCCCGCCGCCAAGCTCCGCGAAGTGCTGGTGCCCTTCGCCGCCAAGGTGACGATCGCCAAGGGCGAGCAGAGCGCCGATGCGCGCAGCCCGGTGCGGCTGATGACGCTGGGCATCAAGCTGGGCGACACGATCCGCATCACCGCCGAGGGCGGCCGCGCCGACGAAGCCGCGGCGACGCTCGCCGCGCTGATCGAGAGCGGGATGGGCGAGAAGGCCGATCCCGCATCAGCGCCTGCCCCGGCTCCCGCCCCTGCCCCCGTCGCTACGCCGGTTTCGGACGAACCCGGCGTGCTCGCCGGCGTCACCGCCGCCCCCGGCCTCGCGATCGGCACCGCCCGCTTCTTCCGCCTCCCCGAACTGACGATCGACCCGATCGGCAAGGGTGCGAGCCTGGAGCGCGCACGGCTGGAGGACGGCATCGCCAAGGTGATGCGCGCGATCGAGGCGGATCTGAGCCACGCCGCCGGGCCGATGCGGTCGATCCTTTCGGCCCACCGATCGATGCTCGACGATCCCGAGCTGCTCGAAGCCGCCCGCGCCGCGGTGCTCGACGGCGCCAGCGCCGGCCAGGCCTGGCGCCAGGCGATCCGCCCGCAGGCCGATCTGCTCCGCCAGAGCGGCGACTCGCATCTTTCCGAGCGCGCCGACGACATGGTCGATCTCGAACGCCGCGTCGTCTCGGCGATCGAAGGCGTGCAGGACGCGCCCCTGGTGTTCCCGGAAGGGACGATCCTGCTCGCCGATGACCTGCTGCCCTCGCAGGTCACCGCGATCGATCCGGCGCAGGTCCGCGGCTTCGCCACCGTCCGCGGCGGCCCGACCTCGCATGTCGCCATTCTCGCCGCCAGCCTCGGCATCCCGGCGCTGGTCGCAATGGGACCGGCGCTGCGCACGGTGCAGGAAGGCGAGACGCTGATCCTCGACGCCGGTGCCGGCACGCTCCGCGTCGCGCCGAACGACACCCAGCGTAGCGAGGCGCAGGCCCGTGTCGACGCCCGCACGGCCGCGCTCGCCGCTGCCCGCGCGGCGGCCGGGGCCGAAGCCCGGCTCGCCGACGGCACCCGCATCGAAGTGTTCGCCAATCTCGGCTCGGTCGGCGATGCCGAACGCGCCGTTGCGGCGGGCGCCGAGGGCAGCGGCCTGCTGCGTACCGAATTCCTGTTCCTCGACCGCGAGACCCCGCCGAGCGTCGCCGAGCAGACCGCCGAGTACCAGGCGATCGCCGATGCGCTGCAGGGCCGCCCGCTGATCATCCGGCTGCTCGACATCGGCGGCGACAAGCCCGCGCCCTATCTGCCGATCGCAGCGGAGGAGAACCCGGCGCTGGGCCTGCGCGGCATCCGCGTCGGCCTCGCCCATCCGCAGGTGCTGGAGGACCAGCTTCGCGCGATCCTCGGCGTGCGGCCGATTGGCGTCGCCAGGATCATGCTGCCGATGATCGCCAGCGTCGGCGAGCTCCGCGCGGTCCGCGCCGTGCTCGATCGCCTGCGCGGTGAACTCGGCATCGGCGAGAAGGTCGAGCTCGGCATCATGGTCGAGACGCCTGCCGCCGCCGCGACCGCCGATCTGCTCGCCGCCGAAGCCGACTTCCTGTCGATCGGCACCAACGACCTCACGCAATACACGCTGGCCATGGACCGCGGGAACCCGGCGGTGGCGAGCGGCATCGACGGGCTGCATCCCGCCGTGCTGCGCCTGATCGCCGATACCTGCCGGGGCGCTGCCGCCCAGGGCCGCTGGGTCGGCGTGTGCGGCGGCCTTGCCTCCGATCCGCTGGCGGTGCCGATCCTGGTCGGCCTCGGCGTGACCGAGCTTTCTGCCACCGTTTCGGTGGTACCGGAAGTGAAGGCGCTGCTCGCCACCCTCACGCTCGAGCGCGCCCGCGCCCATGCCACCGCCGCGCTGGCCTGCGCCACCGCCGCCGATGTCCGCCGCCTTGCCCGGGAATTCACCGCATGAAGCAGATCCTCGAAACGCTCCAGCCGCTCGGCCGCGCGCTGATGCTGCCGATCGCGGTGCTGCCGGTGGCGGGCCTGTTGCTGCGGCTCGGCCAGCCCGACCTGCTCAACATCGCCTTCGTCAGCGCCGCCGGTGACGCGCTGTTCTCGCATCTCGGCCTGCTCTTCGCGATCGGCGTGGCGACCGGCTATGCCAAGGACGGCAACGGCGCCGCCGCGCTTGCCGGCATCGTCTGCTTCCTCGTCTCGACCGAGGCGGGCAAGAGCCTGCTCGCGGTGCCCGACACGATCGGCGCCGGCCTCGACAAGGACCAGGCGGCGCTCGCCGTGGCGGCATGGAAGGCCAAGGCGGTCGCCCGGCTCGACGTGCCGATCGGCATCGTCTCGGGCCTGATCGGCGGCATCTTCTACAACCGCTTCTCGGCGATCAAGCTGCCCTCCTATCTCGCCTTTTTCGGCGGCCGCCGGTTCGTGCCGATCGTCAGCGGACTGGCGGGCCTGTTCATCGCCGTGATCGTCGGCGTCGGCTTCCCGCACATCAGCGCGGGCGTAGACGGGCTGAGCCATGGCATTGCGGGCGCTGGCGCCTTCGGCCTGTTCGCCTTCGGCGTGCTCAACCGCGTGCTGCTGGTGACCGGCCTGCACCACATCCTCAACAACGTGTTCTGGTTCGTCCAGGGCGATTACAACGGCGCGACGGGCGACCTGCGCCGCTTCTTCGCGGGCGACCCCAATGCGGGCGCGTTCATGGCGGGCTTCTTCCCGGTGATGATGTTCGGCCTGCCCGCCGCCTGCCTAGCCATGTACCGCGCAGCACTCCCTGAGCGCCGCAAGGCGGTGGGCGGCCTGTTGTTCAGCCTCGCGCTCACCTCGCTGCTCACCGGCGTGACCGAGCCGATCGAATACAGCTTCATGTTCCTCGCCCCGGCGCTCTACGTCGTCCATGCGGTGCTGACCGGCGTGGCGATGGTGGTGATGGACCTGCTGGGCGTGAAGCTCGGCTTCGGCTTCTCCGCCGGCCTGTTCGACTATGTCCTGAACTTCGGCAAGGCGACCAAGCCGCTGCTGCTGATCCCGGTCGGGCTGGTCTATTTCGCCCTCTATTACGGCATCTTCAGCTGGGCGATCCGCCGCTTCGACCTGAAGACCCCCGGCCGCGAAGCCGAGGCCCCTGTGACTGCGGAAGCCGTTGGCGGCACCGCGCCGTCGAGCCGCGGCGAGGCCTTCGCCCGTGCGCTCGGCGGCTCGGCCAACCTGGTCGAGATCGGCGCCTGCACCACCCGCCTGCGCCTGATCGTCGCCGACCAGAGCGTGGTCGACGATGCCGCGCTCAAGGCGCTCGGTGCCCACGGCATCCTGCGCCCTTCGGAGCGCGCGCTGCAGGTGGTGCTCGGCCCGATCGCCGATGTCGTGGCGGTCGAGATCCGCGATGCGACGGCGCGCGGCGGCGTCGCGGCACCCGCCGCACCGGCCGCAGCCCCGGTCCGCGCGCCGACGGTGGCGCTCCAGCCGGCGGCGCTGGCGGCGCTGGGCGGCGCGGCCAATATCCGGGCGGTGAGCGCCCATGACAACCGCCTGCGCGTCGAACTCGGCAACCCGGCCGAAGTGGATGGCGACGCGCTGCTGGCGCTCGGCCTGCGCGGGCTCGCCCGCCCCTCGGCCACGGTGCTGCACCTGCTCGGCGACGACAGCGTCCTCGCGAAGCTGCGCGGCTGAACCCGGGCGCGGCCGCCTAGGTGCGGCCGCGCTCAGGCGCAGCCTATGGCGCGCGCCTGAGCCTCGCTGTCCGACGCATCGAGCAGCCAGAACCGCCGCTCCGGGACCGCGGCTGCCGACCGAAGTTGCGGAAGTTTAGGCCTGCGCGCGTTTCAACGGGTCTCTCGATGGGCCGGTGTGGGCACGCTAAGTTTAGGAAGTTGCGGCTCGTGAAAATTCGGCGCGTACCGCTCGCCGAGACGGGCTGCGTTCGCAAGGCACAACCCTTCGCGCGCGGAAAAGCAGTATCAGCGGAGTCAAAGAGCGGCCGCCCAACCGCAGCAGATTAAGTACATATGGGGAACACTTCCACTGCCGCAAGACGCGTTAAGGCGGTCGGAGATGCGGCCGTCGATCATCGCGAACGGTCCGATTTGGTGAAAAACTGCCGAAGGTTTAGAGGCTGAAAACGACCTCATCAGCAGCCTCATGCGCCTCCCGCATGAATGTCACCAACGCCTTCAATTCTGACGCCGCATCTTCATTGACAATGCGCGTGCTGATCATCTCCCCGTTTGCTGTGTGTGCATAGCCAAAAACTAGTTCTGTGTGATCAGCGACGCCAAGGTCTGCAATTCGCCTCTCGATCATTTTGACGATGATTTCAGCAATCTCCGGTGAAACGGCTTCCTCTTCATACTGATCGAAGCTGATGCCTACAATCGACCCCGCCTCCCGCCAAAAGCCCGACACAAAGAGCCATTCCGACAATGGCCCGCTCAGCGCGAAATCGCGGGAAGCGCTTTCAAAACTCGATACATGAGGCTGCAGCAAGGTGACGCTCTATGCTGTTGGATTCGGTCCGATCATAGCCCGACAGCCTTACAGCGCAATGTCCCCAACTGGGGCGCAACATGACTAAACGCCGAACCCCGAAACACTCAGATCAAGCCGGGCAATCCGCCTTGCGCGCCGCCCGCCCCGCGGCGCGTGCCTGGAGGATGCGGATGGTCTGGTGCTCGGCTTGCGCCTTGAGGTGGCGCGGGGCGGAGACCCAGCGGTCGGGGTGATATTGCTTGAGCAGTGCCCGTGCCTTGGCTTCGACGTCCGCCCGGGTCGCCTCCGGCGAGACTTCGAGGACGACCCACCAGGCATCTTCCGCCACGATCGGCGGCGGTGCGGCCGCCTCGGCGCGGTTCGACGCCTGCCGCTCCGCCTCGCGCCAGCGCAGCCGCGCCTTGCCTTCGCGCTCCAGCCGCAGCCGGTCGGCGGCGAAGATGCCGCTGACCGCGATCGCAACGCTGCCGCCGGCGACGAACAGCAGCGAGGCGAATTGCAGGCTCTGCCAGGGCAGCCCGGCCAACCCCTGCGCCTGCAGTTCGCCATAGATCGCGGCGCAGACGATGCGCAGCGCGACATAGCCGGCGCTGATCGCCATCACCCAGCGCGCGCTATAGCCGATCGCGTTGAGCATCGCCTGCTTGACCCCGGAGGCGAGCGGCCGGCGCAGGCACAGCAGCAGCGTGCCGCCCATCGCGCCGATGCAGCCAAGCAGCACCCAGGCCTTGCCGAGATTGTAGAAGGCCGCGGTCGCGCCGAGCCAGCCGACCGCCCACCACAGGAACAGCCCCCACAGCGCATTGCCGCGCGCGAAACCATGCGCGCGAAAGGCGCGCCCGACGCGCTCGCCGACCAGCCACCTGATGAGATGATTCATGCCGTCCCCCTGGAGGGCCAGCCCTATCGGGCGTCCACCAATCAGGCGTGAACGGCCATGGTTAACGCGGCGGTGGGACGTTCGGGGTCCTGCCCGAACGCCCCACCCCGATCCGCTCAGCGCGGCGTGAGGGTAACCTTACCGAGCAGCCCCGATGCCTGCCCCGCCGGCGCCTGGACGATCAGCTCGACGGTGCGCTGGCCGTTACCCGCCGGGAAGGCGGCCTCGAGCGGTGCCGGCGCGGCATCGGTCTTCTCGGCGAGCTTCTTGCCGTCCACCCACAGTTCCGCACGCCCGCCGACGCTGGCGAAGCGCAGCGTGCCACCCCCTGCGGCGATGCGCTTCCACGGCGTCAGCCGGTTGTTGTAGACGCGCCAGCCCGGCTGCGGCTCAGCCGGAGTCGGCATGGCGCTGCGCAGGAACGCCCAGCTGTTGTTGTCCGGCACCAGGCCCGGCTTGGGCTTGTCCGCCGTCTGCCCCGAGCGGCGCCAGTCGCCCAGAACCATCAGCGGCGGAGTGACGCCCACCTGCGCGCGCGGCGCGATGTCTGCGCGGTCGATCGTCAGCAGCGCGGGCTTCAGCCCCTCGGCGCTTGCCTTGACCGTAATCTTGCCGCGACCCGTGCCCGCCTGCACGAGGATCTGCGCGAGGCCGTTGAACAGCGAGCGGGCATTGCCCTTCTCCGGCTCATGGCTGTTCGGATCGCCATTGCCGACGCCGATGATGCTCGCCCCTTCGACCGTGAAATGGGTCATCAGATTGGCGGTCGGAACGTGCCGGCCCTTGGCGTCGACCGCGTCGATGGTGATCGGCTGCACGTCTTCGTCGTCGCCTGCCATCACCGTCCGCGCCGGGGTAAGCCGCAGCGCGACCGGCTTGCCAACGGTCTCGTGCACCATGCGCGCGACGACCTTGCCGCCGCGCATCGCCTGCGCCTCGAGCCGGCCCTGCGCATAGGGCAGCTGCCACTCATTGCCCTGCAGCCGATCGACCTTCTGCGTGCCTACGACCTTGCCGTTGAGCAGCAGCGTCACGCTATCGGCATTGGAGGCGACGAAGACCTTGATATTCTGCCCTTCCTTGCCCGGCCATGTCCAGTGCGGGGCGAGCCACACCACCGGCGCATCGTCGATCCAGGCGGCGCTGTGGATGCCGAACGCGGTCTTGGGGAAGCCGCACAGATCCATGATGCCGAAGAAGCTGGCGATGGTCGGCCATTCATAGGGGGTCGGCTCGCCATGATAGTCGAAGCCGGTCCAGACGAACCCGCCCGCGATGAACTCGCGCGCGGCGATCAGCTGCCACGCCTTGCGGTGGGTGTTGCCCCATGGCGCGGGCTCCTCGTCATAGGAGGTAATGACGTGGCGCGCGGGATCGCTGGCGAAGGCGCCGCGCGTCTCGAAGGCGCTGGTATCTTCGGAGCTGGTGCTGGGCCGCGTCGGGTTCAGCGCGTGCCACTTGTCGTATTCGCCCTGGTAGTAATTGAACCCCATCACGTCGACGACCGAGGAGACGTTCTGCGGATTGTAGAAGGACCCGTTCATCGCCGAGGTGACCGGGCGGCTGTCGTCGAGCTTGCGCACCGCGGCTTCCATCCGGCGGACCATCTCGATGCCGGCTTCGGTGCCCTGCATCGGCTCCTCGTTGAACACCGACCAGAGGATCACGCTGGGGTGGTTGCGGTCGCGCCGCACCATCCAGCTGAGCTGGGCGAGATAATCGGGCGCCGGGTTGAAATGGCGGTTCTCGTCCATGACGAGGAAGCCCATCCGGTCGCACCAGTCGAGCAGCTCGGCGGTGGGCGCATTGTGCGACATGCGGATCGCGTTGCAGCCCATCGCCTTGAGCCGCTCCAGCCGCCAGCCGAGCAGCGCGTCATATTGTTCGACGCCGGTGCCGGCATGGTCCTGGTGGATGCACACGCCCTTGAGCTTCACCGGCTTGTCGTTGACGAACAGCCCCTTGTCGGCATCGAAGCGCACGGTGCGGAAGCCCACCTGGGTGCGCCGCTCGTCGATCAGCTTGCCGTCGCGCAGCAGCCGGGTGTGGACGGTGTAGAGCGTCGGCGTCTCGACCGACCAGAGCTTGGGGCTGCCCAGGCTCAACGTCATGCCCAACTCGGCGCGATCGAGCACCGGCACGCTGCCGGCGGTGGTCGCGAAGGCGACGCGCTTGCCGCTGGGGTCGAGCAGTTCGGCCTCGACCGCAACGGCCACGGGTGCGCGCTCGATATTGCCGGCGGTCACCGTCACCGGCACGTTCCAGCCGGTCTCGGTCTTGCGCGGATCGCAATGTACCCCGTCGGTGACGATCGACACCGGCCCGCGGCGGACCAGCCAGGCGTGGCGGTAGAGGCCCGCGCCTTCGTACCACCAGCCTTCCATCGCCTCGGCATCGACGCGGATCGCAATGACATTGTCCTCATCGCCGAAGCGCGCGAAGGGCGTCATGTCGATGATAATGCTGGCATAGCCCGACCAGCTGTGCGCGACGACGCTGCCGTTCACCCACACCGTCGCGTTGGTGGCGACGCCGTCGAGGTGCAGCTCGATCGTCTTGCCATGATCGGCGGGGTCGAGGGTGAGCCGGCGGCGGTACCAGCCGATGCCGCGCTTGCGATAGCCCTGCGAGACATTGGCGGTCTGCTCGAAGGGCTGGAACGAGGCCCAGTCGTGCGGCAGGCGCACCTCGGCCCATTCGCTGTCGTCATAATCGCGCGCCGCCGCGCCGCGGGCGTTGCCGGCCTTCACGCTGCCATAGGTATCGTCATGGTCCTTGAGCGGCGCCGGCAGCACATCGCCTTCATGAAAGCGCCAGCCGCGTTCGATGCGGATGCGGGTGGGATCGCCGTCGGGCAGGCGCGGCATGAGCGCGGTCTTGGGCGCGGGCATCGGGAAGGCGTCGCCCTCCACCGCACGCGCCGCCGCCTCGGCCTCGGGCAGCCCCAGCGAGGCAAGCGCCCCCAACCCCGCGCTGCCGAGCAGCAACTGGCGACGATCCATGCAGCAATCTCCAAAAATCAGGCAGGCAGGCGGGCGTTCAGACGTCGCTGAGTTCCGCCACGAAATCATAGGCGTCGCCCCGGTAATAGGAGCGGGTCACTTCGGCCGGGCGGCCGTCGCGCAGGAAGGCGCGGCGCTCGATCAGCAGGCCGGCATGGCCGGGATCGACCCCGAGCATCTTGGCATGCTCGCCGAGGAACGGCACCGCGCGCAGCCGCTGGAGCGCGCGCACCGGGCGGTTCCCGGCGGCTTCGAGCGCGGTGTAGAGCGAGTCCCCCACCGCATCGACCGAGGGCAGGCAATAACCGGCGATGGTCGAGAATTCGAGCGCCATGGGCTCGCCGTCGGCGAAGCGGATGCGCGAGAAGCGCAGCACCGCAGCACCCGGCGACAGGCCGAGGGCCATCGCCTCCTCGGGCGTGACCTGGCCGGTGGAGCGGGCGATCCAGTTGCTGCTGGCGGCGCGGCCCCGCGCGGCCATGTCCTCGGTGAAGGAGGAGAGCTTGGAGAAGCTCTTCTCGACGCGTTCGGCAACGAAGGTGCCCGCGCCCCGGCGGCGGGTGAGCAGGCCGTCCTCAACCAGACCGCCGATCGCCTTGCGCACGGTGATGCGCGACACGTCATATTCCACCGCGAGGTCGCGCTCCGGCGGGATCGCGTCGCCCTGGTTGAGGATCTTGCCGCTGATCGCTTCGCGGATCAGTTGCTGCAGCTGCAGATAGAGCGGCGACGGGTTGCCTTCGCGAAACCGGCCGATCTGGTCCGAAAACGTCATCATCTCTCCCCCTTGCCCGACACCGTTGCCAAGCCCAGACAACCGTATCTACGGCAGGTTTCCCGCAGCGCGTACCCGCGTTCCTACGGACTTACATTGGTACGATGATACCAACAGCCTGAACGGTATAGGTCAAGAGGCTAAATGCAAAGAACTATGTCCGTACGCGCAAGGCTGTTGCCCGATAGGATCTAAATTGGTTACACCCTTTCTCCGGCCCCGTTCGGCGGCCGAGACGAGAGGGGAGTTTCCGATGCGCGCGTTCCTGAAAACGGCAAGGCATTCCGGCTGGGCGGCGTTGCTGCTGTCCTCGACCGCTTTCGCTCAGACCGTGCCGCCGCTCACCCCCCTCCCCGCCAGCGTGACGCTGGGCAAGGGCAGCTTCACCGTGGGCAACAGCACCGCGATCGCCGTGCCCGCCGGCGACACCGCCGCTGCGGCCGCCGCCAAGCTGCTCGCGGCCCATGTGAAGGTGGAACGCGGCCTGACGCTGGGTGCCACCGGCGCCAGCGGCGCGATCCGCTTCGAGCGCGATGCGAGCATTCAGGGCGCCGAAGCCTATCGCATGACCGTCGACGCCAAGGGCGTGCGCATCGCCGCTTCGGGCGATCGTGGGCTGCTATACGGCGCTATGACGCTCGCCCAGCTGCTCAGCCCCGATCACGGCTTCGGCAAGCCGGTGAAGCTGCCGGCGCTCAGCGTCGAAGACGCCCCCCGCTTCGGCTGGCGCGGGCTGATGCTCGACGTCGCCCGCCATTTCCAGCCGATCGAGTTCGTCTACGGCGTGGTCGACCAGATGGCCTCGGTGAAGCTCAACACGCTCCACCTCCACCTCACCGACGACCAGGGATGGCGCTTCGAGGTGAAGCGCTATCCGAAGCTCACCGAAATCGGCGGCTGGCGCACCCCGCCAAGCACCGGCGGCGCGCCCGGCCCCAAGGTCGGTGGCTTCTACACGCAGGAGCAGCTCAAGGCGCTGGTCGCCTATGCCGCCGAGCGCGGGGTGACGATCGTCCCCGAGATCGACCTGCCCGGCCACGCCCAGGCGCTGGTCGCCGCCTATCCCGAACTCGGCATCTTCGGCGACCATACCGAAGTGTCGCACGACTGGGGGGTGAACCCGTACCTGTTCAACCCCGGCCCCAAGGGCATCGCCTTCGTCAAGGAAGTGCTCGACGAGCTGATGGCGGTGTTCCCGGGCACCTATGTCCATCTCGGCGGTGACGAGGCGGTGAAAGACCAGTGGGAGCGCTCTCCGCAAGTGCAGGCGCAGATGAAGGCGCTCGGCGTGAAGGACGAGAACGCGCTGCAGAGCTGGATGATCGAGCAGTTCGGCGCCTATCTCGAGCAGCATGGCCGCCGCCTGATCGGCTGGGACGAGATCCTCGAAGGCGGCCTGCCGAAGTCTGCCTCGGTAATGTCGTGGCGCGGCGAGAAGGGCGCAGTCGACGCGGCAAACCAGGGGCATGACGTGGTGCTCTCGCCCGCCCCCACCCTCTATCTCGACAGCCTACAGAGCGACCGCCGCGACGAGCCGCCGGGCCGCCTCTCGATCCAGACGCTCGCCGACGTGTACAAATACGAGCCGATGCCGGTAGGCATTGATGCCGCCAAGGCCAGCCATGTACTCGGCGCGCAGGGCAATGCGTGGAGCGAATATCTGATCACGCCGTACCAGGTGCAGCACATGCTGTTCCCCCGCGCGGCGGCGATCGCCGAGATCACCTGGTCGGGCAAGGACAAGCGCGACTTTGACGACTTCGTGCAGCGCCTCCAGCCGCAGATCGCGCGCTGGCGCCGTTCGGGGATGGAAGTCGCCGACAGCGCCTTCGCGGTCGACTACAAGCTGCAGGGGACGCGCGGCGAGGCGCTGCGGGCGAACCAGGCCAAGGTGGCGCTGGCCACCCAGACCGGCTTCGGCACGATCCGCTACACGCTCGACGGCAAGCAGCCCACCGCCAAGTCCCCGGTCTACAAGGCGCCGCTGACGCTCAAGCCCGGCACGACGATCACCGCCGCTGCGTTCGACGCCGTGGGCGCGGCCACCGCGGCGCCGCGCGCGTTCGAAACCAGCCGCACCGCGCTGCTCACCCGCACCAGCTCGGACATGGTGGCGTGCCCCAAGGGCGCGCTCGGCTTGCGCGTGCCGCTGAACAGCGAGGCGCAGGAGAATGCGCCGGTGTTCAACGTAAACCTGTTCGACACCTGCACCGCCTATCCGGCTGCGCCGATGGACATCGCAACGGGCTTCACCGTCGACGTCGCCCGCACGCCCCGCAACTACGGCCTGGCGCACGACTTCAACAAGGTGCGGGCGCATTACAATGTCAGCACATACGGCGAGCTGATCGTCCGCGCGCGCTGCATCGCGGCCGCCAAGGATCCGTCGATCAAGCCGATCGTCATCGCCACCTTCCCGCTGCCCGATCCCGCCAAGGCGCCGCAGCAGTTCCGCTTCTCCGGCACGCTGCCCAAGCTGAGCGGCGACGAGGATATCTGCTTCCAGTTCACCTCCCCGCTCAGCGACCCGTTCTACACGGTCGAACGCGTTGTGCTGACGGAGAATGCGAAGTGAAGGCTCGCGCGCTCGCCCTGCTGCCCCTTCTCGCGCTGGTCACCCCGGCCTGGGCGGATCCCCGGCAGTCGGTCTCGCTCGACGGTGCCTGGGAAGTCCGCATCGATCCCAGCGACGCCGACGCCGCCAAGGCCCACCCCAAGGAAGCCGCCTGGTTCCCGGCCAAGGTGCCCGGCAGCGTCCAGCAGGATCTGATCGCCGCCAAGCGCGTGCCCGATCCGTACAAGGGCATCAACGAGGCGCCGATCCAATGGGCGGGCCTTACCCGCTGGCAGTTCCGCCGCACGCTCAACGTCACGCCCGCGATGCTGGCGCGCGACCATCTCGATCTGGTGTTCGACGGGCTCGATACCTTCGCCACCGTGACGCTCAACGGCCAGAAGCTGGTCGAGACCGACAACGCCCATCGCCGCTGGCGGGTGGATGCCAAGCAGGCGCTCAAGGCGGGCGCGAACGAGCTGGTCGTCACCATCGCCTCGCCGATCAAGACGCTGCAGCCGATGGTGCTGGCGGAGAAATTCCCGCTTCCCGGCGAATATGATTCCGCGTTCGGCGACGAACCCAAGGGCAAGCAGACCTCGCCCTATATCCGCAAGCCCAAGTACGATTACAGCTGGGACTGGGCGCCGCGCATCGTCAAGATCGGCCTGTGGCGGCCGGTGCGGCTGGAAGCCTGGGACGATGCCCGCATCGACGGCTTCCGCGTCGACCAGGAAGCGCTGAACCCCGCCGAGGCGCGCCTCGTGGCACGTTGGAAGCTGGTCGGCGACCGCGCGCGCACCGTCACCGTGCGCACCCGCATCACCAGCCCCGACGGCCAGACCGTCGAGGCGAGCCGCACGCTCACCCTCGGCGCGGGCGAGAACGCGGTCAGCGTGCCGCTCACCCTGGCGAAGCCCCAGCTCTGGTGGCCGGCGGGCTATGGCGCGCAGCCGCTCTACAAGGTCGAGGCGACGCTGGAGGAAGACGGCGCGGTCAGCGACCGCGTGTCGCACCGCATCGGCCTGCGTACCGTCGAGCTGATCACCCAGGGCGGCGGCTTCGGCTTCCGTGTCAACGGGCTGCGCATCTTCGCCAAGGGCGCGAACCTGATCCCGTTCGACATGTTCCCGAACAACGTGACCGAGGCACGCATGCGCCGCATGCTCACCGACGCACGCGACACCAACATGAACATGATCCGCGTATGGGGCGGCGGCTATTATCTCGACGACGCCTTCTACGCCGCGGCCGACGAGCTCGGCCTGATGGTGTGGCAGGACTTCATGTTCGGCGGCTCGATCACCCCGCCCGACGCGGCGTTCCGGGAGAATGTCCGCATCGAGGCCGAGGAGCAGGTCGCCCGGCTCCAGCCGCATCCCTCGATCGTCGGCTGGAACGGCGGCAACGAGATCCTGTCGGGCTGGGAAAACTGGTCCGATCGCAAGGCGTTCAAGAAGGCGGTCGGCGCCGACGAGCAGGAGCGGATCGGCGCCGGCATGGCCGTGCTGTTCGATCGCACCCTGCGCGACGCAGTGCTGAAGGAAGCCCCCGGCACCACCTATTGGCCGGGCTCGCCCTCGAACGACTATACCGGCCCGGTCGATACCGATGCCAGCGGCGACCGCCATTTCTGGGACGTCTGGTCGGGCTCCAAGCCGGTCGAGAATTATCTCAACGGCTGCGCGCGGTTCATGTCGGAGTACGGCTTCCAGGCGATGCCGAACCTTTCGACGATCCGCAACTTCGCGGGCAAGGGCCTGCTGGCGATCGACAGCCCGGTGCTCAAGGCGCACCAGAAGTTCCTGGCCGGCGAAGGCAATAGCCGGCTCCAGCTCTATCTCGACCAGCGGCTGCGCAAGCCCGCCGATTTCGCCGATCTCGTCTACCTCACCCAGGTGAACCAGATGCAGGCGATCGGCATGGCCGCACGCCACCACCGCGCCTGCGCGCCGATCACCATGGGCTCGCTGTTCTGGCAGCTCAACGATGCCTGGCCGGCGATCAGCTGGGCGAGCATCGACTATGACGGCCAGTGGAAGCTGCTCCAGTACGAGGCGCGCCGGATGTTCGCGCCCCAGGCGATCGTCGCCGAGCACAAGGAGGGCGCGACCCGCCTCGCCGCCGTGTCCGACGCGACGCAGCTGATCGCCGCCGAATGGCGCGTCCGCGGCTTCACCATGGACGGCAAGCCGCTGGGCAGGAAGGCGGAGAAGTTCGACCTCTCTCCGGGCGCGCTCGAACTCGCCACGATCGCGGACGCCGATCTGTTCGGCACCGCGGCACCGGGCGACAGCTATGCGGTCGCCGAGCTGTGGATCGACGGCAAGCCGGTCTCGCGCGAGCTCGTCGAACAGTCGCTGCCCAAGGACATGGCCTATCCAGCCCCGCGCCTGTCGGTACGCTGGCAGGGCAAGCAGGTAACCGTCACGGCCGGCGCGCTGGCCCGCGCGGTGATGCTCGATTTCGGCACCACCGTCGCGCAGCCGAGCGACAACGGCTTCGACCTGTTGCCTGGCGAGAGCCGCACACTCACCATCACGTCCGAGGCGAATGCTGCCACGCTCGCCCGCGCCCTTACCCTTCGTACGCTGGGACCCCGTTGATGCCCTTCCTTCCCCTGCTGCTTCTCGCCAGCGATCCCGATCCGGTCGCCGCCGCCATCGCCAAGATGACGATCGAGCAGAAGGCCGCGCAGCTCCAGAGCACCGCGCCCGCCGATCCGGAGATCGGCCTGCCCGCCTATGACTGGTGGAACGAGGGCCTGCACGGCCTCGCCCGCGACGGCTATGCGACGGTGTTCCCCCAGGCGATCGGCCTCGCCGCGACCTGGGACGTGCCGTTGCTCCACAAGGTGGGCGACACCGTCGCCACCGAGGCGCGCGCGAACTTCAACGCCAAGCCGGTCAGCGCCGATCGCAAGATCTATGAGGGGCTGACGATCTGGTCGCCCAACATCAACATCTTCCGCGATCCGCGCTGGGGTCGAGGCCAGGAAACCTATGGCGAGGATCCGTTCCTCACCGGCCATCTCGCGATCGGCTTCATTCAGGGGCTGCAGGGTCCGGATCCGGCGCACCCCAAGGTGCTCGCCACGCCCAAGCATTTCGCGGTGCATAGCGGGCCGGAGGCCGGACGCGACGGCTTCGACGTAGATCCCAGCCCGCAGGACCTGGAATCGACCTACACCCCCGCCTTCCGCCTCGCCATCACCGAGGGCAAGGCGCAGTCGCTGATGTGCGCCTATAACTCGATCCACGGCACCCCGGCCTGCGCTTCGGGCGGCCTGCTCAACGATCGGCTGCGCAAGGACTGGGGCTTTACCGGCCTCACCGTTTCGGACTGCGACGCAGTGGCCAACATCCACCTGTTCCACCATTACAGCCTCGACGCGGCCGAAGCCGCCGCGGTCGCGATCAAGGGCGGCAACGACCTGAACTGCGGCACCACCTATGCGGCATTGCCGGAGGCGGTGAAGCGCGGGCTGGTCAGCGAGACCGAAGTCGACGTGGCGCTGAAGCGCGCGCTCAACGCCCGCCGTGCGCTCGGCATCGCGTTTGGCGGCGCCAATCCGTGGAGCAAGATCAAGCCCAGCGAACGCGGCACCCCGGCGCGGCGCGCGCTCGCGCTGGAAGCCGCGCGCAAGGCGATCGTGCTGCTCAAGAATGACGGCGACCGCCTGCCGCTCTCGACCGGCGGCCGCATCGCGGTGATTGGCGCCAATGCCGACGATCTCGGCGTGCTGGAGGGCAATTACCACGGCACCGCCAAGGATCCGGTGCCCCCTCTCGACGGCATCCGCCGCCAGTTCGGCGCGGACCGCGTCGTGTACGCGCAAGGATCGCAGCTGGCCGAGGGCGGCGCGGTGATCATGCCCGAAACCGCGTTCCGCGCTGACGGCAAGCCGGGCCTCAAGGCCGAATATTTCGCCTCGCCGACGGTGACCGGCAGCCCGGTCACCACCCGGCAGGATCGCCGCATCGATTTCAACTATGCCCGCGCGGCGCCGCTGCCAGGGCTCAACCCCACCGGCTTCGCGGTGCGCTGGAGCGGCGCGTTCACGCCGCCGGGTGCGGGCGACTATGAGCTCGCGATCGACATCCCCGCCTGCTGGAAGGATTGCAACACGCACGACGCGGTGCGGCTGTGGGTGGACGGCAAGCTGCTGCACGACGGCCCGCTCGGCAAGGCACGGGTGGCGGTGAAGGTCGCCAGCGACGGCAAGCCCGTGCCCTTCCGCATGGAGATCGACCATCGCAGCGAGGATGGCGGCGTCCGCCTGATGTGGCAGCCGCCGGCCGAACCGATGCTCGCCCAGGCGCTCGAGGTCGCGAAGAACGCCGATACGATCGTCGCGGTGCTCGGCCTGTCGCCCGATCTCGAGGGTGAGGCGCTCAGCGTCTCGATCCCCGGCTTCGTCGGCGGTGACCGGACCGACATTGCCCTGCCCCGCCCGCAGCTCGAGCTGCTCAAGGCGCTGCGCAAGACCGGCAAGCCGCTGGTCCTCGTCCTCACCAGCGGCAGCGCGGTGGCGGTCGATCCGAGCCTCGCCGACGCGATCCTCGAAGCCTGGTATCCGGGCGAGGAAGGCGGCACCGCGATCGCCGAGACGCTGGCCGGCAAGAACAATCCCTCGGGCCGCCTGCCGCTGACCTTCTACGCCTCGACCGACGACCTGCCGGCATTCGTGGACTATGGCATGAAGGAGCGCACCTATCGCTTCTTCACCGGCAAGCCGCTCTGGGGCTTCGGGCACGGCCTGAGCTACACCAAGTTCGCCTATGGCGACGTGGCGGTGAAGGCCGCGGGCATCGGCCAGCCGGTGCAGGTCAGCGCCAGGCTCACCAATGCGGGGAACCGCAGCGGTGAGGAAGTGACCCAGGTCTATGTCGTCACGCCGGACGCCAACAAACCAGGTGGGTTGACGACGCCGGTGCTCCAGCGCCAGCTTTCCGGCTTCAAGCGTGCCGCGCTGGCGCCGGGCAAATCGGCCAGCCTGTCGTTCAGCCTCGATCCGCGCAGGATCAGCAGCGTCGCGCGCGACGGCACTCGCCGGGTGTTGCCGGGCACCTATCGCGTATGGGTCGGCGGCGGCCAGCCGGGTGACGGCGCCGGCCAATGGGCCGAATTCACGCTGAACGGCGACGCGGAGGTGCTGCCGAAATGATCGACCGCCGGACCCTGCTCGGCTCGGGCCTGGCGCTCGCCGTCACGCCCGCCTTTGCCGCGGACACGCCCGCGTTCGTCAGCAAGCGCCCCGCACCGGCTGACCGCCGCTTCGTCAGCAAGGCGGTCGAGCGCGAAATCGCGCGTGTTTCCAGCAAGATCGCCGATCCCAAGCTGCACTGGATGTTCGGCAACTGCTATCCCAACACGCTCGACACCACGGTGAAGATGGGCGTGGTCGACGGCAAGCCCGACGCCTTCGTCATCACCGGCGACATCGACGCGCTGTGGCTGCGCGACAGCTCGGCCCAGGTGCGGCCCTATCTGCATCTGGCGAAGGAAGACGCCGATCTGCGCCGCCTCTACCAGGGCCTGATCGCTCGGCAGGCGCGCTGCATCCTGCTCGATCCCTATGCCAACGCGTTCCTTGCCGATCCGCACGCCCACACCAAGCTGAGCTGGGCGCTGCACGACAGGACCGAGATGAAGCCCGGCGTCGCCGAGCGGAAATGGGAGATCGACAGCCTCTGCTATCCCATTCGATTGGCGCATGATTATTGGAAGGCGACCGGCGACACCTCCCCGTTCGACGCGCAATGGGCGGAATCCGCCCGCACCATTATTCGCACCTTCCGCGAGCAGCAGCGGAAAGACGGACCCGGTCCCTATCGCTTCCTGCGCAGCAGCGACCGACCGACCGAAACGCTGATGCTCGACGGCTATGGCCCGCCCAGCCGTCCGGTGGGGCTGATCCATTGCGGTTTCCGGCCTTCGGACGACGCATGCGTCTATCCCTTTCTGATTCCGTCGAATTATTTCGCGGTCACCGTGCTGCGCGAGCTGGCGGTGCTCGCCATGGCGACGCGCAAGGATTCCGCACTTGCGAACGATGCGACGGCCTTGGCCGGCGAAGTCGAGGCTGCGCTGCGCGAATACGGCACGATGCGGCTGCGCGACGGCCGCGAAGTGATCGCCTATGAAGTCGATGGCTTCGGCAATGCGATCTTCATGGACGACGCCAATGTGCCGTCGCTTTCGAGCCTCGCCTATCTCCGCTGCGTCGATCGCAACGAACCGCTTTGGAGACGCACCGCGGATGCGGCGTGGAGCGAGGCAAATCCCTATTGGTCGCGCGGCAAGGTCGTTGAAGGCATCGGCGGGCCGCATGTCGGGTTGGGCCAAGTCTGGCCTATGTCGTTGATCATGCGCGGTTTCAGCTACGATGGCGATGTGCGAACGCTTCGCAATATTCTGCGAATGCTTAGCAATAGCGACGCAGGCACGGGCTTCATCCATGAGGCTGTGAACCAGGATGACCCGTCCAAGTTCACCCGCGACTGGTTCGCCTGGGCCAATGGCCTGTTCGGCGAGCTGCTCGTCCACCTCGCCGCGGCACAACCCCGGCTGCTTCAGGAAACGCTGTGATCCTCTCCCGTCGCCACCTGCTCGGCTCCAGCGCGATCGGCCTCGCGGCCGCCGCACTCCCTCGCGCCGCGTCGGCGCAGACGCCGCGCCGCACCGCACCCAATCTGTTCATCGGCACCGGCGGCACCGGCCACACCTATCCGGGCGCGACACTACCGTTCGGCATGGTGCAGCTGAGCCCCGATACGGGGGTCGAACGCTGGGAGACCTGCTCGGGCTATTATCATAGCGACGGCTCGATCCTCGGCTTCTCGCACACCCATCTTTCGGGCACCGGCATCGGCGACATGCTCGATCTGCTCGTCGTCCCCGGCCGGGGACCGGTGGTCCTGCAGCCCGGCACCCGCGAAAAGCCCGAGACCGGCTATCGCCAGCGCTATCACGACGAGCATGCCGAGCCCGGCTATTACCGTGTCGCGCTGGATAACGGCGTCCGCGCGGAGCTGACCGTTACCGAGCGAACCGGTTGGCATCGTTACACTTTCCCGGCAGGCGCCGGGCACATCCTGCTGGATCTATCGCATCTGGTGCTCGACAGCTCGGACAGCCCGCCCCTGATCGCCGACGCGCTGATGGAAGTGGAGGCCGACGGCACGATCACCGGCCGGCGACAAGTCTTTCGCTGGGCCAAGGGCCGCAAGATCTTCTTCGCGCTCCAGCTCTCGCGCCAGCCCGATCGCATCACCTTCTACGGCGATGACGATGCCGAGCAGCCCGCCGGCAGCCACAAGGTCACCGGACGGCGACTGAAGGCGGTCCTGCACTATGCGGACGCAGGAAAGGACCCGATTCTCGTGCGTTGCGGGATCTCCGGCGTCGATGTCGCCGGTGCCCGTGCCAATCTGGTCACCGAAGCGAGACATTGGGACTTCGATCGCACCCGCCGCGATGCCACCACCCGGTGGCAACCGGCCCTCGATGCGGTCCAGGTCGAGGGCGGTACCGCCGACCAGCGCACGATCCTCAGCAGCGCACTCTACCACGCGCAGCTTGCCCCCACGCTGTTTTCCGACGCCGACGGCCGCTATCTCGGCATGGACGGGCAGATCCACAGCGTTCCCAAGGGCGGCGCGGCCTATAGCACCTATTCGCTGTGGGACACCTATCGGGCGCTCCACCCCCTGCTCACCCTGATCGCGCCCGATCGCACCAAGTCGCTGGTCGACGATTTGATCCGCCAGACGGCACAGTCGCCCTATGGCCCGCTCGTCTGGCCGCTGCAGGGCAAGGAAACCGGCACGATGATCGGCTGGCACGGAGTCGTGCCGCTCGCCGAAGCGCACGCCAAGGGGATCGAAGCCGATTATGCCGCCGCCTGGCCGGCGATCCGCCGCCGCAGCTTCGATTTCACCGCGCCGGACAAGGACAACAGCAAGGGCCGCGATCTCTACGATCGCATGGGCTATGTGCCTGCGGACAAATGGTTCGAGAGCGTCAGCCGGACGCAGGAATATGCCTATGACGACTGGGCGTCGTCGCATCTCGCCGCCGCGATCGGCGAGAAGGCCGATGCCGCGCGGCTGCGCACGCGCTCGGGCAACTGGCGCAACGTGATCGACGGCAGCATCGGCTTCGCGCGCCCGCGCTTCGCCGACGGTAGCTGGTGGACGCCCTATGATCCCGTCCAGCTCGGCCACATGCCCAAGCCCTGGTGGCGCGATTATACCGAGGCGAATGGCTGGCAGGCGACCTTCCTCAACCAGCACGACGTTTACGGGCTGATCCAGCACATGGGCGGCGACGCCAAGTTCGAGGCAAAGCTCGACGCGCTGTTCAACGCGCCGTCCACCCTGCCCGACAATGCCCCGCCGGATATTTCGGGGCTGGTCGGCCAGTACGCCCATGGCAACGAGCCCGATCAGCACGCCGCCTATCTCTACGCCTTTGTGGGTGCGGCGTGGAAGACGCAGGCGATGGTGCGGCGGCTGTGCACCGAGATGTACAAGAACGATCCCGACGGCGTCATCGGCAACGACGATTGCGGCCAGATGAGCGCATGGTTCGTCTTCTCGGCACTGGGCTTCTACCCCGTCGATCCGGTCGAGGCCGCCTATGTGTTCGGCTCGCCGCTGTTCGAACGGGCCGAGGTGACCGTCGGCAAGGGCCGGAAGCTGGTGATCGAGGCACCGGGCAACCGCGCCGACAAGCCCTATGTCGCGGCGGTGACCTGGAACGGCAAGCCGTGGACCAAAAGCTGGATCGCGCACGCCGATCTGGTGAAGGGCGGCACGCTGCGCTTCACCATGTCGGCGAAACCGAACCCCGGCTTCGGGCGCGCGCTCACCGACCGCCCGCCATCCAACGGCCGCGTGCCCGCCTGATGCTGCTCGCCGCTGCGCTCCTGTCCACGTCGTCGCCCTGCGTCTCCGCCGGAGCCGGCGGCGCGGTGGCGGCCGACTTGCTGCGCACACGGCTGGAGGAGCGGCACACGCCCTGCGCCCGGGTATTCCTGGCACCGCAAGACGCGGTGGAAGCCGCCCTTCCCGCCCCGCGCCGCGCGGCGTGGCGCAAGGTGGCGCCGAAGCGCCTGCCGCGCGAAGGCTTTGCCGTCCGGCGGATCGGCGACACGCTGGTGATCACCGCGCAGGGCACGCGCGGGCTGGTCTATGGCGCCGGCTGGTATCTGCGGACCGGCGCCAGGCCGCTGCGCTACGACAGCGCGCCGGCGCGGTCGGTGCGGCTCACCCAGATCGGCTACCGCGCCAAAAACAACAGCTATGATGCCTGGACGCTGGCGATGTTCCGTCGCCGGATCGAGGATTTCGCGCTATGGGGCGCGAGCGGCGTGCAGGTAATCGCGCCGGTTTCCGACGACGACGCCACCAGCCCGCTCTTCCCCGCCCCGCCGCTGGAAACGCTGCGCGGCATCGGCGAGATCACGCACCGGCTGGGCATCGACTTCGCGCTCTACTATCCGAACCTGCACGACTATGAGACGCAAGCCGAGCGCGACCACGAACTCGGCCGCTTTCGCATCCTGCTCGGCGCCTTGCCGCAGGTCGACGCGCTCTATGTTCCCGGCGGCGATCCCGGCCATGCCGCGCCCGACCGGCTGTTCCCGCTGGTTGCCGACGAAGCCGCGACCTTGCGCGCGCAAAACCCGGCGGCCAGCGTCTGGATCTCCACCCAGGGCTTCGACGCGGCGGGACTCGACGCCTTCTACGTCCAGCTCGCCCGCCGCCCGCGCTGGCTGACCGGCATCTTTGCCGGGCCCCAGACCCGCGACCCCGTCGCCACCCAGCGGCGCCATCTGCCCGCCGGCTATCAGCTGCTGCTCTATCCCGACATCGCGCACACCATGCACGCGCAGGTGCCGGTCGATCGCTGGAGCCCCGCCTTCGCGCTCACCGAGGGCCGCGAGCCGATCGATCCGCGCCCGCGCGCGATGACCGGCCTGTTCCGACATCTCGATCCAGGCAGCAGCGGCTTCGTCACCTATTCCGAAGGCGTCAACGACGATGCCAACCAGTTTCTCTGGTTCCGCCTCGGCTGGGATCCGCAGACCACGCCCGAGGCTTTTGCGCGCGACTATGCCGCCGACTTCATCGGCGATCCCGCGGCGGCCAAGGCATTGTTCGCACTGGAAGACAACTGGACCGGCGACCCCGCCGCGAACGCGAGCATCGACGCGACGCTGGCGCTGGTCGACGGCCTGAAGCCCGCTTCTTGGGCCGACTGGCGGACGGACGCGCTCCGCTACCGCGCGGTGTACGACACGATCGTCCGCCACCGCCTGATCGCCGCCCGCGCTCGCGAGGCCGCCGCTCTTGCCGCGCCCGACGCCGCGACGGCGCGCGCTAGGCTGGCGGAGGCCGATCCCGCGCCCGTGCCGGCGCTTCGCACCCGGCTGTTCGCGCTTGCCGAGCGGCTGTGGCAGGGCGCGCGGTTCCAGCTCAGCGTGAAGCTGTACGGCGCCTCCAACATCGAGCGCGGCGCCAATCTCGACCGCGTCGATGTCGACCTCAACGACCGCATGTGGATCGAACGCCAGCTCGCCACGCGCACCCCGGCGCAGCTCGCCGACTATGCCCGGGCGAAGGAAGGCGCGCTCTACGACGATCTCGGCGACCCCTGGAACGCGCCGCATCTCGTCGGCGGCAGCAGCCCGGTCACCGATCCGCTGCGCTTCGACGGCGCGGTGGACGGCATTGCCGATCGCACTCCGAACGACGGCTGGCGGATGTCGTGGATCAGCTATGCCGAGAGCCTCTACGACGCGCCGCTGCGGCTCCACTACACCGGGCTCGATCCGAAGCGCCGCTATCGCCTCGTCGCCACCTATGCCGGTGAGGACTATTGGCTGCCGATGCGGCTTGTTGCTAATGGCAGCATCGAGCTTCACCCGCCGCTCGATCGCAAGACCAACCCGATGACGGTGGACATCCCCATCCCCGCTGCCGCCACGCGCGGCGGCACGCTCGATCTCGCCTGGACGCGGCCTGCCGGCATGGGCGGCAGCGGCCGTGGCCATCAGGTCGCCGAGACCTGGCTGATTCCAGAACCCCTCTCCGGAGAACGCAAATGACGACCCTTTCCCGCCGCGCGCTCGTCGCTGCCGGCATCGCCACCCCCGCGCTCGCCCATGCGGCGACCGGCGCCGCCGCGAAGACGCCCGCGCCCAAGCCCTATGGCGCGACGCCGAGCGCCCGCCAGTGGAAGTGGCACCAGCGCGAGCAATACGCCTTCATCCACTTCTCGATGAACACCTTCACCGACAAGGAATGGGGCTATGGTGACGAGGATCCCAAGACCTTCAACCCCAGCGACTTCAACGCCGACCAGATCGTCGCGGCGGCCAAGGCGGGCGGGCTCAAGGGCCTGATCCTGGTCTGCAAGCACCATGACGGCTTCTGCCTCTGGCCGACCAAGCTGACCGAGCATTGCATCCGCAACAGCCCCTACAAGAACGGCCAGGGCGACATCGTCCGCGAGATGTCCGATGCGTGCAAGCGCGCCGGGCTGCCCTTCGGCGTCTATCTCTCGCCCTGGGACCGCAACCACGCGGAATACGGCCGCCCCGGCTATATCGCCTATTACCGCGCCCAGCTGACCGAGCTCTGCACGCGCTATGGTTCGCTGTTCGAAGTGTGGTTCGACGGCGCCAATGGCGGCGACGGCTATTATGGCGGCGCACGCGAGACGCGGAAGATCGACGCGCCGGCCTATTATAACTGGCCGTCGATCGTGGCGCTGGTCCACCAGCTCCAGCCCGATGCCTGCACCTTCGATCCGCTCGGCGCCGACATCCGCTGGGTGGGCAATGAGGACGGCGTGGCGGGCGATCCCTGCTGGCCGACCATGCCCAACCACCCCTATGTCCAGAGCGAGGGCAATGCGGGCGTGCGCGGCGGCGCGCTGTGGTGGCCAGCGGAGACCGACGTCTCGATCCGGCCGGGCTGGTTCTATCATGCCGACGAGGATTCGCGGGTGAAGAGCCCCGAGCGGCTGGTCCGGCTCTATGACGAATCGGTGGGTCGTGGGACCAATCTGAACCTCAACCTGCCCCCCGATCGCCGCGGCCGCGTCGCCGACCAGGACGTGAAGATCCTCAAGAGCTTCGGCGACGCGATCCGCGCCACCTTCGCGACGGATCTGGCAAAGGGCGCGGTCGCCCATGCCAGCGCGACCCGCGGAGCGGCCTTCGCGGCAGCGCGCGTGCTCGACGGCAATCGCGAGACCTATTGGTCCACGCCCGACGGCACGACCACGCCGACGCTGACGCTGGACCTCAAGCCCGACACCCGCTTCGACGTGATCCGCTTACGCGAATATCTGCCGCTCGGCGTGCGCGTGACCCGCTTCGCGGTGGATGCGGAGATCGACGGCAAATGGCAGCAGCTTGCGGAAAAGGAGTGCATCTCGGCCCAGCACATCCTGCGCCTGCCGCAGCCGATCGCCCCGCGCCGGGTGCGGCTGCGCATCCTTGAGGCGCCCGCCTGCCCCGCGATCAGCGAGTTCGCGCTGTTCCGCTCGGTGGCGCCGGTGCCGGTCGCGCCGATCGTCTCGTCCGACCCGACCGTGATCGACACGCGCAACTGGAAGATCGTGAGCGCCGCCGGTGCGGGCGCCGAGAAGCTGCTCGATCGCGATCCTGGCACGATCTGGACCGTCCCCGCCCCCAAGCCCGGCGCACCGGTGGAGGTGACGATCGATCTCGGCAGCGAAACCGCGCTGGCCGGCTTCAGCCTGACGCCGTCGCGCCATGTGATGACCGATGCCGCCCCGCCCAAGGGCTATACGGCCGAGGTCAGCACCGACGGCAAGACCTGGCAGACGGCGGCGACCGGCGAGTTCGGCAACATCGCCTATGCGCTCTCCACCCAGCGCATCGCCTTTGCGCAGCCACGAGCCGCCCGCTATCTGCGCCTCCGCTTCGCCGAGACCGCGCTGCCCGAGCCCAAGCTGGCGATCGCCGAGATCGGCGGCTTCACCGCCCCGCGCTGAGCCGAGTCGGAGCGCCCGAGAGGGGCCGGGGCGCGGGTATCGCGCTCCGGCCCGTTGCGTTTAGGCCACAGCCCGTTTGAAAACGTAACGGATGAGACCATGCGCTGCCATATATAAAACCAGTTTCTTTATTTGGTATTGTATACCGATGGGACCTATGACAGCATCCTTTCTGCAAGGTGACTGAAATGTTGCGGCGCACACAATGAGGAGAGCGGCGCAACGGCGCTGTCGGGGGATGCATCGATGGGACTGGATCGACGCGAGGCGTTGAAATTGGGGTTGGCCGGCGCAGCCGTACTGCCCGCGGGCAAGGCGATGGCGCAGGCTTCGGCGCCGCGCGCGCTGATTGTCTCGACCTGGGACTTCGGCGCGGCCGCGAATGCCGCCGCCTATGCCCAGTGGAAGAAAAGCGGCTCGCTGCTCGACGCGGTCGAAGCCGGCGGCTGGGTGCCCGAAGCAGACCCCAAGAACCACTCGGTGGGTCTCGGCGGCTATCCTGATCGCGACGGCCATGTGACGCTCGATGCGATCATCATGGACGATCGCGGCAATGTCGGCGCAGTGGCCGCGCTCGAAGATATTCTCCACCCCGTCTCGGTCGCGCGGCGCGTCATGGAGAAGACCCCGCACACCTTCCTGGTGGGCGAAGGCGCGCGCCAGTTCGCGCTCGAACAGGGCTTCCCGAAGACGCGCCTGCTGACCCCGGAGGCCGAGGCGGCGTGGCGCGAATGGCTTAAGACTGCCAAGTACAAGCCTGTCGCCAATATAGAAAATCAGCGCGGTTCGGCGCTGGACCACGACACGATTGGTATTGTCGCCTGTGATGCCAATGGTCGTCTTGCCGGCGCCTGCACCACCTCGGGCATGGCGTTCAAGCTGCGCGGCCGCGTCGGGGATTCGCCCCAGGCGGGCTGCGGCCTGATGGTCGAGCCCGATGTGGGCGCTGCGACCTCCACCGGCGTGGGCGAGGAAGTGACGCGGATCGCCGGTTCGGCACGCGTCGTCTCGTCGATGCGGGCCGGCATGGATCCGATGGCCGCCTGCCGGGAGGCCGTGCTGCACATCGCCAAATTGCGCGGCGATGCCGTGAAGGACGCGCAGGTCGCGTTCCTCGCCATTGACCGCCACGGCCGGGTCGGCGCCTATGCGCTCCAGCCCGGCTTTACCTATGCGGTTACCGATCATGGGGGGGCGACGAGCGTGCTCGGCGCCGAAAGTCTGCGCGGGAAATAAATAGATCCCGTCGCAGCAATCATCAGCCTGGGGGCGAAGGAAGGAAAAGAATATGAGGGGTTTTCGCAAGTCTTTGATGTGCTCGAGCAGCACGCGCGCCGCGTTCGGCATCGCCATGTTCACCGTGGCAGCACCTGCCCTGGCGCAAACCGCTTCGGCACCTGCCCAGGCGCCGGCGCAGGCAGATGATGGCGATCAGATCGTGGTCACCGGCTATGCGCGCTCGCTCGCCGATTCGGCCGCGACCAAGCGCAAGGCCAATGCGATCGTGGACGTGATCAGCGCCGAGGACGTCGGCAAGTTCCCGGACCGCAACATCGCGGAATCGCTGTCGCACCTTCCCGGCGTGACCGTCGACCACCAGTTCGGCGAAGGCGAGCAGGTCTCGATCGCCGGCGTCGAGCCCGCGCTGAACCGCATCCTGATCGACGGCCACTCGATCGCCTCGGCCGACTGGGGCGGCAACCCCTCGGATCGTTCGAGCCGCAGCTTCAACTATTCGCTGCTCTCGCCCGAAATCATCAGCCAGGCGATCGTTTACAAGACGCCGGAAGCCCGCCTCCAGGAAGGCGCGATCGGCGGCACCGTCGACGTCGTCACCCGCAAGCCGCTGGACCTGAAGCCGAACACGATCACGGCATCGGGAGGCTATGCCTATAATGATCGATCGAACCGCGGCAGCCCGCGCGCATCGATCCTGTACAGCTGGCACAACGACGCCGGCACCTTCGGCGTGCTCGGCTCGGTCGGCTATGACCGCCAGTATCTCGCCCGCGCCGGCGTGGCCGTCTATGGCTACATGACCGGTGACACCTTCTTCCAGAAGGACGCGGCCGGCAAGGTCGTCAACGACGCCAGCGGCAACCCTGTGCCGATTAACCCGGCGCTGAAGGTCAATGGCGGCAGCTACACCGATCTGCTCAACGCCCGCCTGCCCGCTTTCCTGGCGCACGAATATTTCGAGCAGACCCGCCAGCGGCTCAGCTTCTCGGGCGCGATGCAGTGGAAGCCGGCCGACAATCTGACGCTGACTGCCACCGGTCTCGTCATCAGCGGCAACTACGACAATTTCAGCACCTCCGAATACAGCTACAACACGCGGGGCGGGCTGGCGCAGCAGGCGACCGTCAGCAACGGCCTGATCACCTCGGCCACCTACGGCCCGGGCACCGGCACCAACTGGACCGGCGAACTCGACACCAATTTTCGCCGCACGCGCATCAAGAACGACAGCGGCACGCTCGCCTTCAACTGGGACGTGAGCGGCTGGAACGTGTCGGGTAACGGCGGCTACAGCCGTGCATCGGGTGGCAAGCAGCCGGAATATCTGCTGAACTTCCGCACGCTGCAGGGCTTCACCGTCGGCGCCAACGGCCGCAACACCTCGCTCGACTGGCAGCATCCGGCCAGCGACGGCTCGAACTGGGTCAGCACCTCGCCGGGTGAATCGAAGCTGCAGGACGAACCGGCGGTGCTCGCCGCGACCAACGGCGCGGGCTATTTCGGCGCGCAGATCGGCGGCATCACCAACGCCGACCAGACGGTCGACGACGAGAAGTACGGCCAGATCGACTTCCAGCGCGACGTCGCCTTCGGCCCGCTGACGAAGATCATGTTCGGCGGCCGCTACAACGATCATGGCAACCAGCAGTCGAGCTATGGCGGCGCCACCTTCACCAACGCGGCGTTCACCCTGGCCGATCTGGGCCCGTACACCCTCGCCAGCGACCTGTATGACGGCCTGTCGACGAGCGGCAACGGCACGCCCTTCGCAACCCTGACCAAGGAAGCGATGATCGCGGCGCTGACCGGCTCGAACGTGCTCAACGTCACCCGCCCGCTCGACACCAGCGGCTATTTCCGGGTGAAGGAGAAGATCTACACCGGCTACGTCCAGGCGAACTTCGAGACCGGCAAGTTCCGCGGCAACATCGGCGGTCGCTTCGTCAGCACCAAGGACGACAGCTATTATTACGCCAACTCCAACGGCCAGGCCTCGCTGCAGCATTCGGAGAGCACCGACAACCGGTTCCTACCGGCGTTCAACATCGCCTATGATGCAGGCCCCGGCGTGGTGCTGCGTGCAGCCGCCGCAAAGGTGATCGCCCGTCCGCGCTATTCGCAGCTGGCAGGCGCGCTGTCGCTCGACGACACGCAGAGCACCGGCAGCGCCGGCAACCCGGACCTGAAGCCCTATGCGGCGACCAATTTCGGCCTGTCGGCGGAATGGTATTTTACCAAGGCGGGCTATGTCTCGGGCGAAATCTTCTACCGCGACATCTCGAACTACATCTCGAACGTGAACCTCAACGTCCAGCTGACCAACCCGCTGACCCAGCAGAGCCGCACCTATGCGATCTCGCAGCCGGTCAACGGCGGCAAGGCATCGGTGACCGGCTTCTCGCTGACCGCGCAGACGCCGATCGCCTACGGCTTCGGCATCCAGGCGAACTACACCTTCGCCGATGCGGACACCGGCCTCAGCGGCCAGGGCCTGCCCTATCTCTCGCGCAACACCTATAACATCGTGCCGTACTTCGAAAGAGGCCCGTTCCAGGCACGCGTGAGCTACAACTATCGTTCGAAGTATTTCTACGTGTTCGGTCGCCTATCTTCGGCGGACTATACCGACTCGTACCGTCAGCTGGACTTCTCCGCATCGTACAAGGTGCTGGAGAACTTCACGATCACGGCGAATGCATCGAACCTGCTGGACGAAACCTATTACCAGTACAGCTCGACGCCCTCGGCGCCGACTGCCTTGTACAAGAACGGCCGGACCTTCTCGCTCAGCGCGAGCTTCCGGATGTAATTCGGAAATACAAGGGAGCCGCGGCAACCGCCGGGGCTCCTTTTTTTGTATGTCGATGGAGGAGACAAGCTCCGACCAGCGACAACTAAAGGGGATCTTCATGCGTACAATCGACAAGCTGCTGGTAACGACCAGCTGCCTCGCCGCGCTGTTTGCAGCACCGGCAATGGCGCAGGACACGACGCCCGCGGACCAGACCGCTGCGGCAAGCGACACCATCGTCGTTACCGGCTCGCGTATCAGCCGGCCGAACGTTACCGCCGCGGCGCCGATCACCTCGGTGACCTCGGAAGCGATCAAGCTGCAGGGCGCCGTCAACGTCGAGGACGTGCTGAACCGCCTGCCGCAGGTCGCACCGGACAGCCAGCAGAACTACCAGGATTCAGACGGCCGCCAGCGCGTCAAGCTGCGCAACCTCGGCTTTGAGCGCACGCTGGTGCTCGTCGACGGCAAGCGCCTGGGCACGATGAACGGCGAAGACCTCGGCATCATCCCGACCGCGCTGATCAAGCGCACCGACGTGCTGACCGGCGGCGCTTCGGCCGTCTATGGCTCGGATGCAGTGGCCGGCGTCATCAACTTCGTGATGGACCGGGATTTCACCGGCGTCCGGCTGGACGGCAACTATAATTTCTACGTCCACCAGAATACGCCCGGCCTGGTCTCGCAAGTTGCTAGCAACTATAACTTCGCCCAGCCCGCGCGCGGGCTGGGCGTTGATGGCGGCCGGGCAGACCTTGCGCTCACCGTCGGCAAGAAGCTGTTCGACGATCGCCTCCACCTGCAGGCCTATGTGAACTATCGCCAGGGCGACCTCGTCCCCTATTCGGCGCGCGAAACCTCGGGCTGCCAGCTGATCCAGTCGGTCAAGGACGGCCCGCTGAGCTGCAGCACCTCCACCTACACCAAGACCGGCTATGTCTCCCCGCTCTCGGGGCCGAACAGCGGCAATGCCTATGTGAACAACCCGGACGGCAGCCGCAGCTTCCTTCCCTATTCCACCGCGCAGGCGGCCAACCCCTATGACGGCTACTCGTTCCAGCGCGATTCGCATCGCTGGAACGCCGGCGGCTTCGCGCAGTTCGAGATTTCGGACGCCGCGACGCTGTACACCGATGCCATGTGGTTCCGCGACAAGTCGGCCAACGGCTTCCCGGCCCGCGTGTTCAGCTACACCGCGCTGGGCGACACGCCCTACACGGTGAAGTGCAACAACCCGTTCATGTCCGCGTCGCAGTCGCAGGCGATCTGCGGCACGGCAGCCGGCACGGCGAACGCGGTTCCGGTCGACCTGCGCTATCGCTTTTCGGGCGTGCCGGACCAGGACGACACCTATATCAACCAGGGTCTGCGCATCAGCAGCGGCGTCCGCGGCAATTTCGCCGAGGGCTGGAGCTATGACGTCGGCGGCGTCTACGCACGCAACCGACAGGACTATACCACGGGCGCGCTGGACTTCAGCCGCGTGAACAAGTCGCTCGACACCACGCTGGTCAACGGCGTGGCGACCTGCGCTTCCGGGACGGCGGACGGCTGCCTGCCCTTCGATCCGTTCAGCGCCTATTCGACCACCAACAACGCCGCGCTGTACAATTACCTGACGCAGGGCACCTACGGCACCAGCACCACGATCAACACCCTGTACCAGGGCGTGGCGACCGTGCAGGGCGACCTGGGCAAGATGGGAATCACCAGCCCCTGGGCCGAGCAGGGCGTGGCGGTCGCGTTCAGCGCCGAATATCGCGAAGACAAGCTGGAAAGCTACGCCGACTCGGTTTTCCGCAGCTTCAACGGCGGCAGCGACGCCAATCTCAGCCAGCATGTCTGGGAAGGCATGGCGGAGCTTCAGGCGCCGATCGTCCAGCACAAGCCCTTCGCCGAGACGCTGCAGTTCAATGGCGCGTTCCGCCTCTCCAAGTACAACACCAACCCGAAGACCTTCTCCACCTGGAAGACCGAACTGGTCTGGGCACCGGTGCGCGACATCACGTTCCGCGGATCGGTGAACCGCGCCCAGCGCGCGCCGACCGTGGTGGAAGCGAACCAGGGCGCAAACATCAGCTATGGCCGGATCACCACCGCCTATAGCGACCCCTGCGCACCGACGCTGGTCAGCACCACCGTCGACCCCAAGACCGGGCAGCAGGTCCCCGTCTACGGCGCGCCGCAGGCCTCGCGCGCGGCATGCCGGGCGACCGGTCTTGCCGACAATCTCTACGGCAGCACCACCCTGCTCTGCCCGACCGATGTCGGCTGCACCTATCGCAGCGGCGGGTTCACGGTGGATCCGGAGACAGCCTACACCAAGACCTTTGGCGTGGTGCTGCGCCCGCGCTTCCTCCCGGGCCTGACGCTGTCGGCGGATCGCTACCTGATCGATCTCAACAACTCGATCGGCTTCAACGATTATTCCTACTTCTCCGCCGGCTGTGCGCAGACCGCGAGCGACTTCTTCTGCAAGGCCTTCGTGCGCAATGCGGACGGCACGCTGTTCAGCAATCCCAACACCAACCCGACCACGGGTTTCATCCGCCAGGGCACGACCAACTACTACAAGTCCAAGGCGCATGGCTGGGACTTCCAGGCGCAGTACGCGCTGCGGCTGGGCGATCGCGTCGGCAGGCTGGACTTCGACTTCAACGGCTCGCTGTCGACGCTGCTCGGCGGCCAGGATTCGCCGATCCTGCCGGTGAAGGATTGCTCGGACGGCTATTTCGGCGACAATTGCGGCCAGTTCATTCCGCGGTGGTCGCACACCCTGCGCACCACCTACAGCACGCCGGACCGGAAGCTCCTGGTCTCGCTGAACTGGCGCTATCTGGGCCCGCTGACCAACACCACCAATTCGGGTGACCCGGCGCTGGGGGGTACGGCAGCAAATGCCCGTACGACCTTCTACCGGATCGCACCGTACAACTATTTCGATCTGGCGGTGGGCTTCCGCGTCAATGAAATCTATTCGTTCCGCGTCTCGGCGAACAACCTGCTCGACAAGGATCCGCCGATCCTCGCCAACTCGTATAACTACGGCCTGTCGCGCAACAACACGCTGTCGGCACGCTATGACTCGCTGGGTCGTCAGGTTGCGGTGAGCGCCACCGTCCAGTTCTGACGCCTTCTCCCATTCCAAAAGCCTGCGCCTGCCCACCTCGGTGGGCAGGCGTTTTTTGTGGATACCCCCCAGCCCGTCGCCCCTTCCCGCTTGACCCGCCGCGGCAAACCGCTCAGATGCCGTGCAGCTCCGCTCAGCGGTACGCGCAAGGGCCGGTTTAGCTCAGCTGGTAGAGCAGCGGTTTTGTAAACCGAAGGTCGCGGGTTCGATTCCTGCAACCGGCACCATTTCTCGGTCCCAGGAAGTCCCATGCGGCTTTGTAGCCCGCAGAAATCTGCGGTATTTTCAGCCGTCCGGCTCGTGATCGCTCGTCTGGTTCCATCAAAGCGCAATGCCAAATGGGGCCTTTTTTGCAGGATTACGGGCCTCGAATTTGGCATGAGGCCTCACCCGTTCGGGCCCTTGCTACGGAAGGCCCCAACCATGGCTCTGAGCGACATCGCAATTCGGAAGGCCAAGACTGGCGACAAGGCCTACAAGCTGTACGACAAGCTAGGCCTGTTTCTGCTCGTGTCGCCGTCCGGCTCCTGTCTTTGGTGGATAAATTACAAGCGCCACGACGTCAAAAAAAATAGCTCAGTCTCGGCTCCTAGCCAATCTTCATCACTCGATTCTGTCGGGCTTCAAAGTGCGAGAAGCACCCTGACTCCACCGACGCGAGCGCCAGCGAATGACAGACGCGGCGCGCTCCGCTAAGGTGGTGGCCATGCTTCGCCACGCTTGGCTTTTGCTGATCGTCCTTTTCGCCGTCGCACTGACGACGAGTGGAGCAGTGCATGCCCGTGAGGCGCCGTCGAATACCTCGATCGCGTGCGGCGGGGAGGCCCACGCCGATGGCGACAATGATCAGGTGCCAGCCGATGCTGATCAGGATATGCCGCACCATCATGGCGGCTGCCACGGTCATGCGGTTGCCCTCGAAGCCACTCCGTCGGCACCTATTCTTCATTCGACGCTGACGGGCAATACTGTGGCGCCGAGTGCCTCCGTCCTTATCTCGCTCCCCATCGATCCCGCCTTGCGGCCGCCCAGGGGCTGAGACGCGCGCCAGCGCCGTCCATCCCTGCCCGCAATCGCCGGCACAGCCCGGCCGAGGAGCCCGATCGATGAGAACGCTATTCGCGGCCCTGCCGCTTGTCCTGACGCTTGCCGCCTGCGGCAGCGGTGGCGGGAAACCGCAGACCGACCGAACCGAACCGACGCACCCGGCCGAGACCGCACACGCCGAGCCCGACCTCGTTGCGCTGACCCCACAGCAGATCACGACAGCCGGCATCGAACTAGCCCATCCGACGATTGGCCGCAGCGGTGGCACTATCGAGGTACCGGCTCTACTGGAAAGCGATCCACAGGCGACCCGGATCGTCGCCGCAACCCTGCCCGGGCGCATCGTCGAGCTGCGCGGCAACCTTGGAGAACGCGTTCGTCAGGGCGAAACGCTGGCCGTGCTCGAAAGCCGCGAGGCGGCCGGTCTTCAGGCCGAGGTGCAGCGTGCGGCCGCTGGCGCCGAACTTGCCCATAGGACACTTGCCCGGGATGAGGCGCTCTACGCCAAGGGCTTCCGTCCCTTGCGCGAGGTGGACATCTCGCGTGCAGCCGCAAAACAGGCGGACGTGGCGCTTCGTCTCGCGCGCGAGCAGGTCGCCGCGAGTGGTTCGCGCGGGCGGCAATACAACCGCATCATCCTTGCAGCCCCGATTTCTGGCCAGGTGATCGCGCGTACTGCTATGCTCGGCCAGAACTTCGCCGCCGATGCCGCGGAAACCGAGTTGTTCCGCATTGCCCGCCTCGACCGACTGAGCGTGTCGCTCTCCGTTTCTCCTGCCGATGCGGCGCGCATCCGAGTCGGGGCGGCGGTGCAGGTCCGGGCCGCCGCTCGAACCGGCCAGGCGCGCATCCGCTTCATTTCCCCCGTGCTCGACGAAAAGACCCGGCAGGTGCCGGTCCTTGCCGAACTCGACAATCGCGCCGGCAAGTGGCGCGCGGGCGAGCCGGTCAGCGCATCGGTCTCGCTACCGAGCAATGGCGACGGCGCGGTCCGGGTGCCCTACACCGCCGTGCAGACCGTCGAGAGCCGCACGATCGTTTTCGTCCGCACCGGTAACAGCTTCCGCGCCGTGCCGGTTTCGCTCGGGCATCGGGACGGTGCGATGGTGATCGTCACATCCGGACTGACCGGCGGCGAAACCATCGCGGCAGCGAACAGCTTCACCTTGAAATCAGCCCTCGGTGCATCCGAAGCCGGGCACGAGGATTGAGGCCATGATCGATCGCTTCGTAGCATGGGCGGTGGACAAGTGCTGGCTCGTCCTCCTGCTAACCCTCATCGCCGCCAGTGTCGGTGCCGGCGCGCTCTGGCGCCTGCCCATCGATGCCGTGCCGGACATCACCAACAATCAGGTGCAGGTGAACATCCTGGCACCTGCGCTGTCGCCAGAGCTGATCGAGAAGCAGGTCGCATTCCCGATCGAGACCGCGCTTTCGGGGATCAAGGGGCTGGAGAGCACCCGTTCGCTCAGTCGCAACGGCTTCGTCCAGGTCACCGCGATCTTCTCGGATACGACCGACATCTACTTCGCGCGGGCACAGGTGCAGGAGCGCCTGTCCCAGGCGCAGGAAGACCTGCCTGTCGGCACCCGCCCGGAGATGGGACCGATCGCAACCGGACTGGGCGAAGTGTATATCTGGACGCTACGCTATGCGGAGCGCGGGCACACCGATCATCGCCCGGGCGAGCCCGGCCTCCAGCCCGACGGCAGCTACATCACGCCGGAAGGCGACCGGCTCGCCAGCGAGGCGGACAAGGCGACCTATCTCCACACCGTGCAGGACTGGATCGTCGCGCCGCAGGTGAAAACCGTGAACGGCGTCGCCGGCATCGACTCGCTCGGCGGGTTTGAGAAGGAATATCTGGTTGTGCCGGACGTCCAGCGGCTCGCGAGCTTGCGCCTGTCGCTATCTGATCTCGCCGACGCGCTCGAACGCAACAATGTCGCCACGGGCGGCGGCACGGTGAACCGCAATGGCGAAGGCCTTGCGGTACGCGCCGATGCCCGCATTCGCAGCCGTGCGGAGCTGCGCGCCACGGTGATCGCGACGCGCGAGAATACGCCGATCATGCTCAGCCAGGTTGCCGAGGTGCGTCTCGGCCAGGGTATCCGCATGGGGGCCGGATCGGAAAATGGTCGGGAAGTGATCACCGGCACCGCGATCATGCGGATCGGCGAGAACAGCCGCACGGTCTCCACCGGCGTAGATGCCAAGCTGAAGGCGATCGCACCATCGCTGCCCCGCGACATCGTGATCGAGCCGGTGCTGGACCGCACCAAGCTGGTCAACGCCACCATCACCACCGTCTCGCGGAATCTCGTCGAGGGCGCGTTGCTCGTCATGGTCGTGCTGTTCCTGCTGCTCGGCAATTTCCGCGCCGCGCTGATCGCAGCCATGGTGATCCCGGTCACGATGCTGCTCACGAGCTTCGGCATGCTGCAGGCGGGCGTTTCGGCCAACCTGATGAGCCTGGGCGCCCTCGACTTCGGGCTGATCGTGGATGGCGCCGTGATCATCGTCGAGAATACCCTGCGCCGCCTCGCCGAACACCAGCATGCCGAACAGCGCGCGCTCAACGTGCCGGAGCGCCTCGCCACCATCTCCGCCGCGGCGCGGGAGATGATCCGCCCGTCCGTCTACGGCCAGGCCATCATCATGCTCGTGTATCTGCCGCTGCTCACCCTGACCGGGGTGGAAGGCAAGACCTTCGAACCGATGGCGCTGACCGTGATCATCGCGCTCGCCTTCGCCTTCTTCCTCTCGCTCACCTTCGTACCGGCGGCAGTGGCCGTAGCCCTGTCCAGGCCGGTCGAGGAGAAGGAGGGCCGGATCGTCGCATGGCTTCGCCGACGCTACGAACCCGCTCTGGACAAGGCGATGCGGCGGCCGAAGCGGACCATCGGTGTCGCGCTCGGCGCACTCGCGCTGGCAGGCGCTGCCTATACCACGCTCGGGCAGGAGTTTCTGCCCCAACTGGATGAGGGCGACGTGCTTGTCTCGGCCTTCCGCGTGCCCGGTACCTCCGTCGAACAGAGCCAGAAGATGCAGGCGCAGATCGAGAAGTCGCTGGCTGGCATGCCGGAAATCCGCACCGTCTTCTCGCGTACCGGTACTGCCGAGGTTGCCTCGGACCCGATGCCTTCCAACGCCACCGATACCTTCATCATGCTTAAGGACCGCAAGGACTGGCCCAATCCGTCCGAGGACAAGACCGCAGTCGTAAAGCGGATCGAGGCACGGCTCGCCCAGGTCCCGGGTCATGCCTATGAGGTCACCCAGCCGATCCAGATGCGCTTCAATGAACTGATTGCAGGTGTGCGGTCGGACGTGTCGGTGAAGATCTTCGGCGAGGATTTCGGCGCGCTCAACGCGACCGCGGCGAAGATCGCGGCGGCTTTACGCAAGGTGCCGGGCGCGGAGGACGTGAAGGTCGAGCAGACGGAGGGCCTGCCGATGCTCGACATCGCATTCAACCATGACGCGGCGGCCCGGCTCGGCGTCCGAGCGCAGGATGTAACGGAGACCGTCTCCGCTGCCGTAGGAGGGCGCCAGGCCGGCGTGATTTTCGAGGGTGACCGGCGATTTCCGATCGTCATCCGTCTGGACGATGCGATGCGCGCCGACATGGAGGCGCTCGGCCAGGTTACCGTGCCGACGCCTGCGGGAGCCTTTGTGCCGCTCTCTTCGGTCGCGGACATCCGTCTGCTCGACGGCCCGAACCAGATCAGCCGCGAAAACGGCAAGAGGCGCGTCGTCGTCCAGGCAAATGTGCGGGGGCGTGACGTGGCGAGCGTGGTCGCGGAAGCGCAGGCGGCAATCGCGCGAGACCTCGCTTTGCCGGCGGGCAGCTGGCTCGAATGGGGCGGGCAGTTCCAGAACCTCGCCTCAGCCAGCGACCGGCTGGCAATTGTTGTCCCAGCCTGCTTCGTGTTGATCCTGATGCTACTCTACGGCGCGCTGGGGAATGTCCGAGACGCGGCGATCGTGTTTACCGGCGTACCACTGGCTCTGGTGGGCGGGGTTCTGGCCCTGCTGCTGCGGGGCATGCCCTTCTCGATCTCGGCAGCGGTGGGCTTCATCGCGCTGTCCGGTATTGCGGTGCTCAATGGGTTGGTGATGGTCACCTCCATCCGGCAACTCGTCGCCCAAGGTACCGATCGGGCAGAAGCCGCCCGCGGAGGCGCACTCGCGCGCCTCCGCGCCGTGGCGATGACCGCGCTGGTCGCCAGCCTCGGCTTCGTGCCGATGGCACTTGGACATGGCGCCGGCGCCGAGGTCCAGAAGCCGCTGGCGACGGTCGTGATCGGCGGCTTGGTAAGCGCGACCCTGCTCACGCTGTTCGTGCTCCCGACGCTGTATGCGCGCTTCGGTGCTCCAGCGGCGGCAAGGGAAACCTGAAGCACTTGGCAGACGCCCGCATCGGGGTTCTTCCCTCCGAGCAGGTGCTTGCGCTGCTTACGGAGCTTCGAGCGATGAATGGCAGGTCGCTGCATGCAGAAAAAATGGCTTTCGGCGAGCCTATCTCCGCGGCGACCATGAGGACGAACGCACTCGGAGGATGCAATATAGGTGTGGAGTTGCGCGTTGCTTTCGACGTCGAAGATGCTGACGTTGACGTAGCGACCCACTACCCGCCAGATATGACGCCAAGTGCCAGCGGGCTGCAGTTCCTGGAACCGGGCCTTCTCCGCCACCTTGAGGCGCTCGGCTTCACCGGCATCGAACCCCTGTGGGATGGCGACGTCCATTTCAACCAGGAACAGCATCAGCCCCGCTCCCACAACATGCAGGGTTGGCGCGGTGCGGTCGCGCCGGAAATGAGCCAACTTGTCCGGATCGATGGCGCCGAAGCCCGGGCCATCAGACACGCGGAGCGCGAAATCGGCATCGTCGAGCGACTCGGCAAGAATCTCCTCGGTCAGCAGCAGGGGCCCGAACAACTCGGTACCCCAGGCCAGCCGCGGCAGCGTCGCGAAGAGATGCGCCGATGCCGCTGTCCCTACACCTGCCTCCAGCATGGTACCGCCATACAGCCCCACGCCCGCGGCATCGGCGGTCGCGAAGGCGGAACGCGGCCCGTGCAGCGCCTCATCCGCCATCAAGGGAATACCCTGCCGGGCAGATAGTCGTGCCATTGCGGGCAGCGCATCTTTCGCCACCGGCTGCTCGACGAGATCGCAGCCGACATCCGCCAGAAGCTGCATGCCAAGATCGGCCTGCACTTCGTCCCACCCCTGGTTGACGTCGACGCGAACGCTGCCGGCATCGCCGATCGCGCGCTTGATCGCCGCGACATGCGCCACGTCCTCGCGCACGTCGCGCTTACCGATCTTCAGCTTGAAACTATTGTGCCGCCACGCTTCGATCATCGCGGCGGCCTCTTCGATGTCACGCCCGGGATCGCCGCTAGCCAGCGTCCATGCGACGGGCAGCGTGTCGCGAACGCGACCGCCGCCGACAAGGGTGGAGACCGGGACGCCGAGCCGTTTGCCGGCAGCGTCCGGCAACGCACTTTCGACCGCGCACTTGGCGATGCGGTTGCCGACGACATGGCGGCCGATTGCAGCCATCGTTTCGGCGACACGTTCCAGATCACACGTCGCGAGCACCGGTGCCATGTACGTGTCGATGGCAGATTTGATGCCCTCGGCGCTTTCCTCGCCATAGCTCAGGCCAGCGATGGTCGTGCCTTCGCCGATGCGCTCGATGCCGTCGCTCATCCGGATACGGACCAGCACGATGCTCTGATGGCGCATCGTTGCCATCGCAAGCACGTTCGGGCGGATGGTCGACAGGTCGACTAAAATGGCCTCGATCGAGCTGGATTCTCACTTTCGGTCCTCGGTATGGGCTCCATCCCCCGCAGCTACGCCTGGGGGCGGCGCGATCCCAAGACTATCGAAGTCTGGACCCTATACCTGACAGGTATGGTTCCATCATGGCCTTCGCCAGTTGCGCTACTTCCTTGCGGTTGCCGAGGCGCGAAACTTCACCCACGCCGCTGAGCGGCTGCACATCTCCCAGCCGCCGCTCAGCCGACAGATTCAGCAGCTCGAGGCGGAGATCGGCGCTCCTTTGTTCGATCGCTCTGCGCGGCCGCTGCGCCTCACCCCGGTAGGGCGGCTGGTGTTCGAGCAGGCAACCCAGTTGATCGGGCGGATCGGCGAAATGCGCGACATGGTGGCGCGCGCGGTCAGGGCAGAGCAGCGGCGCTTCGTGATCGGTTTCGTCGCCTTGACCATCATGCCCGCCTGCCGCCGCTGATCCGTGAGTTCCGCCGCACCGCGCCGGACGTCGATCTGTCGCTGGTCGAACTCGTCAGCCTGTTCGGCGATCGCGGCCTATCGCCGCGGGTGGTCCATGAAGCGCGCGAACTGCAGATCGCGCTAGGGTTGGTGGCGGCAGAAGAGGGCATCTGCATCGTTCCGGAATCGGTCCGCAAGTCCCACATCGACGGTGTCCACTTCCATGATCTGGCGGAGGTCGCAACCTCGCCGATCATCATGAGCCACCGGGCGGAAGACCACACACCTGAGCTGGTACTGATGGCCGAAATCGTCGCGCGCATGTATCGGCTCTGGGGATACGCCGTTCCGGACAAGGTGCTAAAGCTTTCCCATCTTACCCGAGAGGCCCTGGAGACCATGAGCGGACCGATACTCTGAAGCTGGCGGGTAGAAATGAGCACTGACGCCTTGGCGCGGTTCGCCAGGCTAGCTCGCAGCATCGCGAAGATCGCAAGAACGCCAAACGCAGCGGCCTGAGGTAGGGCGGGAAAGTCTGCATATAGAGGACCCAGGCCATGCCCCACGCAGAGTACATGCGGCCAGCTCGCCGGATCGGGTCCGGTGCCGCGTTCGAGGACGGGTGGGCAGCGCCGCCTTCCTTCGTTCAAGCTGGAACGAGTTCGATCGGCAATTCCCCGAACGCATGCAGCGTGTTGTTGCGGCGACGGGCAGCCGGGCGACGACCATGTCGCCGACCTGGATCTATGCGCCCGCCCGGCCGAGACCTTGCCGCTGTTGCCGGCGCCCCTGGGGAGCGTCCATCTCGCGCTTCTGCTCGTGTCCGCATATCGTTCAGCCAGCAGCGGGGCGCCGTTGATAGTCGTTTTTCGACCACGCGAGCATCGGTCTTGAGTGTGAATGACCGTTCGGCGCTCCGCCGGCAAATCCCTGAACCTGGCAGACCCATGCCCCCGCGCTCCTGCTGGTTTTAGGCCGTGACACCTCCACCAACTGCGAAATTGTAGCAGCGTATCTCCCGCCTGAAACGGGCCCGCATTTCTGCTGCGAACCCGATTTACGAACAGGTGAGTGGGGTCTGATGGGTACAGTGAATATGGTTATTCGATTCCTGCAACCCCAGGAAATCTCGTGCCACTTTGCAACCTCTGAGAAGCCGTAACGCCGCACCGTTCCGCCTGTACGGTCGCGGCAATGAAGTGCCGGCACACAGCCGCGCAATCGCAAGCATACTGCGAGAAGCGATGGCGATGGATCTCAGCGGCTCACCCTTCCACGAGCGCCGTGAAGCGAAAGTCGCGGAAGCGCGCGTGGCCCGGGCCGGCGCAGTACAGTCCCGGGCGCAGCATGAGAAAGCCGCCGCGCACATTGTGGTGATAGCCGGACACCTCCATGCCGCGGTCAAAGCGCTGCCAGCTCCGCCCCTCGTCCCCGCTTGTCCAGAGCGAGACGATGTGCCGGCGGTTCACCACCCGCATGCGCAACACGCGGCCATGCGCATGCGGCGGGCGCCCGCGCTCCGCACCATATTGATGCGTCACGAAACGCTCGGCATCGAAACCCAACCCGCAATAGAGCCGGTCGTCGTAGAACAGCAGCAAGCCCGCGGTGGCGCCCCCGTCGATCTCGATCGTACATTCGAACTGATAGGCCTGGTCGCCCGCGGTGAGGAGCAACGGCGCGGAATCGTGCGGGGCACTGCCGCGGCCTGCCAGTTCGAGCATACCGCCGCGCATGCGCACGCGCTCGGCTTCATCCGGCCCCGGCCGGAAGAAATTCCACTTCCTTCCAAAATCCAGCGTCTCGAACCGGTCCGAAAGCGGCTGCCCGTGCGGCACTGCGCTGCCGCCGCGCGGCTTGGCGATCGGCGCGGAAAGGTCGCCCCCGGTCATGCGGAACCAGCCGTCCGCAGTCCAGCGGATCGGATCGAGCAACGCCTGCCGCCCCAGTGTCCAGAAGCCGTTCTCATAGCCGTGATAGACCGACCACCAGGAGCCGTCCGGTCCCTCGACCAGACTGGCATGGCCGCGGCACCACCAGCGCTCGCTCTCGTCGCGCGTGCGCACCACCGGGTTGCCGGGGTCGTTCTCCCAAGGTCCGTGGATCGATCGGGCGCGAGCGACGATCACCATATGGCCGGTAGGCGGTCCCGCGGTGCCGCCCACCGCCGTGATCATGTAGAACCAGCCGCCACGACGCACGATCTTGGGGCCTTCGGGCGAGAAGCTCTCGACGTCCCAGTCCTCAGGATAGCGCCAGGGCTCATAGACATGCTCGACCGGGCCGGCGACCGACAGCCCGTCCGCGGCCAGCCGCACCCGATCGCCGCCCGACAGGAACAGCCAGCGCGATCCATCCTCGCCGACCGCGTGGCAGGGGTCGATATGCGCGTGCAGCCCGAGGTCGATCGGGTCGCTCCAGGGACCGTCGATATGGTCCGCCCAGAGCACGTAGATGGTGTTGGGCGATGCCTTCACCGGCACGTAGAGGAAATAGCGGCCGCCATGCTTCTCGAGGCTCACCGCCCATACCGAGCCGATGTTGCGGGTCAGCGCGGACGTGCGCGGCTGCCAGTTCACCAGATCGCGGCTGTGCCAGATCGTCAGCCCCGGATAGCTGTCGAAGCTGGAGAAGGTCATGTAATAGTCGGCGCCGTCCTTCAGAATGGCGGGATCGGGATGGTCGCCCGCGAGCAGCGGGTTGAGGAAGCGCCCGTCACCGAGATCGGGCTTCCGCTGATTGTCGAAACCGCGGGCCCATGCGACCTCGGCAGGCGGCAGCGTCGTCGATCCTGCGAGCGCGGGCGCCCCCGCCCCGGCAACGGCGCCCGCCAACAAATCGCGTCGGCCGATCCGCATCACGCGAGACCCCGCGCCTCGGCCCAGCGCCGGAACAGCTCGGGCCAGACCTGGACGGGCTTTCCGGCCGCCAGCCGCAGCCCGAAGCCGTGGCCGCCCTCGGGGAAGAGATGCGTCTCCGCAAGCACGCCCGCCGCCCGCAGCGCCGCGCGCATCTCCAGCGTGTTTTCCACCGGCACGCTCGCATCGTCCTCGGCATGGAGCAGGAAGCAGGGTGGCGTCCGTGCCGTTACGTTCCGCGCAGGCGTGTGGGCGCGTTCCAGCGCGGGGCTGGCCTGCGCGCCCAGCAACTGTGTGCGCGAGCCGGAATGCGCGGTCGGCAGTGTCATCGACTGGACGGCATAGAGCAGTGCCGCGCCGTCCGGGCGGGCGGAGAGACGGTCCGCCGCATCCACCGCGGCATAGCTGGGGACATCGAAGCGGGTCGCGAGGTCGCCGCAAAGGTGCCCCCCCGCCGAGAAGCCCATGGCAACCACTCTGTCGGGTCGGATGCCGAAGTCGCCGGCGCGCGCGCGAAGTATCCGCGTCGCCCGCTGCGCATCGGAAAGCGCGACATCCGGGCCCGCACCCCAGCCCTCGCCCGGCAGCCGGTAGAACAGCACGAAGGCGGTGTAGCCGCGCGCGGCCAGCCAGCGGCCCATCTCATAGCCTTCCTTGTCGACCACCACCCAGCGATAGCCGCCCCCGGGAAAGAGCAGCACCGACGTCCCGTTGGGCCGTTCCGGCCGGAACACGACGAGCCTTGGACGGGTGATCCCATGGACCGCACGATCTGCGAAATGCGCGTCCTTGCTCCGCTCGTCGACGGACTCGACCGGCGGCACGGCAGGCACCCCCGGCGCGCCGCCCGGCCACAGTTCGATCGTCTCTTGCGGATCCGCCGGACCCGGCACCGGCCTGCCGGGCACCGCAGGCGGCGCTGTCTGCGCCGCCGCTACGCCGCCGATGCCGAGCGCAAACGTTCCGAACAGGGCGCTTCTGCGGTCTATCCCCGGCATGCCGTTCCTCCCTCGCGCGTCGCTCACATCTTGAAGCGGGCGCCGATCAGGATCGTGCGACCAAAGTGGTTATATTCATAGTTCCGGTTGGCATCGAGATCGGTGTAGCGATCCCGATAGTCGTCGGTGAGGTTGGTGCCTTCCAGCGACACTTCGACATTCGGCGTGATCTTGTACCGGATAGAGGCATCGACGTTGAGCGACGAATTATAGCCTTCGAAGATGTTGCCGGTGCCCGAGCCGCCATCGATATACGGCCCGCGATAGCTCACCGAGCCGCGCGCGCTGAACTTCTGGTCCTCATAATAGAGCGTGCCGTTATAGGCGCGCTTCGACAGGCCGTAGAGCGTCTCGGTCCGCGTCACCGCGACCAGCGCGCCGCCGGGCGCAACTGCTGGTCCGCTCTGGGTGTAGGCGGCATCGGAGTCGATGAAGGTCGCATTGGCGATCATGCCGAAATTCTTGAGGAACCCTGGCAGGAAGCGAAAGGCGGTCTGGAACGAGATTTCCATGCCCTTCAGCGACGCACCCTTACCGCTGGTGATCGAGCTGATCTGCCAGAGCTGTCCCTCCGGATTCGACGCCGCGGGCGAGCTCGGCGGGATGATCGACAGCGGCAGGCCGGTCGAGGCGTAGGTGCCCGAGGTGGTCACCGACACCGGGAAGCTCTCGACGTTCTTCTTGAACAGCGCGACCGAGAAGATCGACTGCGGGGCGAAATACCATTCGGCCGCCAGATCGTAGGACGTCGCGCGGAACGGATCGAGCTGCGGGTTGCCGAAGCTGATCTTGTAGTTGAAGCCGTCGACTGAACCGCCCGGGGTCAGGTTGCCCAGTGTCGGCCGGGTCATCACCTTGGAGACGGCGCCGCGCAGGATCACCTTCTCGGTCGGGAACAGCGCGACGTTCAGCGCAGGCAGCCAATCGTCGTAGTTGCGCTTCACCGTCACCGCCACGCCGTTGTTGAGGCCGGTCGAGGTCTGGTCGGTGCGGGCATAGCGCATGCCGGCATTGGCGGCGTAGCGCAGGCCGAACAGGTCGCCCTTCACGTCGAATTCGAGATAGCCGCCCTTCACCGCCTCGACGACGTTGCGGATGTTGCCCGCGTCGATCGCCAGCGGGCGATTGTAGAGGCCGGTATATTTGGCCGAAGCGTCGATATTGGGAATGAGGAAGCTGGTGGTCGTGCCCGAGGGCTGGCCGGCATTGCCGAGGTTGAACGTCTCGCCCAGCCCCGCCGCCGGATAGCCATAGACCGCGCCCGGCGCGAAAACCTGGCCCGATCCCGAGCAAGTCACGTTGCCCAGCACCGCATCGCGCGCGGCGGCCGCATTGGTCGGGCACACCACGGCGTCACGGGTATATGCGACGGAATCGAAGGAGAAGCGCCGATAGACCCCGCCCGCCTTGACCTGGAAGCCGTCGGTCACGTCCCACTCCCCGCGCAGCTGTGCGGTGCGGAACTTGTTGGTGACGTTGGAGGGGCGATCGCGGATCTCGGCCAGCTGGAAGTTCGCTGGATCGGTGACGCTGGTGCCGAAGGTGAGCTTCGGCTGCCACATGTTGGTATAGTCGTAGCTGTAATTCTGCGCGGTGCGGTTGTCGAAGACGAAGGTCGTCTCCAACGGGATGTTCGCAGCCGATTTCGAGATGCCGCCGAGCAAGGTGAAGCGGAGCTTGTCGGTGACGTCCTGGTCCCAGCTGCCGCCGATCTGGTAGAATTCGGTCTGCGACTTGCGCAGATAATGCTCGGTGCGGACCCAGGCATCGTTGAGCGTGGCCGACACCATGTTGCCCTTGGTGTCATAGGTCGGGTTGAGCAGGTCGATCGAGCGTTCGTTGGAGCGCAGGAGCACCTCGCCCCATTTCTCCTCGCGCGTCTCCTTGAAGCGCGAATAAAGGCCGTCGATCGAGATCTTGGTCCGGTCGCTGGGTGCGAACTGGACGCTGCCGGTGATGCCCAGCCGCTCGCGATCGTGCCGCACCTCGCCGTAGCGCGGGATGCGTGGATGGAAGGCGAGCGCCGCCTGGTTGCACGCCGCGCTGGAGCGATAGGTGCCGCCGCTGTTGCGCACCGGCGTGGTGCCGGTCGCGCTGTTGTAGAAGCAAGGCGTGCCGTTCACCGAGTCGAAGCGCGCCTGGGCCCAGCGCACGGTGTTGTTGCCCAACTCGAGATTGTTGGTCTTGCTGTAGGCCGCCGACACGGAGGCGCCGAACGTTCCGGCCTCGTTCTTCCAGGAGAGCAGGCCCGCCAGGCGCGGCCGCACGTTCTTGGAGAGATCATTGTAGCTGGCCTGGGCCGATCCGACCGCGGTGAAGCCGGTCTTGCCGGCCAGCGGATTGCCGGTGTTGAGGTCGACCACCGCGCCCAGCGAGCCCTCGTCAAGCGAGGCTTCAGCCGTCTTGTGGACGACGATCGAGGTGAACAGCTCGGAGGCGAACACGTTGAAATCGAACGCGCGATCGCGGTTCGCGCTGGCACCGTCGGTCGAGGTCGCCACCGTTTCCATGCCGTTGACCCGGACGCGGGTAAACTGCGCGCCGAGACCGCGCACGGTGATCGCCCGCCCCTCGCCCGCATCGCGCTGGATCGAGATGCCGGGGATGCGCTGGAGCGATTCCGCCAGATTCTGGTCGGGGAACTTGGCGATGTCTTCGGCGACGATCGCGTCGACCGCGGCCACCGAATCGCGCTTCACGTTCAGCGCCGCATCGAGCGAGCGACGAAAGCCGGTGACGATGATTTCCTGATTTTCGGCCTGTCCGCTTTCGATCCCAGCCGACGGGTCCGTCTGCTGGCTACCCGACGCCACCTGCGCCGCGGCTGCCGTCGGCGCGGCCAGCGCCAGGATCAGCGCACCCGCCGAAACACCCCGCAAGTGCCGCATGCGTGCCTGTCCCGGCACCGAGAACCCCTCAGCCATTTCTCTCTCCCTTCGTCCCCGCAGGACGGTCCGTTCTGAAAGCGGCCGCGCGCGCCTGCGCGCTACCGTCGTCCAATCCGTGAGGAGGGCCTCTGCACGCGATATCCGCGTGTCTGTTCGATCCTCCCCGGGGTCCACGGGTCTTCGCCCGCTGTCCCCACGCCTTTTCTGCGCGTTATGGTAACCGGTGTCAACAGGCGTTTCGCACAGCGGATGCTGTCTTTTCCGTCACTGGTTTGGAGCGTCGTAGACAGGGCGGATCGCACCGCAGGCACGATGCCGCGGTGTGTCAGCCGTTCGGTCGCTTCCCGGCGATCGCCGGTCAGCTACCCGGCTGGATATAAGGCACGCGCGCGAAGAGCTCACGCTGCCAGCGGCGCGGATCGTTTTCGACGTGGCTGTGCGTGTCGAACACCATCGTCGCTCGGGTCGCGATATCGTAGCGCGGCCAGCGCGGCATCCCCGCAGCATTGGGATCCCCGGTCCGGGCGAAGGCGACGAAACGATCCTGCATCGCCGCACTCGCGGCACGCGCGTCGGCCGCCGCGCCGGTCTGTGATCCCTTGGCAGCGAGCGTCCCGAACACCAGTGGGATGTCCATCGTGTGGAAGGCGCCGCGCCGCGGATCGGTGCGCGAGGTGAAATCGACCTGATAGACGAACGTGGGTGCGCCTGCGGCAGCCCGCACCTCGGCCTCGATCACCTGTCCGCGCCAGCTGCGGCCTGCGGTGGTGGCGGCGTAGAAGATGTCGGTCGGCGACCAGTCCGGAAAATGCGCGCGATATTGCGCCACCACCCATTCGGGCAGGATGTCGATCTTCAGCTCGGGCGCCATGCGCGCGGCCAGATTGTCCCAGTCGAGCCCGCGCACCTTTTCCGAATCCGGCGACAGGAACGCCCTGGTCTCGTCGTGCACATTGCCCAGCATCATCGGGATCGCGTTGCCCAGCGGATTGGCGTCCGGCCAGAAGGGATGGCGAGTGAGCCATTTCATGTCGAGCACCGGCCCGAAATACAGGCCGCCGCCGAGGATCGGGTCCGTCGCGTCGAGCGCTTCGACGAGCCGGGCAACCGGCAGGTCGAGCAAAGCGGAAAGGTCGCGCTCCGAAAGCTTCAGCGCAGCAAGATAGGCGCGCGCCCGCGCGGTCGCGTTGAGCGGGCCGGACGCGGTCACCTGCTGGCCGCTCATCGTCGCGGCGCGGTGGAACAGCCCCTGCGCGGCCGGCATGCCCATCATCGTCGCGATCTTGGCCCCGCCCCCGGACTGGCCGAACACCATCACGCGCTGCGGATCCCCGCCGAACGCGGCGATGTTGGCCTGCACCCATTGCAGCGCCAGGATCAGGTCCAGCTGCCCGGCATTGCCGCTGTCGGCGAATCGCGGATCGAACCGCGCGAGATAGAGATAGCCGAGCGCATTCAGCCGGTGGTTGACGGTCACCACCACCACATCGCCCCGCGCCGCGAGCGCCTCGCCGTCATTGAGCGGATCGGTGACGCTGCCGTTCGAATAGGCGCCGCCATGGATGTAGAGCATCACCGGCTTGCGCGCCCGGGTGTCCGCTTCGGCGGTCCAGATATTAAGGTAGAGGCAGTCTTCGTCCTGCGGGCCATAGGGGCCGCGCTGCGGGCAGACCGGGCCGAAGCGGTCGGCCGCGAAGGTCTGCCCCGGCGCCGCGAAGGCAATCGGCGCGCGGAAGCGCGGGGCGGTGCCATAGCGAATGCCGCGGAACGCCCGCACGCTGCCGGATCGGGTACCGACAAAGTCGCCCGCCGTGGTGCGAACCACGCCGTCCGGGGCTGCCCGTGCGGTCGTCGCGGCAACCAGCGCCGCCCCTGCTCCGAGCGCCCGGCGCCGAGTCCAGCCCTGGCTCACCGGGCGAGCCATCCGCCGTCGACCGCTAGGATGTGGCCCTGCACATAGGCCGCAGCGTCGGACGCGAGGAACACCGCCGCGCCGCCCAGATCCGCCGGGTCGCCCCATCGACCTGCCGGGATGCGATCGAGGATCGCGGCGTTGCGCGTAGCGTCCGCCTGCAGCGCGGCCGTGTTGTTCGTGGCGATATAGCCGGGCGCGATCGCGTTGACCGTCACCCCGTGCCGCGCCCATTCGTTGGCGAGCAGCTTGGTGAGGCCGCCCACCCCCGCCTTGGACGCGGTATAGCTCGGCACCCGGATACCGCCCTGGAAGGTGAGCATCGACGCGATGTTGATGATCCGTCCCCTGCCTTGCGCGATCATGTGGCGCCCGGCCGCCTGGCAGAGGAAGAACACCGATTTGAGGTTGGTGTCGATCACCGCGTCCCAGTCCGCCTCGGTGAAGTCGACCGCATCGGCGCGGCGGATGATGCCGGCATTGTTGACGAGGATATCCAGCCGCCCGAGCCGCGCCAGCGTCTGGTCGACCACCTGCTCGACCGGCGCGATGGTGGACAGATCGGCGGAGACGATCTCCGCGCGGCGGCCCAGCGCGGCGATCTTGTCGACCGTTTCCTCGGCAGGCGTACGACCGACACAGGCGACATCGGCACCCGCCGCCGCCAGCGCGACCGCGATCGCCTGCCCGATACCGGTATTCGCGCCGGTGACGATGGCGACCCGGCCGGTGAGATCGAAGGGGTTGGTCATGGCATATCCCTCTCCCCCGCCCGCTTGCGGGAGGGGGTCGGGGGGTGGGCCCCCGCTATCCATGAAGTCCACTGCGCGCGAAGGCCGGGGGCCCACCCCCCAGCCCCCTCCCGCGCGCGGGAGGGGGAGCTAGGCGCTCAAGCCAGCTGGCAGATATCCAGCACCTGCATGTCGGTATAATCCTGGTTCTCGCCGGCCATCGCCCAGATGAAGGCATAGGCCTTGGTGCCCGCACCCATATGGATCGACCAGGGCGGGCTGATCACCGCTTCCTCGTTGGCCAGGACGATATGCCGGGTCGCCTCGCCCTCGCCCATGAAATGCATCACCCGATCCTTCTCCAGGTCGTCGAGCTCGAAATAGAAATAGATCTCGCTGCGGCGCTCATGGACGTGCGGCGGCATGGTGTTCCACACGCTGCCCGGCTTGAGCACGGTCAGCCCCATCACCAGCTGCGCGCTGTCGCACACGCCGGGGATGACCAGCTGGTAGATCGTTCGCTCGTTGGACTCGGCGAGGCTCCCGCGCTCCAGCGCATTGGCATCGGCGATGCCGAGCTTCCGGGTGGTGAACGCCTTGTGCGCCGGGCAGGACGCCAGATAGAAACGCGCGCCTTCGCCGGAGAAGATCACCTCCTGTGCACCCATGGTGACGTAGAGGCAGTCCTTGTTGCCGAGCGC